>NZ_CP046902.1:3780000-4380000 GCF_009789555.1 Stutzerimonas stutzeri
CAGCGTGATGGGCATCAATCACCAGACAGCCTTCAACGATCCCGAAAACGGCTCCAGCCTCTGGTGCCTGGCGGTCGCCCCGAGCTGCACCCGTCCCGGCGTCGGCGAAGCACTGGTGCGTCACCTGATCGAACAGTACATGGGGCGTGGCCTGGCCTATCTCGACCTGTCGGTGCTGCACGACAACAAGCAGGCCAAGGCGCTCTACGCCAAGCTCGGCTTCCGTGACCTGCAAACCTTCACCGTCAAGCGCAAGAACACCTTCAACCAGCCTCTGTTTCTCGGCCCTGGGCCGGAAGCCGAGCTGAACCCCTACGCCAGAATCATCGTCGACGAAGCCCGTCGCCGCGGCATCGAAATCACCATCGACGACGCCGAAGCCGGGCTGTTCACTCTCACCCAGGGCGGCCGAAAGGTGCGCTGCCGCGAATCGCTGTCGGACTTGACCTCGGCTGTCAGCATGACGCTGTGCCAGGACAAATGCCTGACCCACCGCACCCTCGCCCGGGCAGGGCTCAAGTTGCCGGCGCAGTGCCTGGCGGGCCCGGCGGAAAGCAATGCGGCGTTTCTGAAAGAGCATGGCAGCGTGGTGGTCAAGCCGGTCGATGGCGAACAGGGCCATGGGGTCTCGGTGGACCTGCGCAACATCGAGGATCTCGAACAAGCCATCGCCCGGGCCCGCCAGTTCGACCAGCGAGTGCTGATCGAGAGCTATCATTCGGGGCTCGATCTGCGCATCGTAGTCATCGGCTACGAAGTGGTGGCCGCCGCGATCCGCCGGCCCGCCGAGGTCGTGGGCGACGGCAGCCACAGCATTCGCGAACTGATCGAAGCCCAGAGCCGCCGACGCCAGGCTGCGACCAGCGGCGAAAGCCGCATTCCAATGGACGAGGAAACCCGCCGCTGCATCGAAGAAGCCGGTTTCGATTACGACACGGTCTTGCCCCACGGACAGCACCTGGCGGTTCGGCGTACCGCCAACCTGCACACTGGCGGCACCCTCGACGATGTCACCGACCAGTTGCACCCGGAGCTGATCGACGCGGCTGTTCGAGCCGCACGGGCGCTGGATATTCCGGTGGTCGGGCTGGATCTGCTGGTACCGGCCGCCGATCAACCGGATTACGTCTTCATCGAAGCCAACGAGCGTGTCGGGCTGGCCAACCATCATCCCCAGCCAACGGCGGAGCGTTTCATCGACCTGCTGTTTCCGCTCAGCCACAATAGTCACTAGGCACAGCGCCGCCCCGGGCCAGGCGGCGCGGTTCGCAGGCGGCACCACGCGCGCAATCATTCACTGCCTGGCGGCATTCATTCACGGCCCCCACGAGGAGCGAACATGACTGCAAAGCTTCCCGAACCCGATCTGAACTACCTGCAACGTGTATTGCTGGAGACGCTTGCAATCCCCAGCCCAACGGGATTCACCGACACCATCGTGCGTTACGTTGCCGAGCGGCTGAAGGAACTGGGCATTCCTTTCGAACTGACCCGGCGCGGCACGATCCGTGCGACGCTCAAAGGTCGACGCGATAGCCCGGACCGCGCGATTGCCGCCCACCTGGACACCATCGGCGCCAGCGTGCGTGAGATCCACGACACGGGCCGTCTGGGGTTGTCGCCGGTAGGCTGCTGGTCGAGCCGCTTTGCCGAAGGCAGCCGCGTCAGCGTATTCACCGACAGCGGAGTGATCCGCGGAAGCGTCCTGCCGTTGTTGGCCTCAGGGCACGCCTTCAATACCGCGGTCGACGAGATGCCCATCAGTTGGGACCACGTCGAGCTGCGCCTGGACGCGTTTACAACCAGCCGTGCCGATACGGTTGCGCTGGGCGTGCATATCGGCGATTTCGTGGCGTTCGATCCGATGCCCGAGTTCACCGACAGCGGCTATATCAGCGCCCGCCATCTGGATGACAAGGCGGGCGTGGCCGCCCTGCTGGCCGCGCTGAAAGCAGTGGTCGAGAGCGATCAGCAGTTGCCGATCGACTGCCACCCGCTGTTCACCATCACCGAAGAAACCGGCTCCGGCGCGGCCGGCGCACTGCCATGGGACGTGAGCGAATTCGTGGGCATCGACATCGCGCCGACGGCCAAGGGCCAGGCGTCCAGCGAACATGCGGTCACGGTCGCCATGCAGGACTCCGGGGGCCCTTACGACTTCCACCTGTCCCGACACCTGATCAAGCTGGCCGAAGGGCACGACATACCGGTACGCCGCGATCTGTTTCGGTACTACCACAGCGACGCGCAGTCAGCGATCGCGGCCGGACACGATATCCGCACCGCCCTGCTCGCCTTCGGCTGCGACGCCACTCACGGCTATGAACGGACCCATATCGACAGCCTCGCTGCGATGAGCCGCCTGATATGCAGCTACCTGCTGAGCCCGCCGGTCTTCGCCAGCGACGCACACGCCGGCCACGGATCGCTCGAAAGCTTCAGCCATCAACTTGAACACGACGCCCAGATGGAAAACGACACGCGCGTACCGCCGGTCGATTCGATCTTCGACAAGCGAACCGGCGACTCGTCCGATTGAGCGTCGGGTTTCATGATGTGCCGCCAAGTTGAGGCAATTGTCGATTGCGAGGCGGCTTCGATCCGGGCAAAGTCGCAAGTGTCTGAAATATATGGATGCATCAGGCGAACCTGGCTTGCCATTGGCGTTACCGAATGGCCTGATCCGCCTGCGACTTTTGCACGACTCCGGGTCCCACCATGCTGCCGCGTCTTTGCCTGGCCATCTTCCTCTCCTGCCTGTCCGCTCAGCTCTGGGCGTTCACTCCTGTAACGGTGGATTCGGAGGACTTTCGCCAGTCACTCGGCAACTGGACCTATTTCCTGCGCGATCCCGCCGCCGAACTGAACGCAACCGAAGTGCTGGGCCTGCCGGAGAAGACCTTCGAGCAGGTCGACGGCAAGCACGCCAACAAGGGTAAGAACAACGACGTCTGGTGGTTCCGTGTCGATCTGGACAGCCAGCTGAACACCCCCCTCGGGGGCTTTATCGAGATCAACTATCCGCTGCTCGATCATATCGAGCTGTATCTGCGTCACCCCGACGGCCGCATCAGCCGACAACAGTCCGGCGATCGCCATCCGTTCCGTGAACGTTCGGTCAAGGTGACCAACTTCTGGTTTCCGGTCGACCTGGAGCCCGGCACCTCGACGCTGCTACTGCGGCTGCAGAGCACCAGCACCCTGTACGTACCGCTGTATTTCAGCAGCTACGGCGCAAGCGCGGCCACGGCCGAAAACTCGATGGGCCTTGCCGGCGCGTTCTACGGCGTGCTGTTCGCGATGTTCTGCTACAACCTGTTCCTGTTCATGTCGCTTCGCGAGCCGGCGTATTTCTGGTACCTGGTCTACAACCTCAACGTCGGGCTGTTCGCACTCAGCTTCGATGGCCTGCTGGTCAAGTGGCTGAACGACGATGGCGGCCTGGTTGCCCTCGGCATCTATGCGCTGATGCTGAGCCACTGTCTGATCTCGATTCAATTCAGTCGCCATTTCCTGCATACCCGCGAGCACTTTCCGCGACTGGATTTCGCGCTGCGCGTGGCATTTCTGGTGTCGTTCGGCGCGCTGCTGTCCGGGCTGATTCTCGACCTGCAGACCTGGAGCATCCTGGCCAGTGTCATGGTGATTGCCTCCTCGATAGGCCTGTTGCTGACCGGCGCGTTCGTCTGGCGGCGCGGCGTTCGCTACGGTTTCTACTACACCCTGGCCTGGGGTGTACTGCTGGTGACCTTTGCCATCGTCACCGCCGGTTCCCTGGGCTTCAACCTGTTCGGTCTGTATGGCGCATCCATCGTCAAGGTCGGTATCGCCTTCGAGCTGATCACGCTGTCGATCGGGCTGGCCGACCGGATCAATCTGCTCAAGGAAGAAGGGTTCCAGTCACGCCAGGCCGCTGCGCGCGCGGAAAGCGAGAACCAGGCCAAGAGCCGGTTCCTGGCGAAGATGAGCCATGAGATCCGTACCCCCCTCAATGGTGTGCTCGGCATGCTGCAACTGCTGCGCGAAACCTCGCTGGACCGTAACCAGCGGTTCTATCTCGACACCATTTCCAGTTCCAGCGCCTCGCTGATGTCGGTGATCAACGACATCCTCGACTATGCACGAATAGGCGCCGGCAAGCTGGTGCTGGAGGATATCGAGTACGACCTCGAGGCATTGGCATCCGAAACCATCAGCCTGTTCACGGCCCAGGCCCTGGAGAAGGAAGTCCGGCTGCACGTGAGCCTCTCGGCAGACGTACCGCGACGCGTGCGAGGCGATCCGACCCGACTCAAGCAGGTCTTGCTGAACCTGCTCAGCAACGCGTTGAAATTCACCGAAAGCGGCTATGTCGTCCTCGAGATCGGTAGCCAGGGCCGGGGCGACTCACGCAAGCTGGTCTTCTCGGTGACAGACAGCGGCATCGGTATGCGCGCCGAAGTGCTCGCGCAGCTTTTCGTTTCCTTCGCCCAGGGCGATTCGAGCACCACCCGGCGTTATGGCGGCAGCGGGCTGGGACTGGTGATCAGCAAAGAGCTGGTGGAAATGATGGGCGGCCAGATCGACGTGCAAAGCGCACCGGGCAAAGGCAGCCGCTTCAGCTTCGCCATTGCGCTACATGAAGCCGGCGGCAACCATGATCCGCTCACCTCATTGCTGGAGGGCCGCACCGCGGTGATCGCGTCCCAGGATGTGCACGCGCTCGATGCCATGAGCAATCTTCTGATGCGCTGGGGCATGCGAGTGGTGCGCTGCGAGGAACCGCAGCGACTGCCGCGCTACCTGGACGACCACGCTACGACACCTCTGCTTGTCGTCATGGCGCCCTGGCCGGGCAAGCCACAGGACTGGCTGGCAGCGCTGGCCAACCAGCTCGAGCCGAACCAGCGGGTGATGCTGCTATGCCCGCCGCAGAGCGATTGCCTGGTACTGGCGCCAACGCTGCGACTGGTCAACTTGCCGCTACCGCTCCTGCTCGGCCCGCTGCGCGATGCGCTCCACCGGTTCTATCAACCGGTGGGCAGCCCGGCGACCGATGCAGGGATGTGTGACCACAAGGCGACGGCGCCGCGCTCGTGCATCCTCATCGCCGAAGACAATCCGGTCAGCCAGATGGTGGTTTCGGGACTGCTGCGCAAACGTGGCTATGACGTGCTGGTCGCCGAGAATGGCCGGCGGGCCGTAACGGCCTATCGCGACAATCCATCGGCCGCGCAGCTGATTCTGATGGATTGCGAAATGCCTGAACTCGACGGTTTCGAGGCAAGCCGGCAGATTCGCCGTATCGAAGCGGAACAGGGGCTCGCACCGGTGCCGATCATTGCCCTCACCGCCCATGTGCTTGACGACCACCGGCAACAGGGGCGTGACGCCGGGATGGATGACTTCATTGGCAAACCATTGGACACCGAGCAGTTGTATGCTTGCCTGGACCGCTTTCTCAAGCCGCTCGACCTATCACAGCCTCGACGCTGGCCTGTCTGAGCCAGCACTCGGGCACTCAGGCCGCCGCCCCACCCTTCTTTGAATTGAATCCATGCTCATTCCTCACGACCAACTCGAACCCGACACCCTGACCCGCCTGATCGAGGATTTCGTCACCCGCCAGGGCACCGACAACGGTGACGAGACACCGCTGCACACCCGGGTCGAGCGGGTACGGCAGGCGTTGATCAAAGGAACGGCGGTGATCGTTTTCGATGCGGATCACCAGCAGTGCCAGTTGGCGCTCAAGCGCGACGTGCCCAGGCAATGGCTGGAAGACGATTGAGCCTCAGCCGAGCACGCCGCCATCACGCTCCCACGCGCAGCGCATGCGCAGATCGCTTTGGTGAGGACTGTGCGAGCCGCTTTCGGTTTCCCAACGAAACGTGTGCGTGCCGTTGAGCTCGGTTTCCAGGTGCACCACCGCACTGGTCCAATAGAGTTCGTTGAGCAATGCCTCGAAGTTGCGCACCCACAGGGCCCATTCGTATTCGACCGCTCGATAACTGGCGCCGAAGTGAATCACCTGGGTCTGATACACGCCCTCCTGCGTGCAGCAGGCGAACATCTCCCGCCCAATGAATGGCCAGCCCTCACCCTGCGGCAGACGGTCCAGCGCACGCCGGTTTGCCGCTCGGCGCTGACGGCACTGCTCGGCATCCGCCGAGGGCCAGTCGCGAATGCTGCCATAGACGATGGATTCGGGCTCCACAGAGTCACTCCAGACGAAAGTCCGACATGTTCAACCAAATCCGCGCGACGTTCCAGCATGCCAGGCGGGTACGGTGCCTTCGTATTTCGCAGGGGTGACGCAGGCCACACCTCGCTGGGCCATCGGCGTATCAGCTCGTCTCGATAGCCGCCGCCAGGTCAGACCGTGGCGCGAGGCGCAAGGCGAGCACGACCATCAACGCCGCCATGCCCGCCAGTACGAGGAACGGCCCGCGATAGTCACCGGCGATGTCGCGTCCCAGCCCGGTCAGGACCGGCGTGAAACACGCCAGGCAATAGCCGGTGCAGAGCATCATCGCGGTCAGGCGGCTCACCGCCAGCGGGGTGCTTGCCTCGTACATCGGCAGCACCAGCGACATCGAAAACGTGCCGTTCAGGGCCACACCCAACAGCATGCAGACCACCAGCGGCTGGACCTGTGGCACCCAGGCGATGACCAGCAGACACACCGCAGCCAGCACACCGCAGCCGGCCATGAGCAGGTGCCGCTTGCCAAAACGTTGCGCCAGCCAAGGCATGGCGAAAGCGCTCGGCAGGCCGATCAGCATGAAACCGCTGAAAAACGCATTGCTCTGCAACAGGCTGAAGCCGGCTTCGTGGTAGCGCGCCACCAGCCAGGTCGCCAGGGCGTAGAACAATCCGGCCTGCAAGGCGAAATAGAGACTGAGCAGCCAGGCGCGCGGCTCGCCCCACGGCAACCCGGCGCGTTGCTCCACAGCCGCCTCCGGCTGGTTGGGCAAACGCAACCAGATAATCAGCGCCAATATCGCTGGGATCGCCCACAGCGCCAGCCCCCACGTCCAGCGGTGACCCAGCCATTGCGCCGCGGGTGCGGTCAGAACCACGCCGATGGTGCCGCCGATAGCCATACTCAGCGAGTAGAAGGCAGCGGTTTTACCCATGTGGTCGAGAAAGTAGCGCTTGATGAAGCCGGACAGCAGCGGGCCGGCCACAGCGATGCCGGCTCCGACCATCGCCGCCGTGCCGATCAGTACCGCCGCGTTTTCCCCGAACAGACGCAACAGCAATGCCACGCCGATGAGCCCCAGGCACAGACTGATGGTCCGTTCCAGCCCGAAACGCACGGCCAGGCGCGGCGCAAGCGGCGCCAGCAAGCCCATCAGCAGCACCGGCAATGCCGTGGTCAGGCTGATCAGGCCGCGGCTGAGGCTCAGCTCTTCGGCGATGCGTTCGATCAGCGGCGCGAAGGAGGTAATGGCAGGGCGTAGATTGATGGCGCCAAGCACCAGGGCCAGCATGAGCAGCCAGCGAGATGGGTTTTTCACAGTGAATCCAGAGGTCGGTCAGGCATCGGACAGGCAACCCTACTCCCGACCTCCGACCTCGGCAAGCAAAACGGACCGAACAGTCAGGTTCTGCTTTTGTTGCGTTTCTTCTCTGCCAGCGCAGCCATCTCGTCGTAGATGGCCTGCGGATTCTGCTGTTTGATTTTCCAGGCCATGCGGCCTTCATCGTGGGGCAGAATCATGAACACGCCTTCGGCTACCTGTCGGTATATGTAGTCGGCGATATCGGCTGCCGTGATCGGCGAGGCTTCGAGCAGCTTGCTGATCTGCGCCTTCATGTTCGGCGTCGGCCCACGGTAAGAGTCCATCAGGTTGGTCTGGAAGAACGACGGACATACGACGTGAACGCCCACTTCCTGCTGCTTCAATTCGACCAGCAGACTCTCCGACAGCGCAACCACGCCAGCCTTGGCCACGTTGTAGTTGCTCATGCCCGGCGCCTGCATCAGTGCAGCCATCGAGGCGATGTTGATGAACTTGCCGCGACTGCTCTGCACCAGCGGCAGGAACGCCTTGCAGCCCTTGACCACACCCATCAGATTGATCGCGATCTGCCAGTCCCAATCTTCGAGCGACAGTTCGTCGAAGAAACCGCCAGAGGCGACACCGGCATTGTTGACCACCACGTCGATACCGCCGAGCTTGGTCTCGCAGGCCTGCGCCAGCGCCGTCAACTGGCTGTAGTCGCGCACGTCGCAGCGCTGAGTGAACCCGTCGCCGCCGGCTTCGCGGACCATTCCGAGGGTCTCGGCCAGTCCGGCTTCGTTGACGTCCGAGAGCGCCAGTTGCCAGCCCTCACGTGCCCAGCGTAGCGCGATCTCGCGACCCAGACCGGAACCCGCGCCAGTGACCATCATGCGATTTTGCATCGTTTTGCTGCCTTTGTTGTGCGTTGAGTTGCAACGAGTCTAGCGAATGCAGACGCCCCCTCCGGCCTCGATCGAAATGCTGAATGACGGCCATGTTCCGAGCCCGATTGATACCATCGACACAACTGCAGATGCCGTTTGCCCAGGTCGCAAATGACAAGGGCAGCCCGAGGGCTGCCCTTGTTCAACGCACATCCGGCAATCAGTGGGCGACGGCGCCACTGGAGCCCAGACCGGTCTGCGAACGGACGAACTGCGAGAAGAAGCGCTCGCGCTCGAGACCCGCCGACTTGGACTTGTCGGTGACCGAGAAGAACCAGATCCCAACGAACGCGACGATCATCGAGAACAGCGCCGGGTATTTGTAGGGGAAGATGGCCTCGGCGTAGCCGAACACATCGACCCATACGGTGGGGCTGATGATGGTGAGGATCAACGCAGTCGCCAGGCCCAGCGAACCGCCGACCAGCGCGCCGCGCGTACTCAGGCCCTTCCAGTACATGGAGAGGAACAGCACCGGGAAATTGCAGCTGGCCGCGATGGAGAATGCCAGGCCCACCATGAACGCGATGTTCTGCTTCTCGAAGATGATGCCCAGCAGGATCGCCACGACGCCGAGGGTCAGGGTCGTGATCTTGGTGACGCGCATCTCATCTTCTTCCCTGGCCTTGCCCTTCTTGATCACGCAGGCATACAGGTCATGGGAAACGGCAGACGCGCCGGCCAGGGTCAGCCCGGCTACGACCGCGAGGATCGTTGCGAACGCTACCGCGGAAATGAAGCCCAGGAACAGGTTGCCTCCCACGGCGTTGGCCAGGTGGATGGCGACCATGTTGGTGCCTCCGATAATGGCGCCCGTTGCGTCCTTGAATTCCGGGTTGGTGCTGACCAGCAGGATCGCGCCGAAGCCGATGGTAAAGGTCAGGATGTAGAAGTAGCCGATGAAGCCCGTGGCGTAGAACACGCTCTTGCGCGCTTCCTTGGCGTCGGCGACGGTGAAGAAACGCATCAGGATGTGCGGCAGACCGGCGGTACCGAACATCAACGCCAGCCCCAGCGAAATCGCGGAGATCGGGTCCGATACCAGGCCACCGGGGCTCATGATCGCAGCGCCCTTCTCATGGATGCTGACCGCTTCGGCGAACAGGCTGCCGAAATCGAAGTTGACCGCCTTCATCACCATGACGGCCATGAAGGTGGCGCCCGACAGCAGCAGGACCGCTTTGATGATCTGCACCCAGGTGGTCGCCAACATGCCACCGAACAACACGTACATGACCATCAGCACGCCGACCAGGACCACCGCGACGTAATAGTCGAGACCGAACAACAACTGGATCAGCTTGCCGGCGCCGACCATCTGCGCGATCAGGTAGAACGCCACCACGATCAGCGAACCGAAGGCCGAGAGGATGCGGATCTGCGTCTGGCCGAGGCGATAGGACGCCACGTCGGAAAAGGTGAACTTGCCCAGATTGCGCAGGCGCTCGGCCATCAGGAACAGGATGATCGGCCAGCCGACCAGGAAGCCGATGGAGTAGATCAGGCCATCGTAGCCGCTGGTGTACACCAATGCGGATATGCCCAGGAACGACGCCGCGGACATGAAATCGCCGGCGATCGCCAGCCCGTTCTGAAAGCCGGTGATGCTTCCGCCGGCCGTATAGTAGTCGGACGTGGACGTGTTGCGTTTGGCGGCCCACTTGGTGATGCCCATGGTGAACACGATGAACACAACGAACATCGCGATCGCCGTATAGTTGACCGACTGCTTCTGCACTTCGCCAGTAATGGCATCGGCCATCAGCAAAGGCGAGGCAGCCAGCAGAACCGCTGCCATCAATAAACGCACGAACATTATTGTTGAGCCTCGTTGAGGATTTCCTGGTTGAGTCGATCGAACTCGCCATTGGCACGCTGGACGTAGACGCCCGTGAGGATGAATGCCATGAAGATGACGCCGACGCCCACTGGGATGCCCCAGGTGGTCACCGTATTGGCGGCGAGTGGAATGCCGAGCACGGCTGGCTCGAACGCAATCAACAGGATAAAGGCCAGATAAGCACCGAGCATGACGGCCGACAGCAGCCAGGCGAAGCGGCCGCGCTTGGCAACCAGTTCCTGGAAACGCGGATTGGCATGGATGCGCCGGTAGATTTCTTCGTTCTGCATTGTTATGGCTCCGATCTCAGCCCACTGATGAGGGCAAGCGGGCTACTTTAGAGCCAGGCGGTGCGAACGCCACTCGACCATGGTCTGGTTTTTATTTTCGCCAAAGCGCCGGAATAGAGCCCTCGCGACCCTTTCCGGGCCCGATATAGTCCCCGTCTATGCCGCCTATCGAGCAGCATGATTTTCAATGAGGCCAGCACGGAGCGAGACTGGATCTCAATAGAGAACAGTTCTCGAACGCATTCCGGAGACACGCCATGACCAAGACCGTTACGTTCACACTGATGCACTTCTGCATCGCCTTTTCGGTGACCTATGCCTTGACCGGAAGCCTTGCCGCTGGCGGGCTCGTGGCCGCCATCGAACCGCTGTGCAATTCGGTGGGCTTTTATTTTCACGAGAAAATCTGGCAGCGATTGGAAAAGCCCCGGCCAACGCGCCGTGAAATACCGGCTCACGCCTGGCTGCATCACCAGGCTTGACGCGCCGCGCGCGTCAGCGCCGCCGTTGACCACGCAGCGGACGCGAGCCGTCGTCGACCGGCATCGCAGGCGTGCGCAAGGGCATGGTCCGGAAGCTGCGGCGTAAGCCCGCCCCCCCCAATCCAACAGGCGTAACGCAACCCGCGGGATTAATCGCGGTCAATGGCTTACGCGCTGCGCTTCATCGACCGGAAGCATCGAGACAGGACCTGCAGCACCCATCATCGTCCGCAGAGGCTCGATACAGGATGTTCAATGCCCTCGACACCACATCGCCACGGAACCGGACGCTCGGCGCGCAGCCCAAACCCGATTCATCTACCCATCAGCGTACCGGAACGGCATCGGCGTCGGACGCGGCGGCGGTTTCTATGGCAGCATCATTGCCCCGTGGCGCACGCCCGGCCGTCTGGCGTATGCCGCCCACTCGTCTCAGGAGAGCCCCTTACATGCAATTGTTGCTGTGCCTGACCGCGCTGCTCGCGCTGGTCGTCGCGCCTGCTCACGCCGCGGATATCAGCGTCGAGCAGTATGGCTATCCCTTGAGCAATCCGTTCGAGGCGACAATCGCCACGACACCTGCGGCGTTGCGCGCAGAAGTCCCCAGCGACGATGACATCGACCAGGCCGACTATCACCTGCGGCTGCGCCCCGAACGCGAGTTCACGTTGCCGGATAACTTCTGGGCGGTGAAACGACTGACCTATCGCCTGGCCCGACAGCCCGGCCCCGCCCCGCTGATATTCATCATCTCCGGTACCGGCGCGAGTTATGCGGCCGGCAAGACCGAGTCGCTGAAACGACTGTTCTACGGAGCGGGCTATCACGTGGTGCAGCTGTCCTCGCCCACCAGCTTCGACTTCATCGCCGCCGCCTCGCGCTACGCCACGCCGGGTTACAGCCCAGACGATGCGAAGGATCTGTACCGCGTGATGCAGGCGGTCCGGGCGCAACAGCATGAACTGCCCGTGACCGAATTTCATCTCACCGGGTACAGCCTCGGTGCACTCAACGCCGCCTTTGTCAGCAAGCTCGACGAGACGCGCCAGAGCTTCAATTTCAAGCGCGTGCTGTTGCTCAACCCGCCGGTCAACCTGTACACGTCGATCGGCAATCTGGACAAGCTGGTGCAGACGCGGGTCGAGGCGATCGACAGCACCACCACCTTCTACCAACTGATCCTGGAAAAACTCACGCGCTACTATCGACTGCACGGCTCGATCAACCTCGACGAGGCCATGCTGTTCGACTTCCAGCGCTCGGACTTCGCGCTGAGCGATGAGCAAATGGCGATGCTGGTGGGCTCGGTATTCCGCTTTTCGGCAGCCGACATCGTGTTCACCTCCGATCTGATCAACCGTCGCGGCTTGATCGTGCCGCCCGACTACCCGATCGACGAGGGCACCAGCCTCGAGCCATTCTTCCGGCGCGCCCTGCTGTGCGATTTCGATTGCTATATCACCGAGCAGCTCATCCCCATGTGGCGTGCTCAGCAGGACGGTGGCAGCCTGGCGCAGCTGGTGCAGCAGGTCAGCCTCTACGCGCTGGAGGATTATCTGCGCGACAGTCAGAAGATCGCGGTGATGCACAACGCCGATGACATCATCCTTGGCGCCGGCGACCTGGGCTTTCTGCGCCGGACCTTCGGTGACCGGATGACGCTGTACCCGCGCGGAGGCCATTGCGGCAACCTCGACTACCGGGTCAACGCTCAACACATGCTGGAGTTCTTCCGTGGCTAGACGTCATCTTTTCGCACTGCTGCTGTTGGCCAGCGGTCTCGCCAGTGCCCAGACGCCGGTTCCCGACGAGGACGGTTTCACCCACCCGCTGCGTAACCTGCAATTCAACCCGGGGCTGGATCAGCGCGAGTTCGAGCGCGCCACCTTCGATGCGCTGGATATCTACGACCCCTGGGAGTCACTGAACCGACGCATGTATTACTTCAACTACCGCCTCGATCAGTGGGTCATGTTGCCGGCGGTGCGCGGCTACCGTTATGTCACCCCGCGGATCGTACGCACCGGCGTGAGCAATTTTTTCAACAACCTCGGCGAAATACCGACGCTCTTCAACAGCGTGGCGCAGTTCAAGGGCAAGCGCGCCATGAATACCACCGCTCGCCTGCTGTTCAACACGATCCTGGGCGTCGGCGGGATCTGGGACCCGGCCACACGCATGGGGCTGCCCCGCCTCAACGAGGACTTCGGCCAGACACTGGGCTATTACGGCGTCCCGCACGGCCCCTACCTGATCCTGCCGGCCCTCGGCCCGTCGAACCTGCGCGATACCGCGGGCCAGGCCATGGACTTCGGCGTCGAACGGCAGATCGACTATTTCAGCTACGCCGAGGCCAGCGGCGGCGAGTTCGGCCTGACCGCGTTGCGGCTGATCGACCTGCGGCATAGCACCAGCCTTCGCTACGGCCAACTGAATTCCCCGTTCGAGTACGAGAAAGTCCGTTACGTGTATACCCGGGCGCGGGAGCTGCAAATCGAGGAATGATTCAATCATTCGATTGGAAGCAGAGGAATTTCGCATCCTTCCATCGACAGGACGGCCGTAAGCTTCGCTCAGTTCGCACCGAGGTCACTTGCCATGTCCACCCGTGAAATTCTTTCCATCAGCACCGGCCGCGCCACTTCCGATGGCGCCGGTGTCCGCCTGACCCGCCTGTTCGGCGGCGCCGCGCCAGAGCGTTTCGATCCTTTCCTGATGCTCGACGAATTCGGCTCGGACAACCCCGACGAATACATCGCCGGCTTTCCGCCACACCCGCACCGCGGCTTCGAAACGATCACCTACATGATCGAGGGTCGCATGCGCCATGAGGATCATCTGGGCAATGTCGGCCTGCTCGAAAGCGGTGGCGTGCAATGGATGACCGCTGCTCGCGGGGTCATCCACAGTGAAATGCCGCAGCAGGAACGTGGCGTGATGCGTGGGTTCCAGCTGTGGCTGAACCTGCCGGCGAAAAGCAAGATGGGCGATCCGGGCTATCGTGACTTCGCACCTGCTCAGATTCCGCGTCTCCGGCTGCCGAACGGCATCGAAGCGGTGGTCATCGCCGGACGCTTGCAGGCCGAAGGCGTCGATCAGCCGGGTGCCGTACAACGACCCGACACCGAACCGCAGCTGTTCGATCTGATGCTGCCCGCCGGCAGCCGCATCGATCCGCAACTGGCGAACGGTCACCGAGCCATGCTCTATGTATTCGAGGGCGAGCTTTCGGTGGCCGGAAAGCCGCTCGGCAAGAACCAGCTGGCCCGTCTGTCCGAACAGGGCAGCCTGCCATTGGCGTCCGACGCTGGCGCTCGGGTTCTATTACTGGCCGGACGCCCGCTTGGCGAGCCGATCGTCCAGTACGGTCCGTTCGTGATGAACAGCCGCGCGGAAATCGAGCAGGCCCTGCGCGACTTTCGCGACGGCGTCCTTACGGCTTGACCGGCTTCTTGGGCAGTTTGCGATAGAGGCTCGGCTCCCCGGCGGGGCGCGTCTTGAAGCGGCGGTGCGCCCAGAGGTATTGCTCGGGATGCCGCCGTACCGCGTCTTCCACCCACTCGTTGATGCGCAGGCAATCGGCCTCCTCGCTTTCCCCGGGGAAATCCGCCAACGGCGCGTGGATCACCAGTCGGTAGCCGGCGCCACCGGCGAGGCGTTCCTGCGTATACGGAACGACTCGCGCCCTGCCCAACCGGGCGAACTTGGTCGTGGCCGTCACGGTTGCGGCGCTGATGCCGAACCAGGGCACGAAGAGGCTCTGCTTGCGGCCATAGTCCTGATCCGGCGCGTACCAGATGGCCCGGCCAGCGCGCAGCACCTTGAGCATCGCCCGTACGTCTTCACGCTCGATCGCGCTGGCGTCCAGGTTGTGCCGTTCACGCCCACGCCGCTGCACGAAGTCGAATACCGCATTGCCGTGTTCGCGATACATGCCATCGATGGTGTGCAACTGACTGAGCAGCGCCGCGCCAATCTCCAGCGTGGTGAAATGGAGCGCCATGAGGATGACACCCTGACCCTCGGCCTGAGCCTGTTGCAGATGCTCGAGCCCTTCGACCCTCGCCAGCTTCTGCAGCCGATCCCTGGGCCACCACCAGCTCATCGCCATCTCGAAGAAGGCAATGCCCGTCGAGGCGAAATTCTCACGCAGCAAGCGCTCCCGGTCCTTGTCGCTCAGCTCCGGGAAACAGAGCTGCAGGTTGCGTCGCGCGATGTGCCGTCTCGAGCGGGCAGTCCTGTACATCACCGCACCAAGGGCGCGCCCCAGTAACAGCAGGACCCGATACGGCAGTTGAACCACCAGCCACAACAGACCCAGGCCCAGCCATAGCAGCCAGAAGCGTGGGTGAAAAAAGGATGCGCGAAATCGAGAACGATCCATGGGCAAGCTCGAACCGGTAAAAGCGCGCATTCTAGCGATAAATCAGCCCAAGATGCGGCAGCGTCTCGATGCGCGGCATCTGTCCGATCGCCCCGGCGACACTTGCAGGCTGCGGCCTGCCCCGCTATAAGTCCTCGCCATTTACCGCAGCAGGCAGACCATGAGCCAAGCCGATCTCCCCGACCAAGCCCCCGTATTCCAGCTCAAGGGCAGCATGCTTGCCATCACCGTGCTGGAGCTGACGCAACCCGATCTGGAGCGTCTCGATCAACAACTGGCGGTGAAGGTCGCGCAGGCGCCGGAGTTTTTCAACAACACCCCTCTGGTCCTTGCGCTGGACAAACTGCCCGCCGATTGCGGTCTCGACCTGCCAGCCCTCATCGCGCTGTGCCGCAAGCACGGCCTGCGGACGCTGGCGCTGCGGGCCGGCGATCGATCGATGCTCGACGCGGCGGGCGCGCTCGACCTGCCTGTGTTGCCACCGTCCGGCGCCAGGGAACGCAAGCTGGACCTTTCCGCCAAGGCGCCCGCCGAGCCCACCAAGCCAGCCGCGACCTATCGTCCCACTCGGGTAGTGACCACACCGATCCGCGGCGGCCAGCAGGTCTACGCCCAGGGCGGCGATCTGATCGTGCTGGCCGCCGTCAGTCCGGGTGCGGAACTTCTCGCCGATGGAAACATCCATGTCTACGGTCCGCTTCGCGGGCGCGCCCTGGCGGGCATCCAGGGCGACACCAACGCGCGAATATTCTGCCAGCAGCTCGCCGCCGAGATGGTCTCGATTGCAGGCCATTACAAGGTCGCCGAAGACCTGCGCCGCGACCCGCTGTGGACTGAAGCCGTACAGATGAAGCTATCCGGCGACGTGTTGAACATCACCCGCCTTTAACGGATACTGCCGCGAATTTTCAAGCACCAAAACGGGCCTCCTGACGCCGACTCGGCTGACGGTCCCGACTTCCATATTAGGGTGAATCACCTTGGCCAAGATCCTCGTAGTCACTTCCGGCAAGGGTGGCGTCGGTAAAACCACCACCAGCGCCGCCATCGGTACCGGCCTCGCTCTGCGCGGCCACAAGACCGTCATCGTCGACTTCGACGTTGGCCTGCGTAACCTGGACCTGATCATGGGCTGCGAGCGCCGCGTGGTGTATGACTTCGTCAACGTCATCCAGGGCGACGCCACCCTCACCCAGGCCCTGATCAAGGACAAGCGCCTCGAGAACCTGTACGTGCTGGCCGCCAGCCAGACCCGTGACAAGGACGCCCTGACGCTCGAAGGCGTCGGCAAGGTCATCGATGAACTGGCCAAGACCTTCGAGTTCGTCATTTGCGACTCCCCGGCCGGCATCGAGAAAGGTGCCCACCTGGCCATGTACTTCGCCGACGAAGCCATCGTCGTGACCAACCCCGAGGTGTCCTCGGTGCGTGACTCGGATCGCATGCTGGGCCTGCTGGCCAGCAAGTCGCGCCGTGCCGAGAACGGCGAAGAGCCGATCAAGGAACATCTGCTGTTGACCCGCTACAACCCCGAGCGCGTCGTCAAGGGCGAGATGCTCGGTGTCGAAGACGTCGAGGAAATCCTGTCGATTCGCCTGCTCGGTGTCATTCCCGAATCCCAGGCAGTGCTGAAGGCTTCCAACCAGGGCGTACCGGTCATTCTCGACGACCAGAGCGACGCCGGCCAGGCCTACAGCGACGCCGTGGATCGCCTGCTGGGCAAGGATGTCGACCATCGCTTCCTCGACGTGAAGAAGCAGGGCTTTCTCCAACGATTGTTCGGAGGCCGCGAATGAACCTTCTCGACTTCTTCCGTGAGCGCAAGAAGAAAGAAACGCCGGCCAATATCGCCAAGGAGCGTTTGCAGATCATCGTCGCCCATGAGCGCGGCCAGCGCACGCAACCGGATTATCTGCCGGCCCTGCAGAAAGAGCTGGTCGAGGTGATTCGCAAATACGTCAACATCGACAGCGAACAGGTCCAGGTCGCCCTGGAAGACCAGGGCAGCTGTTCGATACTCGAGCTGAACATCACCCTGCCGGATCGCTGATCGACCGCAGTGGCCCGCTCGCTTGTGCAGCGACAGCATCATCGGCGACTTCGGTCGCCGATTGCGTTTCCGGAATCCAACGATGCCCCTGAGCAACATCCAGATCGTCCATCAGGACGCCGCCCTGCTGGTAATCAACAAACCCACCCTGCTGCTGTCCGTGCCGGGCCGTGCCGATGACAACAAGGACTGCCTGGTCACACGCCTGCAGGAAAACGGCTATCGCGAGGCACGTATCGTTCATCGACTGGACTGGGAAACCTCCGGTCTGATCGTGCTCGCACGCGACGCGGACAGCCACCGCGAGCTGTCGAGGCAGTTTCATGATCGCGAAACGGAAAAGGCCTATACCGCCTTGTGCTGGGGCGAGCCGGCGCAACAGAGCGGCAGCATCGACCTGCCGCTGCGCTATGACCCGCCAACCAAACCGCGACACGTGGTCGACCATGACCTGGGCAAGCACGCATTGACTTACTGGCGGGTGTTGGAACGCTGCGGTCACTACAGCCGGGTCGAACTGACGCCGATTACCGGACGCTCGCATCAGTTGCGTGTGCACATGCTGTCGATCGGCCATCCGCTGCTTGGCGATCGGCTCTATGCCCACGAACAGGCGCTGGCGGCCCATGATCGGCTTTGCCTGCACGCCAGCATGCTCGCACTGACGCATCCCCAGACGGGCCTGCGCATGCGCTTCGATTGCCCCGCTCCCTTCTGAATGTGCACGCGCCGGTCGGCCGGTGACCGTGAGGCTGTGGCCGCCAATACGGTAAACTCCGTGACCTTGCAGTCAGGAGCTCGTCATGCGCGAAGAACTCAATCAGGGTCTGATCGATTACCTAAAAGCGTCCCCAACACACTTCCATGCCACTCGCAGCCTCGCTCAGCGGCTTCAGGCTGCCGGTTTCAAGGCGCTGGACGAGCGAGAGACGTGGCGTACCGAGCCCGGCGGACGCTACTACGTCATCCGTAACGACTCGGCGATCATCGCTTTCCAACTGGGCAGCAAATCGCTCATCGAACATGGCATGCGCATGGTTGGCGCCCATACCGACAGCCCCTGCCTGCGTGTCAAACCCCAACCGGAACTGCAGCGCCAGGGCTTCTGGCAATTGGGCGTTGAAGTCTACGGCGGCGCCTTGCTGGCGCCCTGGTTCGATCGTGATCTCTCCCTGGCCGGCCGCGTCACCTACAGCCGTGACGGACGCATCGAAAGCCAGCTTATCGACTTCAAGCTGCCCATCGCGGTCATTCCGAGCCTGGCGATCCATCTCAATCGTGAAGCCAACCAGGGCTGGGCGATCAATCCGCAGAATGAACTGCCGCCCATTCTGGCGCAGATCGCCAGCGAAGACAGGCCGGACTTCCGCGTCCTGCTGGCCGATCAACTCAGCCGCGAGCATGGGCTGGTCGCCGACGTGGTACTGGATTTCGAGTTGAGCTTTTACGATACCCAGAGCGCTGCCGTGATCGGCCTGAATGGCGATTTCATTGCCGGGGCTCGCCTGGACAACCTGCTGTCGTGCTTCGCTGGGCTGCAAGCCCTGCTGCGTGCCGACCGCGAGGAGACCTGCGTCCTGGTCTGTACCGATCACGAGGAAGTCGGCTCGGCCTCGATGTGCGGTGCGGACGGGCCGTTCCTCGAGCAGGTGCTGCGGCGTTTGCTACCCGAGGGCGAAGCCTTCCAGCGCAGCATCAATCGCTCGCTGCTGATCTCGGCCGACAACGCCCACGCCGTGCATCCCAACTATGCCGACAAGCACGACGGCAATCATGGTCCGAAGCTCAATGCCGGCCCCGTCATCAAGGTCAACAGCAACCAGCGTTATGCCACCAGCAGTGAAACCGCGGGTTTCTTCCGCCATCTGTGTCTGGAAAACGAAGTCTCGGTGCAGAGCTTCGTCACCCGCAGCGACATGGGCTGCGGGTCGACGATCGGTCCAATCACCGCCAGCCAGCTCGGTGTCCGAACGGTCGACATCGGCCTACCGACGTTCGGCATGCATTCGATTCGCGAACTGGCTGGCAGCCAGGACCTGGCGCATCTGGTCAAGGTGCTCAGCGCGTTCTACTCCAGCGCCGAGCTGCCCTGACATGGCCGCCGGGCGCTGCGTGTGCCCGGCGCGCTCACACTAGACTGTCGTCGATCACCAGCACCGCCTTCCCGGAGACCTGATTGCTGGCCAGCGCAGCGAACGCGGTCTCCACGTCGCGGATCGGGAAGCTTCGCTCCAGGCGGGGCGAGAGGGTCTTGTCGGCGAACAACGGCCAGATCCTTCTGTGCATGTCAGCCAGCAGCTCGGCCTTGTCATCGGCGTTGCGGCTGCGCAGCGTCGAGCCGACCAACTGAATGCGCTTGGCCAACAGGGCAGCCAGGTCCATCTCGGCCTTGCGCCCGCCCATCAGACCGATGATTACCCAGCGTCCACCCGTTGCGAGCAGTTGGGTGTTGAGTGCCGCATATTTGGCACCGACCGGGTCGAGAATCATGTCGAAGGGGCCGAAGTCGCGCAGAGCCTCCAGCGAATCGCCACGCAGCACGCCGCCCTCGGCCCCCAGCGACTCGCAATAGGCCAGACGCTCTGCCGAGCCCACACTGACCCAACAGGGATTGCCAAAGGCCTTGCACAGCTGGATCGCCGCCGAACCGACACCACTGGCACCGGCGTGCAACAGGACCTTTTCACCCGTCCGTAGCGCACCGAGCCGGAACAGGTTCAACCATGCCGTTGCATACACCTCGGGGATCACGGCCGCTTCTGCCAGCGACAGGCCCGAAGGTATCGCCAGGGCATGGCGGGCGTCGACCACCACTTCCTCGGCCATCCCGCCACCGGCCAGCAGCGCGCAGACCCGGTCACCGACACGGTGGGACACGCCAGCACCGGCTTCGCTGACGATGCCCGAGCACTCCAGGCCAAGGACATCGGTCACGCCTGGCGGCGGCGGATAATGCCCTGCGCGCTGCAGCAGGTCAGCCCGGTTCAGCCCAGCGGCCGCCACACGGATCCTGATTTGCCCTTCGCCACACGCCGGAGCAGCGCGCTCCGTCCATTCGAGCTGGCCCTCGATGCCTTGCAATGCCTTCATGCTACCTCCATAGTGGTTCAGACCTGCGCCCGCTCAACCGTTACTCGCTGGCAGTGCAGGCCGCTGATAAAGTTCTGTCTCAGGTCACACAGCGATACACCGTATGCAACCATCGCTCGCCGATTCGGTATGGTGCGGTGCGTGGGTCTCGCCCTGTCATCCTGATGCGATTTCTGTCACGGCGTGCTAGCCGCCAGGTACCATCGGGCTGTTGTTATGTTCCGCCGGGCAGATCCCGCCCCGGCGCCTGATTTGATGGCCTAATATGCGTTATTACCCAGCCTCGCGTCGCCCCCTCGAAATGAAACGATCATTGACCGCGGGCTTTCTAGCCCTGCTGCTAGGCTTCCAGGCCAGCATCGCCTCGGCCAAGCCTGCCGATGGACAAAACTGGGACTATCTTCAGCCTGACCGCGATCAGGTGATCGCCAGCCTCAACGTCGTCGAGCTGCTCAAGCGCCATCACTACAACAAGCCACCGCTCAACGACGCCCGATCGGCGAAGATCTTCGATGGCTACATCAAGATGCTGGACCCGTCGCGCAGCTATTTCACCGCAGGTGATCTGGCCGAATTCGGCGCCTGGCGCAACGAGTTCGACAACTTCCTCAAGAACGGCAACCTCGAGCCCGGCTTCGCGATCTATAAGGTGCACCTGCAACGGCTGCAGAGCCGGCTTCAATACGCGCTTGGCCTGTTGGAAAAAGGCGTCGACAGTTTCGATTTCACGCTCGACGAGCAATTGCTGTTCGACCGCGAAAACGCTGCCTGGCCCAAGGATGAACAGGAACTGGATGATCTCTGGCGCAAGCGCGTCAAGGATGAGGTGTTGCGGCTGAAAATCGCGGGCAAGGAGCCGAAAGCCATCGAGGAACTGCTCACCAAGCGCTACAAGAATCAGTTGTCACGCCTTGAACAGACCCGCGGCGAAGACGTCTTCCAGACCTACATCAACGCTTTCGCACAGTCTTACGATCCGCACACGCAGTACCTGTCGCCGGACAATGCGGAAAACTTCGACATCAACATGAGCCTTTCACTCGAAGGCATCGGCGCTGTCCTGCAGAGCGACAACGAGTACGTCAAGGTCGTGCGCCTGGTCCCCGCGGGCCCCGCGGAGAAAAGCAAGCAGATTGCCCCGGCGGACAAGATCGTCGGCGTAGGCCAGGATGACGAGGACATGGTTGACGTGATCGGCTGGCGCCTCGACGAGGTCGTCAAGCTGATCCGCGGTCCCAAGGGATCGGTCGTTCGTCTGGAAGTCATTCCGGCAAGCAACGCGCCAAACGACCAGAGCAGCAAGATCGTCCCCATCACCCGTGAAGCGGTCAAGCTCGAGGAGCAGGCTGCGAAGAAGTCCGTGCTCAATCTCGAGCAGGACGGTCGCGATTACAAACTCGGCGTCATCGAGATCCCGGCGTTCTACCTGGACTTCAAAGCCCTGCGCGCCGGTGACAAGGACTACAAGAGCACCACCCGTGACGTGAAGAAACTGCTGACAGAGCTGAAGCAGGAAAACGTCGACGGCGTCGTTATCGATCTGCGCAACAACGGTGGCGGTTCGCTACAAGAGGCGACCGAGCTGACGGGCCTGTTCATCGACCAGGGCCCGACCGTCCTGGTGCGCAACAGCGACGGTCGCGTCGACGTGCTCGCCGATGAGCAATCCGGCGCCTTTTACAAGGGACCGTTGGCGGTGCTGGTCAATCGGCTGTCGGCCTCGGCCTCGGAAATTTTCGCCGGCGCGATGCAGGACTACCATCGGGCACTGATCCTGGGCGGGCAAACGTTCGGCAAGGGCACGGTGCAAACCGTCCAGCCGCTCAACCACGGCGAGCTCAAACTGACGCTGGCCAAGTTCTATCGCGTGTCCGGGCAGAGCACGCAACACCAGGGCGTGATTCCGGACATCGCCTACCCGGCGGAGGTCGATACCAAGGAGATCGGCGAAAGCGCGTTGCCTGAAGCGCTGCCGTGGGACAGCATCCGCGCGGCGATCAACCCGGACATGAATCCTTTCAAGCCGTTCCTCGAGGAACTCAAGGCGCGCCATGAAGCGCGGACCCACGAGAATCCCGATTTCGTCTTCACCCGCGATCGCCTCGCTCTGACGCAGGAACTGGCGCACGAGACGACGATCAGCCTCAACGAGGAAAAACGCCGGGCCCAGCAGGAAGGAATCGAAAAACGCCAGCTGGCTTTGGAGAACAGACTGCGCGAGGCGAAGGGTGAAGAGCCACTGGCCAAGCTCGAGCAGGAGGACGAAACGACGCCTGTGATCGAGGAGAAAAAGGTCAAACCCGAGGATGATGCCTATCTGTCGGAGAGCGGCAGAATCCTGCTGGACTATCTCGGCCTCCAGGAAGCGATGGCCAGGAACAGCTCGAACGGACGGTAGCCGGTGACGGTGTCATCAAAATGACATCATTGCATCGTGAAATACGAAAGGTCGCAATTTGTGCGGCCCTTCGCATTTCATGGCCACCACGAGACCATCATGACCGTCACCGAGCAGTTGAGCACCCTGGATAACATCCTCGCTCACGGCGACATCACCACCCTTTTCCAACCCATCGTTTCGCTTTCCGAACGGTGCGTCATCGGTTACGAAGCCCTGACACGCGGGCCTTCCAATACGTCGCTCCACTCGCCCATCAATCTACTCGCGGCTGCGCGCCACGCCGGGCGACTCAACCAGCTCGAGATGACCTGCCGCGAGAGCGCCTGTCGGCGCTACCGCCAATTGCAGCTGCAGGGCAAGCTGTTCCTCAACGTATCTCCGGAAACCCTGCTGGACACGACGCACAAGCCGGGCCGCACACTGGAGTTGCTGCATGAATACCGCATCCCGGCCGATCGGGTGGTGATCGAGCTGACCGAGCAGACCCCCACCGACGACTTCGAGTTGCTTGACGCGGCGCTGCACCACTACCGCGACATGGGCTTTTCAATCGCGCTGGACGATCTCGGTGCCGGCTACTCCGGGCTGCGCATGTGGTCGGAGCTACGGCCCGATTACGTCAAGATCGACCGTTACTTCATAGACGGCATCCACCGGGACGCGGTCAAACGTGAGTTCGTCGAATCGATCATGAAGATCGCGAGGGCCTCGCGTGCGCAAGTCATCGCAGAGGGCATCGAGCTCGGCGAGGAACTCAGAACGCTCTCGGATATGGGCGTGGATCTGGTCCAGGGCTACCTGCTCGGTCGCCCGGAAGAAGAGCCGGATGTCGACGCGGCCGTTCATCTGCCGAGCGTCGGCAATCGCGACGAGCCGACGGAGGACAACCCCGACCTCTCCGCACTGGTGCTGAAACAAGCGGCCGTGGTCGCGTCGCACCCGGTCGGGAGCGTGCTGGAGCTGTTCCGCCTGCAAGCGAACCTGAATTCCGTCGCCGTGCTCGACGCGATGAACATGCCGGTCGGCATCGTGCATAGAAGCCTGTTGTCCGACGCGTTGCTCAAGCCCTTTGCGACCGATCTGCTGGCGCGAAAACCCATCAGCCGGCTGATGAGCGACGACTTCCTCGCGGTAGAGCTTGGCCAGTCACTGCAGCAGGTCAGTCGGCTGTTGACCAGCCGAGCCCGGCAGCGCATCGACGAGGATTTCGTCATCACCGTCGATGGCCGTTATCACGGACTGGGCCGGGTGATCGACGTGCTCAAGTTGATCACCGAGATGAAGATTCAGCAGGCCCGCCACGCCAACCCGCTGACGCTGTTACCAGGGAACGTGCCAATCCAGCAATGCCTCACGCGACTGCTGCGTCAGGGTCGCGAGGCGGTGGTCTGCTACGTGGATATCGACCATTTCAAGCCATTCAACGACCTTTACGGCTATGCCAAGGGTGACGAGATACTGCTGTGCCTTGCTCACTGCCTGGACGAACAGATCGATTCGAGTTGTGACTTCGTCGGCCATATCGGCGGTGATGACTTCATGCTGGTGATCAATTCGGAGCAATGGCAGCTCAGGATCGCCCGGCTGTTCGAAGCCTTCGAACAGCGTTGCCGGCCGTTCTACCGCAACGAACACCTAGCCGAAGGATGTTTCATTGCCGAGGGCCGGCAAGGCGGGCAGCAGCGCTATCCCCTGCTCTCGCTTTCGGTGGGAGCCGTCCAGCTGAAGCCCAGTTGTACCGCGCAGCTGGATGCGGCCTCTCTCGCCGCCCTGGCGTCGGAAGCCAAGCGCCAGGCCAAGCAAGAAGCCGGCTTCAGCCTGTACGCGATTGACGCGGACCAGCAATCGCTGGGCATTCAGAATCCGAGTCTGGCGGCCAGGGCGCTGTAACGCTCAGCCTGCCGCGGGTCGGCAGCCAGCCCGTGCCCGCCAGCCGCGTAAAGCTGGGCCAGACGGGTCGCGGCCAACGGATGCCCGCCTTCGACGGCCAGCGACCACCAGCGGGCCGCCTGGACGCCGTCCGGCCCCTGGGTGGTGTCCTCCCTCAGGCACTCGACGCCCATCTGATAGGCCGCCTTGGCCTCTCCGTTCTCCGCAGCCAGGCGCAGCAAGCGTATGCCCTCCTGCCGGGCGCCATGTCCCAGCCCCCTGAACAGCAGGATGTGGCCGTAAAAGCTTTGCGCCTTCGGATCGCCGAGAGCAGCCATGCGGGCGAACTGACCTTCCATCCAACGCCACGCCTTCGGCTGCTTGACCGCCCAGCTCATCGCCATCAGCCTTCGTGCCGTCCAATAACCGACTCGCGCCCGGGCCTTGTGCAGCAACATCACGGAACCTCCGGATAATCGAACTCGAATACCCGCGCCACCTCACCCGCATGCCATGAGGCGGCAGCGGCCCCGTCCGCCGGACCTGAGAATCGCCTGAGACGCGTCGCGCACTCAAAGAAACCTGTCCTCGGTAATCGGCTGGCCCCCTGGCTGATGACCAGCGCGCTGCGCAACGGTCGATCGGCGCGGGCATCCAGCGCCGCCAAGTGCTCCAGTGCCGCCGTGAGCGTCTGCATGGCCGGCGGCGGCAGTTGGAGCCGCTCGACCAGGGCGCGATAGGTCACCAGGTGACGCTGGCGCCGGGCCTCGGTCAACTCGTCCAGCAACGCCTGCCAGTGCGGGCGGCTGATACGAATCGACGACGGCGACTCCTTCACGCTTCCGGCTCCCATCCTTCGATCTCCATTGCGCGTGCCAGGGCCCGGCGAATGGCGTCGCCGGGGTCGCGCTCCCCGCTTTCGATGAGTGCCATGTAAACCGGACTGATGCCTACCGAACGCGCCAGCGCCTCCTGACTGATCCCCTTGGCTTGCCGCATCGCGGACAACTCGCCGAAGCTCGGCAGCACAACCGCTTTACCCGCCGCTGCCGGTGCTGACTCGCGCTGCCCGCGCGCATTCAGCAATGCCTGATATTCATCCCACGGCAGCACGGCATACTCCGGCGCACCATCACGCATGATGACCTGGACGCTCATCCGCTACCCCCGTTCGTTTTCCATGAATGAAATCGGATATTAACAGTCTGGCAACGGTTTTTTTGCCTGGAGAAGCCGCACTAAAGAATGAAAGCGGCGTTCAGCGCGACACCCTCCAAAGGATTAATCCCTGTCATGTTCTGCTGCGCGCCGGACTGACGTCATCAGCCATCGGTTCGTCCGGTGAAGGTAATTGATCGATATGCGCCTGCACATCCGCCGACTGGCTGTCCTTCCAGGCCCGGAAGGCCTGCAGCTCACCGGACCATTTGCGCATGACCCAGCCCAGCACCGCCAGATCGTCGATGAAACCAAGCCCTGGAATCCAGTCGGGGATGGCGTCCATCGGCGAGAGGAAATACAGCAGGCCCGCCACTGCAGCGACCAGGGCTGGACGGCTGACGGCTCTGTATTCGCCCCGCCACCAGGCCACGCACAATGCTTGCAACAAGCCGAGGTCTTCACGCAGTCCCTTGACGAGTCCCCCTCGGGCCGAACGCTTTCGGGCAACAGCAAGCAGCACCACCGGTAACCGTCCCCGCGCGAGTACCCGTTGTGCCATAGGCAGGTATTTGAAGAATTTCCAAGGTGCTTTCATCGTCTACCTCCCCTCAAAGCCGCGCTATTGAAGAGCTTCAGGATTATCCACAGATCCTGTGGATAACCTTGTGAACAGATTCTGGATGACTGCCTCAAACGCCCGTCTGGCGCGGCTTACAAACAGATCGATGGGTTTTTGCTCAGCAACGATAAACCCTTTAAAATCAACACGTTACGATTGTCCAGTAGTTTTGATTGCGCGACTGGCGTAAAGCGCGGGCGCCGTCCTTGAAAATGTGCATAACCGTAACATGTCAACGTTTTTCTAAGGCGAATTTGGCTTCAAAACCTCTGGACATCGTGCGCTGATCGTTCTAACAGAGACAACAGGCCGACCCGCAGCGTTCCTGCGAGCCTCGATGAGTCCCTCGTGCGCGAGGTCGCACGGAGGGGGTTGAGAGACATGTCGAAACGGCGCCAACACAAGCGCCTGAAATTGAAAAGCCGGTCAATGGACCGGCTTATTTAACGGACGGGCGTTGCGCCGGTCAGTTCAGGCTCAGTCTGGCTCGGTTCTTTTCCAGCGTTGCCGCCCCGATCCCGTTGACTTCCAGCAGTTCGTCCACCGAAGCGAACGGACCGTGGGCTTTTCGATATGCCACGATCGCCTCGGCTTTGATGGCGCCGATTCCGATGAGCTCGCGGGTCAGGGTTTCAGCATCGGCCGAGTTCAGATCGACCACCGCCGCCTGGGCGACGACGGCCGTTTGTACTGAGCCAGCCGGCTCGGTTTCAGCTGCGTGACCATGAATGGAAATGCCGGTGAGCAGTGCGAAGGTCGTCGCACAGACGAAAGACTTAATCATTGTTCACTTCCCTATGAGTGTCGGACGAGCGACGCGGGACTCCATGCGCCGCACGCACACTTTTAAGCGGCGCCAGAGGCAAGTCAAATCGGGACGACCGTTCTGTGACCCATTGCCGACCGGACGGCTCAGCGCATGACGTTGAACAAGCTCAGACCGGCAATCTTCACGTAGCTCTGCTGCGCCGCCTCGAGGACCACCGTTTGCATCGATAACCGGGACAGCGCTTCGGCGTAGTCAAGCTCGCGCAATTCGGCCTGGACGCCCTTGTTGACCAGCGCCACGTCCTCGTTATCCGTTTGGGTGGTTTCGATGACGTTCAGACGCGCCCCGATGTTCCCACGCGCCTCGTCGACACTGACGATGCCGTGGTCCAGGTTGGTCAGCGCGACAGCGACGGCATCGCGCACGCCCGTGCTCCCGGTTCCGGGGTTCTCCAACGACATGCGAAGGTTCGCGATGGTGTCCAGGATGCCCTGTTTTTCCTGTCCGTTACGCTCGAGGGTGAAGGTTTCCGTACCCGTCGGTACGCCATCGATATGGATCGTCATGCCGTTGAAGACGAGCTTGTCGCTCGCATCGTCCTTGTCATCCAGACGGCCGTTGCCCAGCGCAACCGTTCCGCCCACCTCATAGATCTCATACGCCTTCGGGTCGGCGGAGTCCGAAAAGCGGACCTCGATTCCGTCAGCCGGGAAGTCGAAAGCGGCGAACGCCACCTCGTCCTCGATCAGCGGCGCTGACAACCTGACCGCGGGGGCCGTGATTGTCTCCGCAGCCGGGGTGGTCGACAGCCTGCCCGCGTTCGTTACGGCCTGGAAGACGGACTTGCCGTTATCGCTGATGGGAATGTTCAGCGAGCTGGCGATCTGCAGCTTGCGCTGGCCTTCATCTCCCGCGTAGCTGTAGCTTCCGTCCGCCGCGCGTACAAAAGGCTGCGTTTTGCCTTGAAACCCCGAAAACAGGTACTCACCCCGCGCGTTGCGCGTATTCATCAAGGACAGGAGTTCGTCCTCTCGCTCCGCCAGCTCGGCTGCGATGGCCTTGCGATCCTGCGGATCGAGCGAGCCATTGCCGGCACGCACGGCCAGTTCGCGGACGCGCTGAAGCACGGTGTTGACCGAGTTCAGCGTCACTTCCTCCTGGGTCAGGCTGTTTTTCGCGGCCGTCAGGTTGGAGTTGTACTGCCCCAGCACATTCTGCTGCTGTTCAAGTTGCAGCAGGCGTACCGAGGCAACCGGATCGTCCGCGGGGGTCAGGATGCGGTTTCCGGTACTGATCTGCTCCTGGGTACGCGTCGCATTGGCATAGTTTCGCTGGATGCCGGTCACGCCATTATTGAAGGCTTGCAAGGTCGAAATGCGCATGGGCGGGCCTGTTACCTGAAGGTGCTGATCAATGTATCGAACAAAGAGCGGGCAACTTGAATGATCTGTGCCGAGGCGTTGTAGTACTGCTCGAACTTGATCAGGTTGGCTGCTTCCTCATCGAGGTTGACGGCTGACAGCGAATCGCGGTTGTCGGTCGCCTGCTTCAGAATCGCACCGGTCGCATCGCTGTCCATTCGCGCCTGGGCCGTCAAGGTCCCGACACGCTCGACGAGTTCGCCATAGCCGTCGGTGAAGCTCTTGCCCGAACCTGGCACGTTCGGGTCGGCCCCGAGCGTCTGTTTTGTCTGCAGGTCCACCATTTTCAGTGCGTTTCGGTTATCCGAAACGCCATTCTGGTTGAACCCGATCGTGAAGGTGTCGCCTTGCTGAGGCCGGCCACTGACAGTGAACGTGAAGCTGTGGCCGTCGATGGTGATGGCCAGCTCGTTGGTCTGCCCCGGCGTAAACACCGTCGGGTCGATCTGCGTCACCCCGGGACCGCTGATGGTGGGCGGACTTCCGCTGTTGTAGGTCAGGGTGATGTCGCCCGGTAGCGCGGCCTTGAGCGCATTCATGTCCACCGAATCGGACGTGTCCGGCTGACTGATGACGCCCGTACCGATGTTCTGTAGCCCGCTCTGCGCCCGGACCGGCGCGGCGAAGGCAAGCTGGTCAGCCTGGTCGAGCACGGTTTTGATGTCAGTCGCACCGCGCCTAGTCGGTTGCAGGGAGAACTTGTCGCCCGCCTGCGCCGTGCCGCTGATCTCGACAGTAAAGCCCTGATCCTTGCCAGCGTTGTCGGCAAAGCTCAAATACGCGGGAGGACCCGCATGGGACGTGACGGTGATGGGCGCGGAGTCGCTCAAGCGCCTCGCGGTGTAATTGACGCCGTCGAACTCCAGCCGGTAATCACTGGCCGACAGGCTCGCGGTATCGGTGATCCTGAGCGACGCGTCGGCCGAGGAGGCATTGCCACTGAACGGCGTGGCCCGCAAGGCCATCAAGGCGGCCGTGTTGTAGTCACCGAAGAGCGCCGCACCGACCTCACCCTTCAGGTCGAGCCCCTGCGTCTGCTGTGCGTTGATCTGATCGCTTACCGCAAGCGCCAGCCTGCCGAGCGAATTCATGGTCGAATCCAGGACTTCTTCGCGGTAACGGATCAGGCCGCCCAGCTCGCCACCCGAGATCTGCGAGGTGATGCCCTGGCGGGACCCTCCGCTGACGAACTGTATTTCATGTCGATTGGGATCGCTCTGTCCCGGCACGACTTCCAGCCGGCTGACGCTGTTACCCACCACCAGCGGCTGTCCGGTGCCTACCGAGATATTGAAACTGTTGTCGTCCTGCGGGACCACGGTCACGCCGATATAGGTGGAAAGCTGACGCACCGCCTCATCGCGCGCATCGAGCAGGTCATTGGGCTGCTTGCCGTTCGCGGATGCCGTTGCGATCGCCTGGTTGAGGCTGCCGATGGTGCCGGCCAGACGGTTGATCTGATCGGTCACCGCCGCCATCTGCTTGTTGGTGAAACTGTTCTGTTCGGTCAACCGGTCGGAAACCGTATTGAAACGACGCGCCAGCCCTTCCGCTTCGGCCAGCACCAACTGGCGCGCCGGTATATTGGATGGATCTTCCGCAGCCGTTTGCAGTGCCGAAAAGAACTTCTGCAGCGAAGGCGTGATGCCCGTGGTGCTGCCGGCGAGCAGGGAGTCCAACTGGTCGATCTGACTTTTGTAGGCTTCGACATCGCTGCTCAGCGACGTGCTGCTGCGCAATTGGCTGGTCAGGAACTCACTGTAGGTCCGGCGAATCTCTACCAGCGTCGTGCCCGAGCCCACGTAACCTGCGCCGCTGAATTGCGGCACCCGGGTCGCCTGGGAGGCATCCTGCCGGCTGAAACCGGGCGTATTGACGTTGCTGATGTTATGGCCGGTGATCGATAGCTGGCTCTTGCTCGCGCTCAGGCCCGACAGGCCGATATTCAGTAGGTCAGCCATGATTAGCCTCTCGTCCGCATGGCGGGCGCCGAACTGGCGTCGGCGATGGTTTGATAGGTCTGCACTTTGCGAGCGATCTGGTTGATCTTGCGCGCATACTGCGGATCGGTTGCATAGCCGGCCCGCTGCAGTTCGTTGACGAAGCGCTCCGAATCGCCAGACACGCTCGCCACCTGGATGGCCGACTGGTAACGGTCGTTGTTTTCCAGCAGCCGGACGTAATCGTTGAAGCTCTGCTCGAACGAGTCGTAGGCGCGAAAGCCCGCCACCTGTTTGGTCGCTTTGCCATCGACATATTCTGTGGTGGTGACTTTGGCGGACTCACCGCTCCAGCCATTGGCCTTGATGCCGAACAGGTTGTGACTGTTGCTGCCATCCTTCTGCCGAATCATCGACTTGCCCCAGCCGGTTTCCAGGGCGGCCTGCGCCACCAGGAACCGCGGTTCAACACCAAGACGCTTCGCGGCTTTTTCTGCCATCGGCAACATGGTCGCGATAAATTCGGCCGGCGAGCTGAAACGTGTCTTGCTCGGTGCGGTCGGCTTCGTCGCCTCGACGCCATTGACGATGAGCGGTGCATCCGTGGGCGCGGCGAAAGCCGTTGCGGGCTTCCAGTCGATATTGACCAATGGTTGCACGCCATCTGCGCTCGCTTGGCTAGCCGCTTGACCAGCCTGAGGGCTCGCTGGCGTGATATTCGCCTGCGCGCGCTCGGCAACCTTGCCTGGAAATGCCAATCGACGCTGATTGAGCAACTGAGCATCGTTGCGAGCCGGATCGACTTTGGCAACCGCCGCATTGGGATTGCTCGACCATTTGGCCCCGTCGGTCTGTGCAACCTGAGCGAACGGATTCGGCTTCTCGCTGGGCGCCTGTTGCTTGCTCAACTGACGAATCAGGACATCGGCCAGGCCAATCCCGCCACCTTCCTTGGACAACGTGACGGAAAGCTGCTGGTCGTGCATGTCCTGGTATTGCTTGCTGGCCGGGCTGTTGAGCGGATTATCCTGGGACAGGACTTCGGTGGCCGCGCGCATCGATTTGAGCATCTCGTTCATAAACAAGGACTCGAACTCCTGCGCGACCTTGCGCACGTTTTCCGCGCCGTCACGGTCCTTGCCCACCTTGAGCTGATTCAAGCGATTCAGATCCGAGTAGCTGCCGCTGTCGGGCGTGCGCCGACCCTGTCCCAGACGATTTTCCATGTCCCGTTCCTCAGATCACGATCAGGTCGGCTTGTAACGCGCCGGCCTGCTTGAGCGCTTCGAGGATGGCCATCAGGTCGCTGGGCGCGGCGCCCACCTGATTCACCGCTCGCACGATCTCATCCAGCGTGGTGCCCGGGCCGAACTTGAACATCGGCTTGGCTTCCTGCTCCGCCTTGACCCGCGAGTTGGGTACGACCACCGTCTGGCCGTCGGACAGCGGATTTGGCTGGCTGACCTGCGGGTCTTCTGAAATGGTCACCGTCAGGCTGCCATGGGTGACGGCAGCCGGCTGTACACGCACGTTCTGGCCGATCACGATGGTGCCGGTCCGCGAGTTGATGATCACCTTGGCGACCGCCTGGCCCACGTCGACTTCGAGGTTTTCCAGGATCGACAGGTAATCGACGCGCTGGCTCGGGTCCAGCGGCGCGGTGATGCTGATCGAGCCACCGTCCAACGCCTGGGCGACGCCTGGACCGAGCAGCTCGTTGATGTGATCGACGATGTTCTTGGCGGTGGTGAAGTCCGGTCGATTGAGGTTCATCGTCAGGGTCGTGCCCTGGTTGAACGCGCTCGGCACCGGCCGCTCGACAGTCGCCCCGTTCGGAATCCGGCCCGCCGATGGAATGTTGACGGTGATTCGCGACCCGTCCGCCCCGCCAGCGTCGAATCCACCCACCACCAAGTTGCCCTGGGCGATCGCATAGACGTTGCCGTCGATCCCCTTGAGCGGCGCCATCAGCAGGCTGCCGCCACGCAGGCTTTTCGCGTTACCGATCGAGGAGACGGTGATGTCGATGGTCTGGCCGGGCTTGGCGAACGGCGGCAGTTCAGCGTGAATCGAAACCGCCGCGACGTTCTTCAACTGCACGTTGCCACCCGCCGGCACCTTGATGCCGAACTGGGCCATCATGTTGTTGAAGGTCTGCACGGTGAACGGCGTCTGGGTGGTCTGGTCGCCGCTGCCATTGAGCCCCACCACCAGCCCGTAGCCGATCAACTGGTTGCTACGGACCCCCTGGATGGTGGCGATGTCCTTGAGCCGCTCGGCATGCGCCGGAAAGGCTGCCAGGCAGAGCACGGCAATCATGATCGAGTTGAACAGTTTCATTGCCTGCACCTTAGAACGGCCACAACGGGCTGATGAAGAAACGGTCCAACCACCCCGGCTGGCTGGCGTCGGCGAAGGCGCCGGTGCCTGAGTATGTGATGCGGGCGTCAGCGATACGGGTCGAGGGAACCGTGTTATCGGTGGCGATATCGTCCGAACGCACCAGTCCGGCAATGCGCACCAGCTCATCGCCGGTATTGAGCGTCATCCACTTCTCACCACGCACAGCCAGAATGCCGTTCGGCAGTACATCAGACACGGTGACGGTGATCGAACCGGACAGGCTGTTGCTCTGCCCCGCCTGGCCGGAACCGGCGGTATCGCGTGACGCGTCGTACTCGGCGCCCAGGCTCATGCTGTTGCCGGTCAGCGGATTGGCCATCGACACAGCCCCGCCGAACAAGGACCCCAATCCGATGTTGGCGCTACTGTCCTTGGAAATCTTCGAATTGGAATTCTTGCTCGCCTGCGTCCTTTCGTTGAGCGTGATGGTGATGATGTCGCCGACGCGATAGGCCTTCCGGTCATCGTAGAGATTGGTCTCGAAACCCGCCTGGTAGATCGCACCGTTATTCTGCGCGGCCGGCAACGGCGTGCGTGGCAACACCGGCGCGTAGTAGGGATCGTTGGGCTTGGGCGCAGGCGCCACGCAGCCAACCAGGATCACCGCGGGGATCAGTGCAAGGACGTTCAGCAAGCGACGCATATTCACCTCAATCCAGCCGCTTCACTTACAGCTGCTGGGTAACGAAGGACAGCATCTGGTCGGCCGTGGAGATGACTTTCGAGTTCATCTCGTAGGCGCGCTGGGTGGTGATCATGTTCACCAGCTCCTCGACCACGCTGACGTTGGAGTTTTCCAGGGTGTTCTGCAGCACCGTGCCCAGTCCGTTCAGGCCGGGTGTACTGACCTGCGGCGCACCGCTCGCGGCGGTTTCCAGGAACAGGTTGCTGCCCATCGCCTGAAGGCCCGCCGGGTTGACGAAGTCCGCGGTCTGCAGGTTGCCGATAATCTGCGGCGCGGGATTGCCGAGCGTGGTCACCGATACGGTGCCATCTTCGCCGACAGTAAAGGTCTGGGTTTCCGGCGGCACGACGATGGCCGGCTCCAGCGCGTAGCCATTGGAGGTCACGATCTGGCCGTCAGCGTTCAGATGGAAACTGCCGTCCCGGGAATAGGAAACGGTGCCATCGGGCAGCAGAACCTGAAAGAACCCGCGGCCGTTGATTGCCATGTCGAGCGGCTGCTCGGTGGTCTGCAGGCTGCCGGCGGTGAACTGCTTCTGCGTTCCGACGATACGCACACCGGTACCCAGCTGTAGCCCGGAAGGCAACTCGCTGTCCTGAGTGGATTGGCCGCCCGGCTGCCGGCGGATCTGGTAAAGCAGATCCTGGAATTCGGCACGGTCCTTCTTGAAGCCCGTGGTGGATACGTTGGCCAGGTTGTTCGAAATGGTCGTCAGGTTCATGTCCTGGGCGGACAAACCGGTCTTACTTACCCACAGTGCTGGAAGCATGTTCTTCTCCTCGTACGCCGGTATTCGGGCGCGACGCGTTGTTTACTAGCTGATCTGCAAGACTCGGGCCGCAGCGGCACCGTCTTCTTCGGCGGTGCGCATCATTTTCACGTGCAGTTCGAACTGCCGGGACAAGGCCAGCATCGAGGTCATCTCGGCCACCGCATTGACGTTACTCGCCTCGAGAAAGCCCGACGTCACACGCACGGCGGCATCGGCTTCGACGGGCTGACCGTCTTTCATCCGGATAAGCCCGTCCGTGCCTTTCTCGAGCTGCTTCGGATCAGGGTTGACCAGCTTGAGCCGGTCGACCGTCACCACCACGTTGGGGCCTTCGCCAAGCGCACGGATGCTGATCGACCCGTCGGCACCGATCTCGACCTTCTCTTCTGGCGGCACGGCAATCGGCCCGGCATTGCCGAGCACCGGCAAGCCGTCGCCGGTGCGGAGCATGCCGAGGGTGTCGATATTGAGGCTGCCGGTTCGCGCATAGGCCTCGCTGCCATCCGGCGCTTGCACCGCGATCCAGCCGTCACCCTCGACGGCCACGTCCAGGTCACGCCCGGTCTCCTGTAGCGTGCCGGCGCTGAAATCGGTGCCGGGGCGCTCCGTCATGGCGTAGACGCGCGCCGGAAAACTGTCGCCGAAGACCTGCATCGATCGCGCCTGCTCGAAGTCGCGTCGAAAGCCGGTGGTCGAGATATTCGCCAGATTGTTGGCATGGGCCTGCTGGGCACGAGCGTTCTGGCTCGCCCCGGTCATGGCCACGTAGAGCATCTTGTCCATCGAACCTCCGAGACACGGGAATTGACGCTTACTGTTCTATTGCAGCTAGCTAGCAATGCGTGTGCCAAGGCGGCAAACCCTGATCAACCTGTTGATTTATAAGAAATAAACAAAACAAAAAAAGGCCCCGAAGGGCCTTCTGAATATCGAAGCGGCAGATTCCCGCCGTCGGCGGTGCCGCCGCGATCAACGCAGATTGATGATCGTCTGGGTGATCGCGCTTTCGGTTTCGATGGTCTTTGCGTTGGCCTGGTAGTTACGCTGCGCCACGATCAGATTGACCAACTGGTCCGACAGCTCGACGTTGGAATCCTCGAGCGCGCCGGCCTGCAACGAACCCAGCGTGCCGCTGCCCGGTGGGTTACGCACCGGCTCGCCCGAGTCGAAGGACTGCACCCATTGGGTCTTGCCGACCGGCGTCAAGCCCTGGACGTTGGCGAAATTGGCCAGGATGATCTGGCCCTGCACCTTGGACTGGCCGTTGGTGTAGCGAGCGAAGATTTCACCGGTCTCGCTGATCTCAAGACCTGCCAGCTCGCCAGTGGTGTAGCCGTCCTGGCTGACGCTATTGACTGCGAACGCGCTGGCGTACTGGGTCGAGCCGCGCATGTCGAGCGTCATGTTCAAGCCACCTGCCGGCGCTGCATTGTTCAGCGACCAGGTACCGTCGCTGTTCTGCATCGCAGGCTGCCAGCCGGCAATCGCCATGCTGCCGCCGGCGGGCGTCAGCAGACTTCCCGATGGGCTGAACTCGAGCGTGATCGAGCTTGGCGAGGTGCCGTTCACAGGGTCCGTAGGTGTCTGCGGATTCCGGCCGTCGATGAGGACGTTCATCTGCCAGGTGTTGGAAGTGGGCGACTTCACGAAGTACTGGGTCATGACGTGGGCGTTACCCTGCTCGTCATAGATGTTGGTAGATGTCGACGAGTTATAGCTCAGCGGATCGGCAGGATCGAACGGTGTATTGACCGGCTGCGTGTTGGTCGAATTGAGGTTGAATCCCTGCGTGACGCTGGTCGTCGCCCTCGGCTCCTGACTGGCGGTCTGGATCTTCAGATTGCTGACCTGACCGGTCTGGATATTGCCGTTGCCATCGACGGAATATCCCTGAAGGTTATAGCCGAAGTTGTCGACCAGGTTACCTTCCTTGTCCGTGCCGAAATAACCGGCACGGGTATAGCTCAAGGCACCATTGTTGCTGACCTGGAAGAAGCCGTTGCCATTGATCGCCAGGTCGAGCGCGTTTTGCGTGTAGTTGATGTTGCCCTGGTTGAACTGCTGCGACACGTTGGCCAGCAGGACACCACTGCCCTGGGGGTTCTTGCCCGTACCCAGCACAGAGGAAGCATAGACATCGGCGAATTCCGCACGCGACTGCTTGAAGCCTGCGGTGCCCGCGTTGGCGATGTTGTTACCTGTTACGTTGAGGTCTTTGCTGGCGGCACGCATGCCGCTGAGGCCGATATTGAACGACATCAATTGCTCCTGTTACCGGACGCGCCGGTAGTTACTGACCGATGACCTGGACCTGTGACAGCCCGATGCTGCCGATGCCGGCCAGGTTGAGCATCAGCTCCCCGCCGTTCTGTCCGAGCGTGACGCTGTCTACGTTGGCGGGCAGCAGGGTATACAGACCCTTGGTCTCGCCTTGGTAGGTGGCTTGTGCTTCGAATCGGTAGGTTCCCGGCGGCAGGGTCTTGCCGCTCGAGTCCTTGCCGTCCCACATGAACGAAACGTTGCCGGCTTCCTGCGGGCCCATGTTGATTCGGTTCACCACAGTGCCAGCGCTGTCGTAGACATTGACCGCGACGTTACTGCTCGAGGTGGGCAGTACCAGGCTGGCCTTGAACGTCTCGCTGGTGTCGACCACGGCCTTGTCCGTCGGCACGATCACCTTGCGACCGACCAGCGACGACGCCTGCAACGCCTGGGACGACTGATACCCCGACAGGATGGTTTCCATGCTCGAGTTCAGCTTCTCGACCCCCTCGACCGTGCTGAACTGGGCCAGCTGGGCAATGAATTCGCCGTTTTCCTGGGGCTCCAGCGGGTTCTGGTTGTTCAATTGAGTCACCAGCAACTCGAGGAACTCGTTCTTGCCGAGATCGTTGCTTTTTACTTCCCGATCCCGAACCTGATATTGGTCGAGTACCGAACCGGTACCGCCGACGCCGCCTGTTGTGCTCATGGCAATCTCTCGTAAGGGTTACTGGCCCAGGGTCAATACTTTCTGCAACATGGTCTTGGCCGTGTTCATCAGCTCGGCGTTGGTCTGGAACGAGCGGCTGGCCGAGATCATGTCAGCCATCTCCTCCACCACGTTGACGTTCGGGTAATAGACGTAGCCTTCGGCATTGGCAGCCGGGTGATTGGGCTCGTAGCGGGCCTGAAGCTCACTCTGATCCTCCACCACGCCAAGCACCTGAACGCCCGCGCCGGCCTGGTCCTGCTCGGCGAACAGGGATGAGTTCGGCGTGCCATTGGCCTGCTGCAGAACAGTGGCGAAAACCGGATGACGCGCACGGTAGGTCTGATCGACGCTGGAAGAGACCGTCTCGGCGTTGGCGATATTGCTCGAGATGGTGTTCAGGCGAGTGCTCTGGGCACTCATGCCGCTGCCGGCAATGTTGAATACGCTGCTAAGAGACATGAGTTGCGCTCCTTTTATTCGCCGCGCAGGGCGCTCATGAGCCCCCTGAACTTACTGTTGAGCAAGGTGAAGCTTGCCTGGAAATCGATGGCGTTTTCGGCATAGGCGGCTTGTTCGACCTGCGCATCGACCGTGTTCTGGTCCAGCGATGCATGCGCGGGCGTGCGGAAGCGCAATCCCGGGTCGGCGATTTCCATGCCTTGGACGGCAATGTGCTTGCTACTGGTGACCGCAACGCCGAACCCGTCCTCGGGCTGGCCCTTCTGGGCCGCGAGAACGGCACCGAACTCCAGATCACGCGCCTTGTAGTTAGGCGTATCGGCGTTGGCGATGTTGTTGGCCAACACCTCGGCACGCTGGGCGCGAAACCCGAGCGCTTTCTCGTGGATACCCAGTGCCTTATCGAAACTGATGCTCATGATCTGGCCCTCTGCCGGATACAAGTCTGCTTGGCAAACTATGAGCAAAGGCCGTGCCAGTTACATAAGTCGTTGATTAATAAGGACTTTCTAAAGGACAACCAAGTGGCAAGTGTCAAAAGCGGCAAGGCTTTTCCAGCCTGTTGCCGCTTATTCTCGCCTGAGCGACAGATTTCTGCCGCTACCGCATGCGCGCCTGGACGCGTTATTTGGCTTTATAGATGATGCCTGGGCTGCACTGGATCATCTGGTACAGCTCGGGAAGGCCGTTCAACGCCTCGGAAGCGCCCAGAAACAGGTAACCGCCTGGCTTGAGGGTGGCATGGATGCGCTTGAGGATGTCCTTTTTCACGTCGGCCGAGAAATAGATCAGGACGTTGCGGCAGAACACCACATCGAATTTTCCAAGCACTGCGTAGCTGTCGAGCAAGTTCTGGACGCGGAACTCGACGCGGCTTCGAATGGCCGGCTTGACCACCCAGCGCCCGGGCGTCTTGACATCGAAGTAGCGTTGCAGGCGCTCGCCGGACAGGCCGCGCGCAATGGCGAGGCTGTCGTACTCGGCCGCCTTGGAAGCCGCCAGCATCGTCCCGGACAACTCGGTCGCCACGATCTGCACCGCAGTTTTCGGCTGGCCAGGGCTGCTGCGTTCGTACTCATCGACTGTCATCGATAGCGAGTAAGGCTCCTGGCCCGAAGAACAGGCTGCCGACCAGATACGCAAGCGTTGCCCCGGCGCGTTTTTGAGCAGCTCCGGCAGAATGCGTGTCCTGAGCACCTCGAACGGATAACTGTCGCGAAACCACAGCGTCTCGTTGGTCGTCATCGCATCCACGACCTGCTCACGCAGGCCACTGCGCGGCTGGGCCTGGATCTTCCTGACCAAATCGCCAAGGCTCTTGAGCCCCTGCTGCTCCATCAGCTTGTTCAGCCGGCTGGACACCAGATACTGCTTGTTGCCGCCTAGCAGGATGCCGCAGGTCTTCTCGAGGAATATTCGGAACTGATCAAAATCCGGATCACCTGACACTAATAATGCCCACCAGTCTTATTGGAGAGGACCACGCCTCAATTTCCATCCGTTGCCCGGATTCGTTCTATCACTCGGTTGGCCAGATCGTCCGCCTGGAACTTGGCGAGAAAATCATCGGCGCCGACCCGCTTGACCATTCCCTGGTTGAACACGCCTGAAAGCGAAGTATGCAGCAGAACGTGCAGGTCGCGCATGGCAGGGTCCTGACGGACCTCGGTGGTCAGGGTATATCCATCCATCTCTGGCATCTCGATGTCGGAAATCATCATCACGAACTCGTCGGAGGGTTTCTTGCCTTCGGCCACCAGCTTTCGCAAGTAGGTCAGCGCCTGGCGGCCATCGTTCTGCGCGACCACCTCGATTCCCAGGTTCTGTAGACAACGAATAATCTGCTTTCGCGCAACGGAGGAATCATCGACGATAAGCACCCGACTGGACGACGCTTTACTGCTGGTTGCTTCGTCCGAGATGCGGACCGAAAGCAGCTCGGACACCGGCGCGACTTCGGCCAGCACCTTTTCGACGTCGATGATCTCGACCATCTGACCATCCACATGGGTTACAGCCGTCAGATAATGGTCGTGTCCGACACCCTTGGGTGGCGGCAGGATCGCCTCCCAGTTCATGTTGACGATCCGCTCCACCGAGCGCACGAGAAACCCCAGCACCTTGGTGTTGTATTCGACAATGATGGCAAAACTGTTAGACAGATCCTGCAGCGCCGGCTTTCCGGTAGCCAGAGACAGATCAAGGATCGAAAGCGTGCTGCCGCGTATGTTCGCAACGCCGCGAACAACCGGGCTGGACCGAGGCATGACGGTCAGCCGAGGGCATTGCAACACCTCTTTGACCTTGAACACATTGATGCCATAAAGCTGTTTGTCATCGAGCCGGAATAACAGCAACTCCAGACGATTCTGCCCGACCAGCTGAGTGCGCTGGTTAACCGAATCCAATACACCGGCCATGCCAGTTTCCTCTTGCTTGCGAAATGGGCGTTCAGATGCCACATCGCTCCGATTCGGCACGTCACTTGCTTGTGACATGCCATGAGCGAACACATGACTTTTTTCCGGCGTCCTTGCAGCACGCTGTGCCACGCAATCCTGTTAACGGTGCTATGCGGGCTGAGCCCGTTTGCTGATTCGGCAAGCGTGACACGGCCTGAACAGCTTATCGACGCGACCCGCAGTTTTCTTGAGCGTGAAGTGACCGACTATTTGCAGCGTAGCCAAATTCAGGCGCGCCACGAAATCGAGATCAACAGACTCGATCCACGGCTGCGTCTGGCGCACTGCAATCGTCCCTTGACCACGAAACTGGAAAGCCCCGCCCAACCGGTTGGTCGCGCGACCGTACGGGTCAGTTGTGAAGGTGCTTCGCCCTGGTCCGTTTTCGTTCCCGCCCAGGTCCACCTGTATCGCGCGGTGGTTGTCGCACGGCGTCCGCTTGCGCGTGAAAGCATTGTCCAGATAGATGATGTCACCCTGGCCGAGCGCGACGTCAGCCTGCTGACCCAGGGCTATCTGACCGCGTTCGATCAGGTGGTGGGCAACAAGGTCACCCGCAGCGCCCTCCCCGATCAGGTGCTCGCCCCTGGTTATGTGTCTGCCGCCGAGATCGTGCGCAAGGGCGACCAGGTCATAATCAGCGCGAACAATTCGACGATAAATGTGAGAATGCCGGGCGAAGCCCTGTCAGACGGCGCACTCAATAGTCAGATCCGGGTCCGGAACCTGCGTTCCGGGCGAACGATCAAGGCACGCGTCGTCGGGCCTGGGCAGGTGGAAGTCGCTATGTAGGCAAGGATTTCACTCCTTGCCACATTCAACCGTCAAAAAAAGCTAAAGTTTTGTGCAGCGTTGCCGAAAAGCAGGCAAGCGTCCTGACTTATTCGAGGTTTCGATCATGGCTATCGATTTCAATCGGCCCAACAGTGCCGTCAATCCACCCAGCGGTGGACGCAGTAACGGTGTCCAGAACACCGAGCGCCCGGCCCCCCAGCAGGTGCCCGCTGATGAAGTGAAGCGCACCAGCAACGCATCGGTGTCCGGTGAGAGCGTTCAGCTGAGCCCGGAAGCGCAGCGTCTTCAGCAAACCACGGAAAAGCTGGGTCAGCAGCCCGAGGTGGATGAGGCACGTGTCGCTCGGATCAAGCAGGCCATTGCCGATGGCAGCTATCAGGTCGACAACCAGCGAGTAGCGTCGAAGCTGCTAACGTTCGAAAGCCAGCGTTGAACCCTCGGCAGCCGGCGTAGCCAGGCGTCATCGCGTTAGAGGTCACCATGCAAGATACAGAATTGCTCCAGCAGCTCGTTGACGATATCGGCTCCGCCCGGACGCTTCTTGAGTTGACCAATGCCGAATACCAGGCACTGGCCGAACGTGACCTTGCAAAACTGGAACAACTGCTTACGCAGAAGCAGGCGCAGCTAGCGCTGCTCAGCCAACATGGCACGCTGCGCAGCCGGGCGCTCGCCGGGGCGGGGCTCAGAGCCGACAGGTCCGGCCTGTCCGCCTTCGCCGCAGGATCGCCATTGGCCAGCGAAATTCTCGACCAGGCACAGCAACTCGACGACCTGCTTGACGCCTGCCGAACCGCCAACGAGCGCAACGGCAAGATGATCCGCGCCAATCAGCACGTCGTCGGAAGCATGTTGCAGGTCTTGCAGGGCGGCAATCAGACGCCTGATCTCTACGACCGTCGGGGCGCCGCCGCCAGAAGCGCGAACCATCGCCCGCTGAGCCAGGCCTGAAACAGACACAGCCACGTCAAGGCAAAGTGCTATCATGGCACGGACGTTGTTAAATGCCGGAGAGCAGAGCTAAGTGTCCAATCCCTTCGCCGACAATGAAGGTCCCCAGCCACCTCAACTACTGAAAACCGCCGTTGAGGTCCATGCGAACCTGCGACTCCTGCTGGACAGCCACACGCCCCTGCTGGTCCGTTTCGCCGAACGTAACCAGCGATACCAGACCTATCTGGTCGAGATAAATCGCGAAAAGGGCTGGATTGCGCTGGACGAGCTGATACCCAGCGACGGCGAGCGCATGATGGCCTCGGGAGAACCCTTCCAGATCGAGGGCTCCTACGAGGGCGTGCGCATCGCCTGGGACAACGATCACCCTGTACACCCCAGCGAGCTGGCGGGCGCTCCCTGCTACTGGGCCGCCCTCCCCGTGCAGATCCTTTACCATCAACGGCGCAACGCCTATCGCGCCCCGCTGAGTGGGCAACCTATTGCGGTCGAGCTGAGCGGCAGGTCGATCAAGCGGCCGCTGGCCGGCAAAGTACTGGACATGTCCGCCACTGGCTGCAAATTGAGCTTCCCAGGCAACGTGCAAAGCGGCCTGCAAGCGGGCCAAGTCTATGAACAACTCTGCGCCAAACTTCCCTTCGGCACCATCACGACCGCAGCCGAGCTGCGCCATGTGATCTTCGATGAAAAGCTCGATATGACGTTCTGCGGGATGCGTTTCCATCGCGTCAGTGGGCTGACGCAGCGGCAGATCGAACGGTTCGTCTATCAGCTTCAGCGCGAAGCACGACGGGATCAGGCAAACGATCGCTTCAGCTGAGACCCACGCTGCATCAGGACGGCCCTCGTATCGAGCATCAGCAAGCCCAACGCCACACCGGCCGGGTAGCGCTGCGTTGCGCGCCCTTCACGCCCGGTGGCGTCTGGTGCGGGACGCGGGGCATTCGGAAACTGGCGTCCCAGGCGAGGTTCGAACTCACAACCTTCCCCTTAGGAGGGGGATGCTCTATCCAATTGAGCTACTGGGACGCATGAGGCGGCAGCATGTTAGCGAGACCTGACCCATTTGTCATGCCCGCCGCACCCTCCACCCCAATTGCGACGAATGCGCGCCACGACCTGTGAACTTGCGACCCGCAAAGCCCGCATTGCAATCTGCACGGCCTCGTTTTGCAGCATCATGCAAAGCGCATGACCCACTTACGGGGACGCAACATAAGCCATTGAAATATATAGGTTTTTTTAATCGAAATACTGGCACGCCGAATGCTTAAGTCTCCTGACCATCCCATGCGAAGGAGACGCCGATGCTACGCCCAGCCTACTTGTTCAGCACTGCGGTCCTCGCCGCCGTTGCCTCGATCCAGCTACAGGGTATGACGCCGGCCGTGGATCATTCACCTGCGGTATCGAAACAGCCTCACACCGTGACCGTGCCAAGACCCTCAACTTCGGCGCAGACCATCAGTAACACAGTCAGCAAACCCACACAGCCTCAGCGCTGGGTCTTTTAAAGACCCCCACGTGCGCCCATGGGTTCTATCGGAGGTACAAAATGTCTATTTACGCTTGTGTGTTCCTGGTGCTGAGCGTTGCGTGTGGTGGCCTGAGCATCGGCGCCAACCTTCCTGAAATCTGGAGTACCGTCGCCGCCGCGGGCGCGCTGCTGTTCGGCACGCTGTTCGTGATATGCCTGGTGCTTGGGCGGCGAATCAAGTTCGATCCGATACTCAGATAGCGGACCTTTCCGGGCAGAAGATCAGCGCTAGATCACAGTAAAGGCGATTTGCCACCACCTGGACCTTTACTCCTCTTCATGTCGTCGTATAATTGACGTCATTAAGCCGTCTAGTATCTTTTTTTCGGGTCGCGGAACAGCCTGTGCTGTTTGGTGTCAGACCGGTGACTAGAACGGCAATAAGCCACCATCGCCCACCTGACTAACCGGTTTACTATGCGCCCAATGAAGCAGGCAGTTTACTCCAGCCGCACGGCTGACAAATTCGTGGTTCGGCTACCAGACGGAATGCGTGAGCGTATCGCCGAGGTTGCGCGCAATCATCATCGCAGCATGAACTCGGAGATCATCGCCCGTCTGGAGCAAAGCCTTCTTCAGGAAGGCGCGCTCGATGACGACTCGACGATGCGCCTGGACAGCCCCGAACTGACGCTTCACGAGCGCGAACTGCTCCAGCGCTTTCGCCAGCTCGCCCATCGCCAGCAGAACGCGCTGATCGCCTTGATCGCTCAAGATACCGAAGCGGCAAAAGACGAAGACTGACCCTCGACGGCAGCCTGCGCTCCGATCCAACGCCTCGACACTGTCGGGGCGTTTGTCGTTTGCCGGCGTTGTCCCAGGCGGCTCCAGCGCGCCATGCACGTTGCAAGCGGGACCGGCTGCCCGGTGTGTTCTCCAATGCAAAAAAATGCCTGTATCTCATCGATACAGGCATTGGTCGTCAGTGACAATCAGCGAAGCGTGTCTCGCCTCGACTGATCTAGCCCACGAAACTCAGCAGTATCCCCGCAGCGACCGCCGAGCCAATCACCCCCGCTACGTTCGGCCCCATCGCGTGCATCAGCAGGAAGTTCTGCGGATTCGCCTCCAGGCCGACCTTGTTCGACACCCGCGCGGCCATCGGCACCGCCGATACGCCAGCCGAGCCAATCAGCGGATTGATCTTGTTGGCGCTGAACATGTTCATCACCTTGGCCATCAATACACCGGCAGCGGTACCGCCGCAGAACGCGACCATTCCCAGCAGAAGGATCCCAAGCGTTTTCAGCTGCAGGAAGGCCTCAGCGGACAGCTTGGAGCCCACCGTCAGCCCCAAGGCGATCGTCACGATGTTGATCAGCGCATTGCGAGAGGTATCGGCCAGGCGATCGACCACGCCGCACTCACGCAACAGGTTGCCAAAGGCAAACATGCCCACCAGCGGAGCAGCGTCAGGCAACAACAAGCCCACCAGCAATGCCAGCATGAGCGGAAAGACTATCTTTTCCGCCTGACCGACGTGGCGCAACTGCGTCATGACGATGGCGCGCTCTTCCTTTGTCGTCAGCGCGCGCATGATGGGTGGCTGGATCAACGGAACAAGCGCCATGTACGAGTAAGCCGCGACGGCGATCGGCCCCAGCAGATGCGGCGCGAGCTTCGCGGTGACGAAGATCGACGTCGGGCCGTCGGCGCCCCCGATGATGGCGATCGAAGCCGCTTCGCGCAGGGTGAACTCCATACCCGGCATGCCCACCGCCGCCAGGGCCAGGGCGCCGAGCAATGTAGCGAAGATGCCGAACTGCGCCGCCGCGCCCAGTAACAGTGTCTTGGGGTTGGCCAGCATCGGACCGAAGTCCGTCATGGCACCCACACCCATGAAGATCAGCAACGGGAATACGCTGGTCGGCAGGCCAACTTCGTAGAACAGATGGAGGATGCCGGCCCCTTCGCCCATGTTGGCGACCGGAATGTTGGCGAGCAGGCCACCAAAACCGATGGGGATCAACAGCAGGGGTTCGAATCCCTTGCGAATCGCCAGATAGATCAACCCCAGGCACACCACGATCATCAACAACTGACCGGGCTCCAGGTGATACAAGCCGGTGCTTTGCCACAGCTTGAGCAACTTATCCATGCGACACTCCTTAAGCGATGGTCAGCAGGCTGTCGCCCACCGACACCGCGTCGCCGACCTTGACGTTCACACCGGAGACGGTGCCGGCCTTGAATGCACGGATTTCGGTTTCCATCTTCATGGCTTCGAGGATGATCACAAGATCGCCTTCCTGAACCGACTGACCGGGCTGCACCAGTACTTTGAAGATGTTGCCAGCCAGGGGCGCAGGCTGCGGCTCACCAGAGCCGGCGGCCGGTGCGTGAGCCTCGGCAGGCGCTGCGCCTGGTGCGCCGCCGATCGGCTTGAGGCCCGCGATATCGCCACCTTCATTGACCTGGACCACGAAGGACTTGCCATTGACCTCGACGGTGTAGACTTCGGCACCGCCTGGCTCGCGAGGCGCCTGCTCCTTGCCCGTCGGCATCGGCTCGAAGGCGCCGGCGTTGCCACGGTTTTCGAGGAACTTCAGGCCGATCTGCGGAAACAATGCATAGGTCAGGACGTCGTCGATCTCGTCGCTGGCCAGCTTGATGCCTTTCTCCTGCGCCAGACCTCTGAGTTCAGTGGTCAGCTTGTCCATCTCCGGCTGCAGCAGGTCGGCAGGCCGACAGGTGATCACCTCGGCCCCATCGAGCACGCGCTGTTGCAATTCGGCATTGAAGGGTGCAGGTGCGGCACCATACTCGCCCTTCAGGATTCCGGCGGTTTCCTTGGTGATGGATTTGTAACGTTCGCCGGTGAGCACGTTGATGACCGCCTGGGTGCCGACGATCTGAGAGGTCGGAGTCACCAGCGGGATGAAGCCGAGGTCCTCGCGCACGCGGGGGATTTCCGCCAGCACCTGGTCGAACTTGTCGAGGGCGCCCTGTTCCTTCAACTGCCCTTCCATGTTGGTCAGCATGCCACCCGGCACCTGAGCCACGAGAATGCGCGAGTCGACGCCCTTGAGCGTTCCCTCGAATTTTGCGTACTTCTTGCGTACCTCGCGGAAGTACGCCGCGATCTCTTCCAACAACTCCAGATCCAGGCCCGTGTCGCGCTCGGTGCCCTGGAAGATCGCCACCACCGACTCGGTCGGCGAATGCCCGTAAGTCATCGAGAGCGAAGAAATGGCGGTATCGACGTTATCGATGCCGGCCTCGACGGCTTTGAGAATCGCGGCGGTCGACAGGCCGGCCGTCGCGTGGCACTGCATATGGATTGGAATGGACAGGCTCGCCTTCAAGCGCGACACCAACTCGAACGCCGTATAAGGCGTGAGGATACCGGCCATGTCCTTGATGGCGACCGAGTCGGCCCCCATGTCTTCGATCTGCTTGGCCAGATCGACCCACATCTGCAACGTATGGACCGGGCTGGTGGTATAGGAAATGGTGCCCTGGGCATGCTTGCCTTGCTGCTTGACGGCTCGCAGCGCGGTTGCCAGGTTACGCGGATCGTTCATTGCGTCGAACACGCGGAACACATCGACCCCGTTGACCGCCGCCCGCTCGACGAACTTCTCCACCACGTCGTCGGCATAATGCCGATAGCCCAGGAGGTTCTGACCCCGCAGCAGCATCTGCTGACGGGTATTGGGCATCGCCTTTTTCAGTTCCCGGATGCGCTCCCAGGGGTCTTCGCCGAGATAGCGGATGCAGGCATCGAAGGTTGCGCCGCCCCAGGACTCGACCGACCAGAAGCCCACCTGGTCGAGCTTGCCGGCAATCGGCAGCATGTCTTCAAGGCGAACGCGGGTCGCGAGAATGGATTGGTGGGCATCACGTAGCACCACGTCGGTGATGCCGAGCGGCTGTTTGACAGAAGTCATGAGGGAAACTCCCAGTTCTGAATCAACCGCGACGTGCGCGGTGCTGATGAATGGCGGCCTGGATGGCTGCGAGAAGGTCGGCGTCCACCTCGGGCGCGGCCACGGCCGACCTGGCGGGGACCGGCTGGGCTGTCGGCGCGGTGTCGAAGCGGCCGATCACGGAAGACATCAGGCGAATGCAGACAATCAACAAAACAAGGAAGATGAAGACAGAACCTAGGCCGAACAGCATAAGTTCCACACCTTCGAGCAGGAGTTCGCTGGGGGTCATCGGGTTTCCCTTTCAATCAGCGGCTCGGGCCGCCTGTTATTCGCTTCGGGTTCGAGGCTTCGCCAGAGCGAAACCCGCGAACAGTAGCCCGAATAACAGGCGCAAGGCAAACGCCAAGTCGCCGCAGTTGGAAGGGATTAGAGCAGAAAAAGAGTCGCCAACCCGAGAAAAATGAAGAAACCGCCGCTGTCGGTCACAGCGGTGATCATGACGCTGGAACCCAGGGCCGGGTCCCGCCCCATGCGCGCCAGCGTCACGGGGATAAGCACGCCCATCAAGGCCGCCAGCAGCAGATTGAGGGTCATCGCAGCGGTCATCACCACACCCAGCGACCAGCTGCCGTACAGCCAATAGACGACGATGCCGATCACTCCGCCCCATATCAGACCATTCAGCATGCCGACGCCTGCTTCCTTGCGCAGCAGGCGGGCGCTGTTACCCGTGCCCATCTGGTCCAGCGCCATCGCCCGAACGATCATGGTGATGGTCTGATTACCCGAATTACCACCGATACCGGCGACGATCGGCATCAACGCGGCCAACGCGACCAGCTTCTCGATGGAGCCATCGAAAAGACCGATGACGCGAGAGGCTATGAATGCCGTGATCAGATTGACCGCCAGCCAGGCCCAACGGTTGCGCAGCGACTTCCAGACTGACGCGAAGATATCTTCTTCTTCGCGCAGACCCGCCATGTTGAGCACTTCGCTTTCGCTTTCCTCGCGGATCAGGTCGACCATTTCGTCAATGGTCAGACGCCCGATGAGCTTGCCGCTTTTATCCACCACCGGCGTGGATACCAGGTCGTAGCGCTCGAATGCCTGAGCCGCCTCGTAGGCGTCTTCGTCAGGATGAAAGGTCACCGGATCGCTGGCCATCACCTCGGACACCTGCCGATCCGGATCATTGACCAGCAAGCGCTTGATCGGCAGGACGCCCTTGAGCACCCCGTCATAATCGACGACGAAGAGTTTGTCAGTGTGTCCGGGCAACTCTTTCAGGCGCCGCAGGTAACGCAGAACCACTTCGAGACTCACGTCCTCGCGGATCGTGACCATCTCGAAGTCCATCAAGGCACCGACCTGATCCTCCTCGTAGGACAGCGCTGAACGCACCCGCTCGCGCTGTTGTGCATCCAGGGTTTCCATCAGCTCGTGCACGACGTCGCGGGGCAGCTCGGCGGCCAGATCCGCCAGCTCGTCGGCGTCCATTTCCTTGGCTGCCGCGAGCAGTTCGTGATCATCCATGTCAGCGATCAGGGTCTCGCGGACGGCGTCGGAAACCTCGAGCAGGATGTCACCGTCGCGGTCCGACTTGACCAGTTGCCAGACCGTCAGACGATCATCGAGCGGCAACGCTTCGAGAATGTGAGCGATATCGGCCGGGTGCAACGCCTCCAGTTTGCGCTGCAACTCGACGAGGTTCTGGCGATGCACCAGATTCTCGACGACAGCCTGATGCTGTCCGTCCTGGCTCTGACGATGCGCCAGGTCTTCGACGATTTTGTGGCGATGAAGCAGCTCGACGACTTGCGCCAGACGATCCTGGAGGCTTTCTTGCGGCTTTTTTGCTTCTACTTCGGTCATGGCGCACTCCACCCCCAGCGGTCGGAGCGCACCAGGGGATCAATCATTCGAAACGTGATTGGCAAGCGAAAGTTCTGTACGACTACTGGGCGAATCCATGAAAGGAATCCAGGAGCCCGAAGGGGCGGACCGCGCGATAATACACCGCAACCCTAACGCCAGACCATGAAATGCAGGCAATACAACCGCTTGCGCCTCTGCCCCCGAGAGGGCCGCGTGCTATCAGTGTCGACGCATTCACGTTGCGGGAAGGCACGGCTGCGGCCCAATAAATTATTGGTTAGGCTGGTCTTCAATCGTCAAGGAGGACGACCATGCGCAAACCATTGGCTGCAGGCTGCTGCGCCCTGCTTCTTGCCAGCACTTCGCTACTCGCCGCAAACGTCTACCGCTGTACGGACGAAAACGGCAATCTCACCTTCACCCGACAAGGCTGCCCTGCGGATCAGGCCGTCCGGGTCCAGCAAGTTCGCAACCCGACGCCAGGTTCAGGCAAAGCCGTTCCCCTGGCCAAGCCTGACACGCGACGCCAGGGCTCCAGCGAACCGAGCGTCAAGCCCTTGACCGTCGTGGGCGAACCGGACGATGGGTGCGGCAACCGCATCACCGGTAGCGTCAGGCGCAATGCGATGATCAGTCAGCAAATCCGGGCGGGCATGAGCCGCGACGACATCGAAAGCATCTTCGGCACCCCAGACACCGTCACCACTCGCGATGGACAGGTTCAGTATCGCTACACGCGCGACAAGGGCAACACGCGCACCATCAGCTTCGACGAACACGGCTGCGTCCGGGGAAAGCGCTGACCCGTAGAACGAAAAAAGGGCCTGCATCGCTGCAGGCCCTTTTCGATTTGGTGCACTCAGGAGGATTCGAACCTCCGACCGCTCGGTTCGTAGCCGAGTACTCTATCCAGCTGAGCTATGAGTGCAAAGGCGCTTGTTAAACCAGATCACCGCTGGTTACCGCTACGAACCACATTTCTGTCGTTCGTTTAAATGGTGCACTCAGGAGGATTCGAACCTCCGACCGCTCGGTTCGTAGCCGAGTACTCTATCCAGCTGAGCTATGAGTGCACTGAGGGTGCGCATTATAAGTTTGTGAATGTGTTGGTCAAGCGCTTTGATTCAATGATTTTTCACTAAAACTCAACGCTAAAACAGACCCACAACCTAACCATGCAAAATGGCGGAGAGGGGGGGATTCGAACCCCCGACACCCTTTTGAGATGTACTCCCTTAGCAGGGGAGCGCCTTCGGCCACTCGGCCACCTCTCCGCAACACGGGGCGCATGATACCCATCTTCGCCCCGCTTGCAAAGCCAAAAATCACATAAATATTAATGGCTTGGTTCTTGATCTTTTTCTTTCTGGATCCGCTGATAAATCTCCTCGCGATGCACCGCTACCTCCTTAGGTGCATTCACTCCTATACGCACTTGATTTCCTTTGACACCCAGCACGGTGACAGTCACATCGTCACCCACCATCAGGGTCTCTCCGACCCGGCGAGTCAGAATCAGCATTCCTTTCTCCTTAAAAACGGATTCATTTCAGTAAACAGTCTGCAAAGATAAAAACGGATAATGTTCCGTGAAACATCGACCCTAGAGCCTTTCACCAGCTATTGACCAGTGAGAGCGACTCTAAAGTTCCTTTTAGCCCGCCGAAATCGACGGAAGGTGCGAATTAGTCGCAATTCTGCCGGGTCACTCACCCTTACCGGCAGGCGCATCCAGTTCGAACGCGGTGTGCAGGGCCCGCACCGCCAGCTCGAGGTATTTCTCCTCGATCACCACCGAAACCTTGATCTCAGAGGTCGAGATCATCTGGATGTTTATATTTTCCTTCGCCAGCGCTTCGAACATTCGGCTGGCGACACCTGCGTGCGAGCGCATGCCAACGCCGACGATCGATACCTTGGCGATGTCGACGTCACCGATGACCTCGCGAGCGCCCATGTCTCGAGCGATGCTTTCGAGTACCTGCAAGGCGTTATGGTAGTCGTTCCGGTGAACCGTGAAGGTAAAATCAGTGGTGTTATCGTGCGCGACGTTCTGCACGATCATGTCGACCTCGACGTTAGCGGCACTGATCGGGCCGAGAATCTTGAAGGCCACCCCGGGCGTATCCGGCACACCACGAATGGTCAGCTTGGCTTCGTCACGATTGAAAGCGATGCCGGAAATGATGGGCTGTTCCATGGATTCCTCTTCGTCAAGGGTAATGAGGGTTCCAGGACCCTCCTGAAAACTGTGCAACACGCGCAACGGCACGCTGTATTTGCCGGCGAACTCCACGGCGCGGATCTGCAATACCTTCGAACCGAGGCTCGCCATCTCGAGCATTTCCTCGAAGGTGATCTTGTCGAGGCGCTGCGCCTTGGCCACGACGCGCGGATCGGTCGTGTAGACACCGTCGACATCGGTGTAGATCTGGCACTCGTCCGCCTTCAGCGCAGCGGCCAGTGCCACACCGGTGGTATCCGAGCCGCCACGCCCGAGCGTGGTGATGTTGCCGTCTTCGTCCACACCCTGGAATCCGGCCACCACAACGACACGGCCGGCCTTGAGCTCCTTGTGGATGTGCTGCGAATCGATCTGGAGGATGCGCGCCTTGGTATGAGCGCTGTCGGTCAGGATACGAACCTGGCTGCCGGTGTAGGACACCGCCGGTACGCCAATCTTGATCAGCGCCATGGCCAGCAGGGCGATGGTGACCTGCTCACCGGTCGACACCATGACGTCCAGCTCGCGCGCCACGGGCTGCTCGCTGATCTGTTTGGCCAGATCGATCAGACGATTGGTTTCACCGCTCATGGCCGAAACCACGACGACGATATCGTCGCCCTTGTCCCGGAATTTCTTGACCTTCGCCGCCACCTGCTCGATGCGCTCGACGGAGCCCACCGAGGTACCTCCAAACTTCTGTACGATCAAAGCCATTTCATAGCCGCCTAAGCCCGTCATGGGCGCTCATTAAACATACTACCCAAGCACCACGAACCGCAGCCTGCCCGGCTCGCGATCGATCATCGAAACGCCTGCGCCTGCCCTGCACCGAACGGTCCGCTGCCGCACTCGTTACGCGCCCTGCTCGACAAACGCCTGAGCCAGGGCCAGCGCCTCATCGAGTCGGCCCGCATCGCTCCCGCCGCCTTGCGCCATGTCCGGGCGACCGCCGCCCTTGCCGCCAACAGCCGCTGCGGCTTGCTTCATCAGGTCACCCGCCTTCAGGCGAGCGGTGAGGTCCTGCGTCACACCGGCCACCAGCACGACCTTATCGTCCTGCACGCCGCCGAGCAGGATCACGCCACTGCCGAGCTTGTTCTTCAACTGATCGACCAGCGCCAGCAATGCCTTGCCATCGAGGCCATCTACACGAGCCGCCAGCGTTTTCACGCCCTTGACATCGACAGCGGAGCCTGCGAGATCGTTGCCGGTAGCACTGGCGGCCTTGGCCTTGAGCTGCTCGAGTTCCTTTTCCAGCTGGCGGTTGCGCTCAAGCATCGCGCCCAGCTTGTCCAGCAGGTTTTCGCGACTGCCCTTGACCAACGCTGCCGCTTCTTTCAATTGCTCCTCGGCGCCATTGAGATAGGCCAGTGCCTGTTCGCCGGTAACCGCCTCGATACGACGCACCCCGGCCGCCACGCCACCTTCGCTGATGATCTTGAACAGACCGATATCACCGGTACGCTTGACGTGAGTACCGCCACAAAGCTCGACCGAGAAGCCGCCGCCCATGGTCAGTACCCGTACCTGGTCACCGTATTTCTCACCGAACAAGGCCATGGCGCCTTTGCTCTTGGCGGTCTCGATATCGGTTTCCTCGATTTCCACCGGCGAATTGCCGCGAATCTCGGCGTTGACCTTGTCTTCCAGCGCTTTCAGTTGCTCAGGCTTGATCGCCTCGAAGTGACTGAAATCGAAGCGTAGCCGCTGACTGTCGACCAGCGAACCTTTCTGGCTGACGTGCTCACCGAGAATCTGCCGCAACGCCGCGTGCAACAGGTGCGTCGCCGAATGATTCAACGCAGTGGCCTGACGAACCGAAGCATCGACGGTGGCGTCGACCGTCGCCCCCACCTTCAGGCTGCCGCTGTCGAGGATACCGTGGTGCAGGAACGCCCCGCCCGCCTTGCTGGTGTCGCGAACGTCGAAGCGCGTCCCTTCCGAGGACAGGTAGCCGCAATCGCCGATCTGCCCGCCGGATTCGGCATAGAACGGCGTTTCGTCGAGCACGACCACGCCCTCCTCGCCAGCCGACAGGCTCTGCACCGCCATGCCCTCCTTGAACAACGCCAGCACCTTGCCGCTGCCCGAGGTGCCGAGGTAGCCGGTAAAGCGCGTCTCGCCCTCGACCTTGACCAGGCTGTTGTAATCCATACCGAAGGCGCTGGCCGAACGCGCACGCTCTCGCTGGGCCTCCATTTCGCGCTCGAAGCCCTCTTCATCCAGCGTCAGCTCGCGCTCACGCGCGATGTCACCCGTGAGGTCGACGGGGAAGCCGTAGGTGTCGTAGAGCTTGAAGATCACGTCACCGGGAATGACGCCGCCTTTCAGCTCGGCCAGATCCTGCTCGAGAATCTTCAGGCCCTGCTCGAGCGTCTTGGCGAACTGCTCTTCTTCCGTCTTGAGCACGCGCTCGATATGCGCCTGCTGCGTTTTCAACTCGCTGAACGCATCGCCCATTTCCGCGACCAGCGCCGCGACGATCCTGTGGAAGAAGCTGCCTTTCGCGCCCAGCTTGTTGCCGTGGCGACAGGCGCGACGGATGATGCGCCGCAGCACATAACCGCGGCCCTCGTTCGATGGCGTCACGCCGTCGGCAATCAGGAAGCCGCAGGACCGGATGTGGTCGGCAACGACCTTCAGCGAAGCTTGACCTTCGTTATTGCAGCCAATGGCCTGAGCGGACGCATCGAGCAGGCTCTGGAACAGGTCGATCTCATAGTTCGAGTTCACGTGCTGCAGGACGGCACTGATACGTTCCAGTCCCATGCCGGTGTCCACGCTGGGCGCTGGCAAGGGATGCATGACACCGTCGGCCGTTCGGTTGAACTGCATGAAGACGTTGTTCCAGATCTCGATGTAGCGGTCGCCGTCTTCCTCCGGCGAGCCAGGCGGGCCGCCCCAGATATGCTCACCGTGATCGAAGAAGATTTCGGTACACGGCCCGCAGGGACCGGTATCGCCCATTGCCCAGAAATTATCCGAGGCGTAAGGCGCGCCCTTGTTGTCACCGATGCGCACCATGCGCTCGGCCGGCACGCCCACTTCCTTGGTCCAGAGGTCGTAGGCCTCATCGTCGGTGGCGTAGACGGTGACCCAGAGCTTGTCCTTGGGCAGGTTCAGCCATTTTTCGGACGTCAGGAATTCCCAGGCATAGTGGATGGCGTCGCGCTTGAAATAGTCGCCGAAGCTGAAGTTGCCGAGCATCTCGAAGAAAGTGTGGTGCCGCGCGGTGTAGCCGACGTTTTCCAGATCGTTGTGCTTGCCGCCGGCACGGACGCATTTCTGACTGGTCGTGGCGCGGGTATAAGCGCGCTTTTCCAGGCCCAGGAAGCAGTCCTTGAACTGGTTCATGCCGGCATTGGTGAACAACAGCGTCGGGTCGTTCGCCGGGATCAGCGAACTGGAGGCCACACGGGTGTGACCCTTCTCTTCGAAGAAGCGGAGGAAGGCTTCACGGATTTCTGCGCTTTTCATAGATTTCTTCCAGAAGACAGCGGCCGAACGGCTGCAAAACGACACGGCGAGGCGGCACCGGGCGCCGGTTCGCAACTATCCAAACGGATAGCCGGCAAAGGGCCGCATTATATCGGGCCCACGCCGCGCGCATAGAGGATAAATACGATTGAATCAAGCTATTCGACAGCGATTCGGGTTCATGTCCTGGCGAACTCAGCGAAGGTTTCAAGGATCGGCTCGACATGTTCGGGCAGCACATCCAGATGCGTCACCATCCGAAGCCGTGGCGCCGCGGTAAGGATAATCCCGCGCTCGGCGCAAAAAGCCTTCAGCGCTCCGGCGCGATCGTCCATCTGAACGTAGACCATGTTCGTCTGCACCGGCTCGACCGCATAACCCAACGCCTCCAGCCCCTCAGCGATGGCCTGCGCGCGCTGATGATCCTGCGCCAGACGCTGCACCTGATGTTCCAGGGCGTAGAGCCCGGCCGCCGCCAGCACGCCAGCCTGACGCATCCCGCCACCGACCATCTTGCGCAACCGCCTCGCCTTGGCAATGAAGGGCTCGTCACCGCAGAGCACGGAGCCAACCGGCGCGCCCAGACCTTTGGACAGGCACACCGATACCGAGTCGAAGTGACGACTGATGTCTTCAGCGGTGCAACCCAGCTTGACCACGGCATTGAACAACCGAGCGCCGTCGAGGTGTAGCGCCAGACCACGCTCGCGGGTGAACGCCCTGGCCGCGGCCAGGTATTCGAGCGGCAGGACCTTGCCCTGCATGGTGTTCTCCAGCGCCAGCAGACGCGTACGGGCGAAGTGAAAATCGTCCGGTTTGATCGCAGCCGCGACACGCTCCAGATCCAGCGAACCATCCGCTTGCATGTCGATAGGCTGCGGCTGGATGGAGCCGAGCACCGCGGCGCCACCGGCCTCATATTTATACGCATGCGACAACTGACCGGCGATGTACTCGTCGCCGCGCTCGCAATGCGACATCAGTGCCAACAGGTTACTCATGGTGCCGCTGGGCACGAACAACCCCGCCGCCAGCCCCAATTGCGCCGCCAGCGTTTGTTCCAGCCGACCGACCGTCGGATCTTCGCCGTACACATCGTCGCCGGTAGGAGCATTCAGCATGGCATCGCGCATGCCCGCCGTAGGCTGGGTAACCGTATCGCTGCGAAGATCGATAAGAGTCATGGAAATTCCTTGCTTGAGTGGCGCTCAGCGTACCGCTCGCACGGCCCGTTCCATACCCGTGCTCTAGCGCAACAGGCGGGTATCCAGGACCTTGGAGCCGCCTCCGAGCAGGGTTTCGGTAATGTCTACGAAATCATCGGTGGTGACCTTGTCGAGGCGCATCAGGCCGCGCGCGACATCGTCCAGCGAGTGGCGGCTCTTGCTGCGCTGGCGGATTTCCCGGTCGAGGTCCTGCAACAGCAAAACTGCTCGGGCGGTGACCGGACCGGTGGACCGCTCGGTGCGCAGACTGTCGACCTTGCGGCTCCACTGGGTCAGGTGCTCACGGACGCGCTGGTAGCGATCTTCACTGAGGCCACCGGCACGGCGCACCAACTCGATGGCGTAGTATTCGGCCAGCCCTTCACTGATCCAGTCGCTGCGATCGGCATCGGTGATGCGGCTGAAGACGTGGACCAGTTCGTGCACCAGCGAACTGGTGCCGTTCTCGCTGACAAGCGGGCGATCAGCGTGCATGAACAGGGAGTTTGGACCTGACAGGCCGCCCCGCCACATCGGGTCGCCAGCGCCGACGATCAATAGCTTCTTCGGATCGCGTGGGAAGACGTTCTGCACCTGCGGCCAGACGAACGTCAGCAGGGTCAGGATATCCATTCGCCGCAGCCCCTCGCCAACGGGGCCGGCAACCGTTACGTCGGTTTCACCAAGCCGGGCTCGGCGGGTGCCCACCTTGCCAGCCAGTATCCAACCCGTGGGACGGTCGAACAGGCGCTCGGGGTTATCGATGCGGAACCGATTCTTGCCCACCCGGAGCCAGCCTGTCTCCACGCTCTTCCAGCCGTCAGGCAGCTCGATATTCAAACGAGAAATCAGCCGGACGCCATCCTGCTGGCTTACGCGACCGGCAGGCACCAGGTCATCACCGCGAAGCAACGCCCAGTCCTCAGTCATGCGCGCGTCGAAGCGTCCGCTTTTACGCTGATGACTGATCTTCACGCGATAGCTCAGCCAAGCCTTGCCGGGGGCGGGGCGCCAGACGCCGCGATCACCCTCTTGCTGCCACGCGCCCTCGGCATCGGTCTTGAAATCGCTGTAGAGCCCCTGGTCACCGAGATTGAAGTCGAAATACCTGACGGCACTGCCTTGTTCGACAACCAGCTCGACCTCCGCAATATCCTGTTCGGGAACGAACCTGACGTTGAAATCCATATCGACGTGCCTGGCAGCATGCACCTGAGCGACGCACAACAGCAGAACGGCTAACAGCGGTAGACGGAGGGACATCGAGCGGCTCCAGATTGAGTGCAATGCTATGACGGCGAAGCCAGGGGGAGATTCAACCGGCCCGAAATATCAGGTGATCCTCCCAATCCTCGTCCGCAACGGAGCCCTCGGCGACCATCCGACCGGACTGCGAAATGCGCTCGGCATGCACCGCCTCGGGGTCTCCACACACCAGATGGTGCCAAAGCGGGAGGTCCTTGCCTTCGGCAACGAGCCGGTAGCCACAGGTGGGCGGCAGCCACTTGAACTGCGCGGCATCGACGACCGTCAGCTGGACGCAGTCGGGCACGCTCGCGCGCCGGTTGGGGTAGTCGGTGCAGCGACAAGTCTTCAGGTCGAGCAGCTTGCAGGCGATCCGGGTGTAATAGACGCTGCCATCCTCCTCATCCTCGAGCTTTTGCAGGCAGCACAATCCGCAGCCGTCGCAAAGGGATTCCCATTCGACCGGGTCCAGCTCGGCGAGGGTCTTGCGCTTCCAGAAGGGTTCGACTTTTGCCGCCATGAAAATAGCCATCTCGGATAAAGATGAGAGTCTAGCCATTGCGCTGCAGCGGGCCAAGCCTGGCGAGCGGCGAAGCGGACGGCGGGCACTCGGCGACCGTCCGCTCGACGCGTCGCTAAACGGGATCGTTACGCCGCAGCAGCTCTTCGGGCAGGTGTTCGATGTACTCTTCTTCCGGAGGCGGCATCTGGAGGTGGTAACCCTGTTTTTCCAGGTTATCGAGCACCGTCGCGATATCCTCGCGAGCAAGCTTGCGCGCCGGCGTCAGCACCATGTCAAAGGCATGCTGGGGCGTACCGAAGGCCGCAAGCAGCGCCTCGGGCACGCGTGCCAGCGCCTCGCTGCGATCGACGTACAGATACATCTCGTTCTTGCGCGGGCTTTTATAGATAGAGCAAATGCGTTTCATGGTTGAGCTTCCAGCACGTCGAGGAGGGCTTGCCCCATTCGCTCGCGACGCCAACCGCGCAGCGAGTCGGGCAATTGATAGGGGCCATCCGGGTATCCGGTTTTCAACAAGGCTTCGAGCACCTTCTTGCGCAGCATCAGTTCGGGCGCGATATCCAGCGCCTGGGCTTCGCGCTGACCGACGCCGCGCAATTTTTTCAAGAGCCCCGACGCCTCCAGCGGCAACGGCTCGGGCAACGGTTCTGGCCAGTCCTGTTCCGGCGTTGCGGCAGCGGTGCGGATAAGCTCGAGCAAGGTTTCGCCGTCCTGGCGCACGGTGCGCGGATGCATGTCGTCGATACGCGCCAGACCGACCAGGTCGGTTGGCTGAGTGCGCGCCAGGGGCCAGAGGCTGTGCTCACGCAGGATCCGGTTGCGCGGCTGGTTGCGCGCCCGCGCCTGACGTTCGCGCCATGCAGCCAGGACTTTCAACACGGCCAGTTGCCGGGGCTTGAGGCGCCAGGCTTGCTTGACCTCGCGATATGCCTGATCAGGGTCAGTCTCGCGCTGTAGATTCAAGACCAGCTCGGCGCCGTCCTCCAGCACCCAGGCGCGCTTCTCGTCCGACAGCTTCGGCAGCAGGGCCTCGTAGAGCTCGGCCAGATGCTGCGCATCTTCGGCCGCATAGCGCACCTGCATCTCGCTCAACGGGCGCTGCAGCCAGTCGGAGCGTGTTTCACCCTTGGGCAGCTCGAGGTTCAATACATTCTGGACCAGGCGCGAATAACCCATGGAGAACCCGATATTCAGGTAACCCGCCGCAAGTTGCGTATCGAACAAGGGTGCCGGGAGGCTGCCGGTCAGACGCCAGAGCACCTCCAGATCCTCGCTGCAGGCGTGCAGAACCTTGACCACGCGCTCATCGTCCAGCAACCCGGCGAAAGCGGTCCAGTCAGTGATCAGCAGCGGGTCGATCAGATAGGCACATCGTCCGTCACCGACCTGCAACAGGGCGGCGATCGGGTAAAAAGTGTCGACCCGCATGAACTCGGTATCCACCGCTACATAAGGCAGCTGGCGCCACTCGGCACAAAGGCGGGCCAGATGCGCATCATCCAGCACCCATTGAGTTTCGATGGCCACTAGGCCCTCCTTGTTGTTCGGCATTACGACCGGCGCGCGGGCGAAGAGGCGCGCAGTATATATCGCGTCCCGGTGTTCGCAGCGCATTGATCGGGAATGCCGTGCGCGTGATACCGTTTTACCGACCCATTGAACGGAGCCCCGCCATGCCGCTTGCCCGATTGATCGACGCCGCGCAACTCGCCGACCGGCTGCAACAACCGAATCTTCGGATTCTCGACTGCCGGTTCGCTCTGGAAGATCCGCAACACGGGCGGCGCAGCCATGAGCAGGCTCATATTCCCGGCGCGTATTTTCTGGACCTGGAGGACGACCTGTCCGACCGGGTCATACCGGGCAGGACCGGTCGACACCCTCTGCCGAAGCCGGAAACACTGGTGGCACGGCTCCGCGCCGCCGGCCTCAACGACGACAGCGAAGTGATGATTTACGACGACGGCCCTGGCGCGTTTGCCGCCCGAGCCTGGTGGCTGCTCACCTGGCTGGGCAAGCGCAGCGGCGTCTATCTGCTGGACGGCGGGTTCCAGGCCTGGCGTGACGCGGGCGGCGCCGTGACCAGCGAACCAAGCTGCATAGCGCCTGGCAGTTTCTCCGGAGCTCCCGACGACAGCCTGGTGATCGAATCCGAGCAGTTGGCAGAACGACTCCCGGGACCTGATCTGACCCTGCTCGACGCGCGCGCCCTGCCCCGCTTCCTGGGCGAACAGGAGCCCATCGATCCCGTGGCGGGTCACATTCCAGGCGCGCACTGCGTGCCGTTCAGCGGGAACCTCGGCGAAGACGGGCGCTTCCTCGATCCCCAGGCGTTGCGGCAGCGCTTCGAACCCTACGTAGACGCAGCGTCGGCGCACCGCCTTGTCGCCTACTGCGGCTCCGGCGTGACGGCTTGCCACAACCTGTTCGCGCTATGCCTGGCGGGGTATCCCCTGGCCAGGCTGTACGCGGGATCGTGGAGCGAATGGATCACCGACCCCCAACGTCCGATCGCATGACAGGCCGGAACTGGCCGACTGGTCACAAAATGCCCGAGCGGTTTTCCGACGATAAGCCGCGTTCGCGGCCAATCGTCGCTCTTTACGAAAAACTGCACTCTTTTCATTGCAGCTACACAACCATTGTTGGTAGGGTCCGATCCGCTTTTTTCCGGGAGTAGAACAATGAAAAACACATGGTTGAAGACAGCAGTCGCGGTAACCGCAGGCGCTCTGACCAGCCAGGCCATGGCTGCCGGTTTCGCGCTCAACGAGCAGAGCATCAGCGGCATGGGCACGTCTTTCGCGGGTCGCTCGTCTTCCGCTGACGACGCCACCACCCTGTTCGGCAACCCAGCCGGCATGTCACGCCTCAAGCGCGAAGAAGTCAGCTTCGGTATGGCAGCGATTCATGCCAAGACCGATATCAAGAATGCCGACAGCTTTCCTGCCAGCGGTAGCAATGACGGCGATATGGTGCCGTTCACCGCAGTGCCCATGGGTTATTACGTCAAGCCGATCGATGACAAGTGGGCCGTCGGCGTAGGCCTGTATGTTCCGTTCGGCATGATCACCGACTACGAAGGCGGCTACCAGGGGCGTTATTTCGGTGACTACAGCGAAGTTCGCGTCATCACCGTGCAGCCAACCGTCAGCTATCGCTTCAACGAACAGCTGTCGATCGGCTTCGGCCCCACGATCAACCGCATCGACGGCCAGCTGGAAAGCGCTTCGCTGAGCCGATTCACGCCGGGCACCAACGACGGCCGCGTGAAGGTCAAGGGCGACGACACTGCGCTCGGCTTCAACGCCGGCTTGCTTTACGAGTTTTCCCCGCAGACCCGAGCGGGCATCACCTACCACTCCAAGGTGAAGTACAAGCTCGAAGGCGACACCAGGCTTTCGGGTCCTGGCTTCGACCAGTTCGCCAATGTCGGGCTGCAGGTCTCCGGCAAATACGACGCATCGTTGAACCTCGACACGCCGGAATCGGTGGACATGTCGGTGACTCACGATCTAGACGATCAGTGGACGCTGTATGCCGGCGCCATGTGGACTCGCTGGAGCCGCTTCGAGGCTATCGTGATCGAGAACCGCGGCATTCCGGGCCCGCTGCAACCAAGCCTTGCACCGATCGTTGAAGAGCAGGAGTGGCACGACACCTGGTCCTACGCGCTGGGCGCCGCCTACAAGGTGAACAAGGAATGGACGTTGCGGACCGGTCTCGCCTTTGACCAGAGCCCGACCAACAACACGCATCGCTCGCCGCGTATCCCGACCGGCGACCGCACGGCCGTGAGCCTGGGTCTGGCATGGAATCCGACCGAAGACGTGACCGTTGACCTGGCCTACTCCTACCTGTGGGAAGAAGACGTCACGGTCAAACGCTCCAATCCGACCCGCGGAACCTACAACGCCACCTACGAAAACAGCGCCCACGGTTTCGGCGCTGCCCTGAGCTATCGCTTCTGATGCACCGCGTCCCGGCCTAGCGGCCGGGGCGCTCCCCTCCTGGCTACTGGCCTAGCGCCTTCTCCACCGCAGCGATCAGCTTCGGATCATCCGGCTCGACCTTGCTGGAAAAGTAATCCACCACCCGTCCCTTCCGATCCACCACATACTTGTAGAAGTTCCAGCGTGGCGCCCCGCCCGCCTGCTCGGCCAATTGCCTGAACAGCGGAATCGCGTCGCCGCCCCGCACGGGTTGCGTCTGCGCCATTGGAAAGGTAACGCCATAGTTGACGTAGCAGACCTCGGCGGTCTCGGCCGCGTCGTCGGATTCCTGGAAGAAATCATCGGACGGCACGCCCAGGACCACCAGGCCCTGATCCTTGTATCGCTGGTAAAGCGCTTCGAGCCCTTTGAACTGTGGCGCGAACCCACAGAAGCTGGCGGTATTGACCACCACCAGCGCCTTGCCCTGAAACCGGTCGCAGAGATCGATGGTGTCCTTCGAGCGCAGCTTGGGCAGCTCATGCTGCAACAGTGTCGGGCATTGCTCCGCCGCTGCGGACCCAGGTAACAGGGACCAGGCAAGCGAGGCGGCCAGCAGATAGATTCTCATGGTAAATCCTCCGAGCGGGGCCCCCACGCTACTCCTGCGACGTCAGGGCGACAACGCTTCCGAATGCCCCATTACGCTATATACAAAACTATATAGCGATTGGCAGAATGGCCCGCAGCGAACAGGAGCCGAACATGAGCGATGCGTCCACCCTCAGCCCGCTGCGTATCGACGGGCAACTCTGGTTCAACCGAGGCGAAAAAGGCTATCTCGGCGGCAAGCGGATCGAGTTGCTGCAACAGATCGAGGCGACCGGCTCCATCAGCCGCGCAGCCAAAACCATCGGCCTGAGCTACAAGGCGGCCTGGGATGCGGTGGATGCCATGAACAACCTGTCGGAACGCCCCTTGGTGACTCGAGCCGCAGGCGGCGCCAAAGGTGGCGGCACCCGGCTGACCGACTTCGGGCGAGAAATGCTCAACGTCTGGCAACGCATGCAGCATGAATACGAGCGCTTCCTCGCGCAGGTGGCGCAGGGCATAGAAGGTTTCGACGACATCGACAAACTGCTCCGAGCGATCGCCATGAAGACCAGTGCACGCAATCAGTTTCGCGGACGTATCACCCATCTCGCAAAAGGCGCGGTGAACGGCAGCCTGACCCTCGATATCGGCGAGGGCCAGACGATCACCGCGACCCTGACCAACGACAGTATCGACGAACTCCAATTGGCCCAGGGCAAGACCGCCATGGCCTTGATCAAGGCCAGCTTCGTGCTGCTGTCACCTGATCCCACCGTGAAGATCAGCGCGCGCAACCGCTTGAGCGGCACCATCAGCGGCCTGACGCCCGGCGCGGTGAACTGCGAGGTAAGGCTGTTGTTGCCAGGCAATCGCACGCTGGGCGCGGTCATCACCAACGAAAGTGCCGAGGCGCTCGAACTGGCCGTGGGTCAGCCCTGTACGGCGCTGATCAAGGCATCGCACGTCATCATCGCGGTCGATTGAGGAAAGGACCATGGGTATCGCGCGTATATCGATCGTGACAACGCTCCTCGCATGCATGCCCCTGGTCGGTCAGGCCGCTGAGGTCCAGCTTGCGGTCGCCTCGAACTTCACCGCACCGATGCGGGCCATTGCCGAGCGATTCGAGCGTGACACGGGACACCAGCTACTGCTGGCGTTCGGCTCGACCGGAAAGCTCTATGCACAGATTCACAACGGGGCGCCCTTCGACGTACTGCTGGCAGCCGACGACAAGGTTCCGGCGCAGTTGGAAGCGACCGGTCTGGGCGTGGCCGGGACGCGCTTCACCTACGCCATCGGCACGTTGGTGCTCTGGTCTGCCAGGGAAGGCTACGTCGACGACCAGGGTGCGGTTCTGGCGCAACGATCGTTTCGTCATCTGGCCATCGCCAACCCCAAGACGGCCCCTTACGGCGCTGCCGCCATGGCAACGCTGGCGAAGCTCGAACAGGTCGATTCGATTCGAGGGAAGCTGGTGCAGGGCGAAAACATCGCGCAGACGCATCAGTTCGTCGCCAGCGGCAACGCCGAGCTTGGTTTCGTCGCCCTGTCGCAGGTGCTGGACGATGGCAGGATACGCCAGGGGTCGGCCTGGATCGTTCCGGCCCACTATCATCCGCCGATCCGCCAGGACGCCCTGCTGCTGGCCCATGGCCGCGACAACCCGGCAGCACGGGCGCTGCTCGACTACCTGCGAAGCGCCGCCGCGACGGACGTCATCAACGCCTATGGGTATCGTCCGGAATGATCGCGCTGGATGACGCCAGCCTTTCGGCCATCTGGCTGACGTTCAAACTCGCCAGCATCACCACCGTACTGTTGCTGATGATCGGCACGCCAATCGCCTGGTGGCTGGCGCGGACCCGCTCGCGGCTGAAGGGCCCCATCGGTGCCGTGGTCGCGCTACCGCTGGTACTCCCGCCGAGCGTGCTGGGCTTCTACCTGCTGGTGGCGATGGGACCCAACGGCCCTGTCGGCCAGCTGACACAGGCCCTTGGGCTCGGGCTCCTGCCTTTCACCTTTGCAGGTCTGGTGGTGGGCTCGCTGTTCTATTCCATGCCGTTTGTGGTGCAACCGCTGCAGAACGCCTTCGAAGCCATTGGCGAACGCCCCCTGGAAGCTGCTGCCACCTTGCGGGCCGGCCCGTTGGACTGTTTTTTCAGCGTCGTATTGCCGCTCGCCAGGCCCGGATTCATCACCGCCAGCATTCTCGGCTTCGCCCACACCGTTGGGGAGTTTGGCGTGGTGCTGATGATCGGCGGCAACATTCCAGAGCGAACCCGAGTGGTGTCGGTGCAGATCTACGATCATGTAGAAGCGATGGAGTACGCTCAGGCGCACTGGCTGGCCGGTGGAATGCTGGTGTTCTCCTTTCTGGTATTGCTCATGCTCTACAGCAGCCGCCTTCGGCAAGGGTGGCGCGGATGAGCGCCAGCCCATCAGGCATCCGCGCAAACCTGCGCCTGGTGCACCCCGGCTTCACCCTGGATGTCGATCTTCAGCTGCCAGGGCGCGGCGTCACCGCTCTGTTCGGCCATTCGGGCTCGGGCAAGACCAGCTTCCTGCGCTGCGTCGCCGGCCTGGAGCGCGGTGCCGCCGGCCGACTGGATGTCAATGGCGAGTGCTGGCAGGACTCTGCCCAGCGGTCATTCGTGCCGGCCCACCAGCGTGCCCTGGGCTATGTGTTCCAGGACGCCAACCTGTTCGCTCACCTCTGCGTCAGACGCAATCTCGAATTCGGCATGAAGCGGGTATCGACCTGCCAGCGGCGAGTCGCCTGGGACCAGGCGGTAGAACTGCTCGGCATCGCTCACTTGCTGGAGCGGATGCCGGATCGCTTGTCCGGAGGCGAGCGGCAGCGGGTTGCCATGGCTCGCGCGCTACTGACCAGCCCGCGCCTGTTATTGATGGACGAGCCATTGGCGGCCCTGGATCTCAAGCGCAAGCAGGAGATCCAACCCTACCTCGCGCGGCTTCACGACGAGCTGGAAATTCCGGTCCTGTACGTCAGCCATTCGCCGGACGAAGTGGCGCGCCTCGCCGACCATGTGGTGCTGCTCGAAGAGGGCCGGGTGATCGCGCAAGGCGGGTTGCGCGAAACCCTCGCCCGCCTGGACCTGCCCACCGCGTTCAGCGAAGACGCGGGCGTAGTGATCGAGTCGCGTGTCGCGGAACACGATCCGCTCTATCACCTCACCCGCCTGGTCTTTCCTGGCGGCGACGTGCTGGTGGCCAAGCGAGACGAAGCCATCGGCGAACGGCTGCGTTTCCGGGTTCACGCCAGGGACGTCAGCCTGGCCCTGGCGCGCGCGGAGGGCACCAGCATCAGCAACCTGCTGCCGGCACGTGTTGCACAGGTTGCCGCCGCCGATACGCCGGCGCATGTACTGGTGCGGCTCGATGCACAGGGCACACCGCTGTTGGCGCGCATTACCCGGCGCTCTGCCGACCAGCTCGGGGTCGTCGAGGGCAAGACGCTCTGGGCGCAGATCAAGACGGTCGCCCTGCTGGCCTGACGGACCTCAGACCCGCAACGCAAGCGCAACCAGTACGCCGCATTCGACCAGCTCAAGCAGCGCACCCGCAGTGTCTCCGGTGCAACCGCCGATGCGGCGACGCATCGCCTGCCGGGCCACCCAGCCGATGCCGCAGGTCACGACCAGCGCCAGCCATCCACGGCCGCCGAGCAACAGGCACAAGGCGACCACCGCGATCAGCACGGCGCTGACCGGTGTACGCGCCAGATGGTCGGCCAGGGCCTGGCCCAGTCCGCCCGGGCGCACATAGGGCGTTCCGAGAAACAACCCCAGCAACGCGGCACGCCCCAACAAGGGCGCAAGCACCAGCGGCAGGTAGCTTCCCTCGGCAAGCAGCGTCCAGAGGGCGGCGAACTTGAGCAGCAGCACCACCACCAGCATTACCACCGCGACCGGCCCACTGCGCGGGTCTTTCATGATCGCCAAGGTGCGCTCGCGATCCCCGAATCCGCCCAGCCAGGCGTCCGCACTGTCGGCCAGGCCGTCGAGATGCAGCGCGCCGGTAATCGCAATCCATGCGGCCAGTACCAGTGCAGCTCGCAGCGCTGGCGCCGTATCGTGCAGGGCCATGCCAAGCACCACGAGCATGCCGCCCATCAGCAATCCCACCACCGGGTAATACAGCAGCGACACGCCGATCGCCCGAGGTTCGGGCTTGCCGTCCAGGCGCACGGGCAGGCAGGTAAGAAACTGCAATGCGATCAGCAGGGGCTGCATCGTTCTTCCAACCAGAGCGTGGCATCGTTGAAGCCGGCGCCCAGACCGAACAGCGCGGCGTGAGCGACGTCGAATTCCAGCAGGCGCTCACGCGGCATGCCGCGTGCCCGAGCCAGCAGCACGCGGATCACTCCGGCGTGCGTGATCAACAACACGCGCTCGCCGGTGCATCGGTCTGCCAGGCGCTCGATGGCCGCCAGGATGCGTGTTTCGAATGCAACCAGCGGCTCTCCACCCGGCGGCGTGAAACCATACGGATCGCGCCAGAAGCGACTTAGCGCGTCGCTCTGATCGGCCATCAGCTCAGCAGCGGTCCGGCCCTCCCACTCGCCGAAGTCCAGCTCGCGCAGGTCAGGCTCCGGTTCGAGCGGAAGCTGGCGCTGGTGGGCAAGCTCAGCGGCGAAGCCCCAGCAACGACGCAAGGGCGAGCTGACGATCCGCTGCCACGGCGCGTCCTGCGAGACGGCGGCGCGCAGTTGCTGCCATCCGGTGGCGCTGAGCGCATCGTCCAGCCGACCCCGAAAGCCACCGTTCGATAGCGTCTCACCGTGGCGTAGCAGGTCCAGATGCACGCTCATCGGTTTTTCACCGCGACCGCCGCTTCGTCGAACGTGGCCATGGCGTCGTGCAACGCGCAGGCCAACCGAAGCAGCGGAACGGCCAGCGCCGCGCCGCTGCCTTCGCCCAGGCGCAGGTCCAGGTCCAGCAACGGGCGCGCATCCAGCGCCGCTAACACGGCGCCATGCCCCGGCTCGGCGGAGCGATGGGCGAACAGCAACCAGTCCCGACAGGCCGGATTCAGCCGCACTGCGCAAAGCGCCGCCACGCTGCAAATGAAGCCGTCCACCAGCGCCACCAGGCCTTGCTGCGCACAGGCGATATAGGCGCCAGTGAGCGCGGCGATCTCGAAGCCACCGAGCCGCTGCATCCAGCCGAGCGTGTCGTGTGCGCCGGCATGGCGTACCAGCGCACGCTCGATGACAGCACGCTTGTGCGCGACGCCGCCGACGTCCAGGCCGGTCCCGGGGCCCACCAGCCTGTCCGGCGTGGCCCCCAGCAAGGCACACGCCAACGCCGCCGCGGTGGTGGTATTGCCGATGCCCATCTCACCGCCGATGAACAGATCAGTGCCCGCGTCGCACGCCCGCATGACGCTGTCATGCCCGGCGCCGAGCGCTTGTTCGCAGACGTCGGCGCTCATCGCGGCGCCCTGCGTGAAATTGCGCGTGCCGGCCCCCAGCGCCACATGGCGCACACCCGGCAGCGGTTGCAGCGCAGCGACGGTGCCCAGGTCGATCACCTCGAGTCTGGCCCCGAGCTGGCCGGCGAGCACACTGATCGCCGCGCCACCCTCGACGAAGTTCGCAAGCATCTGCGCGGTGACCGATTGCGGATACGCCGAGACGCCCTCGTGCGCCACCCCATGGTCGCCGGCAAAGACCGCGATCCAGATTCGCTCCAGCGATGGCCGCTCGCGGCCTTGCAGTCCCGCCAGCGTCTGGACCACCCACTCGAGGCGCCCCAACGCGCCAGCCGGCTTGGTCAACCGCGCATTGCGCTGCATCGCCGACGCTCGAGCCGTTTCATCTGGCACGCGGCATTCGTCCTGCCACCAACGTACGCTCATATGGGCTCTCCTTTCAGGATCAGGGGCAGTCCCGCCACGGTGAACACCACCCGCTCACATCGCTCGCCCAGCGCCTGATGAAGCCAGCCAGCTTCATCCACATAGCGTCGACTCAGCTCGCCCAGAGGCACGACCCCCAGGCCCGTTTCGTTGCTGACCAGCAGCACGCGCCCCGGCAGTTCGGCCAGGCAGGCGAGCAGTGCATCACGCTCATCGGCCAGCCGCAGCGGATCATCGAGCATCAACAGATTGGTCAACCACAGCGTCAGGCAGTCGACCAGCAGGCAACGACCGGCGTCGGCCTGCTGGCGCAGCACACCGGCCAGCGCCAGTGGCTCCTCCACCAGCGACCAGTCGGTGGGACGGCGGGCGCGATGCTGGGCGATGCGCTCGCCCATCTCGCCATCCAGGGCCTGACTCGTGGCCACATAGGTGACGGCCAGGCCGCTGTCACGGGCCAGGCGTTCGGCCAGCCGGCTCTTGCCGGAGCGCGCCCCGCCGAGAATGAGTTCGATCATGCGCCTGTCTCCACTGGCAGCCCGCACAGCGCGAGCAGCCGCGCCGTGTCCAGGTGCGTTTCGACCAGATCGGCGAGACGCTCGATGTCTCGCTCGCGCAAGGCCTGGTAGTCGGGCCGTTGCACTTTTTCCAATCCGGCCCAGCGAAGCAACGCCCGGCAGGCGTCGGTGGATTCGAACAAGCCGTGCACATAGGTACCCAGTACCTGCCCGTCCTCGCTGATCGCGCCATCGTATCGACCGTCGGCCAGCCGCACCGCCGGGCGTTCCAGAGCCGGGCCGCGGCTGACGCCGGAGTGAATCTCGTAGCCGCTGAGTTCGGCGTCCCCGCCTGCCAGCCAACCGCGCACATTACGCAACTGCTTGTCGGCGGCCAGCTCGGTGGTGAAGTCGAGCAGCCCCAAGCCATCGCTATGCCCAGCGGCACCTTCCAACCCGAGCGGATCGGCGATGCGCTCGCCAAGCATCTGGAATCCACCACAGATTCCGAGCACCTTGCCGCCGTAGCGCAGATGTCGCTGGATCGCCCGCTCCCACCCGTTCTCACGCAGCCAGGCGAGATCGGCGCGCACGTTTTTCGAGCCTGGCAGGACGATCAGGTCGGCAGCGGGAACGGCCTGGCCGGGGCCGATGAAACGCAGATCGACCTGAGGGTGCAAGCGCAGCGGATCGAAATCCGTGTGGTTGCTGATGCGCGGCAATACCGGCACCACCACTTTCAACGCGTGCTCGCCCTTGAGCGGCTGTCGCGGATCGATCGCATCCTCGGCTTCGAGGTGCAGATCCAGCAGATACGGCAGCACACCGAGCACCGGCTTGCCCGTGCGCCGTTCGAGCCAGTCCAGGCCGGGTTGCAGCAGCGCGATATCGCCGCGGAACCGGTTGATCACGAACCCTTTGACCCGTGCCTGTTCGCTCGGACCAAGCACGTCCAGGGTGCCGACCAGATGGGCGAAGACGCCGCCCTTGTCGATATCGGCAATGAGAATGACCGGGCAATCGACCGCCTCGGCAAACCCCATGTTGGCGATATCGTTCGCGCGCAGGTTGATCTCCGCAGGCGAGCCGGCGCCTTCGACCATCACCACCTTGTAAGCCGCACGCAAGCGTTGATGAGCATCGAGCACGGCGGTCATCGCCACGCGCTTGTAGCCGTGATAGACGGCGGCGTCCATGTTGGCGACGACCCGCCCGTGGATGATCACCTGGGCGCCAATGTCACTATTGGGTTTGAGCAGGACCGGATTCATGTCGGTGTGCGGTTGCAGACCCGCAGCCTGGGCCTGCACGGCCTGGGCACGACCGATTTCGCCGCCCTCAGCCGTCACCGCGCTGTTGAGTGCCATGTTCTGGGGCTTGAACGGTGCCACTGCCACGCCCTGGCGCCTGAGCCATCGACACAGCGCCGTCACCAGCGTGCTTTTGCCTGCGTCGGAGGTGGTGCCCTGGATCATCAAAGTGCCCATGTTTGCCGCTCCCTGAAGGTGGCCAGCGCGGTTGCAAGGCGAGCCCAGCCCTGCTCGTCTGGCGGCAGGCCGAAGCGCAGGCTGGATGGGTGTCGGTAACGGCGCACCAGGATGCCCTGCCCCGCGAGGAAGGCGTAAAGACGGTTCGATTCGCCGGTCGCCACCCACTGAAACAGCCCACAGCCGCCGGTCGGACGCAACGCGTATGCGCTCAGCAGGCGCGCCAGACGCTCGCTATCGGCCAACAGGCGCTTGCGCTGGACGCGTTGCGCGCACCGATCGGACAGCAGCGCGGTGCCGACGAGTCGGGAAGGCCCGGCTATCGGCCAGGGGCCCAACGCCTCATCGAGCTGGCCGAGCAGTGAGGGTTCGGCCAGTACGAAGCCGAGCCGCGCGCCGGCCATCGCGAAGAACTTGCCGAACGAGCGCAGCACGATCAGCCCTGGGAGAGGGCTGTGCATGGCCAGGCTTTGCGCGGGGCTCGGGTCGATGAACGCTTCGTCGACGATCAGCCAGCCGCCGCGAGACGACAGCTGAGCATGCCAGTCGAGCAACCGTCCCGGAGCCATCAGACGGCCCGTCGGGTTGTTCGGGTTGACCACCACCAGCACGTCCAGATGATCGAGGGCGCGCGGTATGCCCCCCTCGCTGAACTCCACCAGGCGGTGCCCTTCGCGGCGCCAGGCTTGGGCATGCTCGCCGTAGCAGGGCGAGACGATGCCGACCTGCGAGGGGCGGCGCAGCCGCGGCAGGACCTGGATCGCCGCCTGTGATCCAGCGACGGGAAGCAAGGATTCGGCCCGGTAATAATCACGCGCGGCAGACGCCAGGGCGTCGTCGGTTTCGGGCAACCGCATCCAGGTCTCCGCCGGAATCGCGGGCAGGTCGAAACCGTAGGGCGCGATCCCGGTCGACAGATCGAGCCAATCGGACAGCGCAATGCCGAATTCACCTGCCGCCGCACGCAAACGGCCTCCATGCTCAAGCATCCAGCCAACCTCCCAATACCATCAGCAGCAGCCAGCCCCCTACCCCGGCCCAGACCAGATCCAGCGCGCGCTCGATATCGCGCGCCTCGGGCGCGTGCCCTTCGCCGAGTGTGGGTCGCCGGTGCAGCACGTCGCGATAGACCGCGGCGCCGCCCAGGGTCACGCCCAGCGCACCGGCCCCGGCAGCCATGACCGGCCCGGCATTGGGACTGTCCCAAAGCGGGGCCTGGAGCCGCCAGCAGCGAAGGGCCGGGCCGGTGCGGCCGAGCAGCGCATACGTCAGGGCAACCAGCCGGGCCGGAATGAAATTCAGCGCATCGTCGATCCGCGCGGCGGCCCAGCCGAAGCGCTCGAAGCGTGGGTTGCGATACCCCCACATGGCATCTAGGGTATTGCTCAGGCGGTACAACACGACCCCTGGCGCACCGGCCACGGCGAACCAGAACAGCGCGGCGAACACCGCATCGCTGCCGTTTTCCAGCACCGACTCGGTCGCGGCCCGGGCCACGCCCGGCTCGTCCAGTGCGTGGGTGTCACGGCTGACAATGAAACCAACCCGACGCCGCGCCTCGCTCAGATCGCCGCCGCGTAGCGCGTTCGCCACCGGCAGGACATGTTCGCCGAGACTCCGAAGGCCCAGCGCGAGGTACAACATCACCACCTCGAACCAGCCACCGATGCCCGGCAGCAGACTCAACACCCAGGCGCCGGCCGTCAGCGGCAGGACCGCCAGGCACCAGGCCGTGACGCCATGACTGCGCCAGCCGCGCCCGACCGGACCATTGAAATGCCGCTCCAGGCGGTCGGCCAGGCGCCCGAACAGCACCAGCGGGTGTGCGCGACGAGGCTCGCCCAGCAGCGCATCCAGCCCAACCCCGGCGAGGCAACTCAGCGCCAGGCTCACGGTGTGGGTTCCCAGCCGTCAACGAACACCAGCTCGGTCAGTGGACGCGGCTGCGTCCAGCCTTGCATCGACAGCATCGGCGCCGGATAGAAGGCATCCACCGGCCCCAGGCAGATGATCGCCACGGGCTCGGCCCCGGACGGCATTCGTAACAGATCGGCCAGCGCCTGCGGGTCGAACAAGGACACCCAGCCGACGCCCAGCCCCTCGGCACGCGCCGCGAGCCAGAGGTTCTGAATGGCGCACGCTGCCGAAGCCAGGTCCATTCGCGGCATGGTGCGTCGACCGAATACGTGCTCCTCGCGGCCTTCCATCAAGGCGACGACCAGCAGCTCGGCGCACTCCCTGATCCCTTCGACCTTCAGTTGCATGAACTCCCGACCGCGCTCACCCAGCGCCTGGGCGGTCAGCAAACGTTCCCGTTCGACCAGCTCGGCGATGGCTGAACGCAACGCCGTGCGACGGATGCGCACGAAGCGCCAGGGCTGCATCAGCCCGACACTGGGCGCCTGGTGGGCGGCCTCGAGCAGCCGCGCCAGAACGTCGGGGGCCACCTCACCGCCGCGAAAATGACGCATATCGCGTCGCTCGGCGATGGCACGGTAGACACCGGCGCGTTCCGCCTCTGGGAAAGCGAGGTGCTTCATGGCAAGAACATCACCGCAGCCGCCGCAGGGTCGGAGGGCAGATAGAAGTGAACGTAAGACGCCGTGAGGCGCCCGTGGCGATAGACCGCTTCGGCGGCGCGTTTGTAATTCGGGCATTCGCCCCGCGTCAGCGGCCGCAGGCTGGAATCCAGCGACGAATGATGGAAGGTATGGCCGCGCAAGCGCCCCTCGGGCAGGGTGACCTCCTGCAGCGCCAGCGCGGTAAGGCGCTCGTGCATCCTGGCTTCACCCGGCAGCAGCCCGAGCATGGCCTCGCGAACGCCGGCCTGGTCGGTCAACCCATCGAGCAGATAGAGCATGCCGCCGCATTCAGCCAGTGTGGGTTTGCCCGCCTGATGGTGCGCGCGGATCGCCTCGACCATCGGTCGGTTACGCGCCAGCGCGCGTGCATGCAGTTCCGGATAGCCGCCCGGCAGGTAAAGGCTGTCCATCACCGGCATTCGGGAGAAGTGCAGCGGCGAAAAAAACAGCAGCTCGGCGCCAAGCGCCTCCAGTAGATCCAGATTGGCCTGGTAGATGAAAGCGAAAGCCGCATCGCGCGCCACGCCGATACGCACGCCCTGGAGCAGTGGCGGCAGGACGGACGCTTCCGGCGCGGAAAACCTCACCGGAGCCGGCAACTCGCTGTCGGCGCTCGCGGCCAGCGCATCGGCCGCCGCATCGAGCCGGGCATCCAGGTCCGCCAGCTCCTGCGCCTGTACCAGGCCGAGGTGACGGCTTGGCAAACTGACCGATTCGCTGCGCGGCAGCGCGCCAAACCAGCGCAGACGGCTCGGCAGGCACTTGCGAAGAATCTCGCCGTGTCGGCTGCTGCCCACGCGGTTGGCGAGCACGCCGGCGAATGGCAGATCCGGCTGATAGCTGGCCAGTCCATGGGCCAGCGCGCCGAAGGTCTGCGCCATGGCCGACCCATCCACCACCGCCAGGATCGGAATGCCGAAATGTCGCGCCAGATCGGCCGCCGACGGCGTACCGTCGAACAGGCCCATGACGCCCTCGATCAGGATGAGATCGGCCTCGCCCGCGGCTTCCCATAGCAAGCGCCGGCTTTGCGCCTCGCCGACCATCCACAGGTCCAGCTGATAGACCGGACTGCCGCTGGCCCGCGCCAGCACCATCGGGTCGAGAAAATCCGGCCCGCATTTGAACACCCGCACGCGCTTGCCCGCGCGTGAATGCAAACGCGCCAGCCCGGCGGTGACGGTGGTCTTGCCCTGCCCGGAGGCAGGCGCCGCGACCAACAAGGCCGGGCACTGGCGAGCGGCGCTCATCGGGCCCACCGACCGACCGGACCGGTTGGCCCGATGAGCGCCCGACGCATCGTGCGCCAGCGTAATGGACGGCGTCCCATCAGAATTCGATCCCTTCTTGTGCCTTGACGCCAGCCTTGAACGCATGTTTGACCAGGTTCATTTCAGTGACGGTGTCAGCCGCCTCGATCAGCTTCGGCGGTGCGCCGCGCCCGGTGACGACCACATGCTGGCGCATGGGCCGCGACTCGATGTCGGCGAGCACGCGCTCGAGGTCGAGATACCCGTATTTCAGTGCAATGTTCAGCTCATCGAGCACCACCAGGGCGATGCTCGGATCAGCCAGCAAGTCGGCCGCCACCGCCCAGGCTTCAGCCGCCGTGGCGATGTCACGCTGACGGTCCTGGGTTTCCCAGGTGAAGCCTTCGCCCATCACGTGATAGCGAACCTCGTCGGGGAAGCGTCGAAAGAAACGCTCCTCCCCGGTGCTCGCGGCGCCCTTGATGAATTGCACGACCCCGACCTTCATGCCGTGACCGAGCGCACGCGCGACCATGCCGAACGCCGAGCTGCTCTTGCCTTTTCCGTTCCCGCTGAGCACCAGCAGCAGCCCATAGGCCTGCTGCGCCTCGGCAATCTTCTGATCGACCAGCGCCTTCTTGCGCTGCATGCGGGCCTTGTGTCGCGCGTCGCGTGGGTTCGATTCGCTGTCGCGTTCGTTCGGTTCGCTCATGGACGGGCCTCGGCACGTTGAGCGGCCCAGCCCCGCAGGCCGACGAACAGCATCGCCGCGGTTGCTACATAGAACGCCAGCGTCCCCAGGTAGCGCGGGTAGTAGCGCGCGATGCGTTCGGCCAGTTGCGCGAGGCTCGGATCCGGGTAGCGACCGGAGAAGAACAGAAAACCACCGCCCGAGAACAGGTAGCAGACGAACGCACTGAGCATCACACACCCCGCCAGAACGACCAGGCTGCTTAACCGATCGCGGTGCAGCCGGGCATAGACCCGCCCACCGAACCACAACGAGCCATAAGCCAGCACGAGCATCCAATAAGCCGGCGACACGCAGTAGCTCCCCACGCCACTGAATTGGATCGCGGCGAAATCCAGCAGCGATGCCTCGACGAACAGCGCCGGGAAGACCCAGCGTGGCACGAGCAGCACCCCGGCGAGGAAAAACACCGCCCAGGACGCGCTTGGCAGGTTCACCGATGCGAAGTGCTGGCCACGGGTCATCGCCATCAGCGCAACCAGTGCAAGGCCAACGGCCCATTGCGCGCGGGGGGTCAGTCTGATCATGTTGCGTTCTCCTTGAAGGGCGTCGGATGTGCCTTAAAGCGCCTGATAACGGACCGCGAAGTGAACCGCCCGACCTGGCTGTTCATAGGTCTGCGCCGTTTCGTATTGACGGTCGAACAGGTTGCTCAGCCTGGCCTGCAACCGCCAGGACGGGTCGATGCGGTATTCGCCTCGCAGATCGATCAGTGCATAGCCGGGCAGGCGCTCGGCATCGGCGTTGCTGGACCGGTCATAGCGCTGGCTGGCCGTGTAGACGGTGCTGCCAACGGCGAACCGACCGATGTTGCGATCCAGGTCGACGCTGAGCGTGCGTTTGGCACGGCGCGGCAGCAAATGGCCGTGGTTGGCCTTGCTGCGGTCCTGAGGGTCGAGCACGGTCATTGTGGTGGCCACGTCCCAGCCAAGCAGTTGGGCGGCAACGCTGCCTTCGATCCCACGGATTCGCGCCACATCGACGTTCTGCGGCTGCATGGGGCTGGAGCCGGTCCAGATGATCAGGTCGTCGATACGGGTTTCGAACGCGTTCAGGGACCATTCGCCCCAACGCTGCTCACCGCGCAGGCCCAGTTCATAACTTTGCGACTCTTCGGGCGCGAGGTCCGGGTTGCCAGCGGTGAAGCCTGTGTCCGGGGCATACAGATCGTTGAACGTCGGCGCCTTGAACGCGGTGCCATAAGACGCGCTGAGGACCAGGTCATCCCGCAGGTCGTAGCTCCACCCCAGGTTGCCGGTGTCATGGTGGCCGAACTGCTCGTTGTCGTCGCGGCGCACGCCTGCCACGACGCCGTGCCGGCCGAAGCGGGCCTGGTACTGCCCGTAAACGCCCTTGTTGTCACGCGAATCGACTGCGTAATCGTCGCTGACCTCGATGCTGTCCTGCTGGTAGTCGAAGCCGAGCGTGATCAGCTGTTCGCCGCCGAGGCTGAAATCGTTCTGCCAGCCGAAGGTGTCTCGCCGCGTATCGAAACGCGAATAGAAGGCACCGTCGCGGAAGTTATCGGCCTTGTCTTCACTGTGTCCGGCCTGCAGGGTCACCCGCCAGGCGTCGAGGGGGGTGAACCGCGCCCGGCCACCCACGACCTGCTGACTCCCCTCGCTGTAGGCGAAGCGGCCGGTCGTGCCCGATGTGCTGCGAGAGTCGTAGTCACTATGGTTGTCGACGTGCAACCAGCTGCCATCGAGTTCCAGCCCGTTGTCGAATCGATAACCGCCGCGCAGCGAGCCGGACAGTTCACGGTAGCCATCGGCATCCGGCTCATGGCTTCGGGGTGCGGCAGGCCGGTAAGCACGTGAGTTGATCCCATCGGTGGACTCGCTGGCAACGCCGAGATTGAACCAGCCGGCACCTTGGCCACCGGCAACCCCCGCCGTGCCGTCGAAGCTGGAGCGACTGCCCGCTCCGGCCGAGAAATAGGGCTTGAAGCCATCGCCACCGCCCTGCCGGGTGAAGATCTGCATCACCCCGCCGACGGCCTCCGAGCCATAGAGGCTGGAGCGCGGGCCGCGAACCAGTTCGATGCGTTCGATCTGCTCCACGGGAATGCTTTCCAACGAGGCACCGCCAGAGGTAGCCGAACCGATCTTGATGCCATCGACCAGCACAAGGAGGTGCTGGCTGCTGGTTCCACGCACATAGACCGACGAGGTTTTGCCCCGCCCGCCATTGGATGAAACGCTTACCCCGGCGAGCCCGCGCAACAACTCCGGCACACTGGGCGCCTGGCTGCGCTCGATCGCCTCGCGGGTGATGACGGTGCTCGACGCGATCCGGCTGAAGGATCGCTCGGTACGGGTCGCCGTGATCACCTGATCGTCGAGGTCGACCGGCTGCAACGGCAGGGAAAAGGACAGCGAGCAATAGCCCAGCAACACGCAGGCGGCCGAGGCGGTAAAAGGGGTGCGAATCACGTTCAGGTCTCCGTCGTGCCCGCCGCACGACATACAGTCGATAAAGGCAGACGGAGATCGCAAAAGACAGGAGCGCAGATGCAGGCAGCCACACTCCGATCAGCGCCCGCCGCACTGCCGTGGAATGCGACAGGCCGGTCTCCGGGCTTGCGAGCGGACGCTGTGAAGCATCCCGAAACCACGCCTTCCCATGCCTGTGGCACAGTGGCTGTGAGCGGTTTCTGTCTCGCCTACCGTTGCGGGGGCAGCGCCGGAATCTTCGAAGAATGAACCGGCTTCCCTGTTTCACCCATCTGGCTTTTTGCCAGGGGCACCTGAAGCAGCGCGGAGGTTAGTCCAAGCCTCGGCGCAGCGCAACCAGAAGCACAGGGTCGCACGCCAACAGGCCAGACACATTTCGATGGGCGATTTACCGGAACGCCGGGCGCTGATCGGCTTCGAATGCAACAATGCCGCGTTTCAAACGCCTCATCCCAACGAGAAGACGCCAGCCAATGACGACCATCGTGCAGATTTCCGACACTCACTTCGGTACCGAACAGCCAGCCGTGGTGCAAGCCATGGAAGACCACGTGAGTGAGCATGGCGCCGATCTGCTGATCTACTCGGGCGACATCACGCAGCGCGCCAGAGCCGGGCAGTTCGCCGCGGCACAGGCCTTCGTGCAACGCCTGCACGGCCACGGCATCGCCGATACCCTGGTGATCCCGGGTAACCATGACATTCCGCTGTACAACGTCTTCGCGCGGTTTCTGATGCCCTATCGGAACTACCGCAGGCACTTCGGCGATGACCTCGAACCCACCTTCGAAAATGACGAAGTGCTGATCATCGGTCTCAACACCACGCATCCGCGCCGGCACAAGGATGGGCGCGTGACCGACGAGCAGGTACAGGCTGTGCGACAGAGGCTCAAGCGGACGTCCGCGGAAAAACTGCGCATCGTGGTCGCGCATCAGCCTTTCGGCGCCATGGTCCTGAGCGATCTGAGCAACCTGCAGCACAACGCCGATGAAGCGTTGCATTGCTGGGCTGACGAGGGCCTGGATCTGGTGATGGGCGGGCACATCCACTTGCCCTACGTACTGCCGCTGTCCAGGCAATACCCTGGGCTGTCGCGCGAAATCTGGATGGTCCAGGCCGGCACCACACTGTCATCACGGGTCCGCGGCACTTCGCCGAACTCCTTCAATCGGCTGAAGCTCCATCCCGGCGCCGACAAGAAGGCCTGTGTCGAACGCTGGGATCTGCTCGATGACCGCTTCGTGCTGGGGTCACACTTCAATCTTCACTGGTGAACTTCAGCCGAGCGTGCCGGCAACCACGAGCCCCGTCAGGTACACCCCGGCGAAACCCAGGTTGAAGGCGATGAACAGATACAGGCTGTACCGGAGGTAGCTGCCGAACGTCAGCCCCGGGACCTTGCTCATGGCGACGATCCCGGCAGCGGAACCGATCACCAGCAACGATCCGCCAACGCCGACCGCGTAGGTCAGCACCATCCATTCCGCCACGCCCATTTCCAGGCCGGACTTGAGCAACGCAGCCGTCAGCGGCACGTTGTCGATCGCCGCGGACAGCACGCCCATCAGGTAATTGGCGAGTACCGCCGGCACCTGATCGTAGATGTGCACCAGCCCGTTGAGCACATTGATTTCCTTGAGCATGCCGACCAGCAGCAGGATGCCAAGGAAGAACAGAAGGGTTTCGAACTCGACCTGCCGGACGTACTCCAGGATCGGGTCGGTCTCGATATCGTCACTGAAAAAGCGCGCCACCAGAAACATGATCGACAGCCCGCTCAGGAAGGTCAGCACGGGCGGAATCTGGAAGAAGAAATTACCGGCAATGGTGCACAGGATGGTGCCCAGGAAAATCAGCGCAATGGCGATATCGACGCGACGCACGTCGGTACGGTGACTGGTCACCGCGACCTGGCCGCTCATCCCGACCGAAAGCAAGGCCGCCAACAGCAGGACCGCGAGAAATGCGGGCAAGGCCAGCAGCAGCAATTGCAGAATCTTCACTTTGCCGGCCAGGAAGATCATCAACGTCGTGACGTCGCCGGTGATCAGCGCAACGCCGCCCGAGTTGACCGCGAACACGACCAGGGCGGCGAATTTGATGGTCTTCTCGGCGCTGAGCTTGAGCGACATGATCAGGGTGATCGAGACCAGGGTCGCGGTGATGTTGTCTGCCAGTGAGGAGAAGACGAAGCAAAACGTCGCCGTCAGAAACAGCAGCGCGCGCTCGCTGATCCGCTTGGGCAGCACCAGGTAGATCAGGTTCTCGATCATGCCCTTCTTGTTCAGGTAGGCGACGAAGGTCATCGCCGCCACCAGGAAAATCCAGAGCCCGGCGATTTCGGCGATGTTCTCGTTGAGGCTATGCAGGACCCCATCACGCTCAGCGCCTTCGGGCGAAAAGACAAACAGCAGCATCCAGGCCAGCGTGCCGAAGAACAGCGTGACCTTGGCTTTGTTCACATGGGTTATTTCTTCCAGAACGACACCGAGCAGAGCGGCCACGGCGAGGCCGATCAGCACGTACTGAAGTATTTCAGGCATAAGGCACCTAACGCATAAGGGAGACGGTTCGTGCGCAGGACGCGCACCCGAGAAGTTGGGGCGCCGATCATAGCCAAAGCGCGACATTTCGACAGCACCGAAATGTCAAACCCGAGAATATTTCCAAATATTCCGACGCGCTGGTGCTGGGCGGCGCGCGGGAGGCACCTCAGCGCGCTTCCTGGGGGTCGAACCGGGTCCGATGGACGCTGTGCCGGGTCGCGAGGGCTGTACCGATGGCGCATGCGTTGGCCATTGCCGTCGCCTGCCGGGACCGTCGGGACTCAGGGGTTGCGAGCGAGCTGCTCGCTGTCGAGTACACGTTTGGCGCTGAGATAGTGCTTCTGCCAGTAGCGGTTGCCGAGGCTGTCCAGACGCACCGTTCCACCGCTCGATGGCGCATGGACGAAGCGCCCCTCGCCCACGTAGATCGCGGCATGACTGACACGGCGACCGCCGCTGGTCGCGAAGAACAGCAGGTCGCCTGCCTGCAACGCATCCGGCCTGACCGAGGTCGCGGCCAGATTGCTCATCTCGCGTGTGGTGCGCGGCAAGGCGAGCCCCGCGGCGCCACGGTATACATAGCCGATCAAGCCACTGCAATCGAAGCCGCTGTCAGGCGTGTTGCCGCCGTAGCGATAAGGCGTACCCACCAGCCCCAACGCTGTGAACAAGACTTCTTCGGCGGTACCGGAGAGCGGCTGCGGCGACTCGGAAAAAACCGCCACCGACTCGCTCGGCCGGCGCTCGGCACACGCGGCGAGTAACAAGGCCATCAACAGGGCGGTCAGTAGACGAGCCGAAAAGGGCATGGCAGAGCAGTCCGGACGAAGGAGCCATCACTCTGCCGGCATGCGGCTGGGGATGCAACCCCAGCGCTGTCCGACGCATGCTTCAGTGATGGACGGGGATTGCGCTCGAATCGCTCGCCAGTGCCAGCACGCGCTTGGCCTGCATGAAACTGGCTCGCCAGTACTGATCATCGAGGCTATCGACGCGCACGCCACCGCTGCGACTGCTGGAGGAGTGGATGAACTGGTCGTCACCGATATAGATACCGGCGTGGCTGACGCGCCCGCGACCGCGATTGTTGAAGAACACCACGTCACCGGGCTCAAGCTCGCTGCGTTTGATCTTCGGCGCGTCCAGATCGATCATCTCGCGCGTCGAGCGTGGCAGCTCGATGCCAGCTTCCTTGCGGAACAGGAAACCGACGAAGCCGCTACAGTCGAAGCCCGTCCTGGTAGAGCTACCGCCGTAACGGTAGGGCGTGCCGACCAGCGTGAAACCGCGCTCGAGCACGCTGTCGGCGAGGGCCGGCAGCTGATAGCTCTGCTCGTCGGCCAGTTCCCGGAGCTGCTGTTCGGACGGTTCGTCCGCTGCCTCTGCGGGGACGTTGGCCACCTCGACGCGCTGAGCGGGAAGCTCGAACTCGAAGCCCTCCGACATCATCGGGCCTTGGGCCTGTTGCGGCTGGACGGCACAGGCGGTCAACAGCGTAACGAATGCAAAGGGCAGCAGGGTCAGGAGGCGTTGGGGCATGGCACCGGCATGTCAGTTAAGCGAACAAGGCGAGACTATGCCTGTCGAGTTCCCGATGAGCAAATTCAATCATCGGAAATGTGACGAACTAGCTGCGGCAAAACGTCTGACGCCCTCGCCGCGACATGCACGTCCACCATCAGCGACAACTCGCTGGCGGCGGGGTCGATCTGCGCCGTAAAACCACCGCCATGGCGGGCGCGCAACAACGGCTCGACAATGTAGGCGAAGCTTGCCGACGTGCCCACCGCGACCACCGCATCGAAGCCCCTGGCTGACACTTCGCGCAGGCGGGCCAGCGCCGACTCGGGAAGCATCTCGTCGAACAGCACAACGGGCGGGCGCAGCACACCGCCGCAGCCACAGCGCGGCGGCAGTGGCCGGTTCAGATGCGCGTTCAGCTCGTTGCTCGGCTCGCCGCAGGCCATGCAGAACAGCGGCGAGAGCGTCCCGTGTATTTCGATCAGCCGTTCCGGCGGGCTGCCCGCCGCCAGGTGATAGCCGTCCACGTTCTGCGTCAGTACCCAGCAATTCGCTTTGCGCCGCTGCAGCTCGGCGATGGCCACATGGCCGGCGTTGGGTCGGGCGGTCACGCACGCGCGGCCAATCTCGGCCAGATACTTCCAGCACAGCGCCGGATCGAGGTGCAGCATCGGGCCGGACAATGCCGTCTCGATCGGCAGTCCGTCTTCGGTGTGGCCGTTGTAGAGCCCGCCCACGCCACGGTAGGTCGGCAGCCCGGAATCCGCCGAAAGCCCGGCGCCGGTAATGATCAGGATGCGCTCCGCCGCCCGTAGCGCCTCGCCAAGTTGCTGCGTGGCCCTGTCCATTGCGCCCTCCTCCGCTCTGCGAGCCTGGGTATCGACCTGACCGGCCATCTACCAATAGATCGCGACCGGTACACTTTGATTCGAAACGATCCCGCTCAGTGATTGACGGTAAATGCCAGCATCGCCGACAACTGACACAGCGGCCGCCCGCTGTCGCGATGCCACTCGTTGAAGACCGCTTGTACCGCGGCCTGGTCGCGCTGGCTGCTGGGAACCTTGTCGATCACCTGCTGCGCCTTGAGCGCGGCGACCACGTCGTTGCTCGGAATGAAGGTGTCCTTGCCGGCCATGCGCAGCAGGCGCGGGGCAGACAGCCCGCCGAGCTGGCTGCCGTGTTTGGCCAGGTAACGCCACAGGCCGACGATATCGGTGACAGGCCAGTCGGCGATCAGTTGGCCGAAGCTGCCCCGCTCTTTCGCCACGTCCAGCACGAACTGCGCATTGCGTGGCACGCTCTTGAGCTTGCCCAGGTGCCGGATAATGCGGGCGTCCTGCATCAATCGCTCGATGTGCTCGCCGCCCATGAGAACGAGCTTTTGCGGATCGAAGCGGAAGAACACCTCCTCGAATGCTGGCCACTTGGCGTCCACCAGGCTGTGTTTGAGCCCGGCGCGGAAGATGCGCAGGCTGATCAGCGACAGATAGCGGTCGTCGGGTATGGCGCGCAGCTCATCGGGACTGTTCGGGCGTGGCAGCCGGGCATCCAGCGCGGCCGCCGAGCCAAAACGATTGAGGCAATATTCGTGCAGCCATTTGTAGTCGTGCATGCGGGCTCTGGAGCATCGGTCGAAACGAGCGACACAGGGTGCCTTCGGCGATCCCGCGTCGCAAGCCCGGCGGTGCGGCCGGGCATGGTCGTTATCCGCGCAACCGTCTCGCGGCCTGGCGCAACATCGATTCGGTCGCACTCCAGCCGAGGCAGCCATCGGTGATGGAAACGCCATAGCGCAGGTTCGCGCTCAGCGGTTGGCAGCCATCGAACAGATGGCTTTCGAGCATCACGCCACGCAGGCTCGTGTCGCCTGCCATGCGCTGGTCGATCACCGCCTCGAGCACTGCCGGCTGGCACAGCGGGTTCTTGCCGCTGTTGGCATGGCTGCAATCGACCATGATCCGGGGCACGATGCCTTGGCGCCGCAGGGTATCGCGGGCCTCGGCCACGCTTCGCTCATCGTAGTTGGGACCGGCATGGCCGCCACGCAGCACCAGGTGCGTATCCGGGTTGCCAGCGGTCTGCAGGAGCGCCGGGTGGCCAAGATCGTCGATACCGAAATGCCGATGTGGGTGCTCGGCCGAGCGCATGGCATCGCAGGCAATCCCCAGGCTGCCGTCGGTCCCATTCTTGAAGCCTACCGGCAGATCCAGCCCGCTCACCAGCTCGCGATGGATCTGTGACTCGCTGGTGCGCGCACCGATCGCCGCCCAACCCAGCAGGTCGTCGAAATAACCAGCCGCCAGCGGCTGCAGCAGCTCAGTGGCTATCGGCAGGCCACGCTCGAGGATATCCAGCATGAGTCGACGTGACAGGCCCAGCCCATGGGCCATGTCGCCACTGCCGTCCAGATGAGGGTCGTAGACCAAGCCCTTCCAGCCAACCGTCGTCCGAGGTTTTTCGACATAGGCACGCATCACCAGCAACAACTGGTCATCGAGCTGGCGCACCAGGTCGGCGAGGCGCTCGGCGTATTCGCGCGCGGAATCGGGATCGTGCAGCGAGCATGGCCCCACTACGACCAGCAGGCGCGGGTCGTCGCCATCGAGCACGGCACGGATGGCGTTGCGGTCGGCATGGATACGAGCGGCGAGCGCAGTGCTCAGGGGCAGGCGCTGGCGCAGTACGGCGGGACTGGGCAGCGGCTGGGCGCTGCGTCTGGACGCGGTGGCGAGGGTGTGGCTATCGACGAGCTGAGCGGAAATCGGTGCGTTCATGATCTGGCGGTCCTTTGGCCGGCGCGGCGTGGCTGCCGCGTCGGCGCTAGCGAGGTGTTCGGTCTATGGGTGTCGGCACGGCGGTGTCGAAGCGGCTAAATCGCCAGTCATAGCGGTCAGTGCGGTAATCGTTGCGGTAGCTGTACATGGTGATGTCCTCGGTGCGTATGGCCTTTTCAGGCCGGAAAAAACAAACCCCCGGTCGGGTGGCCGACCGGGGGTTCGAAAACTGTCTGGTGGCGACCCTGCTGACCAGGCCGCCTGTGGGGTATCAGGCGCGCCTGTGGCTAAACCAATACCCAAAAAAGTAATAGCCGACCGCTTCGAGCTGCCGCGCACAAGCCACCGCAACGCGTGCGGCGTTGGGCTGGGCAAGAGGCAAAGGCATGAGGCTGGACGGCATGGGTGACTCCTTAAGATGGCTGAACCTTACCGCAGCGTCACGACGGCTGACAAGCCGTCCCGCGATCGAAGGATGGCACTTACGCGGTAGCGGCGCCTGGCGCTTGGCCCACGGCTGCGTTCACACCGCCATGACATCAAGAAAGCGTGGCGTGGCGCTGTCGTCGATACGCAGGCTCTTGAAGTCGAACAGGTTGCGGTCGGCCAGCTGCGAAGGCACCACGTTCTGCAACGCGCGGAACATGATCTCGACCCGACCCGGTGACTTGCGCTCCCACTCCTGCAGCATCTCCTTGACCACCTGACGCTGCAGGTTCTCCTGCGAGCCGCACAGGTTGCACGGAATGATCGGGAACGCCTTCATCTGTGAATAGGCTTCGATGTCCGCTTCGCTGCAATAGGCCAAGGGGCGAATCACGACATTGCGCCCGTCATCGGACAGCAGCTTGGGCGGCATCGCCTTGAGCGTGCCGCCGTAGAACATGTTGAGGAAGAAGGTTTCGAGAATGTCGTCCCGATGATGACCCAGCGCCATTTTCGTTGCGCCGATTTCGTCGGCGAAGGTATACAGGGTCCCCCGACGCAGGCGTGAGCACAGCGAGCAGGTCGTCTTGCCTTCCGGAATCTTCTCCTTGACCACAGAGTAGGTGTCTTTTTCGACGATGTGATACGCGACGCCAATGGATTCGAGGTACTGCGGAAGCACGTGCTCGGGAAAGCCCGGCTGCTTCTGATCCATGTTGACCGCAACGATTTCGAACTTGATCGGCGCGACTTTCTGCAGATACAGCAGCACGTCGAGCATGGTGTAGCTGTCCTTGCCGCCAGACAGGCAGACCATGACCTTGTCACCGTCCTCGATCATGTTGAAATCGGTAACGGCCTCGCCGGCGAGGCGGCGCAGACGCTTCTGCAGTTTGTTCTGGTTGACCGAAAGGTTGCCCATGTCAGGAATCCGGTGAAATGCGAAAGGCGCGCATTTTACGCGCAAAGCGCGCCGGGCCCTACCCCATCCATCCAGCTCTTTGCACCACGGGCCCTATGCTAGGCTTGCCGACATGAACGATGACCTCGAACCCGAGATGGACCTGGCCGAGCAGATATTCGTGTTGCTGCGCGAACAGCCCGAGGGCTGCAGCGAATACCAGCTGATTCAACAGCTCAAGAGCCGTCACAGCACGCACATTCCCAACCTGCCGCTACTCGACAAGCTGGTGCTGTTTCGCACCCATTTCCTGGTCTTCAACGCGCTGTATCGATTGCGGGACCGGCTCCGGGGCGAGAACACCCATGACCTTCGCATCTCGCCGCTGTGCGTCCAGCTCCAACCCTACGCGCCAGGCGCCAGCGCGATCGTCGAGAATGACCCGTTGCGCGACTATTACTTGGACATGGCCAATCTACGCGACACCGATGAGAGCGAGGTCGAGCGGTTGCTGGCCAGCTTCTGGTCGCGGATGCGCGGCGACCATCCCGGCGAACGCAACGACCTGTCGGACCCGGAGCAGAAGCGCGCAGCCCTCGAACTGTTCGAGCTGGACCAGGACGCCGCCTCGCTGACCCTGCACACGATCAAACGGCGCTATCGTCAGTTGGTCAGCATCCATCACCCGGACCGGGGTGGCAGCACGGCGCGGATTCAGTCAATCAATCTGGCGATGGAAATTCTGCAACGCTATTACCGCTGACCGCATAGCTTCCAATCGCTCTAACAGCACGCGACGCGCCGTACCGTCAACTTCCTATACTGCGACGTAAGGTCGCACGCCCGTCCAACTGACGGCACGCCAGGCGAAGCGACCCTCAAAAACCGAGGAGACGCTGGCATGATCAATCACGTTTGGGGACTGTTCGCTCACCCTGGCCAGGAATGGCAGGAAATCACCGGAGAAGAACGCAACGTCGGGCATCTACATCTCGGCGAAGTCATGGTCCTGGCGGCGATCCCCGCCATTTCGGCCTTCATCGGTACCACCCAGGTCGGTTGGAGCATCGGCGGCGGTGAGGCGGTGAAGCTCACCGAGGGCAGCGCCTTGCAACTGACCCTGCTGTCATACCTGGCGATGCTGGCCGGCGTGGCGGTGATGGGCGGATTCATCCATTGGATGTCACGCACGTACGACGCCAACCCGACCCTGGTGCAATGCATCGTATTCGCCGCCTACACCGCCACCCCCTTGTTCGTCGGTGGCCTCGCCGCGCTGTACCCGCATATCTGGCTCGGAATGACGGTCGGCACGGCAGCGATCTGCTACACGGCCTACCTGTTGTATGTCGGCTTGCCCACCTTCATGAACATCCCGGCAGATGAGGGATTCCTGTTCTCCAGTTCGATACTCGCCGTGGGCCTGGTCGTACTGGTGGCAATCATCGCCTTGTCGGTGATCATGTGGGGCATGGGCGTCGGCCCGATCTACGTCCGCTGATCGCCCGTCTGGCCGGCGCGACCGAATCGCGCCGGCTAGAGCGCCCCCGCCTTCCTGCGCAACACGCCCTTCCCGCCTTCGTCACCGCTCATGGTTTTGAATCCCTGTCGCGCTTGAGCGTCTATACCAGCAACAGCTGCGCTCAAGTATCGGCATCAGGAGGAATCATGACCCCAGAATTCATCAGCTTGTTCACCCGACCGGACCGTGCCTGGGAAACCATCCGCCAGAAGGAAGATGCCCACAGCCTGCATTACCTGATGCACCTGTTGTTGCTGGCACTGATCCCCAGCGTATGCCTGTTCATCGGGGTGACCTTCGTCGGTTGGAGCCTGGTGGATGCGGAGCGCGTCAGGCTCGACGTGCCCAGCGCCCTGCAGCTGTGCCTGCTGCTGTACGTCACCATCATCGTCGGCACCGTGATCATGGGCTTCTTTGTCCGGTGGATGGCACGAGCGTTCGAGGTGCGCCCGAACCTGAACCAATGCATAGGCTTCATCGCGTATGTCATCACGCCCTTCCTCCTCGCAGGCGTAACCGGGCTGTACCCGAACCGCTGGTTCGCGGCAATCGTGCTGCTGATCGCCGGCATCTACTCGACCTACCTGCTGTTTACCGGCCTGCCGGCCTTCATGCGCCAGCGCAGCTCACAAAGCTTCCTTTACGCCAGCTCGATCTGGGGCGTCGCGCTGCTCGTGCTGGTCACGGTGCTGGTCAGCATGATCCTGTTCTGGAGCCATTCGCTGGAGCCGAACTACGAACGCACCGTGGACCAGAATCAAAGCTACGGCACGCAGGAGACACGCCCGCAAGAGGAGCCCGGCGGTCTCTGAACGGTTGTCAGGTCGATCCATTACGGCATAATCCCGGGCTTCTTCGGAGGCCCTTATGCCCGAACAGCTTCACGCCCGTGTCGAAGCCTGCTATCAGCAGGCCGAGGCCTTCTTCAACAGACGCTTCGAGCGGCCGCAGGTGAGCTTCAGGCTGCGCGGGCAGAAAGCCGGGGTTGCTCATCTCAACACCAATCTGTTGCGTTTCAATGCGCAACTGTACCGGGAAAACCGCGAACACTTCCTCAAGCAGACCGTGGCGCACGAGGTCGCGCATCTCGTCGCGCATCAGATGTTTGGCGGGCGGATTCGACCGCATGGGCAAGAGTGGCAACTGATCATGCGCGGCGTTTACGAACTGACGCCCGATCGCTGCCACAGCTACGAGATCAGCCGTCGGCAGGTCAGCCGCTTTATCTATCGCTGCGCCTGCGCCGACCAGGACTTCCCGTTCACCTCGCAGCGCCATGCACTGGTGAACAAGGGGCGGCGTTACTTCTGCCGTCGTTGCCGTGCCACGCTGGTGTTCACCGGCGAGCAGCGGCTCGAATGAACCCACCCCGACCCTAGAGTTTCCTGGCCCGCCAGGCCGCGATCACGAATAGCGCAGCGAGCACGGCCATCAGCGGCAACCACCCGGCGTGCTCCCAGACGTAACCGGCGGCATAACCCACCACGCTCGACCCGAGATAATAAGCACACAAGTACAGCGCCGACGCCTGCGCCTTGGCTCCTTTGGCGTGCAAACCCACCTGACCACTGGCCACCGCATGCGCGGCAAAAAAGCCCAGCGTGAACAGCGCCAGGCCGATCACGATCGCGACCAGCCAAGGCGTTGCGCACAAGCCCACGCCCAGCAGCATCAACCCCACGCCGCCTTGCATCACCGCCCGGGCACCGAGGCGCGGCACCAGCCGCCCAGCCCAGCCAGCGCTCAAAATGCCCGCCAGATACACCACGAACAACAGGCCGATGACCGTCGAAGACAAACCAAAGGGCGCGCCGGCCAACCGGAACCCAATGTAATTGAACAGCGCGACGAAGCCCCCCATCAGCAGAAAGCCCTGCAGAAACAGGTTGCGCAAGATCGGGTTGCCCAAATGCTGAGCGAAATTGGCCAGCAGCCCGCTCAGCGACAACGGCTGAGCCTTGAAATGACGTGACGTGGGCAACAGCCAGACGAACAACCCCAGCGCCACCAGCCCCAGCCCGGCAATACCGCCGAGCGCGAGCTGCCAACCGCCAAGATCGCTCAACCAGCCCGACAGCAACCTGCCCAGCAGTCCACCAAGGGCCGTGCCGCCAATGTACAAGCCCATCGCCGCAGGTAACGATTCGGGATCGAACTCCTCGCCCACGTATGCCATCGCCAATGCTGGCAACCCACTGAGCGCAAGCCCCAGCAAGGCCCGCAATACCAGCAACAACGACCACGATTCCACCGTTACGCACGCAAGGCCGAGCAGGCATGCCAGCGCCAGGGCCAGGGCCATGACGGGCTTGCGCCCCCAGCTTTCCGCCAACCCTCCCGACACCAACAAGCAAAGCGCCAGCGACAAGGTAGTCAAAGACAATGCCAGGCTGCTGCTGGCCGCCGAAACCGCGAAATGCGACGCCAACAGCGGTAGCAATGGCTGTACGCAATACAGCATCGCAAAGGTCGCAAAACCTGCGCAGAACAATGCCAACGTCGCGCGACGATAGGCGGGCGTACCGCGCCTGAGATGCGCGTAGTCCGACGTTTGAGAAGAGAGGGTGTTATCCATGAGCCGCTGCCTGCGGGACGAACCCGAAAAAAAGCCGCGCAGCCTAACACAGCTGGCCGGCTACTACCCCAGTCGCGCTGATGCGCGGCGCCGGCGATGCAACCAACGACGGCACTTGCAGCAAGGGGAAGATCGGAGGCCCCAATATTGCCTCGGTTGTTGCTCGTGCTGACGGCTGCATTGGCCGCCACACCCGTCGCAATGGAGCAAAGCCATGAACGGCTAGGTGCTGACCTCCCGCGTCTAGATAACCCCTGGCCGGGTTACGTCAGGGCGGCACGACGGCTCCTTCGCGAGTCGCCCGAGCGAACCCGCGCCAGACGACGGATCGTCCCCGCGCTCACGGAAGACCACAAAAACAACAGGCCGTACATATAACCTTAACTTTTATAGGCATATATCTTTGATTTACGCTTAATCGCTCCTACACTTCCTGACACAAAGGTCGAAAGACAGGGTGAACGCAGTGCCGCATTCCACCGATTCCGTCCCAGTCGGCAAACCGGAAGAAACCAGACTGTTCGTGTTCCTTCTGGTTTTCCTGTTTCCCCTTTTGAGCATCGTGACCGTAGCCGGCTATGGCTTCGTCGTCTGGATCAGCCAGTTGATCTTCGGTCCTCCCGGACCACCCGGCTAAACCCTCGGCGTCCGCCCCCTCCCCCAAAGATCCCTTCCTAGCTTGCCGCGTCCAGGCAGGCGGAGCCTTTTAGATGATCGATGCTCTGCATATCGCCAGCCTGCTGGTGCACTGTCGGCCCGAGCTGCTAGACGCCGCAAAAAGAAACATTGCGCTCTTGCCTGGCACCGAACTGCACCAGGAAAGCGCCGCCGGAAAACTCGTGGTCGTTCTCGAGGCCGAGCACGAACGCGAGGTTCTCGACACCATCAGCCATATCCAACAGATACCCGGCGTCCTCAACGCTGCCCTGATCTACCACGAACTCCTCTCACTTGAAGGAGAGTCTGAATGAGCCTTACCCGACGTCAATTCGCCAAGGCCAATGCCGCCGCCATAGCCGCCAGCGTGGCGGGTCTGCCGATTGCCACCAGCGCCAGCAACCTGATCACCGATCCGGAGGCCACGGCCCTCAAGTGGCACAAGGCGCCGTGCCGATTCTGCGGCACGGGTTGCGGTGTGATGGTGGCAACCAGCGGTGACCGGGTCGTGGCGACTCATGGCGATGTGAAAGCCGAGGTGAATCGCGGCATCAACTGCGTCAAAGGTTACTTCCTGTCCAAGATCATGTACGGCAGCGACCGCCTGACCCAGCCACTGCTGCGCATGAAGAATGGCCAGTACGACAAGCAGGGCGAGTTCCAGCCGGTCAGCTGGGAGCAGGCCTTCGACATCATGGAAGAAAAGTACAAGACGGCGCTCAGGGAGAGCGGCCCGGGCTCGGTGGGCATGTTCGGCTCCGGCCAGTGGACCGTGTGGGAAGGTTACGCAGCCAACAAGCTGATGAAGGCGGGTTTCCGTTCCAACAACCTCGACCCGAACGCCCGCCACTGCATGGCTTCGGCGGCGGTGGGCTTCATGCGTACCTTCGGTATGGACGAACCGATGGGCTGCTACGACGATATCGAGGCCGCCGATGCCTTCGTGCTCTGGGGTTCGAACATGGCCGAGATGCATCCGGTGCTGTGGACGCGGGTGACCGATCGCCGGCTGAGCGCGCCGCACGTCAAGGTCGCGGTCATGTCGACCTTCGAACACCGCAGCTTCGACCTGGCTGATATTCCGATGGTGTTCAACCCGCAAACCGACCTGGTCATTCTCAACTACATCGCCAATCACATCATCCAGAGCGGCGCGGTTAACCAGGACTTCGTCAAGAACCACACGAACTTCGCCAAGGGTGCGGCCAACATCGGTTACGGTCTTCGCCCAACCGACCCGCGCGAACTCAAAGCGGAGAATGCGGCCGTCGCCGCCAGTTGGACCGCCATCAGCTACGAGGACTACGCCGAGTTCCTCAAGCCCTATACCCTCGAACACGCCGCGCATGAATCGGGCGTCCCGGCCGAGCGCCTGAAGGCGCTGGCCGAGCTTTACGCCGACCCGAAAACCAAAGTCATGTCGTTCTGGACCATGGGATTCAACCAGCACACCCGGGGTGTCTGGGCGAACAACATGATCTACAACATTCACCTGCTTACCGGGAAGATCAGCGAGCCCGGCAATAGCCCGTTCTCGCTCACCGGCCAACCCTCGGCATGCGGCACCGCGCGCGAAGTGGGTACCTTCTCCCACCGCCTGCCTGCGGACATGGTCGTCACCGATCCCAAGCATCGCGCCACGACCGAAAAAATCTGGAAGCTGCCCGCCGGGACCATCCAGGAAAAGCCGGGCTTTCACGCCGTGCAGCAAAGCCGCGAGCTGAAGGACGGCAACCTCAAGGTCTACTGGACCCAGGCGACCAACAACATGCAGGCCGGGCCGAACATCATGCAGGAGGTACTGCCCGGGTGGCGTAATCCGGACACCTTCGTCATCGTTTCCGATGTCTACCCAACCGTCTCCGCCCAGGCCGCCGACCTGATTCTGCCCGCCGCCATGTGGGTAGAAAAGGAAGGCGCCTACGGCAACGCCGAGCGCCGGACCCACTTCTGGCATCAACTGGTCAGCGCGCCGGGCGACGCGCGCTCCGACCTGTGGCAATTGATGGAGTTCTCCAAGCGCTTCACCACGGACGAAGTGTGGCCGGCCGAGCTGCTGGCCAAGGCGCCGGAATTGAAGAGCAAGACGTTGTTCGAGGTGTTGTTCAGGAACGGCAAGGTCGATCGCTACCCGACGTCGGACATCGAGGACAGCTACCGCAACCAGGAATCGGAGGCCTACGGCTTCTACGTGCAGAAGGGGTTGTTCGAAGAGTACGCCGAGTTCGGACGCGGGCACGGCCACGATCTCGCGGATTTCGATCGCTATCACCAGGAACGCGGGCTGCGCTGGCCCGTGGTCGATGGCAAGGAGACGCGCTGGCGCTATCGCGAAGGTTATGACACCTATGTCGAGAAAGGCACGGGTGTCCAGTTCTACGGCTACCCGGACAAGCGAGCGATCATTTTCGCGCTGCCCTATGAGGTACCGGCTGAAATCCCGGACGAACAATACCCGTTCTGGCTCAGCACCGGTCGGGTCCTGGAGCACTGGCACACCGGCAGCATGACGCAGCGTGTCGACGAACTGCACCAGGCGGTTCCCGACGCCCTGGTGTACATGCACCCCGACGATGCCCGCGATCTCAAGGCGCGCCGCGGCAGTGTGGTCAAGGTGATCAGCCGACGCGGGGAAATGCAGGCACGCATCGAAACCCGAGGCCGCAACAAGCCCCCGAAGGGACTGATCTTCGTGCCTTTCTTCGACGCCAATAAACTGATCAACAAGGTCACCCTCGACGCCACTGACCCGATCTCCAAGCAAACCGACTACAAGAAATGCGCCGTGAAGATCGAAGTGGTCAGCATCGCCTGAGGAGAATCGCCATGAAATTTCATCTACTGCCTTTGACGCTGCTCGCGGCATTCGGCCTGGCGGTCGCCGCCGGGCCGGACTACCCGCTGGATGCCCCCGCCCCGGACGGGCGCCGACCGGGCGGCACGCTCACCCAGGAATTCACCCCGCCGCCGCTCCAGGATGAAGAAAACAAGGACCTCAGGCGCGAGCGCAACTATCCCGAACAGCCGCCGACCATCCCGCACACGATCCGTGGCTATCAGGTCGACAAGAACGGCAACAGGTGTCTCGCCTGTCACAGTCGTGCCAACAGCGCGCGCACCCAGGCGCCGATGATCAGCATCACCCACTTTACCGATCGCGACAGCCAGACCCTAGGCACCGTCGCCCCTCGTCGCTACTTCTGCACCCAATGCCACGTGGTGCAGCACGACGTGAAACCATTGGTGCAGAACGACTTCGAGAATATCGACGACTTGCTGTATCACGAAAATAAACAGAACGAACAGTGAGGGCGCCTGGATGAAGTCGATACTGTCGTTTCTCAAACGATACTGGACGGTCCTGCGACGCCCGAGCGTGCATTACAGCCTGGGCGCGCTGACGCTCGGCGGATTCATCGCCGGGATCATGTTCTGGGGTGGTTTCAACACCGCGCTGGAAGCGACCAACACCGAGACCTTCTGCATTTCCTGCCACGAGATGGAAAACAACGTGTTCATGGAAATCAAGGACACCATTCACTACACCAATCGCTCAGGGGTGCGCGCCACCTGTCCGGACTGCCATGTCCCGCATGAATGGACGGATAAGATCGCACGCAAGATGCAGGCATCCAAGGAGGTCTGGGGCAAGATCTTCGGCACCATCAACACGCGCGAGAAATTCCTCGGCATGCGTCGCGAGATGGCCGAACGGGAGTGGCGGCGGCTCAAGAGCAACGACTCGCTGGAATGCCGAAACTGCCATAACTTCGAGTTCATGGACTTCACGCGCCAAAGCAAACGCGCCGCTCAGTTCCACTCCACTGCCCTGGCGAACGGCGAAGCCACCTGCATCGACTGCCACAAAGGGATCGCCCACCGCTTGCCGGACATGCACGGCGTGCCCGGTTGGTGACGGCCGACATCGGCGGCGCCCCGAAAAGGGCGGAGCCGAGTGCTTCATCGACTCCGGGGATGATTGGCGGTCGCCCGCTGGCGAAGTTGAGTTCGAGGCGCTGGGGCAGGCGCCGTCTCGGCTAGGCTTGTCGGATCGCCGCCCCGGTTCGTCTGACGCGCTGGTTGCACGCCCGGCGAACTGACGCTATTCATTGGATCACCTCGTCCACCGATGACAACAAGGAGTCCACCATGCGTTATCGCCTGCTCGGCGCATTAATGGCGTTCAGCGCCCTCGCTCAAGCCGAAATCCAGACCCAGGAAATTCCCTATACCGCCGCAGACGGAACCCGCCTGGTGGGGTATTACGCCTACGACGATGCCATCGAAGGCAAACGCCCAGGCATCGTGGTCGTCCACGAGTGGTGGGGACTCAATGACTATGCCAAACGTCGCGCTCGCGATCTCGCCGAACTCGGTTACAGCGCACTGGCCATCGATATGTATGGCGAAGGCAGGAATACCGAACATCCCAAGGATGCCATGAGCTTCATGCAGGCCGCCCTGGCCGATGCCGATGCCGCCAAGGGGCGCTTCAATGCAGGGCTGGACCTGCTCAAGCAACAGCAGCAGACAGACGCCGAGAAACTCGCAGCGGTTGGTTACTGCTTCGGTGGCAAGGTGGTGCTGGATATGGCGCGCCAGGGCGTACCGCTCCAGGGCGTGGTCAGCTTCCACGGTGCCCTGGCAACGCAAACACGCGCCGCGCCGGGAAGCGTCAAGGCCCGCGTGCTGGTCGAGCATGGCAGCGCAGACAGCATGGTCAGCGCGCAGGACGTCGCCGCCTTGAGCGCCGAAATGGTCACGGCGGGTGCCGACTACCGTTTGGTCAGCCTTCCGGGCGCCAAACACGGCTTTACCAATCCCGGGGCCGACAAATTCCAGGAAAAAGGTGTCGACGTCGCCTACGACAAAGCGGCCGACCAACGCTCCTGGCAGGACATGCAGCAATTCCTCGACGAGACCTTCACCGATTTACCCCAATAATCGGGACGATCACGGCTGGTCGTGCCAGCTGTGATCTCAGGGTCCGGCGGGTTCGTCACGCCGCCCGACAATGGCTGACCGCGCACCTCGCCGAGTGCGCGGCGGCATGCCCCCTGCCTTATCCCAGCGCAGCCTCGCGGCCCCTGCCGTGCTAGCATTGCCGCCCACCGCTATTCCCCATTATCCAATCGATCGCGAGTCATGGCCGAACACGATTTCCGTTACACCCTGCTCAACCCCGGACATACATTGACCGAATGCCGCGCGCTTGCACCGGGCCGCTACCAGGTTACCGGCAATGGCGGCAACGTCCGCACCGGCGACGTGCTGATCGTCACGCTGAAGGGCAGCCGGGACCTCTACCAGCGTCTGACGGTCGACAAGGTCCGTCACCTGATAAACCCGCCGGGGCAGTGGATGGCCGTCGCGAACGGGCCGGTATTCCGGGAGCTGGCGATCATCAACTGGCAGGTCGACTGCGACGCGTGCGGTAAACAGCTCGATTTCGAATTCGCCGTGGACGCCGCCAAGGGCGAAGCCGCCCGTGTCCCCGCTGCGCAGGCGCGGATTGCCGAGTTAGGCTGGCAGAACGACGCCGACCGGCACCTATGCCCCGCATGCCAGGAGGGCAAGCAATGACCAGATTCATATTGGCCAGCCTCGCCGCGTTGTCCGTCGCAGGCTGTTCGGTCGAACCGCTCACCCTTCAGCACGACGTCACGTACATCGCCGAGTGGATTGGCGAGGAACCCGTGGTGGGTCGCAATCCCGTGTCGCTGACCTTTAGCGAAGACCGTGCCTATGGCAACGCCGGTTGCAACCACTGGTTTGCCCATTACCAGCTCGACGGCCAACGGATCCGCTTCAGCGAAGTGGGCAGCACCCGCAAGATGTGCGCCGAACACATCATGGAGCAGGAGCAGCGTTTCCTGGAGCTGCTCTCGCGGGTGGAGCGATGGGACGTCTCCCGGATCGATCAGTTGCGCTTCTGGCCCGCAGAGGGTGCCGCGCTGCGCGTGTGGCCGGAACAGAACTGAGCTGCGCCAAAGCTGGGCACCTCGCCCGTTACACGCACTCGGAGCAGGCGGAGCATCTCGCCGTAAACGGGCGCCCTGCACGCCCGTTCTGTTCCGAGCCGCGACCACGGCGCTGATCGGCCACTTTGCTAAAAATCCCCATCTCGCTGGAACCCGCACTGCCACTGGCTCGCAGGCGTGTCCGGCCGAGCCCTGGAGCCTGCATTGGCAGCGACATCACCGCTCACGCTAGCGATTTCCAGAAACTGGCACGGCGCATGCAATTGCCTGCATAACGGTTTCGGGGACCCTGGTACAGGCAGGCCAGGGATTCCCTCTTTTACACGGCAGAAGGGCCGCTCAGTCAGCGGCCCTTCACATTTCCAGCGGCAGATCGGCGTACCCAAGAAGGATTGGCTCCAGCCTGCCGGCGCGGCTCCTAGAACAACCGCAACTGTTCGTAGCCGCTACGCAGGTCGATCAGGCGAACCCCAACGCCGATCAGCCGCACCGGACGCGCACCACGGGCGAACGCGCCCGCGAGGAGGTCGGCATAATCGGCCAACTCCAGGCCTGCCCCCGCCTGTTCGAGGGTTGTCTGGGTGAAGTCGTGGAATTTCAATTTGACGAACGGTTTGCCCGGTCGATAGCCGCTGTCGAGTCGCGCCATCCTGACGGCGAGCGCGTCGAGTAGCTCCGGTAAACGTTCGAGACAGGCTGCCAGATCCGGCAGGTCGCGATCGTAGGTGTTCTCGACACTGACGGATTGGCGACGGCTCTCGACCTGGACCTGACGCTCGTCGATCCCATGCGCCAGCCCCCACAGCCTTTCCCCGAACGAGCCGAAGTCACGGACCAGGTCCAGGCGCTTCCATCCGCGCAGGTCAGCGCAGGTATGAATGCCCTGCCGTTTCAGCTTCTCGGCGGTAACCCGCCCGACGCCGTGCAGCTTGGTGACCGGCAGCGACAGTACGAAGTCATCGACCTGATCCGGCGTGATCACAAAAAGACCGTCAGGCTTGTTCCAATCGCTGGCGATCTTGGCAAGAAACTTGTTGGGCGCAACGCCCGCCGACACCGTGATACGTAGCTGTTGCCAGACTCGACGACGAATATCCTGTGCAATACGAGTGGCACTGCCGGCGAAATGCTCGCAGGTGCTCACGTCCAGATAGGCCTCGTCCAGGGAAAGCGGCTCGATCAGATCGGTGTAGGTCCGGAATATCCCGTGGATTTCTTGAGAAGCTTCCTTGTAGGCCTCCATCCGTGGCCGCAGGATCAGCAGTTCCGGGCAGAGCTTCAATGCATGCCCTGAGGCCATGGCCGAACGAACGCCATAGGCACGCGCTTCATAGTTGCAGGTGGCGATGACTCCACGGCGCTCGGCAAGCCCGCCTACGGCGATGGGTCTGTTCGCGAGACTGGGGTCGTCACGCATCTCGATGGCGGCATAGAAGCAGTCGCAATCGACGTGAATGATTTTTCTTTGCTTGGTAAGGTGCTGATCTTTCAATGGTTTCATCGAACTATTCGGATTTGATACCCGCTTCGATACCCGCTTTAGATTCGATGGGAACCATCCGAGCACTGCTCATTCATACCGGACGGGTCGCATTACTATACAGCGCAAAGAACTTTTTATTGAGCTCGGCTCAGCCCGACACTTCACTTTTCGGTTCGGTTATAGACGCTTGCTTGAGGCGCTAACGAAAAGAGTTATGGATATCCGGGCGAGCCTTCAGAGCAAGGCCATCACTGCCAGTGACTGGCCGAGAAGCGCATCGTCTCTTTCGACGAAATCCGCATGACCAGCGCCGCTGTCGTGATATTTCGCGCCGTGAGCGAGGTTTATTTCTCGCTCGGCGGATCGTAAGAAAGAGATCCGCTGTGTTCTTAAGCCCCCACGGTTCCACTGGTCGCTGACCGTTACGACGAAATCCGGCCGCCTTCAGGCAGAACCCCAAGGATTGAATGCCCGACGAACGGTCGATATCGTCAAATTGACATATCGGTAAATTTCGATATTATCGCGTCATGGAACTGATCGACGCATTCAAGGCCCTCTCGAACCCGACACGCCTCAAGATTTTGAAAGGCTTGAAGGATCCCTCGAAGAACTTCCCCCCACAGGATGAAGGGGACGTTCATACGGTGGGCGTTTGCGTCAGCAGTATTCAGGAAGGCGTCGGGCTTTCTCAGTCTACGGTGTCCGATTACCTGGCAACGCTGCAACGGGTGGGTCTGGTCGAAGTCCGTCGTATCGGGCAGTGGACCTACTACAAGCGCAATGAAGCCAACATCCGTGCGCTTGCCGAGCTGATAGGCAAGGAGCTGTAATTTTTTCATTCATGATATCTGCAAATCGCGATATCCCTTTCTTACCCGACAAGGAACCCACAGCACACTGAGGCAGTAGCGAAAATCCGCTTATTTTTCTCCGACGATATATCGATAATTCCCTATATCCCTTTTTACCGAAACAAGGACTTACCCATGAAAGCACAAATACTGAAAACGTTTGGCGGCCCGGAATCGTTCGAACTGCGTGACGTCCCCAAGCCCGTACCGCAGGCAGGACAACTACTGGTCCGTGTCCATGCCACCTCCATCAACCCGCTGGATTTCCAGGTCCGCCGTGGCGACTACACCGACTACGTGCCCCTGTCGAGCATTACCGGGCATGACGTTTCCGGTGTCGTCGAAGCCGTCGGCCAAGGTGTGACGAGCTTCGTGCCCGGCGACGAAGTCTGGTACACCCCGCAAATTTTCGACGGCCCCGGCAGCTATGCCGAGTACCACGTGGCAGCCGAAAGCATCGTCGGCAAGAAACCTGCCTCGCTGAGCCATCTTGAAGCGGCCACCATGACCCTGGTTGGCGGGACCGCGTGGGAAGCGCTGGTCGTGCGTGCGGCGCTCCGTGTGGGCGAAAGCATCCTGGTGCACGGCGGCGCAGGCGGCGTCGGCCACGTGGCGATCCAGCTGGCAAAGGCCATCGGCGCCAAAGTGTTCACCACCGTGCGCGAAGCGAACTTCGAGTTCGCACAGGAACTGGGTGCCGACGTGGTTATCGACTACGAGCAAGAGGATTACGTCAACGCCATCCTGCGCGAAACCGATGGCCGTGGCGTCGATGTGGTGTTCGACACCATCGGCGGCAACACCCTGTCGCGCAGCCCCCACGCCCTCGCACAGCTGGGCCGCGTGGTCTCCATCGTGGACATCGCCCAGCCGCAAAACGTCATTCAGGCCTGGGGCAAGAACGCCAGTTACCACTTCGTGTTCACCCGGCAGAACCGCGGCAAGCTCGATGAGCTGAGCGCATTGATCGAGCGCGGCCAGCTGCGACCACACATTGGCGCGGTCTTTTCACTTGCCGACATTCCGCGAGCGCATGCATTGCTGGAGACCCCCAACAACGGTCTTCGCGGAAAAATCGCAATTGCCGTCGAGCCCTCGCTCATCCCGTAAGCACAGGCTCAACCGCTCACGTCACGCTGGAGAAAAACCATGATTTACGAGATCGCTGTGCTCCCCGTTCACCAGGAACGCGTCGAGCGTTTCAAACGTGCATTTGCCGAGGTCGAACCGTTGCTCAAACGCGCAACGGGCTATGGCGGCCACCTGCTCGCGCAAGGCATCGAAACGCCCCAGGTCCTCAACCTCATCGTGCGCTGGCGCTCGCTCACGGACCACAAGGACTTCGAAGCGGGTAAAGACCATCAGGTGTTCATGAACGCTCTAGAGGACTACTTCTCGGAAGAACCGACGGTCTACCACATCGAAGGCGCACCGTTTACGTTCGCAGAACACAACGTTCAGAGCAGCTTCTTTGACCAGGCATAGCCCACGTCTCAGCAAGTTGTCGCCGGTAAACACCTGTTCGTTGCGAGACCCATTCAGGCGTGATGTCGCCCCATCACGATTTGACCTGACAGCCCTTGTTTGAGCCCTATGGCTGCCAGGTCAAATCCAGCTACTCAGAGCGCCGACCTAATTGCGACATCCGTGCGCGCTCTTATCGAGCGCGCAGAAATACCGGGCAGACCGTGCGCAGCAGCGCCGGACGGTAGCTCAGTGCCATGGCCGTTGCTACGGCGGCAACCGGCAACAGGGTGAACCAGACCAGCACCGCCATGGACGGATGGTCGGCCTTGAAGCAGCACAGCACCGATACCGACAGCGCCAGCCAGCCCAGGGTACGCAGGTAGCCCGGGGCGACCTCGTCTGCGCAGAACACCTGGCGCCAGTGCGCCGGCAGGGACAGCGCCAGCCAACTGGTCGCCAGCCCCATGCAGGCGGCCGCCGCCAGCAACCACAGACCTGCGTTACTCATAGGCCACCCCACCGATCCGGGCGTTGTCCGTGACCTCAACGGGCCTTGCCAGACGGCGGGCCGTTAGTAGCGCTACCAGCGCACAGGTCAGCAGGCTCAGATCGACGCCGGCCACCGCCCAGTAAGGGTCAAGCAGCATCGTCTTGAGCAGGTGGTCACCCGTGGTGATCCAGTTGAGCAGTACCGCAGCGACACAGAGCAGCGCCACCACACAGCATTGCTCGCGCCAGGCCGGGTTGTGCCGCGCTTGGGCCACTGGCGCACTACGCCACAGCGCATGCAGCAGACTCAGCAGCCAGGCACCCCAGAACACCCACTTTTCCCATTCGCCACGGCCGGGCATGGCCTCAGGCAGCAGCCGGTTGGCCGCCAGCATGCTAACCGCTGCCAGCAGCATGCCGATAACCGTGGTGACCGCCATGGCGTCAACCAACCGACAACCCTGCAACCCGCGTAGGGCGTGCTCCTGCTTGCGTTTCTCGACAAAGAACACAAAGCCGGTGGCGATGCACATACAGCCCAGCAGACCGCCCGCCACGTACAGCCAGCGCAGGGCCCAGTGTTCGAAGTGCTGCAGGTGCAAGCCAGTCAGGAACTGGTTGACAGCGCCAATCGGATCACTCGCCGGGTCCTCACGCAGCAGCTCGCCGGTACTAGCCTTGAAGTGGATGCCCTCCCCGACCAGCGCTACACGATCACTGCCGGCGCGGTAGATGCTGACGTAGCCGTTGGCATCATTCAGATGCTCGATAGTCAGCAGGCCGACCTCTCCCGGCATGTCGCGCGCAGCCCAGATACGCTTCGCCTCGGCCACCATGGCATCGACGGAGGCCATCTGCGCCGGCACACCGGCCTCATCATGGGGCAAGCCGGTATGCGCCGCCTCGATCACCTCATGCCGATCATGCAGCGATTTGAGCAAGGTTCCGGAGACCGGGAAGTAATAAATCGACGCAAAGATCACCAGCCCGGTGAAGGCAAAAAAGAAGTGAAACGGCAACGCCACCACGCCGCTCATGTTATGCAGGTCCAGCGCGCTGCGCTGGGTCCGCTTGCGCGGACGGAAGGTGAAGAACTCCTTGAAGATCTTGCGGTGCATGATCACCCCGGTGACCAGAGCGACCAGCATCACCAGCGCGGCCAGCCCCACCACGAAGATACCCAGATTTTTCCAGTTCAGTTGCAGGCTGTAGTGCATCGGATAGAACCAGCTGCTACCGATCTTCAGTTGGTCATCGGGGAGCACCTCACCGCTGCGGGGGTCAATGGTCGCCCAGCCATGCACGTGCAGATGATCATCCGCTGGGTCCTTTGGCTGGTTGGGGATACCAAACTCGCCACCAATGCTCAGCACCGGGTCACGGTGGGTGGTGTAGGCATAGAGCGAGACCATGGGCATTGTCTCCGGCGCCGGCAGGTCGCCGATTACCCGCCCGGCGGTAGCCGCCATATCCACCGGATGCGGTTTGAGATCGGCAAATACGTGCTGCAGCAGGTTGTCGTAGGACGGCATAGGCTGCGGCTCGAAGCGCGTATCGGGAATCGCCCAACGATCGATCTCGCGGTCGAACACCGACAGCGCACCGAAAAAGAAGACGACCATTAGCACGAAGCCCAGCACCAAACCGAACCAGGTGTGTACCCAGGCCATGGATTGGCGAAAATTGTTCAGCATGGCTCTGCTCCTATCCGATGATCATGCGCTGCAGCTGCCAGGCAGCAGCCAGCATCAGGACGCTGCCCAGCGCCAGTACCAGCCAGACCCGCCACAGACTGGCTGCGGCAAAGGTCCAGAGAAACAGCGCGAGATACAGTATAAAGGCCAGTATCATCATCGCCTGCTCGGCGGCATGGTACTCGACCCCAACTCCATTCAGCGCCGCCACACCCAGAGCCACCACGCCCCACACGAAGGCATAGCAGCCAAAGATCGCGGCCAGGACACGGGAAACCACCGCAGCAGGAGACATGACTGACAGGCTCACCAGGTGTAACTCAGCTTGGCGGTGAGTTCTCGGCCCGGATTGTAGTAATCCGCAGTACCGGAACCCACAACATGCTGCTCATCCAACAGATTGCTGACATTGACCGCTAGATCCGTACCCGGAGCAATCTGGTAATTGAAGGCGGCATCAAACAAGGTCGTCGCCTCGCTCTCGCCGGTATCATTGAAGTTGCTGAAGTGGTAGCTACCTACATAACGGGCGCCCAAGCCGACGCTGACATTCGTGCCCGGCACACTGTAATAACTCCATAGCGAAGCCGAGTGCTTGGGTGCGGAGACGAACTCGTTGCCCTCGATTGATACAACCCCTACGCCCCATACATTCAGTGCCCCGCGAAGCACTTCGGTGTCCATATAGGAGTAGCTGCCGATCAGACTCAGGTTCTCGGTCAGCTCGGCCTTGGCCTCAAGATCCAGACCGCGTACCCGCTGCTCGCCAACGGTCTGCTGTTCAATGACACCATTCGGCTGCACGACGGCGGTGGCGACGTCATCCTGGGTCAGCTCGTAGATGGCGGCCGAGAACAGCGCATTTATCGCCACCGGGGAATACTTCACGCCCAGCTCATACTGGTTGCCCCGCTCCGGGGTGACGCCGACCTCAGGGGGAGAAACGGACTCCACCATGCTGACATAGGCAGATACCTCGTCATTGACGACATAGGTCAACGCGCCGCGGAAAGAGTTTTCCGAGAAGCGGTCCGAAGACCGGGTCCCGGAAAGGTGGTCGGTTTCGGAAACGTCCATGGAATCATGGCGCATGCCAAGCGTGAGAATGACACGCTCGTAGAACGACAGGTTCTGCTGCAGGAACAGGGACTTGATAGTGCTGTCCTGATCCTTGTCCTGGTAGACGATGGCGGGCGAAACGCCTCGGTATACCGGACGGGTAACGTCTATGGGATCGGCAGAGCCATATACCGACACATTTTCGGAAGACGCATCGAGGTATTCCACCCCCACAATGGTGCTGCTATCGATATTCTCGAAGCGCGCATCGTACTGCAGCATCAGATTGCCGTTGAACTGCTCAGCATCACCATCAGAACCCAGGTAGCCGCGATCGACCAACGGACCGGTGCGCCCAGCAACGTCATTGATATAGACATAGCCGTACTCATCACTCAGGTCGCTGTGACGCAGGTTGCTGCGCAACGTGAAACCGTTGTCGAAATCATGGCTGAAGCTGCCGCTGATATTGGTGCGCTCGACATCGTGGAAGTTGTAACTCGGCTCACCGAAGAAAGTGTCGCGATCATATTCCCGGTCTTTCGGGTAACCGCCACTGTTGGGTGTACTGTCCCGGCGCAGATGATCCACTATCAACGTGGCCGAGGTGAAGGCGGTCGGCTCCCAGGTCAGGCCACCCATGACGAACCCGTTGTTGTCCTGAGAGTGATCGTACTCACGCTCGCCGTCCTGCATCTTGCCGGTGAAACGGTAGGCCAGCGTGTCACTGCCGTTCAGCGCATCGCCCACGTCCACGCCCGCTTCTTTATGGTCAAAGGAGCCGTAAGTGACGTATCCCTGACGAATGCGCTCGAAACGCGGCTGCTTGCTGACAAAGTTGACCGAGCCGCCTGGGTCTGCCGGACCAAACAGGGTGGAGTTGGCACCACGTAGCACTTCAATGCGCTCATAGGCAAAGGGCTCCTCGCGTACGCCGCGCATCGAACCCAGGGTCAGGCCGTCCCGGTAGGTGGTGGCCTGGAAACCGCGAATCTGGAAGTAATCGTTGCGATCGTCGGTACCGTAATAATCGGTGATCACGCCAGGCGTGTACTGCAGTACCTCTTCGGTGGTGCTGGCGCTGCGCTGCTCTATTTCTTTCTGAGTAATGACCGAAACCGAGGCCGGGGTATCGAGGAGACTGGTTGCGACCTTGCCACCTACCCATAGCTCCTTGGCAACCACCGAATTGGCATCATCATCAGCCGCCACCTTGGCGTTGACGATAATGGGCGCGAGGCGAAATGGCTCGTCACTCGCGGTGGTCTCCTGTGCGAGGCTGCTAAGGGGCACAGCAGCCAGCGGGGCGCAAAACAGGAGCGCACCGGTTGTGCGTTGCCAGGGCGTGCGGGCGGGAATCAGCCGAGTCCTAGTGTCAGTCATGCTCAATACCTATCCTTTGGATCAGTCAGAAATGCACCACGCTCTCTGCTGGCATGGATTGAATGTATAAAGGGTGTTGCGGACGGAAGTATAAAGTAAAAAACATAAATAACGATAATCGTTCTCACATGAGACACGGAAATTTACGCACAGGCTCTCTCGATTAGCGCAGAATGATGCCCGCTGGCGTAGCGTGACCGATTGATGTTGCGGAAGTGGCTGTAAAAACCTAGCCATAGCAAGACCTTGGCCAAGCTCGCCAACTTCGCGCGAAACGCTGGCGGCGAGAAACCGGGGGCAGTGGTGGACATCACCAACCCACAGCGCCGGGAAAAGCTGCTGAAGGCCGTGTCGGTAAACGAAGTTGGGGGTAGGTCGGCGTCCACCGAACACCTCGACGGCTCAATACAGCCGTGAGCACGTTGGCAGCGATTACATTGGCCGGTTGCGTTTCCAGACACTGGATAGCCATGTTCCCGCTACTCTGCCAGCTACGTTCGAGTAAACAACCTAGGTGATTTCGGCTCGCGAAGGCTGCCCAAGAGACTGCCTAAGCGGGCCATTTCAGCAGAAATCTGCCGCTCATCCCGGCTGGCGCAATGTCCGCTTCTGGCCGCTAGCAGCCTTTTGCCGCTCCTCTTCCTACCCTCTTGCCGTCGGCGACTCGGGTCGCCAGATAGCAGCCCCTCCCCTAGCTACACCGCACGACCCACAGCTGATCCAGCCGTGTCGTAAAGCTCTGGCTCATCATCTCTCGCCGCATGCCCCAGCCGGCGCCGTGGTTACGCGGCCTGGCCGGGGGTGATGCGGCCCGATTTCGCGTTGATTGCATCGAGCACGCCCGTAACGCGCTCAGAGGCGGCGGGCTGGGTTTTGGCGAAGAGGTCGCCGGTGTACCGCACTACATGTGGCATGTGTGCGTCCGGGCGAACAAATCCTGTCGATATCGAGTCGGAATCAGAGAGGTCGATCATCATTTTCACTCGCGGAGATTGCTTATGAAAATCCTACCCCTGGCCGCTGCGGTGCTTGCCAGCCTTGTCGCCACCGGCGCAACGGCCAACCCGCAAGACAAGCATGACGGCACCCACGGAGCTGCCGGAGACACTCACGGTAGCGCCATGAGCGAGACCCATCAGCGCGGCAACACGGCCGACGTCGGCAAGGACGGCACGACCCTGGAGCAGAAAATGAAGAAAGAAGTGCAGGACGACTGGCGTGAAGATGCCGAGGAACGCCGCGACGCCGATGCCAGCAAGCCGGAACAGCGCTGAAATCCCTGTGTCAGAGTTCGAGGGGATAAGGCTGAACCAGGGCCTTGCCATACCCCTCCACGAATTCGACCGGCATCCGCTTGGGCCGGCCGTTCGATAGCTGGATACAGACGAACGTGGTCTGGGCTCGGAGCAGGGTCGTGCCATCGGCGGGCCGGACCAACTGAAAGGTGCGTTTCATCTTCAATCGCTGATCGGATTCCACGATCCACGTCGCCAACTGCAGGCGGTCACCCTGATAGGCCGCAGCCAGGTAGTCGATCTCATGCCTGAGTACGGCCATGGCGCGGTCCAGCCGGCGATAGTCCTCCAGCCCCAGCCCCAGGCTCTGTGAATGCTGCCAGGCGCACCGCTCCAGCCAGGAGACGTACACGGCATTGTTGGCATGGCCCAGCTCATCGATATGCTCGGCCTCGACGGCGAAATCGATGATGAACGCGTCGGTCTGGTCCCAGATCATGCCCTGCTCCTCGCTTGCTGTACGCCGTCAAATGGCGGCGATGGCCCTATTGGAATCCAGACGCCCGGTAAATGTCACGTGCGCGGCGATCGTCTATGACGGACCATTCAGCACTCTGGATCGTTTCAGACTGATGAAGCGCACCTGGATGCGCCGCGGCAGCCCGAATCGCGGCCAAAACAAAAAGGGCCATTTCGTGAGAAATGACCCTTTGATGCCCAAAACGGGCAATAAAAATGGCGTCCCCTAGGGGACTCGAACCCCTGTTACCGCCGTGAAAGGGCGGTGTCCTAGGCCACTAGACGAAGGGGACGAAACCTTCGTACAACCATTCGCCAGAACGCAGCGAACCGTCGTGGATTGGTGGAGCTAGACGGGATCGAACCGTCGACCTCTTGCATGCCATGCAAGCGCTCTCCCAGCTGAGCTATAGCCCCGGATTTAACGTCTCCCGACTCGCAACACCGAAGCGTTGCTACTGGAATAATGGCGTCCCCTAGGGGACTCGAACCCCTGTTACCGCCGTGAAAGGGCGGTGTCCTAGGCCACTAGACGAAGGGGACGCAAAGCCCTTCAAAGGCAACCGATCGAATCGACCGGTGTGGCAATCGAGATTGGTGGAGCTAGACGGGATCGAACCGTCGACCTCTTGCATGCCATGCAAGCGCTCTCCCAGCTGAGCTATAGCCCCATCTCGAGGACGGGGCGCATATTAGGTGCGCCCCTGCACAGTGTCAACGATATTTTTGCTCGCCGCCGAAGAAATTCCGACATCAGAACAAATACTTACCGCCGACGAGTGGCTCGATTCGCCATTTCCCGCGTACCGCGCCGCGGCACAACGTGGTCAGGGCATCGCGGCGTAAAGCTTTTCCCACTCCTTCACTTCTTTTTTCGACGCACCGCCCAGCAGCTCCAGCGCCTGGCGCAGACGGAAGCGCGTCAGGTCCGGGCCAATGATCTCCATCGCATCGAGCACCGATACCGAACTCGCCTGACCGGTGATGGAGGCGAACATCAGGGGCATCACGTCGCGCAATTTCAGGTCGAGATGAGCACCGACCGCCTGGATGCATTCGGTGATGCGTTCCTTGTCCCAGTGACGCAACGCTTCGAGTTTCCACAGCGTCAGCTGCAACACCTGACGCACCTGCGTGGGCTCGAGCTTCTTGTGTTCGAACAGTGCCGGATCGAGATTCAGCGCGCCGGAGAAGAAGAAGCCGGCCAAAGGCGCAATCTGACTGAACGTCTCTACCCTGCCCTGCACGTGCGGCGCGATCTGCATCAGATACTCGGGGTTCAACGCCCACTGCTGGACCTGACTGGCAAAATCCTCGACGCTCAGCTCGCGAATCCATTGCCCGTTGAGCCAGGACAGCTTTTCGACATCGAAGATCGGCCCGCCCAGCGACACGCGGTTGATGTCGAAGTGTTCGATCATTTCGGCGAGGGTGAATTTCTCGCGCTCATCGGGCATCGACCAGCCCATGCGCCCGAGATAATTGAGCATCGCCTCGGGCATGAAGCCCATGCGCTCGTAGAAGGTCACCGACGTCGGATTCTTGCGCTTGGACAGCTTGCTCTTGTCCGGGTTGCGCAGCAGCGGCATGTAGCACAACTGCGGCTGCTCCCAGCCGAAATATTCGTAGAGCTTGATCAGCTTGGGCGCCGACGGGAGCCACTCCTCGCCACGCAGCACATGGGTAATACCCATCAGATGATCATCGACCACGTTGGCGAGGAAGTAGGTCGGCAAGCCATCGGCCTTCATCAGCACTTGCATGTCCATCCGATCCCAGCCGATCTCGACCGTGCCGCGCAGCATGTCCTGCACCTGGCAGATGCCTTCGGTCGGTACCTTCATGCGGATCACGTGGGACTCGCCCGCCGCGATGCGACGCTGCGCCTCATCGGCAGCAAGGTGCATGCAGTGGCCGTCGTAACGCGGTGTTTCCTTGTTCGCCATCTGCTCGGCGCGCACCTGATCGAGCCGTTCGGCACTGCAGAAACACGGGAACGCGTGCCCCTTGGCCACCAGTTCGTCCGAATATTTTCTGTAGATTTCACCCCGTTCGCTCTGGCGATACGGACCATGCGGCCCACCCACATCAGGACCTTCGTCCCACTCGATGCCCAGCCAGCGCAGCGCGTCATAAATCTGCTGCTCGGACTCGCGGGTCGAGCGCAACTGATCGGTGTCCTCGATGCGCAGGATGAACTGGCCGCCGTGCTGGCGAGCGAAGCACAGGTTGAACAGCGCGATATAGGCAGTGCCGACATGCGGGTCGCCAGTGGGGGATGGCGCGATACGGGTGCGAACGGTGGTCATGATGTTCTCGAATCGAAAGCACAGGGAAAACACAACGGCTGGCGATGAACGTACGCGTCCGCCGGTCAGCGCGTGTAAAGGCGCGATGTTAGCAGGCGGGCCTCTACCGGCTCCACCAGACGTCCACGGCGATGGGTAACGAGCGCACCAGAACGTCGGCGGCAAGGCGATGGGGTCGCGCTGCACGCCGCGCGCCGGTGGCAGGCCCGTCAAACCTGCAGCAGGCGCTCGCGTAGCTTGTGGATCTCGTCTCGGGTCTGCGCGGCGGCCTCGAACTCCAGGTCACGCGCATAGGCAAGCATCTTCTCTTCCAACTGACGAATCCGCTTGGTGATTTCGCTCGGCGAGCGCAGCTCGTTTTCGTACCGAGCGGCCTCCTCCGCCGCCTTCGCCTCGCCGCGGCGCTTCTTGCTGCGCGAGCCGGGCACGGTGGCTCCCTCAAGAATGTCCTGAACATCCTTGAACACGCCCTGCGGAACGATTCCATGGGCCTCGTTGAACGCGATCTGCTTGTTGCGCCGCCGCTCGGTCTCGCCGATGGCCCTCTCCATCGAGCCGGTCATGTTGTCGGCGTAGAGAATGGCCCGACCATTGAGATTACGCGCCGCGCGGCCAATGGTCTGGATCAGCGAGCGCTCCGAACGCAGGAAGCCCTCCTTGTCCGCATCGAGGATCGCGACGAGCGATACCTCCGGCATGTCCAACCCCTCACGCAGCAGGTTGATCCCGACCAGGACGTCGAACACACCCAGACGCAGGTCACGGATGATTTCGACGCGCTCGACCGTATCGATATCCGAATGCAGGTAGCGGACCCGAACCCCGTGATCGCCCAGATAATCGGTCAGGTCTTCGGCCATCCGCTTGGTCAGCGTCGTCACCAGCACCCGTTCTTCCTTGGCTACGCACTTGTTGATCTCCGACAGCAGATCGTCGACCTGCGTCAGCGCCGGCCGCACCTCGATCTGCGGATCGACCAGCCCGGTTGGACGCACCACCTGCTCGATGACGCGTCCGGAGTGTTCCGCTTCATAGGGGCCCGGTGTCGCCGAGACGAAGATGGTCTGCGGGCTGATGGCCTCCCATTCATCGAAGCGCATGGGTCGGTTATCCAGTGCCGATGGCAGGCGGAAGCCGTATTCGACCAGTGTCTCCTTGCGCGAGCGGTCGCCTTTATACATGGCGCCGACCTGCGGCACGCTGACGTGAGATTCGTCGATAACCAGCAACGCATCGGCCGGTAGGTAGTCATAAAGCGTCGGCGGCGCCTCGCCCGACGCGCGTCCCGAAAGGTAGCGCGAGTAGTTCTCGATGCCGTTGCAATAACCCAGCTCCATGATCATTTCCAGATCGAAACGGGTCCGTTGCTCCAGCCGTTGCGCCTCGACCAGCTTGTTATTGGCGCGCAGATAATCGAGACGGTCCTTGAGCTCGAGCTTGATGTTCTCGATGGCGTCCAACAGCGTGTCGCGCGGAGTCACGTAGTGGCTCTTGGGGTAGAAGGTGAAACGCGGCAATTTACGGATCACCTCGCCGGTCAGCGGATCGAACGCGGACAGGCTCTCCACCTCGTCGTCGAACAGCTCGATGCGCACCGCTTCCAGGTCCGATTCGGCGGGAAAGATATCGATGACGTCGCCGCGAACACGGAACGTGGCCCGCGCGAAATCCATGTCGTTGCGCGTGTATTGCAGCCCGGTGAGACGGCGCAGCAGCTCGCGCTGATCGAGGCGGTCGCCGCGGTCGACGTGCAACACCATCTTCAGGTACGACTGCGGATCGCCCAGACCGTAGATGCAGGACACGGTGGTGACGATGATCGCGTCCGGCCGCTCCAGCAACGCCTTGGTCGCGGACAGGCGCATCTGTTCGATGTGATCGTTGATCGACGCATCCTTCTCGATGAAGGTGTCGGACGAGGGCACGTAGGCTTCCGGCTGGTAATAATCGTAATAGGAGACGAAATACTCCACCGCATTGTTCGGGAAGAATGCCTTGAATTCCCCATACAGCTGGGCAGCCAGCGTCTTGTTCGGCGCCAGCACCAGCGTGGGCCGCTGCACATGGGCAATCACATTGGCAATGCTGAACGTCTTGCCGGAGCCCGTCACGCCCAGCAGCGTCTGGTGCGACAAGCCTGCCTCGATCCCTTCGATCATCTGCCGAATGGCTTCAGGCTGGTCACCGGCGGGCTTGAAACGCGTGACCAATTCGAACTGCGACATATCGACCTCTCATGATTGCAAGCCGCCACTCGAAAGCCGAGCGATGGGGCGTCTCCGGCAGCCTCGTATCGGGATTGCCGATCCCGGTGCCCTGTACAGACCGTACGCTGCCCTTCAATGCGGTCGGCGCACCGGATATCAAGTGCGGCACCGTTCGGCAACGCGCAATCGAGCCGGCCCGAACGACGAAAAAAACAGCCCCGCCCCATCAGAAAAACCAACCTAGCATATCGCGACGAAGGGTCAGGACCGTTATACTCTTGCCCCGTTTGCGCACCGCCCTGCGCGCGAAGCGAGGGTGTTGTTTCATTCACCTCCTTCTCTTCGAGCCTCCCCATCATGAGTTTGTTCTCCGCTGTCGAAATGGCGCCGCGCGATCCGATCCTCGGCCTCAATGAAGCCTTCAATGCCGACACGCGGCCGAACAAGGTCAACCTGGGCGTTGGTGTCTATTACAACGAAGAAGGCCGGATTCCCCTGCTGCGCGCCGTGGCAGCCGCCGAAATGGCGCGCCTGGAGCTGAATGCGCCACGCGGCTACCTGCCCATCGAGGGCATCGCCAGCTACGACATGGCCGTTCAGGGTCTGCTGTTCGGCGCAGACTCAGCGCTGGTCGCCGACGGACGCGTGGTGACCACCCAGGCCCTGGGCGGTACCGGCGCATTGAAAATCGGTGCTGATTTCCTCAAGCGCATCCTGCCCGATGCCGTGGTGGCCATCACCAACCCGAGCTGGGAAAACCACCGCGCTCTGTTCGAGTCCGCCGGCTTTGCGGTGCGCAATTACAGCTACTACGATGCGGCGAGCCATGGAATCGACCGTGCCGGAATGCTGGAAGACCTTAAGAACCTGCCGCCGCGCTCGATCGTCGTGCTGCATGCCTGCTGCCACAACCCGACCGGGGTAGACCTGCAAACCGAAGACTGGAAGCAGATTCTCGAGGTGCTGCGCGCCAACGATCACGTGCCCTTCATCGACATCGCCTACCAGGGCTTTGGCGACAGCATCGAAGAAGACGCGGCCGCCGTTCGCCTGTTCGCCGACTCAGGCATGAGCTTCTTCGTGTCCAGTTCGTTCTCCAAGTCGTTCTCGCTGTATGGCGAGCGCGTCGGCGCGCTGTCGATGGTCACCCAGAGCCGCGAGGAATCCGCGCGCGTGCTGTCGCAGATCAAACGCGTGATCCGCACCAACTACTCCAATCCGCCCACCCATGGCGCGACCGTGATCTCGGCCGTATTGAACAGCCCGGAACTGCGCGCCATGTGGGAAACCGAACTGGGCGAGATGCGCACCCGCATCCACGACATGCGCCTGAGCATGGTGCGTCAACTGGCCGAGAAAGGCGCCAGGCAAGACTTCAGCTTCGTGGCCAAGCAGCGCGGCATGTTCTCCTACTCCGGCCTCACGACGGCTCAAGTGGAACGCCTGCGCGTCGAATTCGGTGTCTACGCCATCGGCACCGGCCGTATCTGCGCAGCGGCATTGAACCGCCATAATCTGGATCATGTAACCGACGCCATCGTGCAGGTACTGTGATTCGCCAGGGCTTGACTTCCCTTTTGTAAACAGTAGGATACGCACCGCTGTTCCGCGATAGCTCAGTCGGTAGAGCAAATGACTGTTAATCATTGGGTCCCTGGTTCGAGTCCAGGTCGCGGAGCCAACTTCAAAGCCTCAGGTGAAAACCTGGGGCTTTTTTGTTGCTGCCGGACTCTCTCCAGGGACACTGTCCCAGGTTATTCGGCAAGCCTCACCCCTTCGGGGCCGCGCTAAAGCGCGTTCTGCTGCGCAGTCGAGTCCAGGTCGCGGAGCCAACTTCAAAGCCTCAGGTGAAAACCTGGGGCTTTTTTGTTGTTGCCGGACTCTCTCCAGGGACGCTGTCCCGGGTTATTCGGCAAGCCTCACCCCTTCGGGGCCGCGCTGAAGCGCGTTCTGCTGCGCAGTCGAGTCCAGGTCGCGGAGCCAACTTCAAAGCCTCAGGTGAACCTGGGGCTTTTTTGTTGCTGCCGGACTCTCTCCAGGGGCGCTGTCCCAGGTTATTCGGCAAGCCTCACCCCTTCGGGGCCGCGCTGAAGCGCGTTCTGCTGCGCAGTCGAGTCCAGGTCGCGGAGCCAAACTCAAGCCTCAGGTGAAAACCTGGGGCTTTTTGTTGCTGCCGGACTCTCTCCAGGGACACTGCCCCAGGTTATTCGGCAAGCCTCACCCCTTCGGGGCCGCGCTGAAGCGCGTTCTGCTGCGCAGTCGAGTCCAGGTCAGCCCGAAACGAAAACGCCCCGCATTGGCGGGGCGTTTTCGGTACCACTGAACGATTACTGTCCAGGGGCCTGTTCAGCAGCCTCGGGCTCGGCTTCTGCGGCAGGTGCCGCGTCGCCCTCTTCGCCCTTGATGCCCAACAGTTCCAGATCGAAGACCAGCACCGAGTTGGCCGGAATCAGCGGACTCGGGCTCTGCTCCCCGTATGCCAGCTCGCTCGGGATATACAGTTTGTATTTCTCGCCGACGTGCATCAGTTGCAGACCTTCGACCCAACCTGGAATGACACCGCCGACAGGCAGGTCGATCGGAGCGCCACGCTTGATCGAACTATCGAAGACCGTTCCGTCAGTCAGACTGCCTTCATAATGAACGGTGACGATATCGTCCGTGCCGGGCTGAGGACCCTCGGCGGCCTTGACCACTTCGTACTGCAGGCCGGATTCGGTGGTCTTGACGCCTTCACGCTTGGCGTTTTCTTCGAGGAACTTCTTGCCAGCCGCAACGGCCTCCTTGTTCATCTCGACCATGCGCTCTTCGGCACGGGTTTGCAGGTAGGCAAAGGCCTCCATCAACTCTTCATCGGTCAGCTTCTGCTCTTTCTTGCCGATCGCGTCGTCGATACCCTGCGCAACCGCGTTCGAGTCGAGATCGGCCATGCCTTCCTGAGCAAGACTCTTGCCCATGTTCAAGCCGATACCGTAGGAGGCTTTTTGCGCCGGGGTTTCCAGCTTGGCGCTGGTTTCCGAATCACAGCCCGCCAGCACCAGGCCAACCAGGGCTATTGCCGACGCCAAACGATGATGTCTCATTCTGTTTCCTTAATTACGCGTAAGAGGTGAAGCAAGATAATTGCCGGAGCTTAACAGCCACCTCAGACAGTGGCTACCGAGCACGCCACGGTAATAGGTAAAGACAATGCAAAGTGAAGAAGTGCCGCACGAAACGAATAAAGATCCGGATGATGAAATCGAGCGCAAAAAAAAAGCGACCCTAAGGTCGCTTTCTTCGTGCTATCAAGGCGTTCAGTGGTCCTTGATGGCTAATATGGCGCAGCGGACGGGACTCGAACCCGCGACCCCCGGCGTGACAGGCCGGTATTCTAACCGACTGAACTACCGCTGCGCTAAACCTCGAGTGGTGGGTGATGACGGGATCGAACCGCCGACCCTCTGCTTGTAAGGCAGATGCTCTCCCAGCTGAGCTAATCACCCGTTTGCTCTCGAAGTGGGGCGCATTCTAGAGAGGGTTCAGGACCTTGGCAAGCCCCTTTTGAAAAAAAAATTGAAGAACTTACAAAGACTTAGGATCCCCTCTGTTTATTGGCCGTTTTTGCGGTTTCCATCGGCATTGCGCCTCGGCAGGGTTGGCCTAGGTTGCCGGGACGGGAATAATGCGCCCTTTGCTTTTACCGGAGTTTTAATCGCCATGTGGTTTCGCAACCTGCTCGTTTACCGTCTCACTCAAAACGTCCCTTTCGATGTTGAGACACTTGAAGCCGCATTGGCCGCCAAGCCCGCCCGCCCCTGCGCCAGCCAGGAACTGAGCACCTACGGTTTCGTCGCACCTTTCGGCAAGGGTGCAGACGCGCCATTGGTGCATGCCAGCCAGGGCTTTCTGCTGATTTCCACACGCAAGGAAGAACGCATCCTGCCCGGCAGCGTGGTCAAGGACGCGCTGAAGGAAAAGGTCGACGAGATTGAAAACGAGCAGATGCGAAAGGTGTACAAGAAGGAGCGCGATCAGCTCAAGGACGACATCATCCAGGCCTTCCTGCCGCGCGCCTTCATTCGCAAGTCCGGCACCTTCGCCGCCATCGCGCCGGAACAGGGTCTGATCCTGGTCGACGCCTCCAGCCCCAAGCGCGCCGAAGACCTGCTTTCGACGTTGCGTGAAGCCATTGGCTCGCTGCCGGTGCGCCCGTTGACCGTGAAGATCGCGCCGTCCGCCACCATGACCGACTGGGTGAAGACGCAGAAAGCGGCAGACGATTTCTTCGTGCTCGACGAGTGCGAGCTGCGTGACACCCATGAAGACGGCGGTGTGGTGCGCTGCAAGCGCCAGGACCTCACCAGCGATGAAATCCAGCAACATCTGGAAGTCGGCAAGCAGGTCACTCAGCTTTCGCTGGGCTGGCAGGACAAGCTGTCCTTCGTACTCGACGACAAGCTGGTGATCAAGCGACTGCGTTTCGAGGAATTGCTCCAGGATCAGGCCGAACAGGACGGTGGCGACGACGACCTCGGCCAGCAGGATGCGAGCTTCCTGCTGATGATGCTGACCTTCGGTGAGTTCCTGCCGGCGCTGTTCGAAGCACTGGGCGGTGAGGAAATTCCGCAGGGCATCTAAACTGCCTCGCGCGGCGCCCGTTCCGGCTGGCGGCGCGCCCACCCTGTCATTAAGGTAAACCACCGATGCGTGCCCTCGCCGCCCTCAGCCGCTTTGTCGGCAACACCTTCGCCCTCTGGGTGCTGCTGTTCGCGATCCTCGCCTTCTTCCAGCCGAGCTGGTTTCTACCGGCCACCGCCTGGATCGTCCCCCTGCTCGGGTTGATCATGTTCGGCATGGGGCTGACCTTGAAGGCGGCGGATTTCGCCGAGGTCGCGCGGCGCCCGCTTTGGGTGGCCCTGGGCGTCGGGGCGCAATTCATGATCATGCCGGCCCTGGCGTGGCTGCTTTGCCAACTGCTGGGACTGCCAGCGGAAATCGCGGTCGGTGTGATTCTGGTCGGGTGCTGCCCTGGCGGCACCGCCTCCAACGTGATCGCCTGGTTCTCACGGGGTGACGTGGCGCTTTCAGTGGCGATCACCGCAGTGACCACGTTGCTCGCGCCACTGGTGACCCCGGCCCTGATCTGGCTGTTGGCATCGGCCTGGCTGCCGGTGGATTTCGGCGCATTGTTCATGTCGATCGTGCAGATCGTTCTGCTGCCGATCGCCCTCGGCCTGGTTGCGCGGCGCTTGCTGGGCAGCCGTGTGCACCAGGTGGTCGAAGTGCTTCCCCTGGTCTCGGTGGTCAGCATCGTGATCATCGTCGCGGCGGTGGTTGCGGCCAGTCAGGCAAGGATCGCCGAGTCGGGCCTGTTGATCATGGCCGTGGTGGTGCTGCACAACAGCCTGGGGCTTGGCATCGGCTACTTTGTCGGGCGCGTGTTCGGGCTGCCACTCGCGCAGCGAAAGACATTGTCGATCGAAGTCGGCATGCAGAACTCGGGACTGGGCGCGGCCCTCGCCAGCGCCCACTTTTCGCCGCTCGCGGCGGTGCCCAGCGCGCTGTTCAGCGTCTGGCACAACCTTTCCGGCGCGCTGCTGGCAACCGTCTATCGGCGCATGAAGGACACCAGCCGAGACGACGGCTGACCTCGCCGTCCATTGGTCCGGTGCACTTGCCCGGACCTTTTCGCTGTGCACAATAGCCCGCTCTGGGGACGACCCCAGACCGCTTGGAACACCTGGGGACGGCCCCGCCTTCTTTCCGTCCCATCGAGGTGTCCATGTCCTGGATCGTTCTTTTTCTTGCCGGCCTGTTCGAAATCGGGTGGGCCATCGGCCTGAAATTCACCGAGGGCTTCAGCCGCCCGATACCTACCGCACTGACCATTCTGGCGATGCTGATCAGCGTTGCGCTGCTCGGCCTGGCCATGAAGCAATTGCCACTCGGGACCGCCTACGCGATCTGGACCGGTATCGGCGCCGTGGGCACGGTGATCGCCGGCATTATCCTCTTTGGGGAAACGCTCAGCCTGCTGCGTGTGGGCAGCGTGCTGCTGATCTGTATCGGCCTGGCAGGGCTGAAACTCAGCCATTGAGCCCGCGAGGAGGCGGTCGGCACCGTCGATCGCCTCCTCGCTTCGCCCTGCCGCATCGCCACCGCCCCGCGCGCGCCATAAATCCGTCAGCATGCAAGCCAAGCGACACTTATTTGTCACGAGCCACTCCTAGACTCGGCTAAGTTCCAGGACTGACCATGCAGTAACGGCGGCGAAACCCGCTCGCCGCCGCAGCCAGGAGCGTCCGCATCCCACATCCATGGAGAGACGACATGTTCAAGTGCAAGCCCCTCGCAGCCGCCATCATCGCAGTCCTGGCCACCCAGGCAAACGCCGACCAGCACAGCGCCGAGCAGCACCAGTCCGGTGCCGACAATATTGCTCAAGTGACCCAGACCGGCGGCCAGGACAACCTGTCCTATCAATCTCAGATCGGCGCCAGCAACGACGCGAGGGTAAGCCAGCAGCAGGCAACGTCATCGGACGCCGTTCAGACCCAGACCGGCAATGCGAACCTGGCAGATATCGAGCAGAACGCCAGCGGGCAGAGCGAAGCGATCCAGCTGCAGCAGGGCGACAACCACGACGCCCGCATCGTCCAGAACGACGCGTTTGGCAGCAGCGCCCGCCAGTACCAGGACGGCGGTTACAACAGCGCCATCACTGAGCAGACCGCATCCGATCTGAGTGCGGCAGTGACCGAGCAGGACGGCAACGACAACTACGCCGAAACCATTCAGAGCGGCACCGAGTCCAGCCTCGCCGAGCAGCGGCAGGTCGGCGACGACAACGTCTCGCTGGTATGGCAGGAAGGCGGCGCGCGCAACGACGGGCTCGTCGAGCAGCGTGGCAACGGCAACGATGCGACGCTCTATCAGGTGAACGCCTACGATTCGGGCGTCGAGATCGTCCAACAAGGCGACCTGCAGGTCGCATCGGTGATGCAAGCGGGTTCGCGGCACACCGCCGACATCCAGTCCACGGGCCTGATGAACGAGGCGTACATCGACCAGAGCGGCAGCCTGCAAACCGCCTCGATCCACCAGGTCGGCACGTCCAACAGCGCTGATATTTTCCAGGATGGCGAAGCCAACAGCGCGCACGCCGCGCAGGACGGCAGCCACAATTACGTCACGCTCGACCAGCTTGACGGCAGCTTCCAGACCGCTTCGCTCCAGCAAGCCGGCGAGTACAACCAGGCCTACGTCACGCAACGGGGCGGCCATCACGCTCTGGCGTTCGCCCAGGACGGTGCGGACAACCTGCTCACCGCCGAACAGCGCGGCAATGGCAACGAGCTGACCGGCTCCAGCCATGGCGACAACAATCGGCTGGACCTGATGCAGGACGGCGACCTCAACGTGGCCGATATCCAGCAGATCTACGGCTCCGATAACGACGTCAGCCTGATCCAGACTGGCGAAGGGCATCTGGCGCAGGTCCTGCAGGGCGGCATCGCCAACCAGGCGATGCTCGACCAGAGCGGTATCGCCAACTCCGCCGTGGTCTCGCAGATGGGCTCGGGGAACATGGCGATCATCACCCAGCAGTAACGCCGTACGGGCAGTCAGCCGCCTGGCTGGCTGCCCTCTAGCGACTACGCGCCGGATTGCCCATGACCGTGGCACCCGCTGGCACGTCACGCGTCACTACACTGCCCGCGCCGACGAGGGCGTTGTCGCCGATGGTCACGCCCGGCAGGATGATCGCGCCACCGCCGATCCACACGTGCTCACCAATGACTACAGGACGACCAAACTCGAGACCGCTGCGGCGCTGCTCCGCCTCGCGAGGATGGTCCGCCGCGTAGATCTGTACGGCCGGTCCTATCTGCGTGCCGGCACCGATGCGCACCTCGACTACGTCCAGGATCACGCAATTGAAGTTGAGGAACACCTCGTCGCCCAGGTGAATGTTGTAGCCGTAATCACAGTGAAACGGCGGCCGCACGACCGCGTTACGGCCCACGCTCCCCAACAGCTGCGCCAGCAATTCCCGCCGCGCCGTCGGCGTTTCAGCGAGCGCGGCGTTATAACGCGCCATCCACGCCTTGGCCGCGGCGTGATCGGCCTGCAGTTGGGGGTCGCCCGGTTGGTACAACTCACCGGCAAGCATTTTTTCTTTCTCACTCATGGGCATGGCCTGACTCCATCGAATAATCCGCACCCGTCATTCGACCGGACGGCGGCGCGAACCGCTCGCTAGGATGTCGTACCGATGAGCCAGAGGCGAAAGCGCGAGGCGAACTCCGGCACCGATGTGAAAATCCAGCCGGCCACCAGCACATTGAGCATCGCCACGGCGAGAAACAGCTGCGGTATCGACAACCCGACGACCGTGAGCAGCACGATGGCGAAGATCGCCGAGCCCACCATGAACAGCGCATTGAGGATATTGTTCGCCGCCACCACCCTGGAGCGTTCCTCCAGCGCGGTGCGCGACTGGATCAGCGCGTACAACGGGACAATATAGAGCCCGCCGAAGGTGCCCAGCGCCATGATGTCGACCAGCACCCACCAGGCACCAGGCTCAGCCAGCAACGCCACCCAGTCGCGGGTCCCGCCGACCTGCGGTACGCCGGTGGCGTGCCACCACAGCAGGACGCCGAACAAGGTCAGGCCGAGCGAGCCCAGCGGCACCAGCCCCATTTCCACGCGGTGGCGCGATAGCCGCTCGCAGAGCATCGAGCCCAGCGCAATGCCAATGGAGAACACCGCCAGGATCAACGTGACCACGCCTTCGTCGCCGTGTAGCAAGTCACGGGAAAACGCGGGAATCTGCGTCAGGTACACCGCACCGAGAAACCAGAACCAGGAATTGCCGACCATGGCCCGGGAGACGGCACGCTCCTGCCCCAGCCCCAACCGCATGATCTGCAGCGACTGACGCAGCAGGTTCCAGTCCAGACGCAGGCCCGGCAGTGCCGCCGACGACGGTGGAATCGCCCGGCTGGCCAGAAAGCCGATCAGCGCCAGCAGCACGACGGCCAGCGACACCCACAAGGCATAGTCGGCGTAGCCCATCAGAACCCCCGCTGCGATGGTGCCGCCGAGAATGGCCAGAAACGTGCCCATCTCCACCAGCGCATTCCCGCCGACCAGCTCATCGGTGCGCAATTGCTGCGGCAAAATCGAGTATTTCACCGGCCCGAACAGCGCCGACTGGGTGCCCATGCAGAACAGCACGGCCAGCAGCAACGGAAGATTGCCCAGCCACATCCCCGCTGCACCGGCCAACATGATCAGAATTTCGGCGAACTTGATCCGGCGAATCAGCCAGGCCTTCTCGTACTTTTCGCCAAACTGCCCGCCGAGCGCGGAGAACAGGAAGAACGGCAGGATGAACAACAGTGCACAGAGATTCACCAGCAAACTGACGTCGGCGGTGGTGCCGAGTCGGTAAAGGATCGCCAGCACCAGCGCCTGCTTGAACACGTTGTCGTTGAAAGCGCCGAGCAACTGCGTCAGGAAGAACGGCAGGAAGCGCCGTGTACCGAGCAGGCGGAACTGGGAATGCTGCGTCATTGCCGACCTCCACTGTCATCGTCATCACCGATGGGTGTCGCTGCCAGACTCACAGCGGTAACTGCCCGAACGCCCAGCGCAGGAGGAAGAAACTCAGCAACCCGCCCGCGATGGTGCCCAGCAGGTTGCGGCTGAGCGCCGCGATCAGGATGGCCAGCACACCGGCCAGCAAATAGGCATTGCGCCAGTCCAGCGCCCACTCGCCCTGCGGCATCAGCATGCCCGGCACAACGATGGCGGTCAGCACCGCGACCGGCACGTAGTGCAGCCCCTGTTCCACCAGTCGCGGAAAGCGCAGGTCTGGCCAGGCGAAGAAGCTGTAGCGAATGACGAAGGTGATCACCAGCATGCCGAGGATCAACAGCCAGGTTTGCATGGGCTTGCCTCCTCATGCTTGCGGTGCTCCGCGCGTCGTTCGAGCCAGACGCCCACCACGATACCGGCCAACGCTGCCGCGATCAGGCCGAGTTTGTAGGGCAACGTCCAGGTCAGCAGCGCCACGACAGCGGCCACGAGTGCTGAAGCCACCTGGGGGCGGGTGCGCATCATCGGCACGGCGATGCCGATGAAGGTCGCGATCATGGCGAAATCAAGGCCCCAACTGGCCACGTCCGGAACCGCCTGGCCGAAGGCTATGCCGGCCAGGGTCGCCAGTTGCCAGCTCAGGTACATGGTCAGCGCCGCGCCGAGGAAGAACCAGTGCTTGTGGGGCGAGCAATCATCGCTGGCATAGCGGTGCTGGATGACGGCGAAGGCTTCATCGGTCAGCCAGAAGGCCAACGGTACCCGCCAACGACTCGACAGATGCCGCACGAACGGCTGCAACGCCGCGCTGTACAGCGCATGGCGCAGGTTGACTACGAAGGTCGTCAGCAACACCACGGCCGCGCCCACGCCACCGGTCATCAAGGTGATGGCAATGAATTGGGCAGAGCCGGCGAACACCAGTGCCGACATGCCGATGGTCTGCCAGGTTGAAAGCCCGGCGCCAATCGAGAGCGTACCGAAGATGATCCCGAAGGGAATCGCGCCGACGATCAGCGGGAGAATATCGCGACAACCATGCAAGAATTCCTGCGAGCGGGACATCAAGGCTCCTTAGGTATGCACCGCAGACGATGAAACGCTACGCACCGCCGTTGCGGCGGAGCGTAGGGCGAGATAACGACAGACTGATGACCGCGGGACGATCCGCCCGTGGAAACGACAGACATTACCCTATGTTGGGGCTCGACGGCGACGGACGTGGCTGCGCCCGACCCTGGCCAAACCGAACGGACCGATCGACGCGCCCGGGCGTCAGCCGATCGCGCGGGCCTCCAGTGCCTCCTTGACGGCCGGCCAGTCGCGGTCCGTGATGCTGTACAGAACGGTATCGTCCAAGCGCCCATCGGCGAGGCGACGATGGTTGCGGAGCACGCCCTCACGCTGGGCACCCAGTTTTTCGATGGCGCGCTGCGAGCGCAGGTTGCTGGCCGCTGTCTTCAATTGCAGGCGCACCAGTTGCCATTCTTCGAAGGCGTGCCTGAGCAACAGGTATTTGATCGAGGTGTTCAAACCGGTCCCATGCTCGGCTTTGTCCAACCAGGTCCAGCCGAGTTCGCCGGCCGGCAGCGACGGGTTGAAATCGGCAAAGCGCGTGGTCCCGACGATACGCTCGCCCATGCGCAGGGTGAATGCCACGGCCAACCCATTGCGCTGATCGCTGAGGGCGGAACGGTACCAATCCGGGCGCAGGGGCCCGTTCAGGTAAATAAGCTCATCGCAGTTGCGTCCGGCGAGTTCCACCAGCGCCGGGATGTCGGTTTCTGCAAGCGGCTCCAGGCGCAAGGCGCCTCTGTGCAATGTGACCGGGCGCGGCGTGAACATCGAAGGTCTCCTGACAGGACGGATGGAACGCTGTTGTGATCGCTGCGTGGTCCGGAAGTGCCCGGCGACGGGCTGGCTGGATGATAATCGGCAGGCGCGATCCGACGGCCCACGGCGACGACACCGAACCAGGGGACACATACCGATGGCCGGCCCGAGCGGCAGCTGTCTAGGACGGCACTTTAACGAGGGCCAGGGCGATGACCACACGCATGCGACCATGGTCGCAGCCACAACACGCGCAACGCTTTTACTGCGAAACTTTGCACAGTCATCTATTACTACGCGGCAGCCTCCCGGTTAACCGAAACCTGCCGAGCCAGAGCAGCCACCCGAACGGTATACCCGGCCCTTGACAGCCGCTGCGCATCGGCCGACATCAGTCAGCCGGCGCGGCGTGGTCGGCCGCCATACCGGCTCGAGACAAAGCCGCTCAGGATCGCCAGGGCCGAGGCCCGCCCTTCATTGTCGTCTGGAGTTCGAATGTCGTTGTCCGGTGGGCTGATCGCGCTGGTCGCCTTTGCTTATATGGCCGTGCTGTTTGCCATTGCCTTTTATGGCGACCGCAACAGCACGCCGATGTCGCCGCGCATGCGTGCCTGGGTCTATAGCCTGTCTCTGGCAGTCTATTGCACCAGTTGGACCTTCTTCGGCGCGGTTGGCCAGGCCGCCGAGCAGCTCTGGTCCTTCCTGCCGATCTATCTCGGTCCGATCCTGCTGATGTTACTGGCGCCGCAGGTGATCCAGAAAATGATCATGATCAGCAAGCAGGAAAACATCACCTCGATCGCTGACTTCATCGCCGCGCGCTATGGCAAGTCGCAGTTGCTGGCGGTGGTCGTCACGCTGATCTGCCTGGTCGGCGTGCTGCCCTACATCGCGTTGCAGCTCAAGGGCATCGTGCTTGGCGTGAACCTGCTGGTAGGCAATCACAGCGAGGCCGCCGCCGGCTCTGGCGCACGCGACACCGCCCTGATCGTGTCCGTCGTACTGGCGCTGTTCACGGTACTGTTCGGCACCCGCAACCTGGACGTCACCGAGCACCACCGCGGCATGGTGCTGGCGATCGCCTTCGAGTCGCTGGTCAAGCTGTTAGCCTTCATTGCCGTGGGCGTCTTCGTCTCGTTCGGCCTGTACGACGGTTTCGGGGACCTGTTCAACCAGGCCTACGATTCGTCTGAGCTGACCGGCTATTGGAACGAGACGGTGAACTGGCCCGCCATGCTGGTCCAGACCACCGTGGCGCTGATGGCCATCGTTTGCCTGCCGCGGCAGTTCCACGTGACCGTGGTGGAAAATATCGAGCCGCGCGACTTCCGCCTGGCACGCTGGGTCTTTCCGCTGTATCTGGTGCTGGCTGCCGTGTTCGTCATCCCGATTGCCCTGGCCGGGCAGATGCTGTTGCCGAGCGGCGTCACGCCCGACTCCTTCGTAATCAGCCTGCCGCTGGCCGAAGCCCACCCGGCATTGGCGATGCTCGCGTTCATCGGTGGCGCATCGGCGGCCACCGGCATGGTCATCGTCGCCAGCGTGGCGCTGTCGACCATGGTGTCCAACGACATGTTGTTGCCCTGGCTGCTGCGCCGCAAGGAGGCGGAGCAGCCCTTCGAGGTGTTCCGTCACTGGATGCTGTCGGTGCGCCGCATCAGTATCGTCGCCATCCTGCTGCTGGCCTATGTCAGCTACCGCCTGCTCGGCTCCAGTGCCAGCCTGGCCACCATCGGTCAGATCGCCTTTGCCGCCCTGACCCAGCTGGCGCCGGCCATGGTCGGCGCCCTGTACTGGAAGCAGGCCAACCGGCGCGGCGTGTTTGCCGGCCTTACGGCCGGTGCGCTGATTTGGGTCTACACGCTGATTCTGCCGCTGCTCGGCTGGCCGCTGGAGATGTTCCCTGGCCTGCAATGGATGTACACCACCGAGCTGCCGTTCAATACCAGCGCGCTGACGCTCGGCGTGACGCTGTCGCTGGTGGGCAACGCGACCTTGTTCTTCTGGGTTTCTATCCTGTCGCAGACCCGGGTCGCCGAGCACTGGCAAGCCAGTCGCTTCATCGGCCAGGAGATTCACGCCACTCCCAACGCGCGCCGGTTGCTCGCCGTACAGGTCGAGGATCTGCTCTCGCTGGCCTCGCGCTTCGTCGGCGCCGAACGCGCCGAGCTCAGTTTCCAGCGCTTCGCCCGGCGTCACGGCCATGATTATTCGCCCAAACAGCAAGCCGACGGCCAATGGATCGCTCATACCGAGCGCCTGCTGGCCGGCGTCCTGGGCGCCTCCTCGACGCGCGCCGTGGTCAAGGCCGCACTGGAGGGTCGCGACATGCAGGTCGATGACGTGGTGCGCATCGTGGGCGAGGCCTCGGAGGTGCTGCAGTTCAATCGCGCCCTGCTGCAAGGCGCGATCGAGAACATCACCCAAGGCATCAGCGTGGTCGATCAGTCGCTGCGGCTGGTGGCCTGGAATCACCGCTATCTGGAAATCTTCGAGTACCCGGAGGGGCTGGTCTACATCGGCCGGCCCATTGCCGACATCATCCGCTACAACGCCGAGCGTGGCCTCTGCGGTCCGGGCGACCCGGACACCCATGTTGCCAAGCGGCTGTACTGGATGCGCCAGGGTCGTGCGCACACCTCCGAGCGCATGTTCCCAAATGGCCGGGTGGTGGAGCTGATCGGCAATCCGATGCCCGGTGGCGGCTTCGTCATGAGCTTCAGCGATATCACCGCCTACCGCGAGGCCGAGCGCGCGCTCAAGGACGCCAACGAAGGCCTGGAGCAGCGCGTCGGCGAACGAACGCTGGAACTGTCCGAACTGAACAAGGCCCTGACCGCAGCCAAGAGCACTGCCGAGGCGGCCAATCAGTCCAAGACGCGCTTCCTGGCGGCAGTCAGCCATGACCTGATGCAGCCGTTGAATGCGGCGCGCCTGTTCTCTGCCGCCCTGTCCCACCAACATGACGCACTGCCGAGCGAAGCGCGGGATCTGGTTCGTCACCTCGACGGCTCGTTGCGCTCTGCCGAAGACCTTATTTCCGACCTGCTGGACATTTCACGCCTGGAGAACGGCCGCATCACCCCGGACCGCAACCCTTTCCCGTTGGCCACCCTGTTCGACACGCTGAGCAATGAGTTCGCCATGCTGGCGGTGGAACAGGGCGTCGACTTCAAGGTGCATGGCAGCCGGCTGCGGGTCGACAGCGACATCCGTCTGCTGCGCCGCGTTCTGCAAAACTTCCTGACCAATGCCTTGCGCTATGCCAAAGGCCGCGTGGTGCTGGGTGTCCGCCGCCAGGGTTCGTTCCTGCGCCTTGAGGTCTGGGATCGCGGGCCGGGTATCGCCGAAGACAAACTGCAGGTCATCTTCGAGGAATTCAAACGCCTGGACAGCCACCAGACCCGCGCCGAAAAAGGCCTGGGGCTGGGACTGGCGATTGCCGACGGCTTTTGCCAGGTGCTTCATCATCCGTTGTCGGTACGTTCCTGGCCGGGCAAAGGCAGCGTCTTCAGCGTGACGGTACCCATCGCCAGCCAGGTGGTCCGGCCGGTCAATACCAACGGCGGTGCCGAGGCGCCGCAAACGGTGCTCACCGGCATCCAGGTGCTGTGCATCGACAACGAAGACAGCATCCTGGTCGGCATGCACAGCTTGCTCTCACGCTGGGGCTGCCAGGTCTGGACCGCCAGCAACCGCGCCGAATGCGAGGCGCTGCTGAACGAAGACGTACGGCCGCAGCTGGTGTTGGTCGATTATCACCTGGACCATGGCGAGACCGGCTCGGAGCTGATGGCCTGGCTGCGCACACGTCTCGGCGAACCGGTGCCCGGTGTGGTGATCAGCGCGGATGGGCGGCCGGAGCTGATCGCTGCCATCCATGCGACGGGGCTGGATTTTCTGGCCAAACCGGTCAAGCCTGCCGCCTTGCGCGCACTCATGAGCCGTCACGTCCCCCTGCACTGACGCGGGCTTGCGCCAGGGCAAGTCTGTACCGCAGCGCGACGGCTAGACTGAAGCGATCCGAAGTGGCCGGCGTAGCGCATTCATGACTCTTGATCTGTTGTTGAACCTGGCGACTGCCCTGGGCGTGGGCCTGCTGATCGGTACGGAGCGCAGCTGGAGCGTCCGCGACGCTGGCGATGGCACAGCGGAACTGGCCGGCGTTCGCACGTTCGGCCTCGGCGGACTGTTCGGCGGGCTGGCGGCGCTGAGTGCTGGCCATTTCGGCGCGCCCGCCTGGATTGCCATGTTCGTCGCGCTGGCCCTGCTGACCATCACCGGCTATGTGATCGAATCGCGCGCCAACCCCGACCATGGCATGACCACCGAAGTGGCGCTGCTGCTGACCTTCGTACTTGGCACGCTGGCGGTTGCCGAGAGCCGTCTGCTGGCCGCCTCGATTGCCGTCGTGACAGCGCTGCTGCTGAGCCTCAAAGGCCGCCTGCACGGTGCATTACGCAAGCTCAGCGAGGCCGAACTGAGTGGCGCGCTGAAACTGCTGTTCATCTCGGTTGTATTGCTGCCGGCGCTTCCCAACCAGGGTTACGGCCCGTGGCAGGCCTTCAATCCGTACACCACCTGGTGGATGGTGGTGCTGATCGCCAGCATAGGTTTCGCCGCGTACGTCGCCATTCGTTTGCTGGGGACCCGCCATGGGCTGCTGGTCACCGCCCTGCTCGGTGGCATCGTCTCGTCGACGGCGATGACCATCACCCTCGCGCGCCTGGACCGCGAGAAACTGCGACCGGCCCTGGCAGCGGGCCTGCTGGCGACCTCGGCGCTGATGTTCCCACGGGTGCTGCTGGAGGTCGGGCTGGTCAACCGGACGCTGTTACAGTCGCTGCTCGCGCCCATGCTGACCGCAGGACTGCTCTATGCCGCCGGCGCACTGTGGCACTATTTCCGCGCTGCACGCCTTCCGGACAGCGCCGCCGAACCGCCGCTGAAAAACCCCTTCGAACTCGGCCCGGCACTGCGTTTCGCCGGGCTGCTGGTGATCATCCTGTTCATGGTCGCGGGCGCACAGCGGTCGCTGGGCGATACGGGCATCTACCTGGTCTCGCTGCTGTCCGGGCTGACCGATGTGGATGCCATCACCCTGTCCCTGGCCAACAGCGCACGAACCGATCTGGACGCCCAGGTCGCGGTTCGAGGAATATTCCTGGCGGCATTGAGCAACAGTCTAGTCAAGGCCGGCCTGATCCTGCTCATCGGCGGTCGCGCCCTCGCGATGCAGACCCTGCCGTTCATGCTGGTGGGCCTGCTCGCCGGGCTCGCGGTGCTCTGGTGGGTGTAACAGGCGCCGCGCGCTATGGCTCGGCTTGCAGCGGCGTCTCGGCCCCGGCACGCTCCAACCAGTCGCTGGGCAGGCGCTTGCTGGCGCGAGCCCCCAGCATCTTCAACTGTTCGGCACGACCAACCAAGTTGCCGCGCCCGTCGGTGAGCTTGTTGCGTGCACCGATATACGCCTTGTCCAACTGCTGCAGGCGGCTGCCAATCTCGTCCAGGTCCTGGATGAACGCGGCGAACTTATCGTAGAGCGCGCCGGCCCTCTCAGCGATCTCCCGGGCATTCTGGCTCTGGCGCTCTTGTCGCCAGAGGCTGTCGATCACTCGCAAGGTGGCGAGCAACGTGGTTGGGCTGACGATCACGATGTGCTTGCCGTACGCCTCCTGAAACAGATCCGGATCCGCCTGCAGGGCCGCCGCGAACGCGGCCTCGATCGGCACGAACAGAAGCACGAAATCCAGGCTCTGCAGCCCTTCGAGGCGTTGATAATCCTTTAACGACAAGCCTTTCAAGTGATTGCGCAACGAAAGGACATGCTGCTTGAGCGCCAGCGCGCGACTGACGTCGTCCTGCGCGCCGGTCAGCGCCTGATAGGCGGTGAGGCTGACCTTGGCGTCCACCACCACTTGTTTGTCACCGGGCAGCTGGATCAGCACATCCGGCTGGAAACGCTCGCCGTCGGGGCTCGTGAGACTGACTTGGGTGTGGTATTCGCGGCCCTTCTCGAGCCCAGCCTGTTCGAGCACACGCTCGAGGATCAACTCGCCCCAGTTGCCCTGCGTCTTCTGGCCCTGTAACGCACGCGTCAGATTGGTCGCCTCGTCTCCCAACCGCTGGTTGAGCTGCTGCAACCGCTCCAGCTCACGGGCGAGCGAGAAGCGCTCGCGCGCTTCGTGCTGGTAGCTTTCCTCGACGCGCTTTTCGAAGGACTGAATGCGCTCTTTCAGCGGGTCGAGCAACTGTCCGAGCCGTTCCTGGCTCGCCTCGGCAAAGCGCTGCTCACGCTCCTCGAAGATCTTGCCGGCCAGTTCGGCGAACTGCGCCCGTAATTCGTCGCGCGCGCTCTGGAGGTCCTCCAGACGCTGTTCCTGAGTCTTTTGCTGCTCGTTGAGCTCGGCGCTGACGGCCGCGTGGGCCGCGCTCAGCGCGCGCAGCTCCGATTGCTGCGCATCACGCTCGGCTTCGAGGTCGTTGAGCTGATCGCGGGCCTCCAGGCGCTGGGCCTGCAGCCACTCGGTTTCGCGGCGCATGGCCGCCAACTCGGCCTGCAATGCCGAGCGGGATTCGCTGAGGTCGGCATGAGCGAGGCGGCTGGTCTCCAATTGCGCACTCAATCCTTCCCGCGCCAGCGTGGCCTGACTGAGCCGCTCGTCGAGCAGGGCCAGTTCAGACCGACATCCAGACAGACGTCGGGACAGATGGGCTGCAACGGCGGCCAGCAGCACACAGAGCAAACCAAGCCCGGCAAGCGGATAGAGGGGATCAAGAGGCATGAAGGGCTCCGGCTGAATTGCCGGTCAGTATAGCCAGCCGCGTCGTCTGGGTCAGGCCAAACGCCCTGTACGGAACGCTCTAGCGCTTGGCGATGAACCGCTGCAGTACCCGCGAAGCCTCGGCTGAACCTTGCGCAGCGGCCTGTTCCAGCCAGTGCCTGGCCTTGCCCAGCTCACGGTACTGAGGCTGGCAGTACAGCTGTCCTAGCTCCAACTGCGCCTGGCAATCGCCCGCGCGCGCGGCCTGTCGCAGCAACTCGAACCCGATACGTCGGTCGCGTTGGCTGTCGCAGTCCTTGCATAGCAGCCTTCCCAGGCGGCTCTGGGCCTCGACCACGCCTTCGAGCGCCGGTTGCTTGAGCATCCGGCCAGCGATTCGTTTAACGCTCTTGGTCTGTCCTAGACGCTGGCTGTCCAACAGCCACAGCGCCATGCGCAACGGCAGGCGCGGAGAAGTGGAGGTGCTATCGACCGTAGTCGAGGCGAGAGGACGAGATCTCATGGTCACCGAAAGCTTCGGGGGAACAAGGGCGCGCACTCTACTCCTTTTTTCGCAGAGTTAAAGTCTTGCAAAAACTAAAAAAAAGCGAACCGAATCACATAAAAAATTAATCCACAGAAGCTGTGGATAAGTCAGTGGACAAACAGGTTACAGATTTCGCCAGCGCTTATGTTTAGCGGCCTCCGGTTAAACTGACGCTTTTTTCACCAATGAAAAATTTCTTTATTTTTCAGCAAGTTATTATCGATCTATGGGCCAGCCAGGTTTGCGACAGTTTGTCATAAGCGCTTGACAAGCCATGCTGCCGAATGTGCACAAGTTTGGCGCAGCCGCGACAAAACGCCCGTCCCAAGCGGTTTTGCACGTGTCAATGCAGCTGAATCGGGAACTTTATTCACCCTGACCGGTCGTCGGGTGCGCCAGATCGGCGCACGTCGCAAGCGTGGATCGGGGCGCTTATGCTTAGCCGTCGATTGGAACGGGAAGAGTCATGACGAAACGGCGCAAAGTCCTGGCCCTGGCGGCTGCAGGCCTGATCCTGCTGGTCCTGGCCATCGGTGGCTACGGTGGCCTGCGCTGGCAGCAATTCAAGCGCGAGTTCGGCATCGTTGAACTCGACATCAATGGGGTGCGGTTCGGGCGCGACCACCTCCAGGTGCGACAACTTGTCATGATCCGGCACACGCAGGACGACGAACGGCTCGCCCTGAACGTCGAATCGCTGCGCCTTGGCTTCGAAGAAAAATGGAAACCGCTGCCCCTGCGATCGCTGCATATCGGCCAACTCGACATCCAGTGGCAGCCGGCCACCGGCAACGACGAGCGCGAAGCCCCCCTGACCTTGCCCGACCGCCAGCAACTGGCGTCCTGGGCACGCTGGGTTCCTCGCAACGGCGCTGTCGCATCGCTCCTCTTGAGCGTGCCCTGCGCAAGCGGAACCTGCCGGGAACAGGGTCAGTTGAGCTGGCAGCACGCAGGTGAACAACCCCTGCCAGCCTCGCTCAGCCTGCAGCTGGAGCGCCACGCGCATCGCATGGCAGCGGCGCTCAGCGCCTATGACCAGGGCAACGCGACCCATGTCGATCTGCGCCTGTTGGTGGACGACCAGCCGCGGCTGTGGATGCAGAACCAGCTGTCGGCGGCGGGCGCCAACTCGATGTCATGGCACGGAGCACTGGCCTTGAGCGAGCTGCCGGAAGCGCCCTGGCTGCTCGAGTGGCTTGGCGACTGGACAGGCTATGAACCGCCGGTGCTCCCTGAGTTGCCCGAGCAGATGCGCATCGGAGCCGGTTGGGCGCTGGACGTGGGCACGGATGACCTGGCCGCGGGATGGGATACCCTTGACGGCGAGCTACGCCTGTCGGCCAACTTGCCGGCGCCCTGGCCGATCCTGGACGTCGGCCAGTTGCAAGGACAGCTGGACCTGACCGCCAAAGCCGACCGCGGCACCTGGATTCCCACCCAGCTGAGCGCCGATCTGCAACTGAGGCCTGCGCCGGCCCTGGTCGAAGGCGTTCCCGCACCGTTGCGACCCGAGGCGATCAGCCTGCAGATCGCTCCGGGAGCGTCCGGCCAATCGGCCTCGACGCTGCCGCTGCGGGTGCGGCTCGCCGCCAGTGGTCCTGCACCGCTCATGCTCGACAGTCAGCTCATGCTCGCGACTGAGGCGCCCTATGCGCTGTCTTCTGACCAGACCCGACTGCGCCTGCAAAGCCCTCGCCTGTCGTTGGGCGCAATCCGCGCCGACGGCCTGGATGCCGACCTGCACCTGCGCGGGCGCGCGTCCGCGCAGGCCATTGCCATTGCGCTCGATAATGGGTCGCAGATCGCACTGTCGCACTTGAGCAGTGGCACAGACCTGGCGGCCCACTCGCTGCGATTGAACCCGACTGGCCTGTCGCTCGAGGCGAGCGTGGCCGACGGCCGGCTACAGGCCCTGCGGATCTCGGGCCCAGCCGCGGCGACGATCGCCGAACTCCGGCAATCGGCCTTGCGTCCGCAGGCCTGGCGCTGGAATGGCAGGCTCGATGCGGGTCGCGAGCGGCTCATGCTCGACGGCCCCTTGCAGAACGACGCCGGCCTCACCTTGCCCCTGACGCTGAGCCACGCCTGGCCCAGCGGTGCGACCCGTCTCGAAGCGAGCCTTCCGGACGTTTTCCTGCGCGCGGGCAATCCGCTGGCCGCCACCTTCGCCGATTGGCCAGCGGTGCTGGAACTCGGCACTGGACGGCTACAAGGGCATGGCCAACTCGACCTGACCGCCGAGGGCCCTCCCGAGGCGACGGCGACCTTCAGTGCAAAGGGACTCGGCGGTATCTACGACCGTACCGAATTGAGCGGGCTCGACGCGAACCTGTCGATCAGGTTGCGACACAACCAGCTGCATCTTGAGCTGCCGGAACTGACGCTGCAACAAGCCAATCCGGGGTTCACCTTTGGCCCGATACGTTTCAATGGCCAGTTCGCCGGCGACCTGGGCCGCCTGGATCAAGGCCGGCTTTCGTGGACGACCGCCGACGTTCAACTGCTGGGAGGGCGATTCTGGCTGGAGCCCGGAAACGCCGACCTGTCGGGCGAAACCCAGCGACTGAACGCCCACTTGCGCGGCCTGCAATTACCGCTGCTGCTCGAGGCCTACCCCACCGAAGGGCTGTCGGGCACCGGTGTGATCGATGGTCAGCTGCAGTTGCAGCGCAGCGCCGCAGGCGTGAGCATTGAACAGGGTTCGTTGCGGGCCCGCGAGCCGGGAGGCTCCCTGCGATTCCGATCAGCGAAGATTCAAGCGTTGGGCCAGTCCAACCCCGCGATGCGCCTGGTGACCGAGGCGCTGGACGACTTCCACTACGACCTGCTCGCCAGCGACGTGCATTATGCCACCGACGGCACGCTTGACCTGGGCCTGAAGCTGCACGGGCGCAACCCTGCCCTCGAAGACGGTCGTGCGATCAACTTCTCGATCAATCTGGAGGAAGACATTCCGGCTTTGCTGACCAGCCTGCAGTTGTCCGACCGGGTCAGCGAAACCATTCAACGACGCGTGCAGGAACGCCTTGGATCAGGCCGCTGAACAATGGCCAGTCGCTAATGGATTCGCATGCGATGGATGAGCTACCGCGGCTTTTTTACCCGGTTGTGGCAATGCAGGTGGTTTTTCGACGCCCTGTTAAGGCAATGTAGCGGCAACATCGACCAAGAGAGAACCGTCATGCGGTTGCACCATCCGATCATCCTGGCACTGGCCCTGCTCGCCAGCGCCTGTACCCCGAGAGTGGAGTTGGCCGTGCCCAACGAGCCGATCAACATCAATCTCAACGTGAAAATCGAGCACGAGATCTATATCAAGGTCGACAAGCAGCTCGACTCGATCATCAACGAAGACAGCGGTCTGTTCTGAGGTAGCCCATGAAAACCCATCTCAAACTCGGCACCCTTTTGCTGGCGCTGTGCCTGGCCCTGCCTGCCACCGCCATGACGCTCAACGAAGCCATGTCCGCGCTCGGCCAGGCCAAGGCCAGCGGCCAGCTTGGCGAGAGGCCCGACGGCTATCTGGGCGTTGTGCAGGGCGGTGGCCAGGCCGAAGAGATCGCCAGTCAGATCAACCAGGCTCGTCGCGCCGAGTACCATCGGTTGGCGCAGAAGAACGGCATCAGCGTCGACGACGTCGAAGCCATCGCTGGCAAGAAAGCCATCGAGAAGACGCCATCCGGCCAGATCATCCAGCTCAATGGCACCTGGGTCAAAAAATGAGCCGCCGGACGGCAGGGGTGTCGCACGCCCCTGCCGCGACATTCAGAACCAGCTCGAAAGCGTGAGCGACCCGAACTGGTCGTGCTCATCCTGACCCCGGAATTCCCGGGTCCGCCAGACACCGGCGAAGGCCAGCTGCCAGCTGTCCCAGGTCAGCGCGATACCCGCCTTGGCATCGCCGACCCACTCGTTCGGGTCGACCGAGTGACTGCTTTTGAACGTGTTGCCCTCAAGCAACATGTTCTGCGCCATGTAGCGCCCCTCGACGTTGGCGAACAGATTCCAGGCAAACCCGCCGCCCTGATCGAAAAACACACTGCCACTCTGCGCCGGCGCGACAGCCGGAATGCTGAAGCTGCGCGCCAGCCCCTGCCCGATCCGCACGCCGAAACCGGCCGATCCATAGGTATAAAGATTGCCCAGCGAGAAACCGGCGCTCGGCCCGTATTCCGCCTCGAGACCGGCGAAACGCTGCTGCAGCCACCAGCGGTGCTGGTAGGCCAGGTTGACGAACGGCTCGTTGCGTAGCTGGTGATCCCACCCTTTGGGCTCGTCGCTGTCCGTGACATCGTGCACGCGGCGCTGAACCTTCTCCGCGCCGGCCGCAGGCCCCACGATGCCAACGTCCAGGTGCAATCCGCTGGTGCTGCGCCAGCCCTCATGCTGGGCGTCGGAATAGATCGAAAGACCGGCGAACAGCAGCCCGGCATAGGGCCGGTCGTCTTCGATCAGCCCGGTTCGCTCGATGTCGTTCGGCGTGTAGATCTGGTGGCCAAGCCGGTAGGCAACGTTATCGACGTCACCGGCCGCCCAACCCGGCAGCGTCTCGGCAAATCTGCGTGCCCAGTGGTCGTCATCCGGCACGAACGAGCGCATCAGCTCGAAGCCATTGGTGTAATGGCCATCACTGCCGGTCGCAATGATGTCGTTCTCGATCTTCAGGGAATACAGGTCTGCCTGGCTGACCGCCGGGATACAGGCGATAAAGACAGCAAGGGAGACGCGGCGGTGCGCGCGCGAGAGTGCCATGGCCCAGCTCCTTGGTTACATACAACAAAGAATGTATGCACATTTAGAGCGTAGCGGAACTCCAAACGTTCACCGTTGCGGGAAAACGAAGCGCTGGCCCTGCTCAGCCCAGCGCGTCGATCACTGCGTTCAGGTGCCGATCACCCCGCCGTCGTTCTTGGTGATCAGGATCGTCGAGGAGCGAGGGCGCGTCTTGCCATCGCTGGCCGGAAAACTCAACTCGGGGTGCTGTACGTTGATCCACATCGCGCGGTAGTCGGGGCTCCAGGTGACGCCAGTAATCTCGCAGCCACGCGGACCGACCAGGAAACGACGAACCTCGCGGCTGTGCGGATCGGCACAGAGCAGTTGATTGGTGCCCATGGCTTGCATGGCCGGATGCCCATCGGCAAAGTCCGTCTCGATCCACAACCGGCCCGCGTTGTCGAAGGCCAGGCCATCCGGCGAGGAAAAGATATCGCCTTCGATGGTGCCGATCAGATGGGGTGCGACCGACCGCCCGGCAGCGTCCCGCGCCCCTGGTTGCTCGCCGGCCAGCAGAAAGATTTCCCACTCGAAGCGGGTCGCGGTCGGGTCGCCACCCTCCTCGTTCCAGCGCAGGATTTGTCCGTGCAGGTTGTTCGGCCTCGGGTTCGCCTTGTCGGTGGGCTGCTGGCTGCCGCGGCCGTCGTTGTTGGTCAGGGTCACATAGACCTCGCGACTGTGCGGATGCACCGCCACCCATTCGGGTCGATCCATTGGCGTTGCGCCAACCCGATCCGCCGCGGCACGGGCATTGAGCAGCACTTCGGCCTGGTCGGCGAAACCGCTGGCGAGGTCCAGGCCGTTCTGACCGTGCACCAGCGCTAGCCATTCGCCACTGCCGTCGTCATTGAAACGCGCGACGTAGAGAGTGCCGCTGTCCAGCAGACGACGGTTGGCCTGATCCGCACCCGGCACATAGCGACCGCTGGGGACGAACTTGTAGACGTACTCGCCCTTGGTATCGTCGCCGGAGTAGTACGCCATCCGGCCGTCGTGCCCCAGTGAAAGCACCGAACATTCACGGCAGTAGCGACCGAACGCGGTGCGCTTGACCGGTTTGCTGCGCGGATCGAACGGATCGAGTTCCACAACCCAGCCGAAGCGGTTCGGCTCGTGCACGTGCCCGCCGTGTGGCTGTTGCGTGTCTGGTGTGGCATCGAACCGGGCGTCCGCGGTTTCCCAACCGTAGAGTTTGCTCAGGCCGCCACCGCCAATTCCGTAGCGCCTGTGCGACATGCGCCGTGCGAGATCCTCCGCATCGTGGTTGACGAAGTAGTGGTGCCAGTTTTCCTCGCACACCAGGTAAGTGCCCCAGGGCGTAAAACCGCTCGAGCAGTTGTTCAGCGTACCGATGATCTCCTGCCCGCTGGGGTCGGAAGCGGTTTTAAAGGCGTCGCAGCCAGCCAGCGGGCCACTCACATCCATGGCTGTCAGGGCTGAAACACGGCGGTTGTAGCGTGACGGCATGACGCGTTGCCACTGGCCCCGCGCATCCTTTCTCACCTCGACCACGCTGACACCGTGGGCGGCCTGTTCCTTGCGGACTTCATCCAGCGGTCGCTTGCCATCGATGAGCGTCATGCCGTTGGGGTGCAATGTCGGATTGGCATACTCATGGTTGATCACCAACAGCCCGTGACTGTCCGGCGCCTGCGCGAACGGAAAGAAATGCATGCCGTCATGGTTGTCGCCGGCCTGCCTGAGTTGAGCCTGCCAATCATCGCTGGCGTCGGGATTCCACTGCGGCGCATCGGCCAGGACCGCATCGCCCCATGAAAAGAAGGTGCGCGCGGTGTAACCCGGCGCGACCTCGACCCGGTCGAATCCGGGGTTCGGTTGCGTGGGTATCCCGGTGAAACCCAGCAGCGACTGGCCCGCCGTGGTGCCGCAACAGGCGCTCAGACTACCGCCGAGGAATCCTAGCGCGGCCAGCCCGAAACCGCCCTTGAGCAGTCTGCGCCGGCCGCTGTCGACCCGCTGCTGCAACCAGGCATTGTCGCTGGGATTGATCGGCTGGTCGTCGTGGGCGGCACGTTCGGCGTGGAAGGTTTCGAAATTCTGATTCATCTACAGCTCGTTCACAGATTGATCGACGGTTGCACCGCTGGACGCGGTGGTGACGCCGACTGGCTGGCGATGAGTCCTTGTAACTCGCCTGCCCGGCGCCGAGCGGCCTGCGCCCGTTGCCTGGATCATCAGCGCGGATGTTCGACAGCGCCGATCTGTCGGCCCAGACGCATTCGCGGCGGTATAGGACGCGATCAACCCAGCGATTCGGACAGCCACCGACGGACGCGTCGGCGGCTACGCCGCGATAGCAACTGCTGGGTGAAGGGGCTCTCCGGCACCAGCATGCACTCCGAGCCATGGCTGTCATCCAGGCGGAATCGCCGAAGAACGCCGATCGGATGCCGCTCCGGACCGTAGAACGCCACCGCGCGCACCTCAAGTGAACGAAAGCGGAGATCTCCCACAGGCTTGTGGCCGTCCAGCTCGATGTCATGGCGTTCGGCAACGTTGCGCAACATGCCCTGGAAGGTGCCGATATGAATGAACTCACCGCTGCGCAGCGGGCCCTGATGCGTAGTCTGATGGATGAGCAGGTCGGGCGAGGCGTCGGCCTCATTGTCGATGCTTTTCCAGATATCGGTGACGTCGAGCTCCAACGGCCCCGCGGAGGTCTCGATGCAGACCACCAACTGGTTGATGAACATGGGCTCGGCGCTCATGTTGGAGATCAGGCAAAGCGAGCCCAGTCCTTTGCCTGCCCCTCGGTTGATGATCAGACTCGGCTTACGCTGTCGTCGGAAATTGAGCAGCAACAGCTGCGCATAGAACACCCACACCAGCAAGGTGCTGGCGGAGATCGCCAGCGAAATCAGCTGGTGATTGTTTTTAAGCCATTCGATCATCGGGAGCCTCACCACGTTATCTGCTGCTGGGACAGCACACAGATAACACGGTGCCCATTCGTTCGACCGATCTTTCGAATAGGACGGTATCCGCCAGCGAATAATGTGAAGAAGCGAACCACCACCCCGAGTCCATCCTCAGGATCAAGCGCTTCAATCCAGCCACCGATAACGCTGTGGCAAACCCGAATACCAGAACTGGCCAGGTCCCGCTCCAGTTCCCTGCACGACCGCGAGGAGGACAAGCCGGACCACACGCCCGTCCGAACGGTGCCAGGCGGGCCGTGAAGAAGCGTCTTGAATGCCCGTCAGTCGGCGGCCCGTCTAAGCGTGAAGGCACCCCGCAGCTCGCCAGCACTGAAGCCGGTGGCTTGGTCCTGTGGATATTTCTGGTCGATCAATGCGGCCAGTGGCGGATCGATCTCTTTGCCGTGACAGGCCAGACAGGCTTTAGCGGTAGGGATCGCCTTCATCAGCCGCCACTCACTGCCCACCTGCTCGGCCTGCCACATCGTGTCCAACCGCTCACCCGCCGCGGCGCGCTGCTCGAATTGCTCCAGCACTGCGCGTTCCCAGGCATCCGCTGCATTATCGGGATTACGTACGCGCAGCGCCGTGCGCCCCACTTGCCACGCACCTGAGCTGTGCTGGTTGGTGATTCGCGGTGCCAGCAACTGACAAGCCTGCACGGCATCCTGCGGCCCACCCTCGCTCATGGCCGCTTTTACCGTTCCCATCAACTGCTGTTGAAACGGAGGAATAAGCGCCATGCCTTCGGCCACCCAGGGCTCCGAAGCCTCCGCCAGCAGGAGGAACAGTCAATGCCAGACAACGGATGGGCCATAGAAAACGCATGCAAACTCCTGGGCGACCGTCTGGTCGCGAAAACCGATCATCGAAAGTCGGCGCGCCTGGCTCCGATCAGTGCTCATCCACGAGCCATGGCAAACTTTCAGTGCTCAGTTGGCGACTTCACCGTGCAGGCGAGTGCCATGCAGCAGGTTGTCCGCCAAAGGACAGCGACGTTCGACTTCCTGAAAGAATTCGAACGTCTATTCATGAGTCCTCAGGACCACTTGCAGGAACTGATTCCCAGCAACCGATAGGCCGGACAGAAGCGGAAGAAACCGGTCGCCAGCGGCAGCAGGCCGAGCCAGCCCCACCAGCCGATGACACCGAACAGGCTGAGGGCAATCAGGATAAGGCCAACGGCAATCCGCAGGCTGCGGTCCAACGTTCCAATGTTTGCGTTCATCACGATCTCCTTTCATTCGCGCGCCGGGCTTCCAGCACACTAAAAATCCAAATGCCGAGCAGCATCGCCAGTACGAACAGAGCGACCTGCCAGTAGCCAGCCAGCAGCAGTGAAACGGCGGGGGCCGGGCAGATGCCCGCGATGCCCCAGCCAATACCGAACAACAGGCTGCCGCCGATCAGCCGACGATCCAGCCCGCGCGGTGGCGGCAGTTGCATCGGCCCACCAAGAACACAACGCGGCTGCCTGCGAGCCCATTGCATCGGCACTATCGCCACCGCGATGGCCGCCGCCATGACCAGCGCCAGCGAGGGGTCCCACTGGCCGAACAGATCGAGAAAACCGAGCACTTTGAGCGGATCGGCCATACCCGCCAGCAAAATCCCGGCGCCGAAGATCAATCCTGCAATGAAGGCCGTCAGCTTGCGCATGCTCAACGCCCCAATCCATGACGCATGAGGTAGACCGTCGCAAAGCCGCTCGCCATGAAGCACAGGGTGGCGGCCAGCGAACGCAGCGAGAGTCGCGATAGCCCGCAAACACCATGCCCACTGGTGCAGCCAGAGCCGTAGCGCGTGCCAAGGCCAACCAGCAGGCCGGCCAGCAAAATACCCAGCGGCCCGGTTTGAAACTCGACCTGCGGCCAGTCGCCGGACAGCAACCAGAGCAAAGGCGCCAGTGCCAGCCCCAGCAGAAACAAGCCCTTCTCCAGCCAACCGTCACCAGCAGGCCGCAGAATGCCGGCCAGCAGCCCGCTGATGCCAGCAATACGGCCATTGGCGACCACGAATATCCCGACGGCCAAACCAATCAGCGCGCCGCCAGCCAACGAGCTCCATGGCGTGAAGTTCGACCAGTCGATATTCATTCGGCCTCTTGCGCACAAAACAGTTGATACAACGTATTGATTACCGCCAGCGCCGGCGGACTGTCGATCCGATAGAAAATCTGTTTGCCTTCGCGGCGCGTCGCCACCAGCCCTTCTCTGCGCAACACGCCCAACTGTTGGGACAACGTCGGCTGCTGAATGCCAAGCAGGGCCTCCAACTCGCTGACACTGCGCTCACCTTCAGCCAACTGGCACAGCAACAACAAACGATCCGGATTGCCCAGCGCCTTCAGTAACTGCCCGGCGGCATCGGCATTGGCTCGCAGCTGTTGTATGTCTGGTCGCTTCACGTTTCCGCCCTCTATTTAGCAAGAGATATTATGTATTTTAATATTATGTTCTCAAGCATAATAAGTGCGACAAAAGCGCATAGGCTGCCAGGTCCTGAGTCAAACCAGCGCACCGAAAGGATGGTCTGCTCGCGCCAGTTCGCCCAGCAAACGGCTACTGGTTGGCCGAGATGACGCAACGTGCTGATAATCCTCGCCGCGCCCGTCAGCGATCATCGAAGCGGCAGGAATTTCGCCATGAGTCGCCACGCTCCTCAGCACACCGGAGCTGTGAGCGAACAAACATCAGCACGTCGGGTCCGAAACAGAGAGCCATCAGCCCAGCATCGAGGAATCCATGACCATCTCGACCCACGCCATAGTGCTTTTCGCTGCGCTGGCGGCAACCAGCGCAATTGCCAGCCCGGACCCCGACAAAGACCGCCAGGATGCCCACGGGGCCCAATCACAGCAGGGCGATGATGCCGCGGCGCACGGCTACAAGAACCCGACCGGCCCCGACCCGGACCCCCGCATGACAGGGCATGGCGAGGGCGATACGCACGAGCACGACGATGCGCACAGTGAGCCCGACGAAAAAACGTCGGACTCACAATAGCCACCGGCATTCTCGACCTCGGCGACGCCGCCTCGGATGCAATGATCCGGTTGGGAAGCGACCATAGCGGTACGCGGGCCGGCCCGACGCATGCGCGAGGCTCCCTCGGACGATGATCTTGAACCAGGAAAAGGCTGGTTTCTCCGCGCAGCAGCTTCGGCCATTGGTGACAGCGTGCCGCCCGCTCGATTGGCGGACGCTGCGAGACTCACACGGACCCGGCCCGACAGCGCTTCGAAACACCGAGACTGACATTTCGTCAGCCTGGAAAGCAAAAGCCCCCGAAACTCTAGGAATTTCAGGGGCTCAGGCTATAGGTAATGGCGGAGAGATAGGGATTTGAACCCTAGGTACCCGCGAGGGTACAACGGATTTCGAATCCGTCCCGTTCGGCCACTCCGGCATCTCTCCAGCGGCGCGCATCATAGCAGTTCGAGAGCGAATGTCGAACCCCACAGTGAAGCTTTTTTCTCGTTATTCAGCCTGTTGCGTTGCTGGTCAGCGGGATCAGCTGGCAGGAGGCCGAGGTCACCCACTCGGTCAGCAAGCTATCCTCAGGCCGTCAGGCGCTGCAGGGCCTCGCGGTACTTGTCGGCAGTCTTTTGTGCGACGTCTGCCGGCACCGCCGGCGCTGGCGGCTCCTTGTTCCAGCCCGTCGATTCCAGCCAATCGCGAACGAACTGTTTGTCGAAGCTCGGTGGGTTGCTGCCTTCCTGGTAGCTGTCGGCAGGCCAGAAGCGGCTGGAGTCGGGGGTCAGCACTTCGTCCATGAGCGTCAGCCGGCCTTCTTCGTCGAGACCGAATTCGAATTTGGTGTCGGCGATGATGATGCCGCGAGTCGCGGCGTACTCGACGGCTGCGCTGTAGAGCGCGATGGAGGTGTCGCGGATCTGCGCCGCCAGCGCCTTGCCGATGATGGCCTCGCACTGCTCGAAAGAGATGTTCTCGTCGTGATCGCCCACAGCGGCTTTGGTCGAGGGGGTGAAAATCGGCTCAGGCAGCTTGGCGGCCTCTTTCAGACCAGCCGGAAGCGGTATGCCGCAAACGGTTCCGGTCTTCTGGTATTCCTTCCAGCCGGAACCGACGATGTAGCCGCGCACGATGGCTTCCACCGCAACAGGTTGTAAACGCTTGGCGACCACTGCGCGACCTTCCACCAGGGGCAGCTCATCGGCCGGGACCACATCTTCGATCTTGTCGCCCGTGAAGTGATTGGGAACCAGGCCTGCCAGCTTGTCGAACCAGAAGTTGGAAATGGCCGTGAGTATCTTGCCTTTTTCCGGAATCGGCTCGGCGAGGATCACGTCGAACGCGGAGAGTCGGTCGGTGGCGACCATGAGCATGCGCTTGTCGTCGATTTCGTACAGATCTCGAACCTTGCCGGAGTAGATTTTCTTCAGGCTGAGGGCATTGGGAGTGGTCATGGCGATTCTCGCGGTTACCGAGCCGTCGCCAGGTTGCGCAGATCGGCAGCCGTAACGACAGGTCTGTCAAACGAAACAGGCGAAACCAAAGGGTTTCGCCTGGATGGGCTGGAGCGTACGGATTTACCGATTCAGTCCAGGCTGTCCTTGAGCATGTTCAGCACGCGACGCGCGACGTCAGCGGGCGCTACGGTGTCGAGGTCCTTGTCCAGCGTCACCTGTATGGTGCTGCCCACATCGCTCACGCGGACCTGATAACGTTCGGCGCGAGCCTCGATCTCCTCTCGATCCGGCGCCCCGCCGAACAACCGGGAGAAGAAGCCAGGCTTGTCGTCCGGATTCGCGGCACCTTCCGACAGGTTGATGTAGTAGACGCCCAGGCTCCGGTCCAGGTCCTCGACGAGGATGTCGCTGGCAGCCAGTGCTCGGCCGACACTGGACCAGGCACGATTGAAGTCCGTATCGAGCTGCAACAGCGGAGTGCCGCTGCCGGCTTCGCTGAGCGTTACGCGGCTAGGCGCATCGTACTCGCGCTCGGCAAGCAGCGAGGCTGAGCCGCCCTGGGCGGCACTGCTGTTCAGGCCGGTCTGCAGTTCGTCGAGCAGTACCCGATCGAGCTCGGCATTGACGGAGGCCTCAGGCCAGGGCACATCGGCACTGCTGCCGGCGGGACGCTGAACGCTGAGCAGGAAGATTTCGCTGGTATCGCGCTGGACGCCCGGCTCGATGCGAACCCGTACACGGGTCTCGCCGTCACCCAGGCCGAGGTCACGCACCAACGCCGGGGCGATCTGGTCACGGGTCTGCCATGCGGTGATGAATTCGCCGGTTTGCGGCCGCTCTTCGGCGATCTGAAAACCGTTGTCGGTGAAGAACTGTCGGGCAGCAGCCCATGCCTGGGAAGGCGCACGCAATGCGACGAGCCAGCGCGCGTCTTCGGAGGTCTGCAAGCTGAACTCGCTGGCCTCTTCGGCAATCAACAGGCGTTGCGGCCGCGGCACCTCGTACTCGCCTGTGGCACGTGTATCGGCTACCTGTTGAGGGATCGGCAACAATGGCTCGATCGGACGCAGGTCTGCGCCAGCCGGAGGCTGCATCGGCCGCACTTGCTGTGCCTGGAGATAGTCGCTACCACGGTCGCGGAAATATCCGTCTTCGCCCCACAACCAGCCACAACCGCTGGTTCCAGAGATGATCAGGGCTAGGGTCGAGAGGCCGGCCAGTCGCTTCATGCATGTTCCTTCATTGTTAAACCAGTACACCGGATACTGTTCAGGCCAGCACACCGGATTGACGCATAGCGTCGCGAAGCGGCTCCTGGCAACGCTGGCTGAGCCAGGTCATGGGCAGTCGAATACCGTCCTGCATCAGCCCCATCTCATGCAGTGCCCACTTCACCGGGATCGGGTTGGCCTCGAGGAACAAGGTTTGATGCAGCGGCATCAGCAATGCATTGATGGCGCGCGCTTTTTCCGCGTCGCCGGCCATGGCCGCCGCGCAAAGCTCGCTCATGGCACGCGGGGCGACGTTGGCGGTGACGGAAATATTGCCCTTGCCGCCCATCAGCATCAGTTCGACGGCTGTGGCGTCGTCACCGGAATAGACGAGAAATTCCTTACCGACGCGGTCGAGCACTTCCTGGCCGCGCTTGAGATCACCGGTCGCTTCCTTGATCCCGACGATATTCGGCACCTTGGACAGACGCTCGACGGTTTCCGGCAGCATGTCGCAGGCGGTACGCCCGGGCACGTTATAGAGGATCTGCGGAATCGCCACCGCTTCGGCGATATGGCGGAAGTGCAGGTACATGCCTTCCTGGGTCGGCTTGTTGTAATACGGCGTGACCAGCAGGCAGGCATCCGCGCCTGCCGCTTTGGCATTCTCGGTCAGTTCGACGGCTTCTCGAGTGGCGTTGGCACCGGTGCCGGCGATAACCGGGATGCGACCATTGACCTGGTCCACCACCCGACGGATCACCTCGATATGCTCGGGCACTTCGAGCGTGGCCGACTCGCCGGTGGTTCCGACGGCAACGATTGCATTGGTGCCTTCCTGCAAATGGAAGTCCACCAGCTTGCTCAGGCTATCCCAATCAATAGCGCCCTGCGCGTCCATGGGAGTGACCAGCGCCACCATACTGCCCGCAATCATGCAACCCACTCCTGCCGGAAAAAGAGAGGCGTAATGGTACAAGGCTCCTGAGCGCTTTGCGAGTACGCTGGACGCATCCTGCCGTCGGAACGACCGAATGTCCGCGACGCACTTGGGCGGTGAGCGCTGCCGCATGCATTCCCCTTGGCGACGCTTTTCGCTACCCTTAGCCGTTTTCGGCTTGGCTGGCCGACCGATTCATCACCGCCAGGAACCTGCATGTCCACCCCCCCAGTACCCCGAGAACAGTTTCTCGTCATCAGCGCCATGGGCCGCAGCCCGATGGCGCTTACCAATGTACTTTGCCGAGCCAGTAACGAGAACCGCTGCGCCGTGGTCAGTACCCGCCTGACCCGACACGGCGAGTGCTGCGCACTGGTCCTGGAGATCACCGGAACCTGGGACGCCCTCGCTCGCATGGAGACGGCATTACCGGGACTGGCCAAGAAGCACGAGTTCACCACCAACGTGGTTCGCAGCGAAGCGCTGGAAACCCGTCCGCAGGCGCTGCCCTATGTGGCCTACGTCAGCTCGGTATACCGCCCGGACATTCTCAACGAGCTGTGCCAGTTCTTCATCGACCACCGCGTCGAACTCGAAAGCCTGACCTGTGACACCTATCAGGCGCCCCAGACCGGCGGCACCATGCTCAATGCGACCTTGACCGTCACGTTGCCGGCGGGCACGCAGATCAGTTGGCTGCGCGACCAGTTTCTGGACTTTGCCGACGCGCTGAATCTGGACGCCCTGATAGAACCCTGGCGCCCGCAGAACCCCTGACAAGGAAACAGTAATGCCCGTGGAAATCGACCAACCCGTTCCGCCCTTCCAGGCTCAAGCCACCAGCGATACCCAAGTCAGCCCCGAAACGCTGAAGGGCAAGCAGGCCGTGCTCTACTTCTACCCGAAGGACAATACGCCGGGCTGCACGACCGAAGGCCAGGGTTTCCGCGATCTGCATGCTGCCTTCAGTGCGGCCGACACGCTGATCTTTGGCGTATCGCGCGACAGCCTGAAGACCCATGAGAACTTCAAGGCCAAGCAGGGCTTCCCTTTCGAACTCATCTGCGACAAGGATGAACAGCTCTGCCAGTTATTCGACGTCATCAAGCTGAAAAAGCTCTACGGCAAGGAATACATGGGCGTAGACCGCAGCACGTTCCTGATCGACCGCAACGGCGTGCTCCGCCAGGCATGGCGAGGTGTAAAAGTCCCGGGACATGTCGAAGCGGTTCTGCAGGCCGCCCAGGCGCTGCAGGGCAAATGAGCGAAAGGCCGGCATATGCCGGCCTTTTTCGTTCTAGCCAACCGTTACCGAGGCCGTGGGTGGCCTGCGCGGCCAGGCGTAGAGCACGGCCTTGAACAAGGTGGCCAGAGGAATCGCGAAGAATACCCCCCAGAATCCCCAGAGCCCGCCAAACAGCAGGACCGCACAGATGATGGCGACCGGGTGGAGGTTGACCGCCTCGGAAAACAGCAAGGGCACCAGGACGTTGCCATCGAGCGCCTGGATGATCGCGTAGGCCACCATCAGGTAGATGAACTGGTCACCCAGCCCCCACTGGAACAGCCCGATCAGCGCAATCGGGATGGTGACCACCGTGGCGCCGATATAGGGCACCACCACGGAAACGCCCACCAGCAAAGCCAGCAACGCGGCGTAGTTCAGCTCCAATGCCGCAAAGACGGCATACGACACCACGCCGCAGATGACAATCTCGATCGCCTTGCCCCGAATGTAATTACCGATCTGCACGTTCATTTCCTGGGACACCTGGGTGATCAGCGTGCGCTCACGCGGCAGGTAGCCACTCAGCCAATCGCTGATCTGCTGGCGATCCTTGAGGAAGAAGAACACCAGGATGGGCACCAGGATCAGATAGATCATCAGGGTCAGCAACAGCGGCAGGCTGGACAGGGATGACGTCAGCACCACCTGACCGTAGCGGCCAATTTCGCCGCGCATGACGTCGATCCCGCGCCGGACCTGCTCTTCGGTCAGCAATTGCGGGTAACGCTCGGGAAGGTGCAGCAGAAGGGACTGCCATTCCACAAGCATCCGTGGCAGCTCGTTGAACAGGGTCAACAGCTGCTGCCAGACCAGCGGCACCAGGAACAGCAAACAGACCGTCAGCGCACCGACGAACATCAGGAATACCAGCCAGACAGCCACCAGATGCGGAATCCGGATGCGCTCCAAGGCACCGACAAGGCCTTGCATCAGATAGGCGAGCACCAGACCGGCCAGGACCGGCGCGAGCATATCGCCCAAGGTCAGTACCGCAGCGAACGCAACCACCAGCAATACAGCCAGGACCACCGCTTGCTCGTCCGAGAAATAGCGATGCACCCAGCCGCGCAATACATTGAGCATATGCTTCCTTAACGGCCCTCAGGCCTTGCGCAGCCAATAACGATAGAGACCGCCTGCCGATTCCTCGCGCAGCAACCCGTGGCCGGCCAGCTTGGCGAAACTGCGAAAATCCCGCTGCGAACCGGGATCGCTGGCCGTCACCTTCAGGACCTGGCCGCTGGCCATCCGATTGAGCTCGAGTTTGGCCTTCAGCAAGGGCATCGGGCATTGCAACCCGACGGCGTCCAGCTCGGCATCGCAATCGGTGTCGGGCACACTCTGTTGGGTCATGTCGCTCTCCTTGAAAGAAGCGCAGGATACCGACCTGCGCCCGCCGCTGGCCAGCTACCCTGGCACAAGGCTACAGTAACGCTCCTGCTTTCAAGAGCCAGTCTGGATGAAATTGCTGCGCCCTACCCTGCTGACGCTGGCGTGCCTGTTCGGGCAGCCAGCCATCGCCAACGATCTGCCCTCGCTGGGGGACTCAAGCTCGGGCATCGTCTCCCCTGAGCAGGAGCATCAGCTGGGTCGCGCCTGGCTCAGCCTGCTTCGCGGCCAGGTTCCGCAGTTGTCCGACCCCTTATTGAAGGATTATCTGGAGCGCAGCGTTTACCGCCTGGCAGAAACCAGCCAGCTGCAGGACCGTCGCCTCGAATTCGTACTCCTCGACAGCCCGCAACTGAACGCCTTTGCCGCACCGGGCGGGATCATCGGGGTCAACGGCGGCCTGTTCCTTCACGCCCAGACGGAAGCCGAATACGCCTCGGTGCTGGCACATGAACTGGCGCACCTGTCCCAGCGCCATTTCGCCCGTGGCCTGGAAGCGCAGCAGCGCATGCAGCTGCCGCTGATGGCCGCCATGCTCGCAGGTGTCGTAGCGGCTGCGGCAGGCGCTGGCGATGCCGGCATCGCCGCCATCGTTTCGACCCAGGCCGCGGCAATCCAGGCGCAACGGCGCTTTTCCCGGCAAAACGAACAGGAAGCCGACCGCATCGGCATCGTCAACCTTGAACGCGCCGGCTACGACCCGCGCGCCATGCCGCAGATGTTCGGGCGTTTGATGCGCCAGTATCGCTATGACCAGAAGCCCCCCGAATTCCTCCTGACCCACCCGGTCACCGAATCGCGCATCGCCGACACCAATAACCGCGCCGAGCAATATCCGGCAGGCGGGGTCACGGACAGCCTGCGCTATCAACTGATGCGCGCACGGGTGGATCTGAAATTCGAAAGCACCCCCGGGGTCAGCGCCAAGCGGTTCCGGGCCATGCTCAGCGAAGATGAAACCCTCGACGCGGCGCGCTACGGCCTCGCGCTGGCACAGATCAAGAGCGGCCAGCTTGAGGAAGCGGCCGCCAACCTGCAGCCACTGCTGGCCAAGGAACCGGACGACGCCACCTACAACCTGGCCCGGATCGAACTGGACATCACCGCCAACCGCCTTGGCGCCGCGCGCGAACGCACCCAGACCCTGCTCCACCTTTACCCCGGCAGCTATCCGGTGCGGCAGACCCACATTGACCTGCTGATCAAGGAAAACAAACTCAAGGAAGCCGAACAGGAACTCGATGCACTGGTCGAGATACGCCCCAAGGACCCTGATATCTGGTATCAGGTTTCGGAGATTCGCGGGCTGACCGGCAACATCATCGGCCTGCACCAGGGCCGCGCCGAGTTTTTCGCACTGGTTGGCGATTACGACCAGGCGATCGAACAGCTGGATTTTGCCAAGCGCCGCTCGAACAACTTCCAGACCGCGGCACGGATCGATGCCCGACAGAAGCAATTGATCGACGAGAAGCGAATGGTCGAGGAGATGTTGCGCTGACTCAAGCGACGCCCCACGGCGTCGCTTTGTCCGGTTTCGTCGCAATCACGGGTGTGGGTCAGGCGTTGCCAGCCTGCTTGATGCGCGCGGCCTGGGTGAAGTCCAGCATCCGCTTCAACGGTTTGATCGCACGCGGAACCAGTACCGGGTCCACAAAGATTTCGTTACGGCCAGTGCGCAGGCAGTCAAGGGTACGTTCGAGCGTGTTCATAGCCATCCACGGACAATGCGCGCAACTGCGACACGTAGCGCCACTGCCCGCCGTGGGAGCCTCGATGAATTCCTTGTCGGGACACAGCTGCTGCATCTTGTAGAAGATGCCGCGGTCGGTGGCGACGATGAAAGTTGGATTGGAAAGCGTCTGCGCGGCCTTGATCAACTGGCTGGTGGACCCGACGGCGTCTGCCAGGGCGATCACCGATTCGGGCGATTCGGGATGAACCAGTACGGCAGCGTCCGGATACAGGGCCTTCATGTCCTCCAGTTGCTTCGCCTTGAACTCCTCGTGAACGATGCACGCGCCATCCCAGAGCAACATGTCCGCACCGGTTTCACGCTGCACGTAGCTTCCGAGGTGCTTGTCCGGCGCCCAGATGATCTTTTCTCCGTTGTCCATCAGGCTTTCGACGATCTCCAGCGCGCAACTGGAGGTCACTACCCAGTCCGCCCGCGCCTTCACTGCCGCCGAGGTATTGGCATAGACCACCACGGTGCGCTCCGGATGTTGATCGCAGAACCTCGAGAACTCTTCCACCGGGCAACCGAGGTCGAGCGAACAGGTGGCCTCCAGGGTGGGCATCAGCACGCGCTTTTCCGGGTTGAGGATCTTTGCCGTCTCGCCCATGAATTTGACACCGGCAACCACCACCGTCTGCGCCGAATGCTCATTGCCGAAGCGGGCCATCTCCAGCGAGTCGGAAACACAGCCCCCGGTTTCCTCGGCAAGCGACTGGATGACCGGATCCGTGTAGTAATGCGCCACCAGCACCGCATTCTGCCGTTTCAATTCGACGGCAATATCGCTTCGCAACTGCGCTTCCTGTTGGGGCGTCAGTGGTTTGGGCTGCTTGGCCGCCAAATGAGCCTGCACGAGAATGCGTTCGGGTATCTGCGTCATGTTCGCGGTCCTGCAAAGCACGTTATTGCATGAAGCGCCGAACGGACCCGGACAACCGGGTCGGCTCGGACAAGGCGAAAGGAAGAGGCAGCATGATGTGCAGACTTCGCCTTCCTGCCCGCTAAAGGGGCAAGAATACTAGCCGAAGCTTTTGCAAAAAGGAAAGCGAGGGTAGCCAGGCCATGCATTTCGCATCGCCCAAATGAAAACCGCCGGCATCAGCCGGCGGTCGTTTCGATCATGCGCCCTTGAGCATATGGCCGCGTTCTTCCAAATTGATGTGCCATTCCATCGCTTCGCGCAGCATGTGCGGCGTCTGGCCGCCACGGTCGCAGGCGCCTTCGAAGTACTGATTCAGCGCTTCGCGATAGGACGGGTGCACACAGTTGTCGATGATCACGCGCGCCCGCTCGCGAGGTGCCAGCCCTCGCAGATCAGCCAGCCCCTGCTCGGTCACGAGAATCTCGACGTCATGCTCCGTGTGGTCGACGTGCGCAACCATCGGCACGACGCTTGAGATACTGCCGCCCTTGGCGATCGACTTGGTCACGAAGATGGCCATGTGCGCGTTACGCGCGAAATCGCCCGAACCCCCAATGCCGTTCATCATCTTGGTGCCGCCAACGTGGGTGGAGTTGACGTTGCCGTAGATGTCGAACTCCAGTGCCGTGTTGATACCCACGATGCCGAGGCGGCGTACCAGTTCCGGGTGATTGGAGATTTCCTGCGGACGCAGTACCAACTTGTCCTTGTACTTTTCCAGGTTGCCGAACACGCGGTCGTTGCAACGCTCGGACAGGGTAATCGAGCAACCCGAGGCAAACTTCATCTTGCCGGCGTCGATCAGTTCGAAGGTGCAGTCCTGCAGCACTTCGGAATACATCACCAGATCCTCGAACGGCGAGTCGATCAGGCCGCACACCACCGCGTTGGCGATGTTGCCGATGCCGACCTGCATCGGGCCGAGATTCTTAGCCAGTCGACCGGCGGCCACTTCCTGCTTGAAGAACTCGACCAGGTGATTGGCGATGGCCTGGGTCTCTTCGTCCGGCGGCGTGACCGTGGAGTAGGAATCCGGCTGCTCGGTGATGACGATCGCGGCAATCTTGGCCGGATCGATTGGAATGGCGGTGGTACCGATGCGGTCGTCGACCTTGGTCAGCGGGATCGGACCGCGGTTCGGACGCTCACCCGGGAAATAGATGTCGTGCAGACCTTCCAGGTTCGGGTTGTGCGCATAGTTCAGCTCAACGATGACCTTGTCGGCGAAGACCGCCAGGTTGGCGGAGTTGCCCACCGAGGTCGTCGGAACGATATGGCCCTGTTCGGTGATGCATACGGCCTCGACGATGGTGACGTCGGGGCGCTTGATCTGGTGATTGCGCATCTGCTCCACGGTATGGGACAGGTGCTGGTCGATGAACATGACCTCACCCTGGTTGATCGCCTTGCGCAAGACCGGATCAGCCTGGAACGGCCCACGACGAGCGAGCAGACCGGCTGCTGCCATCTTGCCATCCAGATCATTACCCAGACTGGCGCCGGTAATCAGGCTGATCTTCAGCTTCTCATCCTTGGCACGATCGATCAGCGCCAGGGGCACTGCCTTGGCCTCACCCGCGCGGGTAAAACCGCTCATGCCGACGGTCATGCCATCGTGAATAAGAGTAGCGGCCTCTTGGGCGCTCATGACCTTGCTCTGCAGGGAGGACAAGCGGATGCGATCAGAATACATTTGAGCCTCAAACCAACGGACAATCGGGAGGTGGCAGTCTATTACGTTTGTTCTCGCCCCGGTCACAGACGAAGGTCGTAGTGAAAACGGCAGCCGGGGGAGATAAACCGTTTCGGTTTGCAGGCCGAAGACATAAAAAAACCGGATGACCAAATGGCCTCCGGTTTTCTGCCCCTAAGGGAATATGGTGGGTCGTGTAGGATTCGAACCTACGACCAATTGGTTAAAAGCCAACTGCTCTACCAACTGAGCTAACGACCCAATGCGGGGCGCATGATACTGATTTGATTGAGTAAATCAACTTTTTTAAGAAAAAACCCCGAAATAGCGGGTCGGGTCCGTAATACCAGCCTCCCGGAAGCCCGCCGCACGTAGCCGACAGCTGTCGCACTTGCCACAGGCTCGGCCATCGTCATCGGCCTGGTAGCAGGAGACCGTCATGGCGTAGTCGACGCCGAGCCGGACACCCTCCCGGACGATCTCCGCCTTGCTCAGGTTCTGCAGCGGTGCGCGAATGGAAAATTCCCGCCCCTCTACTCCAGCCTGGGTGGCAAGATTGGCCATGCGCTCGAACGCTTCCACGAACGCTGGCCGACAGTCCGGGTAGCCGGAGTAGTCAACGGCGTTGACCCCGATGAAAATGTCCTGCGCCCCGAGCACTTCAGCCCACCCCAAAGCGAGCGAGAGAAAGACACTGTTGCGAGCCGGCACGTAGGTGACCGGAACCCCTTCGCTCGCCGTTTCCGGCACCGCGATATTGCTGTCGGTCAGCGCAGAGCCGCCGATGCCACCGAGATTCATCCCGATGACCTTGTGCTCGACCACACCCAATTGCCGGGCGACGCGCTCGGCTGCCTGCAACTCGGCACGATGGCGCTGGCCATAGTCGAAGCTCATGCTGTAGCAGGCATATCCCTCGGCGCGGGCCATCGCGACCACGGTCGCAGAATCGAGCCCGCCGGAGAGCAGAATCACGGCTTTCTTGTCAGTCATTACGGTTACCTGTCAAAAATGCCGGAGGCTATGCGAGACAAAGCCGCTCCGGCAGCTATCAATGGCCGGGCGCGTCGTTCCAGAGAATTTTGTGCAACTGGAGCTGCAACCGCACCGGGAGATTGTCCGCGACGATCCAATCGGCCAACGCGCGCGCATCGACCTGGCCATGACTGGGTGAAAACAACACCTCGCCGGCCCGCGTGTCGAGTCGATACTCGATGAGTTTGGAAACCGCCCAATCGTAGTCATCGCGCGAACAGATCACGAACTTCACCTGATCGTTGGCGGTCAGTTGGGCAATGTTTTCGTACCGGTTGCGCGCTGCTTCCGCCGAACCCGGCGTCTTCAGGTCAACGACCCGACTCACGCGCTCGTCCGTGCCGGCGATATCCAGCGCTCCACTGGTTTCGAGCGAAACCTGGTAGCCAGCATCACATAGCCGACGCAACAAGGGCAGGCAATTGGGCTGAGCCAGCGGCTCCCCGCCAGTGACGCAGACGTAGCGAGGCGCATAGGACGCGACCCGCTCGAGGATCGTCTCCAGAGGCACGGTTTCACCACCGCTGAAGGCGTAGGCGGTATCGCAATATTGACAGCGCAGGGGACAGCCGGTCAGGCGGACGAACACAGTGGCCAAGCCGCTGGTGCGCGTCTCCCCCTGCAACGAGTAAAAAATCTCGGTAATGCGCAGGGTTTCTTGCATATCAGCCACGGGCGTGACGGCTAAACAGGCCATCCGCCTCCGTTGCGGGAAAGGGCCGTCGATTCTAACGAAAAAACCCGCCGATGGGCGGGTTTCGTTCAGCGCCGGCGCGAGCGATCAGCGATTCAACTGACGCTGGGCCAGCTGTGCCGCGGAGCTGTTCGGATAATCGGCAATGACCTGACGGAGAATCCCGTTGGCCTTGTCACGATTGCCCAGCCGCACCTCGACATCAGCCAGCTTGTACAGCGAATCCGGCACCTTGTTGTGCTGCGGATACGCCTGGCTGACCTTGGCGAATGCCTGGCCTGCGCCTTGCAGATCACCCTTGGCGAGATTCACCTCACCCAGCCAATACTGCGCGTTGCCGGCGTACGGGCTGCTGGGATATTTACGCAGGAAAGCGGAAAAGGCCTGGCTGGCCTTGTCGAAATCCTTGGCCTTGATCAAGTCGAACGCGGCGTCGTAATACAGCTTCTCCCTTTCCGGATCCGCTGATTCGCTGCCCACGCTTTCTTGTGCCGGTGCGCCCGCTGGCGCCTGTACTGACCCGCCGGCACCACCGGTGCCCGCGGTTGAAGCATTCTGGCCAGTCGATCCGCCCAACGAGGCGCCCGACAAGCGACGATCCAAATCCTCATAACGCTCCAGGCCTTCTTGTTTCAGGCGCTGGATCTCGTTCTGTTGCACTTCCAGCATGCCGCGCAGCTGCGCGATCTCTTCCTGCATCTGCTGCAACTGAACGAAAAGCATGCCCTGCGCCGAAGACGGAGCTGACGCTCCGCCCCCGGCATAGGCACCGCCCGTATCCGCCCCGGAAGAATAGCCCGACCCTGGCGCACCACTTTGGGCGCGCGAGTCGTATTCCACCACCGGGACCTGGGCCGCCGCGAAAAGCGGCAGACCCAGCGCAATGAGCGTCAGAACGAAACGGTGCTTGAGCATGGCTTATTACTTACGCAGTTCAACGCGACGGTTCTGAGCCCAGGACTGCTCGTCGTTACCCATGGCAACCGGACGCTCTTCGCCGTAGGAGACCAGCTCCAGCTGAGCGGGAGATACGCCCTGCAGAACCAGATAGCGCTGAACCGCCATGGAACGACGCTCGCCCAGGGCCATGTTGTACTCACGGGTACCGCGCTCGTCGGTGTGACCTTCCAGTACTACACGGTTGCCGGCCGACTTCAGGTCCTTGGCATGAACGTCCAGAGCGCGCATGGCTTCCGGCTTCAGGTCAGAGCTGTCGTATTCGAAGTAGAAGGTGGTGATGGCGCGCAGAGCGGCTTCTTCGCCACTCATGCTGCCGTCGACGGCACCGCTGTCAGCGCCATAGCCAGCGTTCGGATCAATGGCGGAGGAACCTTCGCCAGAGTCATCGCCACCCTTGGACGAACAACCAACAGCTACGGCCATAGCCAGAGCCAGCGCAGCGAACTTACCGAATTTCAGCATTTCCATGTGTAACAACCCCAGGTGTGTTTTTGGTTAGGTAAAGCGTTGATACCGCATCAGTTCAGGTAAGGGGACCACGATGGCTCACGGACTTCGCCTTGAGCAGTAGGAAGCGGGAGCCTAACTCGACCATTAATCGATACGAGCATCAAGACTCCCCGGCCCTGCTGGCGGGTCGCGTAGATTAGCATGGTGCCATTAGGTGCAACAGTGGGCGACTCATCTAAACTTGTGTCGGAGAGTAGCCGTAAATTGCCGCGCTGCAGGTCCTGTGCCGCTACCTTGAAATTGGTATAGCCCTCCTGGCGATGAATCATCACCAGGGTCTTCTCGTCTGCCGACAGCTTCGGATTGGCGTTGTAGTTGCCTACGAAGGTCACGCGTTCGGCGTTGTTGCTACCCAGGCTCTGCTTGTAGATCTGAGGCTTGCCGGCACGGTCGGAGGTGAAGTAGATCGTCCGCCCGTCGGCACCCCAGAACGGCTCCGTGTCGATCGCATAATGATTGGTGAGCCGCTGCAGTTGGCGCGAGCCGAGGTCCATCACATAGATTTCCGGATTACCATCCTTCGACAGTACGAACGCCAGGCGATTGCCGTCCGGTGAAAAGGCCGGCGCCCCGTTGAGCCCTTCGAAATTGGTGATCTGCTCGCGACGGCCGGTATCGATGTGCTGCATGAAGATACGCGGGCGCTTCTGTTCGAACGACACGTAGGCAATACGACGGCCATCGGGCGAATAGCGCGGCGACAGGATGGGCTCACGCGACTGCAGGAGCGTCACCGCACGCGCGCCGTCGTAATCGGAGCGCTGCAAGGTATAACGCGTATTCGCCCCACCAAGACGCTCCACGGTGACGTACAGCAAGCGCGTGGAAAAGGCGCCCTTGATGCCCGTCAGCTTTTCAAACGCCTGATCGGCAGCGAAGTGTGCCATGTCGCGAAGCTGATCCTGGCCGCCGCCCACGGTGCCCGTCATCACCTGTTGTTCGGTCGCGACGTTGAACACCTCGTAGCGGATTTGCAGCTTGCCGGCCGAAGGCTCGATGTTCCCGACCATGACGTACTGGGCACCCAGCGCTTTCCAGTCACGAAAGATGATCTCGCTGCCGCGGGTCGGCAGGCTGATCATGTTCTGCTTGGGAATCGGCTGGAAGATCCCGGTGTTGCGCATGTCGTTGCCGATGATCTCGGCCATGTCTTCGGGCAGGACGGTACCGCCCTGCCAGCCGAACGGCACGACCGCGATCGGAATCGCCCGATCAGCGCCACTGGTGACGACGATGTTCTTTTCCTGCGCCACGGCGTTGCCCAGCACGAACAGGAGAAGGACGATGAAACCTCGAAGGTAATTGATCACAACGCTAGATCCTCGGGCGTAAATGTCATCATGAACGAGCGATACGGCTGAAACTCCTGAGCAGAGAGACCCTGCATCTCGGTCAGCCTACCAATATTCTTTACCGCTGCGACCGCGGAACTATCGAAAGGCGCATCGCCGCTCGATCGTGAGACCGTCACAGCGGTGATAGTGCCGTCCGGCAGCATGTTGACCCGTAGCGTAACCGACATGTTGTTGCGTGCCGATGGGGGACGAGTCCAGCCCTCAGCCGCGCGCATGCGAATCAGGTCATCGAAATTGCCGGCCACCTGATCGCCCTGCGTATCGGCCATCGCCTGCTGCCGTTCCGTATCTTCGGACAGCAACTCGGCGAGCGCCTGCGCTTTCTTGTCCTCGGCTGCCTTGCGAGCGGCCTCGGCGGCGGCCTTCTTTTTAGCCTCTTCGGCGGCTTTTTTCTTCGCGGCTTCAGCGGCGGCCTTTTTCTTCGCCTCCTCAGCGGCCTTTTTCTTCGCGGCTTCGTCGGCCGCTTTCTTTTTCGCAGCCTCTTGGGCCGCCTTCTTCTTCGTGTCCTCGGCGGCCTTCTGCTTCGCGGCTTCGTCGGCCGCCTTCTTCTTGGCGATCTCTGCCTGCTTCTGCTGCTCGGCCTTTTTCGCCTCATCGGCTTTCTGGACTTCGGCTGCTTTCTGGGCGGCGTCTGCCTTCGCTGCCTCGGCCTTTCGAGCCTCGTCGGCCTTTTTTTGTTCCGCAGCCCGAGCAGCCGCCTGTTTCTGCTGCTCGATCTTGCGCTGTTCCATCTGCTCGGTTTCGTACTGTTTTGCGGCTGTCTTCTTCGCCTCGCCGGCAATCTTTTGATTGGTCTGGGTCTGCGCCTGGCTCTGGGACTTGAGCTGATACAGGGTCGCCTGGACGATGGGCTTGGACGGCGGCAGCTCAGGCGTCATGGCAAAACTGACGAACAGCATCGCGAAAATGATGACGTGCAACCCGACCGCCAGAATGGTGGGCCAGTAGTAGCTTTCCGAGCGCGAACGTTCCGGCTGTTGCATCAAGGCGCCTCGGTAATCAGGCCGACATTACCCACACCCGCTTCCTGCAGCCCGCCCATGGCGGACATCACCGAGCCGTAATCCACCGCCTTGTCGCCACGGACGAAGACCTGGATCTGCTTACCCTGGCTGCGGTTCTGATTCATGATGGCTGTGACCGCACTGGTCATCTCTTCGAGCGTGAGCGCCTGGTCCTGCACGGTCTCGGTGTCGACTTCGCTTCCAATGTTCCAGAAGTAAGTCTTGTCCGCCTTGATCGAGATAGTCAGCACGCGGGCGTCGTTATCCTGGGGCAGGACTTCGCTGCTGACCTTGGGTAGATCAACCTTGACGCCCTGGTTGAGCATCGGAGCCGTCACCATGAAAATCACCAGCAGCACCAGCATCACGTCGATGTAGGGCACCACGTTCATCTCGGCGACAGGTTTGCGTCTGTTGCGAATTCTTGCCATGGCCTGCGGGCCTCAATCTTCTGTGGTGTGGACTTTGCGATGGAGGATCGCCTGGAACTCGTCGGCAAAGGTGTAGTAGCGACCGATGAGCATCTCGCCACGCGCCGAGAAGCGGTTGTAGGCAATGACGGCGGGGATCGCGGCGAACAGGCCGATAGCTGTGGCAATCAACGCCTCGGCGATGCCTGGCGCCACGGTGGCCAGCGTCGCCTGCTGGACCTGCGCCAGACCACGGAAGGAGTTCATGATGCCCCAGACCGTACCGAACAGGCCGATATACGGGCTGGTGGAACCCACGGTGGCGAGGAACGGCAGGCTCTGGTCGAGCTTTTCTTCCTCTCTCGAAATGGCGACACGCATGGCGCGATTCACACCGTCCATCACCGCATCAGGGTCGACGCCCTGCTGCTGGCGCAGCCGGGAAAATTCCTTGAAGCCGGCACGAAAGATCTGCTCGACGCCCGAATCGGGATCCGGGTTGCTGCCTGCCTGACGATACAGCTTGGAGAGGTCGATACCCGACCAGAAGCGCTCTTCGAAGCTGTCCAGCGAGCGCTTGGCGGCACGCAGCATATTGCCGCGCTGGAATATGATGATCCATGAAGTCACCGAGGCGCCCACCAGGATCAGCATGACCAGCTGAACCACAAAGCTGGCATTGCTGATCAGGCTCCACATGGACATATGATCGACGTTGGCTTCCACGCTTACTCTCCTGCAGGGGGTAGACCCGGCCCGGCGAAAGCTGCACGCAGCGCTTCGGGTATGGGACGGGGTTTCAAACTCTCGGTGCGCACACAGGCCACCACGAACTGCCCTTCACAGAGCAGCAGATCATCCTTCGCACGCCGTACCTGCTGTTTGAATCGCAGGCTTGCGCGCTTGGTCTCCACCACTTCGGCGGACACTATCAACTCATCGTCCAACCTCGCCGGCGCCAGGTAACGCGCTTCGCTGGAATGCACCACGAAGAGCAGGTCTTCACCCACCAGTTGCGACTGGTCGAAACCCAGGCTGCGCAACCGCTCGGTGCGGGCCCGCTCCATGAACTTGAGATAATTGACGTAGTAGACGATACCGCCCGCATCGGTGTCTTCGTAATAGACGCGACACCGGTGGAAGAACGGTTGAGCATGTGATTCCGCGCGCATACTAGTGCCAGGCCCTGCAAATGCCAATTGGGTGAAACAACAATATTTTTGTCACGCTGTGTCATCGTCGAAGAGGTCGCCTACTGGCGAATCGCCCATGCGTTTGGGCAGGTTCAGCCCGAAGTGCAGGTAGGCGTGGCGAGTGACCACCCGCCCTCGCGGCGTGCGCATGATGTAGCCCTGCTGGATGAGATAAGGCTCGAGAACATCCTCGATGGTATGACGCTCTTCACTGATGGCGGCGGCGAGGCTGTCGATGCCCACAGGGCCGCCGTCGAACTTCTCGATCAGGGTCAGCAGGAGACGACGATCCTGATGGTCCAGGCCCCGCTCGTCGACATCCAGCATGTTCAGCGCGAGATCGGCGGTTTGCCGGCTGATCTCGCCATTGCCGCGGACCTCGGCAAAATCGCGCACCCTGCGCAGAAGCCGGTTGCCGATCCGCGGCGTACCGCGGGCGCGACGGGCAATCTCCAGCGCGCCCTCGGCTTCGATGGGCAAACCGAGAATACCGGCCGACCGCGTCACGATCGTTGCCAGGTCCGCCGTGGAGTAGAACTCGAGGCGCTGCACAATGCCGAATCGATCACGCAGTGGGTTGGTGAGCATGCCGGCCCGGGTGGTCGCCCCGACCAGCGTGAAGGGCGGCAGGTCGAGTTTGATCGAGCGGGCGGCAGGTCCTTCGCCGATCATGATGTCGAGCTGGAAATCCTCCATCGCGGGATAAAGCACTTCCTCGACGATGGGCGACAAGCGGTGAATCTCGTCGACGAACAGGACATCACCTTCTTCCAGGTTGGTCAGCAGCGCAGCCAGATCGCCCGGACGCTCGAGAACCGGCCCCGACGTACTTTTGATCGAGACGCCCATCTCCTGGGCGATGATGTTCGCCAGCGTAGTCTTGCCAAGCCCCGGCGGACCGAAGATCAAGGTGTGGTCGAGGGCTTCCTTGCGGGCCCGAGCGGCGCGAATGAACAAGTCCATCTGTTCGCGCACGACAGGCTGTCCGATGTATTCGGCCAGGCTCAGCGGACGGATGGCGCGGTCGAATTGCTCTTCGCGGTCACGACCGGTGGCGGTAATCAGACGATCAGCTTCGATCACTAGACCATTCCCTTGAGTGCACGGCGGATCAGGTCTTCACTGCTCAAATCGTCTTCCTGTACGGCGGATACGGCACGACTGGCCTCCTGCGGCTTGAAGCCCAGGGAAATCAAGGCGCTTACGGCGTCATTCTCGGCGCTTGAGACTGCCACAGTTCCACGAGGTTCCACCACCAAGGTGGCGATGGACGGCATGGTCTCCCAGGCCTTGAAACGATCCTTGAGTTCGACCAGCAAGCGCTCGGCGGTCTTCTTGCCGACACCGGGTATCTTCACCAGCACGGAGGTATCCTGCGCCTGGACACAGCGCACCAGCTCATCGACCTCGAGGCCGGACATCAGCGCCAGCGCCAGCTTCGGGCCCACACCGTTGAGACGGATCAACTCGCGGAACAGCTCACGATCACGCTTTTCCGCAAAGCCATACAGCAGATGCGCATCTTCACGCACCACCAGATGAGTGTGCAGCGTGACCGTTTCGCCTACGGCGGGCAGGCGATACAGGGTCGTCATCGGCACCTCGACCTCATAGCCGACGCCGTTCGCGTCCAGTATCAGGTGAGGCGGCTGTTTCTCAGCCAGGATGCCGCGCAAACGTCCAATCACTAACTCTCTCCTCTTCCGTCCGACAGGCCCCGGCCTGGCCGAACCATTCGATCAGCACCACGATTCGGCGAACGACTCGCGCGACAGCCTCACAACCGCAGGCGCCCGCTGCGACGCTTGGCCCCGGCCAGACCATGCGGGATCAGGCTTTGCCGATGATGGGCATGGCACAGAGCGATCGCCAGGGCGTCGGACGCATCGATCTGCGGTTTCTGCACCAGCTTGAGCAGGTGCATCACCATCATCTGGACTTGCTGTTTGTCGGCCCCACCCGTTCCGGCGATGGCCTGTTTGACCTGCGTGGCGGTGTACTCGGCGATGTCCAGGCCCTGCTCCGCGGCCGCCACGATCGCGGCGCCACGCGCCTGCCCGAGCTTCAACGCAGAGTCGGCGTTGCGCGCCATGAAAACCTGCTCGATCCCCATGGTCACCGGGCCGTGCAGGCGAATGACCTCACTGACGCCAACGAATACCGCTTGCAAACGAGCCGACAGCTCGCCGCTGCCGGTACGGATACAGCCGGACGCCACGTACTCGCAGTGGCGGCCCGTATCGCGCACCACGCCATAACCGGTAATACGTGAGCCGGGGTCGATCCCCAGGATAAGCGTCATGCCGTTGCCATACTGTCTATTTATCCAGCCGCCAGTATAAGGAGCTCATTGAACGACGGCCAGTGGCATGACGGGACATCACGCCCGAGCCAAATAAAAAGCCGGAAGCACCGAACGGCGGCTTCCGGCCCTGGGACCGACGCTGCGGATCAGTCCAGCTGCTCCATGATGTCGTCCGGGATTTCAGCGTTGTGATAGACGTTCTGCACGTCATCCAGATCTTCCAGCGCATCGATCAGGCGCAACACTTTCTGCGCGGTTTCGAGATCGGAGACCGGAGCGGCGATCGAGGGAATCATGGCGATGTCCGCTTCCTCGGCCTTGAAACCGGCTGCGCTCAGCGCTTCGTTGACCGAATGGAAATCGGCAAAGCCTGTGGACACCAGCGCCGAGCCGTCCTCGCCCATTTCCACGTCGTCAGCGCCGGCCTCCAGCGCCGCTTCCATCAGTGCATCCTCGTCGACGCCGGCCGCGAAGCTGATCTGCCCCTTGCGGTCGAACATGTAGGCCACCGAGCCGTCGGTACCCAGGTTTCCGCCGTGCTTGCTGAAGGCATGGCGCACCTCCGCCGCGGTACGGTTGCGGTTGTCGGTCATCGCTTCGACGATGATGGCTACGCCGCTGGGCGCGTAACCTTCGTAGGTCAACTCCGCCATGTTGTCGGCTTCGTTGGTACCGGCCCCGCGCGCAATGGCGCGATCGATGGTGTCACGAGTCATATTGGCGACCAGCGCCTTGTCCACGGCCAGACGCAGGCGTGGGTTGTCGGCGGGAACCGCCCCACTCTTCGCAGCGACGGTCAACTCACGGATGAGCTTGGTGAAGATCTTGCCGCGCTTGGCGTCCTGGCGCCCCTTGCGGTGCTTGATGTTGGCCCATTTGGAATGACCAGCCATAACTGCCTCCCTTTCTGATCAACTTTTCATCTTGCTGGAAACCAAGAGCCCAGGTTTCCCTGGGCTCCGATGCCGCCGTTATTCGGCCTTGGGCTGCTCGCGCAGGCGAATGTGCAGCTCTCGCAACGCCTTGGCATCCACCGCGCCCGGCGCCTGGGTCATGACATCCGCGGCGCTCTGGGTTTTCGGGAAGGCGATCACTTCGCGAATCGACTGGGCGCCGGTCATCAGCATCACCAGACGATCGAGACCGAACGCCAGACCGCCATGCGGCGGCGCGCCATATTTCAACGCGTCGAGCAGGAAGCCGAACTTCTCGTTCTGCTCCGCTTCGTCGATGCCGAGAATGCGGAACACGGTCTGCTGCATTTCCTTTCGATGGATACGGATCGAGCCACCGCCCAGTTCGGTGCCGTTGAGCACCATGTCATAGGCTCGTGACAGCGCACCGGCCGGATTGGCCTCAAGCTCTGCAGGCGAGCATTGGGGCGCGGTGAACGGATGATGCAGCGCGGAAAGCGAGCCGTCATCGTTCTCCTCGAACATCGGGAAGTCAACGACCCACATGGGCGCCCACTCACAGGTCAGCAGGCTCAGGTCATGGCCCAGCTTGATACGCAGCGCGCCCAGCGCTTCGGAGACGATCTTGGCCTTGTCCGCGCCGAAGAAGACGATATCGCCATCGACCGCGCCCACGCGGTCGAGGATCACGTTGAGCTTGTCTTCCGGGATGTTCTTGACGATCGGAGACTGCAAGCCTTCGACGCCTTTGGCGCGCTCGTTGACCTTGATGTATGCCAGGCCCTTGGCACCGTAGATGCCGACGAACTTGGTGTAATCGTCGATCTGCTTGCGCGGCATGCTCGCCCCGCCCGGTACGCGCAGCGCCGCAACGCGGCACTTCGGATCGTTGGCCGGACCGCTGAATACCTTGAACTCGACCTGCTGCAGCTGATCGGCGACGTCGACCAGCTCCAGTGGGATACGAAGATCCGGCTTGTCCGAACCATAACGACGCATGGCTTCTTCGAATGGCATGTGCGGGAATTCGCCGAACTCGACGCCCAACACTTCCTTGAACAGCTTGCGCACCATGCCTTCGGTGATACCGATGATGTCGGACTCGTCGAGGAAGCTGGTCTCGATGTCGATCTGAGTGAATTCAGGCTGGCGATCGGCACGCAGGTCTTCGTCGCGGAAGCACTTGGCGATCTGATAATAGCGATCGAAGCCGGCAACCATCAGCAACTGCTTGAACAGCTGGGGCGACTGCGGCAGCGCGAAGAAACTGCCGGGATGCGTGCGGCTGGGGACCAGATAGTCGCGCGCGCCTTCCGGCGTGGCACGCGTCAGGATCGGCGTTTCCACGTCGAGGAAGCCGTTTTCGTCCAGGTAACGGCGGATGCTGGTGGTAATGCTCGAGCGCAGCTTGAGCTTCTCGGCCATTTCCGGCCGGCGCAGGTCGATGAAACGATAGCGCAGCCGCGTTTCTTCACCGACATCGCTGTACTCGTTGAGGGGGAACGGCGGCGTTTCCGCTTCGTTCAGCACTTCGAGCGCGTATCCCAGCACTTCGATCGCACCCGACGCCATGTTCGGGTTGACCGCGCCGGCCGGGCGCAGACGCACCTTGCCGGTGATCTTGATGACATATTCGCTGCGCACCTTGTCCGCCGCGGCGAAGGTTTCGGCACGATCAGGGTCGAACACCACCTGCGCCAGGCCTTCACGGTCACGCACATCGAGGAAAATGACCCCGCCGTGGTCGCGACGGCGGTGAACCCAACCGCAAAGAGTAATTTCCTGGCCGTCCAGGCTTTCGTTCAACTGGCCGCAATAATGGCTGCGCATCATGGTGAGGTTCGCTTCTCGTATCTTGGAAATTCGTTGGGTCGCTCGACTCGCGACTGGGCAGACGGCGCTTTCGCGGCATTCCGTCCGAATTGGTCACTCATCGACACTGAAAGGGCGAGTGACCGGCATCAAGCGCGGCCCTACCCGTACGGCAAACAAGCCGCCCGACACAAGCGCGGGATTATATCGACATAATCGCCTCAACGCAGCCGGCGACCGATAGTCTTGGCGATGGACGTGATCATCGACGCGGAGTGAAACCAACCTCGTCCGCGAGCTTCAAACCATCAGATTATGATTGGCGACAGTGCGCCACTCACCATGCGCGCTCATTTTCTGGCATAACTGTCTATGAATTCATCAAACGGGAGACAACCATGGAAATCAATATTGGTATCGCCGAACAGGATCGTGCAGCAATCGCGGAGGGTTTGTCCCGCCTGCTGGCCGACACCTATACGCTGTACCTCAAGACACACAACTTCCATTGGAACGTAACAGGGCCGATGTTCAACACCCTGCACACGATGTTCGAGACCCAGTACACCGAACTGGCCGTCGCCGTCGATGATATCGCCGAGCGCATCCGCGCACTGGGCTTCCCGGCGCCAGGCACCTATGCCGCCTATGCCAAGCTGTCTTCGATCAAGGAACAGGAAGGCATTCCCGCCGCCGAAGACATGATCAAACTGCTGGTCGAGGGACAGGAAGCGGTCGTTCGCACCGCACGCGGCATCTTTCCGCTACTGGAAAAGGTCAGTGACGAACCCACCGCCGACCTTCTGACCCAGCGCATGCAGGTACATGAGAAGACAGCCTGGATGCTGCGCAGCCTGCTGGCGGCCTGATACCCGACTTTTGACCCGGCGTTACGGGATAGCCGCGACCGCGGCTATCCCGTGGACCCCGTCAAGCTCCCATCGCCGGTCACCCGGACCGCCCATCCCGCCGTCGTCCCTGCCGCAAGTCATTTGAGCGGCGCCCTCCTTTACTGTTAAATACGCGCGCCGCAGGCTGGCACCATCAAATACGAGCGACCGTTTATTCACGCTCAGTTTCCAATTGCCCAGCGCCTGTCGGCTTCTGCCGTACTATTTAACTGTGAGTCATACGAATGCTTAAGATCATCCATGTATTAACGGGCGTCGCTGCGCTGGCGCTGTCATTCATCCCCAGCCTGACGGGCGCAATGCCCGTGCTGTTGCAACCTGACGCATTGGCCCTGATGTTTCTGGGTCTGCTGAACGTACAGTTCGCTTCATCGGCACAACGCACGATCGGCGCGCGGGGCCGCCCCGTCCTGGTAGCCGCCGGCGTATTGCTGATCGCCGCGGTTGTGGTGCAGGCGGCGATAACGCTGATTCCGGTCGCCGCGATCGCAGGCCAACCAGCCACCCTCGTCAGCCTGATGCTGGCCTTCGTTGCCGTACTGCTGCAGCTGGCGACCAGCCAGTCGAACGAGGCAGGCACCGCTAGCCGCAGCCCCTCGCCCAATACCCGCAAAAGCCAGCCCAAACGCGTCGCACCACCAGCAGCCGGGCGCGAGACGGGCACGGTGAAGTGGTTCAACACCTCGAAAGGCTTCGGCTTCATTTCCCGGGACAGTGGCGACGACGTGTTCGTCCACTTCCGAGCCATTCGAGGCGAAGGCCACCGCGTGCTGGTTGAAGGTCAACGGGTCGAGTTCACTATCATGATGCGCGACAAGGGCCTGCAGGCCGAGGACGTTGTCGCAACCCAGCCGAACTGACACCCACGCGCCAGACTGGCGATTGCGCTTGCGCCGCCTTGTTAATAGTGCGGCGGAGGCGCTTCGTCCTCTTCTCCCCCCATCCGGCTCTGCATGTCCTCCTGCCGTCTGGCAAGAATTCCCACCTGTGCCTGCAGGCGCTCGACGGTGCGCTGCTGGGCAATCAGCACGTCATTGAGGGTTTGGATCGTATCGTCCTGAAACGCCAGGCGCGCTTCGAGATCGGTGATGCGTTGTTCCAACTCCATAAGGTCATCCTGCAAAACGAAAGTGATCGGTCAGCACCATCTTCAGCTTCTGCCTGACAGCATCGGCCTGCGCCGCGTCATAGGGCTTCGCCGGCGCACGTCCCCAGACAGGCGCCGGCCAGGACGCATCGTCCCGGCGCCGGGCGATGACGTGCACGTGCAACTGGCTGACGACGTTACCCAGGGTCGCGACATTCATCTTGTCGGCACCGAAGGTGTCTTTCACCGTTTCGGCCAGGGCGGTCGCTTCCTGCCATAGCGCTTGCTGATCCGTCGGGTCCAACTGAAACAGCTCACTGACCTCCTCGCGGCGCGGTACGAGAATGAACCAGGGATAGCTGGCATCGTTCATCAGCAGCAATCGGCACAGCGGAAAATCGCCCAGGTATAAAGTGTCCTGCTCCAGCCGTGAATCGAGAACAAACATAACGGCGCTCCTGTTGTTATCTTGAAACCAGCACGGCACTTGGCCGCGCCTGATCATCCCGCAAGAATACTCCAACGCCTGCCCGCCAACACCCAGCCGACGACGCACCAACTTGGAGCGCTTGCATCCCGCCATCGCCCAGCTTTAGCGCGGAACCACTTCGGCAAAGCCTATAGAACGCGGTAAATCATCAGCTTTCGCTATTTGTGCACGGTTATTGCTTTAAAGCAAAAAAGCGGTAAATGAAGGGGGAGAAAAACGGAAATAGCTGGGTTAAGCTTGCTGGCGCTAGTTTCCCCAGCTACACAGTAATTCTCGGAAACAAATTCCAGGGCTTGCTGCAGGTTTCGACCAGCTAGGCAAACAAGGACTGAAATTGAGCTTGTATACCGAAAATAAAGATGCCTCTTTCCGGCGCACGCAGGAAAGCAAGCACCAATTTGAAACCAAAGGAGCAATCACTATGAAGGTGATGAAGTGGAGCGTAATCGCCGTGGCCGTTGCGGCCGGCACGTCGCAAATGGCATTGGCGTCCAGCCAGTCCGAATCGGAAGGCTTCGTTGAAGGCAGCAGCCTGACCATCTTCAACCGCAACATGTATATGAACCGTGATTTCCGCGATAACGGAAACGGCGGCACCGCCACTCAGAACGGCCAGAGCTACCGCGAAGAGTGGGGCCACGGCTTCATCGGCACATTCGAATCCGGCTTCACCCAGGGCACCATCGGCGTGGGTGTCGATGCGATCGGCCTGCTGGGCGTGAAACTGGACTCGGGCCGTGGCCGTGCAGGCAATGGCCTGTTCCCGGTCGATGCCGATGGCCGCGCTCGTGATGACTACTCCGAGGCGGGCGCCGCGGTCAAATTCCGCGTTTCGGATACCGTACTGAAGTACGGCACCCAGTTCGTAGCACTTCCGGTGTTCTCCACCGATGACGCTCGCTTGCTGCCTGAAACCGCACGTGGCGGCCTGATCACCAGCAGCGAGATCGACGGCCTCGAACTGAACCTCGGTCGCTTCACCGCCCTGAGCGGCAAGTCCCAGACCGGCCACGACTCCGAAGGCCTCGAAGAGATCAACCTCATCGGTGGTACCTATGCCTTCACCGACAACCTCAGCACATCGCTGTACTACTCCGATGTGAAGGATGCGTTCGAGAAGATCTACGGCAACGCCAACTACAACATGGCGCTCGCCGACGACCAGTCGCTGGCCTTTGATTTCAATATCTACAAGACCGACTACGATGCCGAATTCACCGGCACGGGTCAGGACGAAGACAACACCATCTGGAGCCTGGCGACCACCTACTCGCTCGGCGCACATAGCTTCACGGCTGCCTATCAGAAATCCCATGGTGGCTTCAACACCAACGGGTACGTGTATGGCATCGACGGCGGCGGCACCGTATGGCTGGGCAACTCCGTCCAGTATTCGGACTTCTTCTATGAAGACGAGCAGTCCTGGCAGGTCCGCTACGACCTCGACATGGCGGCCTACGGCGTATCGGGTCTCAGCTTCATGACCCGCTACATCGAGGGTAGCAACATCAACATGGGCGCCGGCAACGCCGATGCCGAAGAAACCGAGTGGGACATCGAAGCCAAGTACGTATTCCAGGAAGGCCCGGCCAAGGACCTTTCCCTGCGTGTACGTCAGGCCTTCTATCAGGCCACGAACGGTCTCGACAACGACCTGAGCGACACCCGCCTGATCATCGAGTACCCGCTGAGCATCCTGTAACGCAGGCCTGTCAGCGACTCGAGTCATACAAAGAAGCCCGGCGATCGCCGGGCTTCTTCGTTCTGGCTCACCAACCGATCGATTCTGTACGCCACCGTGGCGCCGCCGTACAATGCTGGGCCAATTTCCCCGCTCTGCAAGGACACAACGGCCCACATGCGCACCAGTCAGTTCCTGCTCTCGACGCTCAAAGAAACGCCTTCCGACGCGGTTGTCATCAGCCATCAGCTGATGCTGCGTGCCGGGATGATTCGCAAGCTCGCTTCCGGGCTCTATACCTGGATGCCGATGGGGCTGCGCGCGTTACGCAAGGCCGAAGCCATCGTTCGCGATGAGATGAACAAGGCCGGCGCACTCGAAGTCCTGATGCCTGCAATCCAGCCCGCCGAACTCTGGCAGGAGTCAGGCCGCTGGGAGCAATACGGTCCCGAACTGCTGCGTCTGAAAGATCGCCATGACCGTGAATTCTGCGTCGGCCCGACCCACGAGGAAGTCATCACCGATCTGGCGCGCAACGAGCTGAACAGCTACAAGCAGTTGCCCATCAACTTCTTCCAGATCCAGACCAAATTCCGCGACGAAATCCGCCCGCGCTTCGGCCTGATGCGCGGGCGCGAGTTTCTCATGAAGGACGCCTACTCGTTCCATGCCGACCAGCAATCGTTGCAGGAAACCTATGACCGCATGCATCAGGCGTACTGCAACATCTTCACCCGCCTGGGCCTGAACTTCCGGCCCGTGCAGGCTGACACCGGCTCGATCGGCGGCACCGGCTCGCACGAGTTCCATGTGCTGGCCGATTCAGGCGAGGATGACATCGCCTTCAGCGACAGTTCCGACTATGCCGCCAATATCGAGAAGGCCGAGGCCATCGCCCGCGAGACCGAGCGTGGCGCCGCCACCGAGGCGTTGCGCCTGGTAGACACGCCGAACTGCAAAACCATCGCCGCGCTGGTCGAGCAGTTCCAACTGCCCATCGAGAAAACCATCAAGACGCTGGTCGTTCATGGTGCCGAAGAAGGCCGACTGGTAGCACTGGTGGTTCGTGGCGACCATGAACTGAACGAAATCAAGGCCGCGAATCTGGCCCAGGTGCTGAGCCCGCTGGTGTTCGCATCCGATGCCGAGATCCGTTCGGCCATCGGTGCCGGCCCTGGCTCGCTGGGCCCGCTGAACCTACCCATCGATTGCGTCATTGATCGCTCGGTCGCGCTGATGAGCGACTTCGCGGCCGGCGCCAACCAGGAAGACAAGCATTACTTCGGCGTCAACTGGGAGCGCGACCTGCCGGTGCCTGAGGTCGCGGACCTGCGCAACGTGGTTGCCGGCGATCCGAGCCCCGACGGCGTGGGCACGCTGGTGATCAAGCGAGGCATCGAAGTCGGACATATCTTCCAGCTGGGCACCAAGTACAGCGAAGCGATGAATTGCAGCGTCATGGGCGAGAATGGCAAACCCGTAACCCTGACCATGGGCTGCTATGGCATTGGCGTTTCGCGTGTCGTCGCCGCTGCCATCGAGCAGAACTACGATGATCGCGGCATTCTGTGGCCGGACGCGCTGGCGCCCTTCCAGATCGCGTTGGTACCGATGAAATACGAAAATCAGGCCGTTCGCGAGGCGACGGACAAGCTCTACGCAGAGCTGACCGCCGCCGGCTACGACGTTCTGCTCGATGACCGTGACAAAAAGACCAGCCCCGGCGTCAAATTTGCCGATATGGAGCTGGTGGGTATCCCGCATCGCATCGTCGTGGGCGACCGTGGGCTTGCCGACGGCACACTGGAATACAAGCATCGCCGTGATGCCGAAAGCCAGGCCGTCCCTGCCGCTGAAATCCTTGAGTTCATCAAATCGCGCGCCAGTCGCTGACGGAAATCATGCTCAACCGAAGTGCTTCAACCTGCGCCACGCTTTGCGTGGCGCTTTTTGTGAGTGGCTGCGCCAACCAGTTGCCCCAGCGCAGCGAACACGAAGCCCGTACCGAGCGCACGCTGCTTGACCACAGCCTGCGCATCGAAGTGGGCGCCCCGTTACTTGAACTGCCTCAGCGACGCATACGCGTGCTCGACCAGAAGACCTTCGAAGTCACCGATTTCGAGGTGACTCGCCGCTATGACCGCTATACGCCTTATCAGGCGTGGCGTGAGCTGTACGAGGTTCCCCTGGGTGCCGTTGCAGTGGTTGCCGGAATAGGCGCCAACGTGCTCAACGTCGTGTTGCTGGGCAACTTGCCGGAGAGCGCCACGCGCGGCTGGATCAGCTACGGCTTCGCGGGCCTCAATCCGTTCGTGAACGTCGAGTCCAACGGCCGCTCGCAGCAGAACCTCGCAAGCCTCGACGAGCGGCGGCGTGATGCACGGCTCGAATATTCCAGCCTGCCTTGGGCCGAGCGCCCGGTGCTGGTGATGGCCGGTGATGAAACCCACGAGCTGAGCACCGACCGCAATGGCGTGCTGCGATTGAATCTGCTCGACGGTGCGCTCGCCGATCAGGATGTCAGTTCGGTCGGCAAGCTTTTGCTGCGCGTCGAAGATCCGCAGGACGCTACCCGCGCCGAGGCGACGCTGCTGGTCAGCCGCAGCCTGCGCGCGAAACTGCTCGAAGCCCACGACCTGATCTTCGACGACCTCGAGGGTGACGATGTCAACCAGTGGGTGCATCGCGTCCAGCGGCTGTCGAAACTCGGACTCGAGGAGGAAGCCAGTGAACTCGAACAGAGCCTGATCGAGTTGACCCGCCACGATCCGGATCTGCAGCAGGAGTTTCTGCGCAGCCTGATGCAGGACGCCGGTCGCCAGGCCAGCGATCCCGGCGAAGACGACTGACCCGCGATGAAGGCGCTTCCCTGCCTGTGCCTGTTGGCGCTGATGGCCGCCTGGCCGGTCTTGGCCAGCGTTCGTCAGGCACCGGAGCCGGAATTGCGCGAACTGATGCAACACACCGTTGCACAGGCCGAAAGCTTTGAGGATCGATTCGATGCCGAGGTCTGGCTGCTGGACATGTCGACGCGACTCAAGCGCTACGTTCCCGACCCGCAGGAGCGCCTGACGCTGCTGCGGCTGGTGCATCAGGAAGCGAGCCGGGCGGGACTCAAACCTGACATGGTCCTGGCGCTGATCCATGCTGAAAGCCATTTCGACCGATTTGCCATTTCGAGCGTTGGCGCACAGGGAATGATGCAGGTGATGCCGTTCTGGAAAGCCGAGCTGGGTCGCCCGCAGGACAACCTCACCGACAACGCCACCAATCTTCGCTACGGCTGCACCATCCTCAGTTACTACCTGAAAAAGGAAAACGGCGACATCAACCGCGCGCTGTCACGCTACAACGGCAGCCTGGGCAAACACCATTATCCCGCCAAGGTCATCGGCTTCTGGCAGGACTTCTGGTACGTCAAACCTTGAACCACGGGCTGGCAGGCAAAGCGCCGCGCGGCCTTGTCGTTCCTCAGCGCGCCTGAGCCGTCATCGCCCCAGTCGCTGCAATTGCGCCTGAAGCCCTTCGCCAGTCTGCTCGCCGACCAGACTCGCTCGCACCTTTCCACTGCTGTCGACGATGTAGGTCACTGGCAACACCGCGCTGCGCGGAAGGTCCAGTCGCTCGGATGGGTCCACACTGAGCACTCTGAACCCGATGCCCAGGTCCGCGCTCGCGGCGGTCAGCTCGTCGCCCTGGAGGCCGTCGAAGTTGACCCCGAGCACCGTCACATCGTCTCTTGCCTGGTCGAGCGCATTCAATTCCGGAATCTCGGTACGGCATGGACCGCACCATTGCGCCCAGTAGTTGATCAACAGCCATTGACCTTCGAGTTGCTGAGCGGTGACTTCCACACCGTGCTGGTCCGGCCCCCAATCTTCTGCGCAGCCAGCCAGGGCCAGGCAGGCGAGCAAACCGAGCAGCCCCTTGGATCGCTTGATCATCTTCATTTCCTTGCAGTGCCGCAGACCGAAATGTTCATACACGCCGCGCCTGCAACCAGTCAGCGACACTGCCACCGAACAGGTTCGCCTGTTCCCTGTGGAGCAACTCGAAGGACTGGCGCAGCGTCGGATACCAGGGTTCATCCAGATGCTCGGGCAGCGACTGTCTGCCCGAAAGCGGCCACGGATTGCAGCGCAGCAACTGATCGAAGCTGTAATGATGAAGGTCGCGGCACAGCACCCAACCGGACCCGGTCCGGCAAACGAGATGCTCGCGCTCGAAAAACTCGAAGATTTCGTCCCATTCATCCTCCGGTAGCGGCCAGCCGCTTCGATGGGCATCGCGCAGGCGCACCTCACGTCCGGCCAGCTGGCTGTCGTAGAGCACGCGCAGCAGCCCCAGCATGACCAGCAAACGCGGGATCGAGCGGCGCCGCCATTGCTGCGACGAAGACAGCCCGCATACCAGCTCCGCACCGAACAGGACGATCATCCAGGACAGATAGACCCAGAGCAGAAACAGCGGCACCGCCGCGAACGCCCCGTAGATCAATTGGTAGCTGGGGAAGTAACTGACATACAAGCCGAACAGCTGCTTGGCCGCCTCGAACAGCACCGCAGTGAAGGTGCCGCCGACCACTGCGTGACGCAGCGGCACGCGCGTATTCGGTACGGCGGCATAGATCAGCGTGAACGCCGCGATGCTGAGCACCAGCGGCATCGCCTTGAGCACGGTGCGGGCGCCAATCAACGCGTCGGGGCCCGAAATCAGCGACAGGGACGTGATGTACGTGCTCATGGCGAAACCGGCACCCAGCAACAGCGGGCCGAGGCTGAGGATCGCCCAGTACAGCAGGAAGCTGGAAATCCCGCGGCGCGGCTGGCGCACCCTCCAGATCACGTTGAAAGCCTTTTCGATGGTCAGCAGCATCATCAGCGCCGTCGCCATCAGGAATCCCACGCCGAACCAGGTGAGCTGCCTGGCCTGATCGGTGAAAGCCACCAGGTACTGCTGAATGGTCGCGCCAGTGGAGGGGATAAAGTTGCTGAAAATGTACATCTGGATCTGTTCACCGACGCCCTGAAACGCGGGGATCGCAGAAAGCATGGCGAAGGTCACCGTCATCATCGGCACCACCGCGAAGAGCGTGGTGTAGGTCAACGCAGCCGCGCTGTGCGGGCCACGGTCCGCCAGGAAACGTTGCACCAGGAAACGACCGAACTCCGTGAAATCCTTGATCCGTTGCTGCATTCCATCCCCTCGATGCCAATCGCGATCATCGGAACCCGCGTGTCTGCAGGCGTGTGACAACCGAAAGCCTACCTTGGCACACCAATCGTGCGCGACCGTCGTTTCAGGCCTGGCTGTATTGGAGGTTAGAATGGCCACCTACCCTGGCGCGAAGCAACCCCAAATGACCGAACTGACCCTCTATCACAATCCACGCTGCTCGAAATCCCGTGGCGCGCTGGCATTGCTCGAAGCACGGGGCATGACCCCCACCGTCATCCGCTACCTCGAGACACCGCCCTCTGCGACCGAGCTGCAACAGATCCTCGCCCGCCTGGGAATCGGGCCGCGTCAATTGCTGCGCACCGGCGAGAAGCCATACACAAGTCTCAACCTGGCCGACACCACGCTGAGCGACGCCGCTCTCATCGATGCGATGGTCGCTCATCCTGAATTGATCGAGCGGCCGATTCTGGTTGCAGGCGAGGTGGCGGTGATTGGCCGGCCGCCGGAGAAGGTGCTGGAGATTCTGCCATGAATGCGCCCTATATCCTGGTGCTCTACTACAGCCGCCACGGCGCCACGACCGAGATGGCACGGCAGATTGCACGCGGCGTCGAGCAAGCCGGCCTCGAGGCGCGACTGCGCACCGTACCGGCGGTATCAAGCGAATGCGAAGCCGTGGCGCCTGCGATTCCGGAGCAAGGCGCGGTCTACGCAACGCTCGACGATCTGAAGCACTGCTCGGGTCTGGCGCTTGGCAGCCCGACCCGCTTCGGCAACATGGCCGCCCCGCTGAAATACTTCCTGGACGGCACAAGCGGGCTCTGGCTGACCGGCGAACTGGTCGGCAAACCCGCCGGCGTGTTTACCTCGACCTCAAGCCTGCATGGGGGCCAGGAAACCACGCTGCTGTCCATGCTGCTGCCCTTGCTGCACCACGGCATGCTGGTGCTCGGCCTGCCCTACAGCGAAAACGCCCTGCTCGAAACCCGCGGTGGCGGCACGCCCTACGGCCCCAGCCATCATGCTGGTGCGGATTCCAAGCGCCTGCTGGATGAGCACGAAATCAGCCTCTGTCGCGCGCTGGGCCAACGCCTCGCCCAAACCGCCAAGCGCCTGGAGAATGACCGTGGCTAGAACACCCAAACCCCTGCCGTCCCTTGAATGGCTGGCACCGCGGGTGAAAGTCAGCCGATCGCTCAGCCTGGCCAGCTTCATCGGCCTCGGCGTACTGCTGATCGTCTGGAATCTGGTGTTCGCCGATCTGCACGGCGCGCGAACCTGGGTCGTGGTCGGCATTCAGCTGATTCCACTGTTGCTGATCGCGCCAGGCATGATTGCCGGCAGTCCCCGGGCCCACGCCTGGACCTGCTTCATCGTCAATCTTTACTTCATCCAGGGCGTGCTCGCCGCCATCGATCCGGCCCGGATGGTGTACGGCTGGCTGGAGGCGATCATCAGCCTGACGCTATTCGTCAGCGCACTGCTTTACACGCGCTGGGCTTACCAGTACGAGCGCAAGGCCGCAGGCGAGAGCTGAAAGCCCTTGACCGCGCAGTCAGGCATCACTGTTGTTCCTGACCGCGCGGCCCAGCGGATCGCTACCAGCCGAGCGTTTCCTTGAGAAAGGGAATAGTGAGCTTGCGCTGTGCCTGCAACGAAGCCTGATCGAGCCGGTCCAGCAACTCGAACAGCGCACTCATGCTACGCGCGCCACGGGTGAGGATGAAGCGTCCAACATCGTCTGGCAGGTTCAGGCCGCGGCGAGAGGCGCGAAGCTGCAACGCGCGCAGCTTGTCCTCATCGGACAGCGCCTGCAGTTGAAACACCAGCGAAAGGCTCAGACGGGACTTGAGGTCCGCCAGTTGCACAGCGATTTCCCGCGGAGAGGCATCCGCGGCCAGCAACAGCCGCCGACCACCGTCACGCAGCCGGTTGAACAGGTGGAAGAGCGCTTCCTCCCAGACGGGGTCACCGGCCACGGCATCCAGATCGTCCAGGCATACCAGCTCACTCTGTTCAAGATTGTCCAGCAGCGCCGGGCCATATTCAGCCACATCGGCCAGCGGCAGATAGACCGCCAGCTCGCCTCGCTGCTCGACACGCAGACAGGCCGCCTGCAACAGATGGCTGCGACCCACGCCCGTATTGCCCCACAGATAGACCAACTCATCGGACCAACCGGCCTCTGGCGAACAGATACGCTCGACATAACCCAGCGCGGCAGCGTTGGCGCCGGGGTAGAAGTTGGCAAAGGTGGCATCGTCGCGAAGGCGGATGCCCAAAGGAAGCTGGATGGGTTTCATGGTTGGCGCTGCGGGTCGACCGGCGGTTCTGCATAGAGGTCAGAGAGTTTATAGAGATCATGCACGTGACGCAGCAGAACCATGATCACGGCAGCCACCGGCAACGCCAGTAGCACGCCGGTAAACCCGAACAACTGCCCGCCGGCCAGCACCGCGAAAATCACCGCAACCGGATGCAGACCGATCCGGTCTCCCACCAGGAGCGGGGTCAACAGCATGCCTTCGAGCATCTGGCCGACCGTGAACACCGCAGCGACACCCAGCAGCGGATAGGGCTGCAGCCCGAACTGGAACAGGACGGCGACGACTGCCGCGCCTATGCCGACCACAAACCCCATATACGGCACGATGCTGGCAAGACCCGCCAGCACGCCGATCAACAGTCCCAGCTCGACGCCGACCAGCATCAGCCCGACGGAATAGACCACCGCCAGGGCCAGCATCACCAACAGCTGGCCGCGGAGAAAGGCGCCGATCACCTCGTGGCATTCACGCATCAGCGCCATGACGGTTTCCTCCCGCCGCCGCGGCAGTAATGATCGCAGCTTCGCCATGATCAGGTCCCAGTCGCGCAGCAGATAGAAGCACACCACAGGCACCAGCAGCAGGTTGGCCAGCCAGGCCAGCAGTGCGATGCTGGAAGCCGTCGCCTGACTGAGAATGACTGCCACCACATCCTTGGTACTGCCCAGGTTGGCCGAGAACGCGCTCTTGAGTTGATCGAAGCGCCAGAAATCATCGTCCAGTCCAAACTGCATCTGCACCCAGGGCAGCGCGGTCACCTGCAACCAGTCGAGCCCCTGCGGCGCCAACTGGTACAGGTGCATCAGTTGCTTGCCAAGCATCGGCACCAGCACCAGCAACAACAACAGGCACAGCAGAATGAACAGCGCAAAAACCAGGATCACACCCCAGGTACGCGACAGACTCCAGCGCTCCAGCCGGTCAACCAGCGGATCACCCAGATAAGCCAGCAGAATACCCACCAGAAACGGCGAAAGAATCGGCGAAAGCTGATAGACCAGCCAGCCAAGAAACAGTAGCACCGCCAGCCATAGCCAGCGGTTGGTGTGTGTGATCGTCATGCTCGGACGCCTTGCTCCAGTTGATTTCGAGGCCGCATGGCCAGTGCGGACACCGGCTGTGCTGGCACGGACACAGCGGCGCGGCCGCCGGTACCCTTTACCAGCGATAGCGCAGCAACTCGCCCTGTTCGGCCGGTGGCGTCGCCTGGACGGCAGGCTGCGCAGGCGCCTCGAGCGGCGCCTGCGCATCGATCGGCAGAGCATCGCTGGCATCGGCTGGCGCCTCGGCAGCCGGCGATGCCGCCTCGAATTCGTCAGCCGGCACTTCCTGCAGGCGCGCCAACGCCAGCTGTGCCCGCAACTGCTCGGGACTGGCATTGAGGCGATACACCAGCCGATCGCTCTCCACCCGCTGCAAACGCGCACCGAACGGTTCGAGCAGGCGGTCCAGCTCGGCGAACCGATCGACATCGGCGCCCAGCACCTCGAGCGTGATCTCCGACGTCTCGCCCGGTGCCACGCGGTATTGCGGCGCGAGGTATGTGCTGACGGCCAGCATCACCTTGTCGGCCACGGCAGGCCGACTCTCGCCGCTGGCCTTGCCCTGAGTCTGCTTGTCGCCAAGCCAGAGGCGCCAGTTCGCCTCCCAGGCGTCGCCCGACGGGCTCGCCACGACAGCCAGCAGCCCATCGGCATCGTAGCGCTCGGAGACGTCGCGCAGTGCCTGAGGCTCCTTCGCCGAAACCGTCTCGGCAGTGGCCGCCAGCTGCTCACTCAGGTCGGCCAACGGCAAACGCAACGGCAACCCGCGGTGCTGAGCAGCGGCACGCAACACGGACGAGCCCTCCTGCGCATCACCAACGAGCTGCGAGCCCTCGGGCGAGGTTGTGAGCCACCAGGTGAGAATGCTCGGCCGATCGGCCCCCCACAGCGACAGACCAGCCGATCGCAGCGCCCGCTCCGTGGTCGCAGGATCGAAGTTCACCACCACCGCGTTGTCTTCATAGGCGTACCGACTGACGAGTTGCTGCGGATCCTCGCGCAACCGCGCAACGCCCGCCTGGCCCGTCTCGGCTTCACCCGTGAGGCGCAGCACCAGCGTATCGAACGCCTTGCGCAGCGCCTCTTCACGCTCCGCCGGCTGTTGGCTGGCGACGGGTTCACGCACCTTGTAGAGGTCGCTGAGCGGTGCCGCCAGGGAATGGGCGGACGCGATCGCACAGCACAGGGCAAACATTCGGGGAATAAGGCGCATGGAGATACTCGCTGGCTGGCCAGTCATGGGGAGCCGGCCGGTCGCGCGGCGACGACCGGCACGGTGAGTCAAGCGTCATACCTTAAACAGGCCCCTGAGTCGGGGCAACCGCCGCACTCACAAGAGAGGGTCGGCATCATTAAAATCACGATAGGTTCGCTGTGGGTGGTGCGCCGGTAATTGCGCGCGGGATGGTCGCTATGCGGCAAGCCTGATAAAATCGCGCGCTTTCCGCAGACCGGTCCGGCGCCTTCGCCATGCTGAGACAGCCGTCTCGCCCAACCGGTCGCCCCGCACTCTCCTCACAGGTCCGGATTATGAGCAAGCAACCCTCCATCAGCTACAAGGACGCCGGTGTCGACATCGATGCAGGCGAAGCGCTGGTCGAACGCATCAAGGGCGTGGCCAAGCGCACTGCACGTCCTGAAGTCATGGGCGGTCTGGGCGGCTTCGGCGCGCTCTGCGAAATTCCAGCCGGCTACAGGCAACCGGTGCTGGTATCCGGTACCGATGGCGTGGGCACCAAACTGCGGCTTGCCCTGAACCTGAACAAGCACGACAGCATCGGCCAGGACCTGGTGGCCATGTGCGTCAACGACCTCGTGGTCTGTGGCGCCGAGCCGCTGTTCTTCCTGGACTACTACGCCACCGGCAAGCTCAACGTCGATATCGCCGCCACCGTGGTGACCGGTATCGGCGCCGGCTGCGAACTGGCCGGCTGCTCGCTGGTGGGCGGTGAAACCGCCGAGATGCCGGGCATGTATGAAGGCGAAGACTACGATCTGGCCGGCTTCTGCGTCGGCGTGGTTGAAAAGAGCGAAATCATCGATGGCTCGACAGTCGCCGCTGGCGACGCGCTGATCGCCCTGCCCTCCTCCGGACCGCACTCCAACGGCTATTCACTGATCCGCAAGATCATCGAAGTGGCGGGTGCCGATATCGAGAACACCCAACTCGACGGCAAGCCACTGACCGAGCTGCTGATGGCGCCGACCCGCATTTATGTCAAGCCGCTGCTCAAGCTGATCAAGGAGACCGGTGCGGTCAAGGCGATGGCGCATATCACTGGCGGTGGCCTGCTGGACAACATCCCGCGCGTGCTGCCCGAAGACAGCCAGGCGGTCATCGATGTCTCCAGCTGGCAGCGTCCAGCGGTGTTCGACTGGCTCCAGCAGCAGGGCAACGTCGACGAGCATGAAATGCACCGGGTACTCAATTGCGGCGTCGGCATGGTCATCTGCGTCGCCCAGGCGCAGGTCGAGGCCGTTCTCGACAACCTGCGCGACGCGGGAGAAGCTCCCTGGGTGATCGGCCAGATCGCGTCGGCGGGCGGAGCGGCCGACCGCGTCGTGCTGAACAACCTGAAAAGCCATTGATGAGCGAACCCAGCAACGTCGTGGTGCTGATTTCAGGGTCTGGCAGCAACCTGCAGGCCCTGATCGACAGCCTGGGTGAAGACAATCCAGTACGCATCAGCGCGGTTGTTTCGAATCGTGCCGAAGCGTTCGGCCTGCAGCGTGCGCAAGCCGCCGGGATCGCCACCCACGTGGTGGTGCACAAGGATTTCGCCGATCGCGAAGCCTTCGATGCGGCATTGATGTCGATCATCGACACCTACCAGCCGCAACTGGTCGTGCTGGCCGGCTTCATGCGCATACTGACGCCGGCCTTCGTGCGTCATTACCAGGGCCGCCTGCTCAACATTCACCCGTCCCTGCTACCGAAACACAAAGGGCTCGATACCCATCGCCGCGCACTGGAAGCCGGTGATCGCGAGCACGGTTGCAGCGTGCATTTCGTCACCGAAGAACTCGATGGTGGCCCCGTGGCGGTACAGGCCACCTTCACCATCGAAGCCGGCGACCGCATCGACACACTGACCGAACGGGTGCATGCCGCCGAACACATGATTTATCCACTGGCGGTTCGCTGGTTTGCCGAGGGCCGCTTGCGCCTTGGCGAGCAAGGCGCGATGCTGGACGACAAACCGCTGCCGGCTACCGGCCATCTGTTACGAATCTAGGAGATCTTATGCGTCGCGCTTTGCTGCTCGCTCTTGCCGTGCTGACCTTGCCGGTTCAGGCTCTGGAGCTCAAGCCCTTCTCCGCCAGCTACACCGCCGACTGGAAACAGGTGCCCGTCAGTGGCACCGCCCAGCGCAGCCTTGAAAAGCTCGACGGTGACGTCTGGGAGCTGGATTTCGAGGCCTCCATGCTGGTCGCCAGTCTCAATGAACGCAGCACCTTCAAGGTCGAGGGCGAAACCTTCGTACCGCAAAAATACCGCCTCAAGCGCAGCGGCCTGGGCAAAGGCAAAGCCATCAAGCATGACTTCGACTGGGCGACCAAGCAGGTTATCGGGGAAGATCGCGGCGACCCGGTCAAGTTGCCGCTCGACCGCGGCCTGCTGGATAAATCCACCTACCAGATCGCCCTCCAACAGGCCGTCGCAGCGGGCGAGAAGAGCATGAGCTATCAGGTCGTGGACGGGGACGAGATCGAAACCTATGACTTCCGTGTGCTGGGCGAGGAGAAGGTCAGCACCAAGGCCGGACAGGTCGATGCGATCAAGGTCGAGCGCGTACGCGACCCTACGCAGAGCAAGCGTCAGACGATCCTCTGGTTCGCCACCGAATGGGACTACATGCTGGTCCGCCTGCATCAGGTGGAAAAAGACGGCAAGGAATACCAGATCATGCTCAAGGAAGGCACCGTTGGCGGTAGAACCATAAAAGGCAACTGACAGCCACTGCGCGCCATCCACCTTGGCGCGGCATCGCCCGCTCGCTCATAGAGTCCGTCCATGACCTTGCACCGCACCTTGCTGCTTGCCTTGCTGCCGATCTTCTCCGGCTGCCAATCCTGGCCCTGGAGCAATGAGACGCCCGGACATCCGATTGAACGGCTGCAGGGCGAGCTCACGCGCAGCGAGGGCGTGCTGTCGTTGCGCACCTGCCAGGGCCAACGCCGGATCGAACTGCTCGATACGGGCGCGACCGGATTGTCCGACGATGCGCTGGCGCTGCTGTCCGACGGTGGCCAGGCCCTGTTCGCCGACGTCCGTGGCAGACTGATTTCACCCGCCAATGGTCCCAGCCAGCTGCAGCTGACCCAGGTCTATCGCGTGCAGGCCGAAGGGCACGGCTGCGGCGAACGGGAATTCAACCAGCTGACCCTGCGCGCTGGCGGCCACGAACCGGGCTGGAGCGTTCGGGTCACGGCGCAGGGCATGTTGTTCGAGCGTCCCGATCAGGCGCCGCTGGCCTTACCGTATCTGGAAGAACAGCTGCCGGGTGGCCAGACCAGTTTCAGCAGCGAAGCCAATCGCCAGCGCCTTAATCTCTGGGTTGCCCCGCAACGCTGTGTCGACGACGCGACCGGCGCGGTGAGCCATCTGACGGCCGAGCTTCGCATCGACGACCAAACCCTGCGTGGCTGCGGCTACTACGGCGGCGCGCGCAACGAATGATTCTATCGAAGCGCGATCTTCGCGCTTCCCTACGCTTCGAAGATCCCGACCATGAATGACGACCTGTCACTGCTGCAGCCCTATCCGTTCGAGAAACTTCGCGCCTTGCTCGCCGACGCGCAACCGCCAGCCGAGAAGCGTCCGATAGCGCTGTCGATTGGCGAACCGAAACACCCTTCGCCCGATTTCGTCGCCCAGGCGCTGGCCGCGAACCTCGACCAGCTCGCGGTGTACCCGTCGACGCTCGGGATTGCTGCACTGCGCGAGTCGATCGCCCGCTGGTGCGAGCGGCGATTCGGCGTGCCCGCCGGCTGCGTAGACCCGGCGCGCCATGTGCTGCCGGTCAATGGCACCCGCGAAGCGCTTTTCGCCTTCACCCAGGCTGTCGTCAACCGTAGCGCCGATGCGCTGGTGATCAGCCCCAATCCGTTCTACCAGATCTATGAAGGCGCGACGCTCCTGGCCGGCGCCGTACCGCATTACCTTGCCTGCACTGCCGAGAACGACTTCAACCCGGACTTCGATGCGGTCTCGGCCGATACCTGGCGCCGCACGCAGATCCTGTTCCTCTGCTCGCCAGGCAACCCCACCGGCGCGCTGGTGCCCCTCGAAACGCTCAAGCGCCTGATCGCGCTGGCGGACGAGCATGACTTTGTCATCGCGGCGGATGAATGCTACAGCGAGCTGTATTTCGATGAAGCGCACCCGCCAGCGGGACTGTTGACCGCCTGCGCTGCCCTGGGCCGCGATGATTTCAAGCGCTGCGTGGTCTTCCACAGCCTGTCCAAGCGATCGAACCTACCCGGCCTGCGCTCCGGATTCGTCGCCGGCGACGCCGATATCCTCAAGGCGTTTCTGCTCTACCGCACCTATCACGGCTGCGCCATGCCGGTGCAGACACAGCTGGCCAGCCTCGCCGCCTGGAGCGACGAAGCGCACGTCCAGGCCAACCGCCAGATGTACCGCGAAAAGTTCGATGCGGTGCTGGCCATACTCGCCCCGGTGATGGATGTGCAGCGTCCCGACGGCGGCTTCTACCTGTGGCCGAAGACACCCACCGATGATCAGCAATTCACACGCGACCTTTTCACCCGTGAACACGTGACGGTGGTGCCAGGGTCTTACCTGTCGCGGGAGGTAGAGGGTTTCAGCCCGGGTTCGGGCCGGGTTCGCATGGCGCTGGTGGCGCCGCTTGCCGATTGCGTCGAGGCAGCCGAGCGGATTCGCGACTTCATCACCGCGCAGTGATATCGGAGCCGGACGTCGCGACGTCCGGCTCCGACTCAAGCGACTCCCGGCGGAATCTTGTCCTTGCCGTAGTCACGCAGCTTCTCAAGGTTTTCGGGTTTCATATGTTCGGGGATGTCCGCCGCAGGGGCCTCATCGCGCTTAGTGCGCTTGTCCGTATCAGGCTTTTCGGGCTCGCTCATGGTGTCCTCCGTCAGATTGCATTTTCTTCCCAGATCAGGTCGCCTTCGTCACTCACTTCCATGACTTTGGTCAACGCCGCCTCGGCTGCGGTCTCGGCCTCCGAGGCGAGGTCGTAGCGTCGCCCGTTGGCCACCTTGAACACCTGGGCGTTGTCATCCGTGCCCCGACGTTTCACGGCGATCACCGCTTCGAATCCGTCATCGGCAGGAACGGCGGATGAAATGGCCTCATGGTTCTCGAAATGCTTGCGTGCCATACATGACCTCATCGTTGCGATTGTCCTCAATGGACAACGTACAAGGGCAAAAAGGTCGAACGGCTTGGCGACGCAGCGGCTGAACCGATGACTGCCCAGTGACTCCCAATGATTGACAGCGATGATCAGGAAGCCAGCCATGCCCATGAACGACACTTACACGATCAACGCGCCCTCGCGAGCCGAAGTGGATGCGCTCGACGGTTTCACCCTGCTGGAATTCGGTACCGCCTGGTGCGGCCATTGCCGCGCCGCGCAGCCGCTGCTGGGCCCGGCAATGGCCGAGCGTGACCTGCGCCACTTGAAAATCGAGGACGGCCCGGGTCGCCCGCTGGGCCGTTCATTCCGCGTGAAGCTCTGGCCTACCCTGATCCTGATGCGCCAGGGAGTAGAACTGGCCCGCTTGGTGCGCCCCACCAGCAGCCAGGCCATCGAGGACCTGCTGCGCCAGGCCGACGACCTCTCGGGCTGACCGGCGCTCCGTTTCCCAGGTCATCCGGTAGGCGGCAGGATTCGCCTCATCGTGGCATAATCGGCGGTCCAGTCTGGCCGGAGAACGCGGAGCTGTCATGCCCGAGAAAAGCGAAGGACTCTGTCTGTACGGCATCAAAGCCTGCGACACAATGAAAAAGGCCCGTACCTGGCTCGAAGAGCACGGGCTAAGCTACGACTTCCATGATTACAAGAGCGCCGGCATCGACCGCGCCCATCTGGAAGCCTGGTGCGACGAACACGGCTGGCAGATCGTACTCAACCGTGCCGGCACCACTTTTCGCAAGCTGGACGACGCGCAGAAGGCCGATCTCGATCAGGCCAGGGCCATCGAACTGATGCTGGCCCAACCGTCGATGATCAAGCGCCCGGTGCTCGATCTGGGCGAGAAGACCCTGATCGGCTTCAAGCCGGATATTTACGCTGCCGAACTGGCAGCCAAGAACTGATAGCGGCTCGCCAGGACGAGCCGCGATTGATGAGAAGGATTCCCTATGAGCAACACCTTATTCAGCCTGGCCTTCGGCGTCGGCACACAGAATCGCCAGGGCAACTGGCTGGAAGTCTTCTATGCCCAGCCGCTGCTGCAGCCAGCCGGTGAACTGGTCGCGGCCATCGCCCCGCTGCTCGGTTACGAAGGTGGCAACCAGGCCATTGCCATCAGCACAACCCAAGCCGCGCAACTGGCCGACGCAGTCAAGCCGCTCGACGCCGCGCAACACGCGCTGCTGACCCGTCTGGCCGAAAGCCAGCGCCCCCTGGTGGTCACCCTGCTCGCCGAAGACGCTGCGCTGACCTCGACGCCCGAGGCCTACCTCAAGCTGCACCTGCTCTCGCATCGACTGGTCAAACCCCACGGCCTGAACCTGACGGGGATTTTTCCACTGCTGCCCAACGTCGCCTGGACCAACCAGGGCGCGGTGGATCTCGCCGAACTGGCCGAGCGCCAACTGGAAGCGCGCCTGAAGGGCTACCTGCTGGAAGTCATGTCCGTGGATAAATTCCCGAAGATGACCGATTACGTGGTTCCGGCTGGCGTGCGCATCGCCGATAGCGCGCGTATCCGTCTTGGCGCCTACGTCGGTGAAGGCACCACGGTGATGCATGAAGGTTTCGTCAACTTCAACGCCGGCACCGAAGGCCCGGGCATGATCGAAGGCCGCGTCTCGGCTGGCGTGTTCGTCGGCAAGGGTTCGGACCTGGGCGGCGGTTGCTCGACCATGGGCACCTTGTCCGGCGGTGGCAATATCGTCATTTCGGTAGGCGAAGGCTGCCTGATCGGCGCCAATGCCGGCATCGGCATCCCGCTTGGCGACCGCAACACCGTCGAAGCCGGGCTCTACATCACTGCCGGAACCAAGGTGAATCTGCTCGACGAGCAGGGCGCACTGGTCAAGGTGGTCAAGGCTCGGGAACTGGCTGGACAGACCGACCTGCTGTTCCGCCGCAATTCGCAGAACGGCGCGGTGGAATGCAAGACCCACAAATCCGCAATCGAGCTGAACGAAGCGCTGCACGCGCACAACTGACCGCTTGGCGGGTCGCCTGAGCGGAGGCTGGAAGCAGCAGCTCCGCTCTGGCTTCCCGCCTCCAGCTTCAGGCTTAACGCTATGCTCTTGTCTCCTTGGCGTTCCGACTTCCCGGCCCTGGCCGTTCTTGAAGCTCAGGGCCAGACCTACCTCGACAGCGCGGCCACGGCGCAAAAGCCACAGGCCCTGATCGATGCATTGACGGGTTACTACACCTGCGGCACCGCCAACGTGCACCGAGCGCAGCATCAACCGGCAGAGCGTGCGACCCGCGCCTTCGAGGATGCCCGAGTCAAGCTGGCGCGCTGGCTCAACGCAGCCTGCCCGACCGAACTCGTCTTCACCCGCGGCGCCACCGAGGCGCTCAACCTGCTGGCCTATGGTCTGGAACCGCTGATCGAAGCGGATGACGAAATCGTCGTCAGCGCGCTGGAGCATCACGCCAACCTGTTGCCCTGGCAGCAACTGGCCAAGCGGCGCAACGCCAAGCTGACGGTATTGCCGCTGGATGAACGCGGTGTCATCGATCTGGAGCAGGCCGCCCGTCTGATCGGCCCAAGGACCCGTTTGCTCGCTGTCAGCCAGCTGTCGAACGTGCTCGGCGCCTGGCAACCGCTCGCCGAGCTGTTGCCGCTGGCGAAGGCCCAAGGCGCCCTGACGGTCGTCGACGGCGCGCAAGGCGTGGTGCACGGTCGGCATGACATGCAGGCGCTGGGCTGCGATTTCTACGTGCTGTCCAGTCACAAGCTCTACGGCCCCGAGGGAGTCGGCGCACTCTATGGACGGGGTGAGTCGTTGCTCAAGCTCCGGCATTGGCAATTCGGCGGCGAAATGGTCCGCGTCGCCGACTTTCAACAGGCTGAATTCCACGCCGCCCCACTGGGTTTCGAAGCCGGTACGCCGCCAATCGGCGCCGTCATCGGCCTCGGCGCGACGCTCGACTACCTGTCCCGACTCGACGCCACGGCGGTGGCCGGCCACGAACAGGCCCTGCACATGAAGCTCCTCGCCGGGCTCAGCGTTCGCGAAGGGGTTCGATTGCTGGGCGACCCGCAATTGGCACTGGCCAGCTTCAGCGTGGACGGCGTCCACCACGGCGACCTGGCCCACCTGCTCACCGAACAAGGCATCGCCATACGCAGCGGAACCCATTGCGCGCAACCGCTGATGAAATCCCTCGGCGTCGAGGGCGCCGTGCGTGTATCCCTCGGGCTGTACAACGACGGAACGGACCTGGAGCGCTTCTTCGGTGCGCTGGATCAGGCCCTGGAACTCTTACGATGAACGAACTGCCCGCCGCCGCCATCGAAACGCTGCAGCAGTTCCAGCAGGCCACCAGCTGGGAGCAGCGTGCGCGCCTGTTGATGCAGTGGGGCGATCGACTGGAGGCGCTCAGCGACGCCGAACGCAACGACAACACACTGGTCCCCGGTTGCGAAAGCAGGCTCTGGCTGATCGGTGAGGCGCACGCTGACCGCTGGCATTTTCGCGGCACCAGCGAAGCGCGCCTGCTGCGCGGCTTGCTCGCGGCCCTGCTGGTGCGCGTCAACGGATTGCCGACGGCCGAGTTGCAGCGGCTGGATGTGGCGCAGTGGTTCGCTCAGCTCGGGTTGTCGCGGCAACTGTCACCGTCACGGGCCAATGGAATGAATGCCGTGCTGCAACGAATGCGCGAGTTGGCTGCGGTCACCTGATCGAGCCGCAACCACCCGCAGCAGCAAGCGTCAGCCGCGCGTGCGCTCCGCCGGCCGTCTGGCACCGGCGACCAGTTTATCCACGGCACGCGCTGCCGCCACCATGCCGAAACTGGCGGTGACCATCATCGCTGCACCGAAGCCGCCGGCACAGTCGAGTTTGACACCCTCCCCGACGAAGCCCTTGCTCTGGCAGACACTGCCATCCGGCTTGGGGTAACGCAGTTGCTCGGTGGAAAACACGCAGGGCACGCTGTAGGTGCGCCCCGGTGTTCGCGAAAAGTTGTATTCGCGCCGCAGCAACGAGCGCACCTTCGCCGCCAGCGGATCGTTGAAGGTCTTGTTCAGGTCGGCGACCTGGATCTGCGTCGGGTCGACCTGCCCGCCCGCGCCGCCGGTGGCGATGATCTGAATCTTGCGCCGCTTGCACCAGGCGATCAGCGCCGCCTTAGCCGGCACGCTGTCAATGCAGTCGATGACGCAATCCATCTGTTCGGTGATGTATTCGGCCATGGTCTCGCGGGTGACGAAATCGGCGATCGCGTGCACCACGCAGGCCGGATTGATGGCACGGATACGCGCGGCCATCTCGTCCACCTTGGGCCTGCCCACCGCACCCTCGAGCGCATGAATCTGCCGGTTGGTATTGGTGATGCAGACATCGTCCAGATCGAACAGGCTGATTTCGCCAACGCCGCTGCGTGCCAGCGCCTCGGCCGCCCACGACCCGACGCCGCCGATACCGACCACAGCCACATGCGCCGCCGCCAGCCGCTCAAGGCCGACAGCACCGTAGAGACGTGCGATACCGCCGAAACGCTGATCATCGATAGACATGCCGACACCCCAGAAAAACGTCGGGCGATTATAAGGGCTTCACGCTTGTCCACACAGGGGCTGGCTGCTGCAGCCGATGCGCGTCAACCATCAGCCAGCGGCCACGCAAGCCACGGCAGAGCGCCGCTTTTGCTTTAATATGGCGCTCTTTTTCCCGCTTGTCTCGGAGCCGTGATGACCGCCGCCGCCCTCTCTCCCACCCTCGAACTCGCCTGCGAGCTGATCAACCGGCCTTCGGTGACCCCGTTGGACGAGGGCTGCCAGCAGTTGATGAGCGAACGCCTCGCGGCCTGCGGTTTCAGTGTCGAGCCGATGCACATCGAGGACGTGGAAAACTTCTGGGCGATTCGCGGCAACGACGGTCCGGTATTGTGCTTCGCCGGTCACACCGACGTAGTCCCCACCGGTCCGCTGCAAGCCTGGCAGAATCCGCCTTTCGCGGCGCGTATCGACGAGCACGGCATGCTCCACGGGCGTGGCGCAGCCGACATGAAAGGCAGCCTGGCGTCGATGATTATCGCGGTGGAACGTTTCACCACTGACCATCCGCAGCACAAGGGCCAGATCGCCTTTCTGATCACCAGCGACGAGGAAGGCCCGGCCCATCACGGCACCAAGGCGGTCGTCGAACGCTTGCGCGAGCGTGGCCAGCGGCTGGACTGGTGCATCGTCGGTGAGCCTTCGAGCACCACGCAGGTAGGCGATGTGGTGAAGAACGGCCGCCGGGGGTCGCTTGGCGGCACCCTGACCGTACGCGGCCAACAAGGGCATGTCGCCTATCCGCATCTGGCCAGGAATCCGATTCACCTTGCCGCCCCGGCCCTCGCCGAACTGGCCGCTGAACATTGGGACGATGGCAACGCGTTCTTCCCCCCGACCAGCTTCCAGATTTCCAACCTGAATTCAGGCACTGGCGCCACCAATGTCATCCCCGGCACGCTGGAAGCGGTGTTCAATTTCCGCTTTTCCACCGAGTCCACGGTCGAAGGCTTGCAGCAGCGCACCGCGGCCATCCTCGACAAGCATGGCCTGGACTGGAGCGTAGACTGGGCGCTGTCCGGCCTGCCGTTTCTGACCGAGCCTGGCGAGTTGCTCGATGGCGTGGCCGCAGCGATCCGCCAGATCACCGGGCGCGAAACCACGCCGTCCACCAGCGGCGGCACCTCCGATGGCCGCTTCATCGCCACCCTCGGCAGCCAGGTCGTCGAGCTTGGCCCTGTCAACGCCACCATTCATCAAGTCGACGAGCACATCCTCGCCAGCGACCTCGATGTGCTGACTGAAATCTACTACCAGACCCTGGTCAACCTGCTCGCATGCTGATCTGTCCCATCTGCCGTGACGCGCTGAGCGTGATCGATACTGGCGTCGCCTGCCCGGCCAACCACCGCTTCGACCGGGCACGCCAGGGGTATCTGAACCTGCTGCCGGTGCAACACAAGAACAGCCGCGACCCGGGCGACAATCTCGCCATGGTCGAGGCCCGTCGACGCTTTCTCGACGGCGGCCACTATGCGCCGCTGGCCGAGCGCCTGGCGCAGCTGGCGGCTGAGCGCTCGCCAAATAGCTGGCTGGATATCGGTTGCGGCGAAGGGTATTACACCGCGCAGATCGCCCAGGCGCTGCCGAATGCAGATGGCTACGCGCTGGACATCTCGCGCGAGGCAGTCAAGCGCGCTTGCAAGCGCGCGCCGAGCCTGCAATGGCTGGTCGCGAGCATGGCCCGGATACCCTTGGCCGATGGCAGCTGCAATCTACTCGCCAGCGTATTCAGCCCGCTGGACTGGACCGAAGCCCGCCGCCTGTTACCCCCTGGAGGGGGCCTGCTGCGCATGGGGCCGACCCGTGAGCATCTGTGGGAACTGCGCGGCCTGCTGTACGACGAAGTACGCGACTATGACGATGAAAAGCATCTGTCGCTGATCCCTGACGATATGCATTTGGCACACAGCGAAACCCTGAGCTATGAGTTGCAATTGGACAGCGCCGAAGCGCGTGCCGATCTGCTGGCGATGACACCACATGGCTGGCGCGCCAGTGCCGAACGCAGGACTGCGGTGATCGACTCGCCACTCAAGGTTCGGGTTGCGATACGCTACGACTGGATTGAGCGTGACCAGCGGTAAGCTGCTGCAACCGGCAACATCGACACTGCACGCGTATCATCTGGCGCGGCCATCATGGCCTCGCCGGCTCATTTTCCAAGGCTGCAACCACCACCGACAAGGCCATCGCCCATGCGTCAACCGGACATCGAGATTTACCTCAGGGACGCCAGCCAGGACGCCGTCACCCAATGGCTGACCCGGGCAATCGGCCCCTGCACGCCTTGGCAACCCAAGGGCAAGACGTTCAAATGCAAGGCTGGCGACATTCCGGTGACCTGGTTACCCAAAGCGGTCGGCAAATGGCACAGTCTGTTGCTTGAAAGCGACACCACCCCCTGGGAGGACGATGTCGCCTGCGCGCGCGCGGCTCACCAGACGCTGGGCGTAGAAATCCGCTGCGCACCGGGCGGCTGGCAGGAGGATGAATCTCTCGAAGATGCCGATCGCTGGATCAGCATCAGCGAGCGCGGCGAAGCGGAGATCGTCTGGCATACGGACTGAGTGGCTGCACCGGATCGACGGTTTCAGCTCAGCGCTTACCGCTAGCCACAGCACCTTCCCCCGACGTCGACCGCGCAGAGACGCGCGATCGCCAGCGGATCGCTTTGCTTCGATCGGTTATTCGGCACGGCCAATCGGAAAGAATTGGCCATCGCTCCAGACCCCCAGCCAGCTACCGTCATCGAGCTCGCGCGGCACAGCCAGCTCCACCAGTTGATAGAAGACGTTGCGATGGATCAGCGCTTCGAGGTTGGCGCGTACATGCACATAGGGCGCCGGCTCCTGGCTGTCGGGATCGAATTCGACCCGCATCGGATGCTCCGGACCCGCTTCGGTTTCATCGCCGACATTGGTGACGAAGCGAAGCACCTGCGCCTCGCCGCTGCCCTCGACCTTCAGCTCGACCGCCACGAAGGGGGCGTCATCGACCGTGATGCCAACCTTCTCTACCGGAGTCACCAGAAAGTAATCGTCGCCGTCGCGCCGGATCACCGTGGAAAACAGCCGCACCATGGCAGGTCGTCCAATCGGCGTACCCATATAGAACCAGCTGCCGTCGCGTGCGATCCGCATGTCGAGATCGCCACAGAACGGCGGGTTCCACAAATGCACGGGTGGCAAGCCCTTGTGCTCGGCTTTCGGAATCTGGCCCAGCAGATTCGCGGCTTTTCCAGAATCGCTCATGTGCGCTCCTTTAGCGACCGAGCCCTGTCAGCCGCCGGGCGTAGTCGCGCAAGGGCGGTCCCAACAAGGCCTGAGGCGTCGCGTCATAAATGTTCAGCAACCCGCCGCGGCTGCGAATCCGTGCCGTATCGACCAGATACCGATTCCCGGTCTCGATCAGCATCAGCTGAACCACACTGGTGTCGACCCCTAGCCGGTCGAGCGCACGCTGATCGTTGAGTTCGTCGAAACTGCCGATGCGGTCGTCTGCCGCGGCAAAACGCGTGTACAACAAGTAATGGGCACCAACAGCCGTCGCCTGGTTCAACGCTTCTTCCAAACCGGCCGGTTCCGGTGCGCGACGAACAAGCGGAAAGTATTCGACAAAGCCTTTGAACGTCTCTTCCGCCACCACGTTCGGCCGCGGATAAGCATTGCCGGGAGGCACGAAATGCCCCTGGGCGATGTAGATGAAGGAGTCAGGCTGCAGACGCCACGACGCGGACCTTCGGGTCTCGCTGTGATCGAGGACACCCGCGTCTCGCAATTGATAACGGGTGCCCTCGGCCATGTCACTGATTTGCATGCACCCGCTCAGTACCAGCGCGGCTGCGATAAGGCTGAGGCTCTTCATTTGTGCTCCTGCTGCTGACGGAAAACCGGCGTATAGCGAAGCAATGCAGCAAACAAGCCAGCTCTGCGTACACCTGCATGACAGGTCGCGCTGCGGCCGTTGCCGATACCGGAATCGGGCCGCGCGATCATTGCCAGCCGCGCCCCATCGCGAGGCGCACCCGCGTTGCCAGGCGTGACGATCTGTCAGTCGCGCTTGCGCTTGTTGCCCATGCGCACGCCAATGTCCATCAGGAATTGGAAGAAGCCTTCCTGATCCTCCAGCACATTGCTCCAGAACGGCGAGTGATACAGCGCCACCGCGCCGTGGACCAGGGCCCAGGCTGCGCAGTAGTGGAAATACGGCGGCACGTCTTCAAGCTTGCCTTCGGCAATACGACCCTTGATCAGTTGGGTCAGATGATCGAAGTTGGACGCGCGGATCCGATGAAGCTCCTCGACCATGTCCGGCACCTGGTTGCCCTTGACGACCTTTTCTTCGAGGCGATCGAACAGGCGATAGCGCTGCGGGTCACGCATCCGGAACTCGAAATAGGCGCGCGAGAGCGCCTCCTTGTCCTGGTCGAGGCTGGGTGAATGCAGCAATTCATTCAGGTCCCGCTCGTAGTCGAGCATAAGCCGCAGGTAAATCTCGGCCTTGGATTTGAAGTGCTTGTAGATCGTGCCTTTGCCGATGCCCACCCTGTCGGCGATCATCTCGACCGTGACACTGTCTTCTCCTTGATCGAGGAACAGCTGGAGCGCTGTATCTAGAATTTCTTGCTCGCGACGGCGAAATTCGCGGACCTTCCGAGGTTCATTCTGCATAAGAGGCTGCGGCGTGGAATCGAAGCAGATGATTATGCCCATCTGGTCAGAAAATGCACGGAACATCTCTCATGAGTTCACTGAGTGACGAATTTCCGCAAATCGAAGGTTTGCGATACCTGAATCACGCGGCTGTCGCGCCCTGGCCTCGACGCGCCAGCGAAGCCGTCATGGCCTTTGCGCAGCAGAACATGACCCTCGGTGCGCGCGACTATCCGCAGTGGCTGGCCGTGGAAACTCGCCTGCGCGAGCGTCTGCGCCGGTTGCTCAACGCGCCGACGACGGCCGACATCGCACTGGTCAAGAACACCTCCGAGGCCCTGTCCTTCGTGGCATTCGGGCTGGATTGGAAGCCAGGCGACCAGGTCATCATCAGCGATGAGGAGTTTCCATCCAATCGGGTCGTCTGGGAGGCGCTGCAACCGCAGGGCGTCGAAGTGATACAGGTCAGCCTCAAGGGCGACGATCCGGAAGCCTCGCTACTGCAGGCCTGCGGCCCCAAGGTGCGCCTGATGGCCATCAGCGCGGTGCAATATGCCAGCGGTCTCAGGCTCGATCTGCCCCGGCTCGGCGAGGGCTGCGAGCAGCGCGGCGTGCTGCTGTGCATCGACGCGATCCAGCACCTCGGTGCGCTGTCGTTCGACGTTCAGCAGTACCGGTGCGCCTTTGCGATGGCCGATGGGCACAAGTGGCTACTGGGCCCGGAGGGGCTCGGTGTTTTCTACTGCCGCAGCGACCTGCGCGCCAGGCTGAAGCTTCATGAGTATGGCTGGCATATGCTCGAACATGCCGGCGATTACGATCGCAGCGAGTGGCAGCCGGCGCGTAGCGCGCGTCGCTTCGAGTGTGGCAGCCCGAATCTGCTCGGCGCCATGGCGTTGGATGCGAGCCTGTCGCTGCTCGAAGACGTCGGCATGAGCGAAGTAAGCCGGGCGCTTGCCGAGCGCATCGCTCATCTGCAGCGCGAGCTGGCGGCCATGCCCGGCGTCGAGCTGTTGAGCCCGACCGCCCCGCTTCGACAAGCCGGCATCCTGACCTTCAGGGCCGACGGTTGGGAAAACGCGGCATTGTTTCAAGCGCTCAAGACGGAGCAGATCGTCTGCGCCCTGCGGGGCGGCGGAATACGTCTTTCACCGCACTTCTACACTAGGCCGGCGGTCGTCGAACAGACATTGGCGGTGATACGCGACGTGCTTGCAAAGTGAGCGATCAAGGTGCGCGCAAGTATTCCAAATCCGTTTTAAAAAGCACACCAATCGCCCGGCAGAGTTGCCGATCCGGGCCAATACTTCAGGCACTGGCCGCGCAATCCCCCCAATGCTCGGCCAGCTGAGGGAGCGAGGAACGTGACCTCATACTCCTAATGGTCTTGGCCCGGCTCCTCGCGACGCCGGGTTTTTTTTGCCTGCCTGGGCTACGGCTTCCATCAGCGACATGTGGTGCGTCGGCTGTATTGCCGAAGCCGGAAGCAGAGCCAGATGAACAGCACCCAGAACGGCATGGCGATGATCGACGTCCTGAGACCCGGCATCCAGAGCATGATCGCGGCAATCAGTACCACGAAGGCCAGGCACAGGTAGTTGCTAAAGGGAAACCAGAACGCCTTGAACGACGGCTCGACACCCTGCGCCGTCATGGCCTTGCGGAACTTGAGGTGCGCGAGGCTGATCATCGCCCAGTTGATCAACAGCGCCGCGACTACCAGCGACATGAGCAATTCGAGGGCGGTGCGCGGCAGCAGGTAGTTCACCAGCACGCAGAGCATGGTCACCAGCGCCGACAGCGCGATGGCCAGGACCGGAACCCCACGACGATTCACGGTCATCAATACCCTGGGCGCGTCGCCCTGCTCGGCCAGGCCATACAGCATCCGACTGTTGCAGTAGACACCGCTGTTGTAGACCGAAAGGGCCGCCGTCAGCACCACGAAGTTAAGGATGTGCGCCGCGGTGTCGCTGCCGATCAGCGAAAAAATCTGCACGAAGGGGCTACCGCTGTAGGGGTCGCCCGCTGACCCCAGGGTCTGCAACAGGCTGTCCCAGGGATACAAGGCCAGCAGCACGCTCAACGCACCGATGTAAAAAATCAGAATGCGGTAGACCACCTGGTTGATCGCCTTCGGGATGACGGTCTTTGGGTCCGAGGCTTCGGCAGCGGTGATCCCCACCAGCTCCAGCCCGCCGAAGGAAAACATGATGATCGCCAGCGCCATGACCATTCCGCTGACGCCGTTGGGGAAGAAACCGCCATGGCTCCACAGGTTGCTGAAGCTGGCCTGCTCGCCGCCCGCGCCGCTGAACAGCAGGTACAGCCCCAGGGCGATCATGCCGATGATGGCGCCCACCTTGATGATTGCGAACCAGAACTCGGTCTCGCCGAAGGTCTTCACGTTCACCAGGTTGATCAGGTTGATCAGCACGAAAAAAGCCGCCGCGGTCGCCCAGGTCGGCACCTCTGGCCACCAGAACTGAACGTATTTGCCAACCGCCGTCAGCTCGGCCATGCCCACCAGCACGTAGAGCACCCAGTAATTCCAGCCTGAAAGAAAGCCCGCGTAGGGCGTCCAATACTTATGGGCGAAATGGCTGAAGGACCCTGCCACCGGCTCCTCGACGATCATCTCGCCAAGCTGTCGCATGATCAGGAAGGCGATCAGCCCGCCAATGGCGTAGCCAAGGATCATCGACGGTCCCGCACTGCGGAGCACGCCGGCCGAGCCCAGGAATAGCCCGGTGCCGATAGCGCCGCCCAGAGCGATCAGCTGGATATGGCGGTTTTTCAGGCCACGTTGAAGCGGCCCGGTTTGCAGCGTTTCGCTGGACATGACGTCACCTTGACTGGTCTGTGACGGGTGAGCGGCACGGCCCGTGACGGCCGAACGGATGCCTTGCGTACGCAAGCCGGCAATCAGGCGCGCACACCGAAGCGGCGCGGATTGTACACGTCATCGGGGGACGAGGCTCGTCGGGCGCGCGCCCTCGAATGAGCCACCTCGCTCAGCCCTTGACCCGCGTCAACGGGAAGAGTCGCTTGAAGTTGTCCGTGGTCTGCTCGGCCAGGACCTCGAAGTCGACACCGCGCAACGTCGCCAGACACTCAGCGACCTCACGCACGTACTGCGGCAGGTTCGGCTTGCCCCGGTAGGGAATCGGAGCCAGATAGGGCGAATCCGTCTCGACGAGCAGGCGATCCGCCGGGACGCGACGGGCCACGTCACGAAGCGCATCGGCATTGCGGAAGGTCACGATTCCGGACAGCGAAATGTAGAAGCCGAGATCCAGCGCGGCTTTCGCCATGTCCCAGTCTTCGGTGAAGCAATGCAATACACCGGCCTGCGGCAATGCCGCCTCGCGGAGCAGTTCCAGGGTGTCGGCACGGGCCGCCCGAGTGTGGACGATCACTGGCTTGCCGCAAATGCGAGCCGCTTGCAGGTGCAGACGGAACGATTGCTGCTGCAGCTCGGCGGCTTCCGGCTCGTAATGGTAGTCCAGCCCGGTTTCGCCAATCGCCACGACCCCAGGCGCGTCCAGCTCGCCCAGCAACCAGTCCAGCGCGGGTTGCGCTCCGGGCTCCAGATCCAACGGATGCACGCCTACCGAGCAATCCACATCGTCATAGCGCTGTGCAAGGGCCTTGACCGCCTCGGTATTTGCCGCGCTGACGCCTATACAGAGAAAATGCCCGACCCCGCGCTGACGTGCCGCATCCAGCGCGGCATCGAGGGACCCGCCGTGCACGGCGAGATCGAGACGATCGAGGTGGCAATGCGAGTCAACCAGCATGGCGTATTACCTGAAACAGAAAGCGCGCCATTGTAGAGCAAAGCAACCATCAGGGCGCAGCCAGGTCAGGCTGATGCCGGCGTGAGGATACGTTGGGAAGACGCGATAGCGCGAAGCGAAGGGTCGCGACGGCGGTGCTACATGGTATGGGTGGGTCGATCGGACTTCATGGCACCGGCCAGATAGGTTTCGATCTTGTTGCGGGCAGTCGAATCGCCCTCGTTGAACTGCACGCCGACACCCGCGGCACGGTTGCCCTGGGCGCCCTTCGGCGTGATCCAGACGACCTTGCCGGCGACCGGGATTTTTTCCGGCTCGTCCATCAGGCTCAGCAACATGAATACCTCATCGCCGAGTTTGTAGCTCTTGTTGGTGGGAATGAACAACCCCCCATGCTTGATGAACGGCATGTAGGCTGCATAGAGCACCGACTTATCCTTGATGGTCAGGGACAGAATGCCGTTACGCGGACCCAGGTTTGCAGGCAGGCTCATGCGGTTTTCCTAGCAACAGTTCCGGAGGATTCTAGCGTGGCTCGGGCAAGCTTGCCCACTGCACCAGGAGCGCTTCGAGAAGCAAGACACGGTTGAGATTGGCTTTACCCAGCACTTTCTGTCGATGGGCCAGCAACCAATCCTGAAACGCCAGCAGCTTGGCGGGTGAAGTCTTCTGCGCCACGTACTGAATGACCTTCTGCATATCGGCAGCACCGAGCCCCGCTTCATCGCCGGTCATCTGGTAACGCAACAGCAGGTGCGCCCATTCGCAGAACCAGTCGAACAGCAGGATCAGCGACAGTGGGTTCCAAGCCTCGGCCAATTGACTGGGAGACTGCTGTCGCTTGATCAGCTTCTTGACCCCCTCGACCACCTGCACACGCATTTCCAGCACGCCGATTTCGTGGAGCTTGATCGCCTCTAGGGGCGAGTTGGCCGCCAGCGTCAGCAACTCCTCGCGCTGCGTCGGGGAAAGGTCCGGGAGCCTGCCTGCAAGCCAGTCCAGGCTCTGCTGACGGTCGGGCAAAGGGCAGCCTTGCTGTACGCAGCGACTTTTGATCGTTGGCAGAAGCCGACTGGGCTGATGGCTGATCAGCAGCAGAACGGTGTTGCCGGCGGGCTCTTCGAGACTCTTGAGCAGCGCATTGGCCGCGTTCAGGTTCATGGCCTCGGCTGGCTCGAGCAGAACCACCTTGCGGCCACCGAGCTGCGCGGTCTGGGTGACGAACCCGACCAATTGGCGGACCTGATCGACACGAATGGCCTTGTCGGCTTCTTCCGGCTCCAGAATGTAGTGATCGGGATGCGTGTGGGCAGCCAGCAGCATGCAGCCCTTGCAACGCCCGCAGGCCCCGCTCGGTGCAGGCTGCTGGCACAGCAGAAGCGCCATGAGTTGTTCGGCCAGCGCGCGCTTGCCGATGCCGGCGGGACCGTGCAATAGATAGGCATGGGCGTGCTGCTGACGGCCCGCCAGCAATTGCCAGAGGCCGGCCTGCCAGGGGAGGATGCCGTCAGCCACGGGCACGTTCCAACAGCTCCGGCAAGAGCGCATCCAGATCCTGCTGCACCATGGCCAGCGACTGAGCCGCATCGAGCACCCGGTAGCGCTGCGGAACCTGACGGGCACGACCGAGATAAGCGCTGCGCACGGCCTCGAAGAAATCCAGGCCTTCCTGCTCGAACCGATCGAGGCGCCCACGCGCAGCGGCGCGGCCCAGACCGATTTCGACCGGCAGGTCGAAAATCAGCGTCAGGTCGGGGCGCATATCACCCTGCACGAAGCATTCGAGCTGTTCGATACGCGCCAGGCACAGACCGCGTCCTGCGCCCTGATAGGCATAGGTGGCATCGGTGAAGCGGTCGCACAGCACCACGGCACCACGCGCCAGCGCTGGCCGTATGACTTCGGCGAGGTGCTGCGCACGCGCCGCGAAGACCAGAAGCAGCTCGGTGTCGCTGTTCATGGGCTCATCCGCGGGCGTCAACAGCAGCTCGCGGATACGCTCGGCCAGCGGCGTACCGCCGGGCTCGCGGGTCAGCACGACATCCAGACCGCAATCACGGAGGCGCTGGGCGAGGTAGTCGCGATTCGTGCTCTTGCCCGCCCCTTCGGGTCCTTCCAGGGTAATGAAAAGTCCTGTCACTGGATATTCTCGATCGGTGCCGGCGCTGGCCGGGGCGGTGGGCTGGAGCGATAGTCGGCGCGGCGCTTGAGCTGGTATTCGCGCACGGCACGATTGTGCTCGCTCAACGAGTCACTGAACACATGGCTGCCGTCACCCCGCGCGACGAAATAAAGGCTTTTGCCGTCGACCGGATGCAGGGCGGCATGGATGGCTTCACGACCGACCATGGCGATCGGCGTCGGCGGCAGCCCGCTGTTGGTGTACGTGTTGTAGGGCGTGGGCGTGCGCAGGTCATTACGGGTGATTCGCCCGCGATATTGCTCGCCCATGCCATAGATGACGGTCGGATCCGTCTGCAGCAGCATGCCCCGCTCCAGACGACGAACGAACACACCGGCAATTTCCCCGCGTTCAGACGGTACGCCCGTTTCCTTTTCGATGATCGACGCCATGATCAGGGCCTGATAGGCATCCTGGTAAGGCAAGCCTTCGCTGCGCTGCTGCCACTCGTCGGCGAGCACGGCTTCCAGGCGAGAAAAGGCCCGCTGGAGCAGCTCGAGGTCGGTCACGCCCCGTGTAAAGCTGTAGGTGTCCGGAAAGAAACGCCCTTCGGGGTGCAGGTCCGCCTGGCCGAGCCGCGCCATGACTTCGGCGTCCGAAAGTCCTTTCAATGTCTGCTCGATCGTGGGCAGCGCCTCCAGCGCGGCGCGCACCTGACGGAAATTCCAACCTTCTACGATGGTGAGGGTGTGCTGGACAACCTCCCCTCGCTGCCACAACCCGATCATGTCGCGCACGGTCATTTCCGGACGCAACCGATACTCGCCACTGTGCAGCGTCTGCCCGGACAGCTTCAACCGCCAGTGCAATCGCAACCAGAACGAGTCGCCCAGCATGCCGTCTCGCTCCAGGCGTTGAAACAGCCCGCTGGGCGTGTCGCCGGGCGCGACTTCCAGCGTTTGCGCTGCATCCAGCCGCAACGGCTGCTCCAGCGCGGCGTAGAGTTTCCAGGCAACGAGGCCGAGCGCCAGCACGGCAATCAGCACGGCACCCAAGAGCGCGAAAGACAATTTTCGGATCACGTATTACTCGACAGATCGGCTACCAGGCGTTGAAGTTTACGTGTGAGCGGACCCACCGGCCAGACGCGGGCTTCCAATTGCCGCACCGGCCAGATGCCGTAGAGACTGTTGCAGACGAACACTTCGTCGGCATCGAGCAGTCGTTCGAAGGAGATATCAAGGACCTGGGTGCGAATGCCCGCGTCTGCGGCACGTGACAGGAGGATTTCCCGCATCACGCCAGCGACACCACACCGCGCCAGCGAGGGCGTGAGCAGGACATCGGACGCCACAATGAAAATGTTGCTGAACACGCCCTCGATGACCCGTCCGGATACGTCACGCATCAGGCCCTCCGCGAAAGCAGCGTCCTGCCACTCTGCACGCGCCAGCACTTGCTCCAGGCGATTCAGGTGCTTCAGCCCCGCCAGCGCTGGCTGCTCGGCCAGCCGGGTCGCGCAGGGATAGACGTGTATGCCCTGATCGGCGTATTCGAACGGGAAGTCGGGTAGCGGCGAGCCGGTGATGACAATGCGTGGCCGACAGGCGGCCGGCGGCGCATAGCCACGCTTACCGTCACCGCGCGTCAGGATCAGTTTGGCTACGCCAGTGCCGAGCGTCGCGCTGAAGGCGAGCATCTGCGAACGGAGCGCTGCCAGGTCGCCGGCGATAGCCAGACGCTGGCAGCCGCGACCCAGACGATCAAGGTGATGATCCAGCAGCGCAGGTCGCCCGCCCACCACTTTCATGGTTTCGAACAGACCGTCGCCGTACGCAAGCCCCCGATCATGGACGGGCACCCCATCAGCGGGTTGCCCGTCCACCCAGGTCAATGTCACTCGACGAACCGACTGAAAACCAGCGAGCCGTTGGTGCCACCGAAACCGAAGGAGTTGGAAACGGCGACATCGATCGTCCTGGGCTTCGCTTCATGCGGAACGAAGTCCAGGTCACATCCCTCATCGGGCTCGTCGAGGTTGATGGTCGGCGGTGCGACCTGATCGCGAATGGCAAGCACACTGAAGATCGCCTCGACCGCGCCGGCAGCGCCCAACAGGTGGCCCACCATGGATTTCGTCGAACTGACCGACAGCTCATAGGCATGGCTGCCAAACACGGTTTTTATCGCGGCGGCCTCGGCCTTGTCGCCGGCCGGCGTCGAGGTGCCATGCGCGTTGATATAGCCCACCTGAGCGACATCGATCCGGGCATCGACAATTGCGTTGCGAATGCAGCGCGCGGCGCCCGCGCCATCATCGGGCGGCGAAGTCATGTGGAACGCATCGGCACTCATGCCGAAACCGATCAGCTCGGCATAGATCTTCGCGCCGCGCGCCTTGGCATGTTCGAGTTCTTCCAGAACCAGTGCGCCGGCACCGTCCGACAATACGAAACCATCGCGGCCCTTGTCCCACGGACGGCTGGCCGCGGCCGGATCGTCATTGCGAGTGGACAAGGCTCGTGCAGCAGCGAAGCCGCCGATACCAAGACCGCTGGCGGCCATTTCGGAGCCGCCGGCAACCATTACGTCAGCCTCGCCATAGGCGATGTTGCGTGCGGCCATGCCGATGCAGTGGGTGCCCGTGGTGCACGCCGTGGCAATGGCGTAGTTCGGACCTTGCAGCCCCAGGTGAATCGACAGAAAGCCGGACACCATGTTGATGATCGATCCCGGTACGAAGAAGGGCGAAATACGCCGAGGTCCCTGCTCGATCAAGGCCTTGCAACTGTTTTCGATATTGGTCAGGCCGCCGATGCCTGAACCCATCGCGACACCGATGCGCTCGCGATTGGCATCGGTGATCTCCAGACCGGAATCGCGCACCGCCTGAAAGCTGGCGGCCAATCCGTACTGGATGAAAAGGTCGAGCTTGCGAGCTTCTTTGGCTGGCAGATACTGCTCGACGTCGAAATTCCTGACCGATCCGCCAAAGCGGGTGGAATAGGCGGAGAGGTCCATATGTTCTATCAGGCCGATACCACTGCGGCCGGCGAGAATCCCCTGCCAGCTGCTTGGCACATCGTTACCCAGCGGCGATAGCATGCCCATCCCGGTGATTACGACGCGTCTACGCGACACAGCAATTCTCCTTACATGTATTCGACTCGCCCCACGCCGCCCGCATTCGCAACGGACAAGAGCCAGCCCTCACAGGCATCGCACGCACGCGCGCGACCAGCTGAATTCAACTAACTCAAACAAAAGCCGCACTGCCCGTTCAAGGCAGTGCGGCTTACTGGTTCGAAGCAGGATTACAACTTACTGCGCGTGCGCGTTGATGTAATCGATCGCTTCCTGAACAGTGGTGATCTTCTCGGCTTGCTCGTCCGGGATTTCGGTCTCGAATTCCTCTTCCAGAGCCATCACCAGCTCAACGGTGTCAAGGGAGTCGGCACCCAGGTCTTCGACGAAGGAAGCGCTGTTGGTGACTTCCTCTTCTTTGACGCCAAGTTGCTCGGCAACGATTTTCTTGACGCGTTCTTCGATGGTGCTCATACCTTGTTTTCACTCCTATGGAAAAATCAGGCAGCTGGTCTGCGCGGTAGTGTATAGAAAGCGTTTTCCGCATTTCAAGCTGAAAGCAGGCAAGCATGAACCTGCTTTCAACCATCTGTCTATAAACGAACCGCAGTTTTATAACGAAACTAATCAGCCGTTATGACTGCATACATGCGTTGGGCGTCACATTAGCTCATGTACATACCGCCGTTCACCGGAACCGTGGCTCCAGTGACATAGGCGGCGCCGTCAGAAGCCAGGAAAGCGACGACCTTGGCAATCTCTTCCGCCTGACCAAGACGACCCAACGGGATCTGTCCCAGCAAAGCGTCACGCTGAGCCTCTGGCAGCTCACGCGTCATGTCTGTATCGATGAAGCCCGGCGCCACGGCGTTGACTGTAATACCGCGCGAGCCGACTTCACGGGCCAGCGCACGGCTGAACCCCTCGAGTCCGGCCTTGGCTGCGGCGTAGTTTACCTGCCCAGCGTTACCCATGGCACCTACCACGGAACCGATACTGATAATTCGTCCCCAACGGGCCTTGGTCATGCCACGCAGGACGCCCTTGGTCAGGCGGTACAGGCTGCTGAGATTGGTGTTGATGACATCATGCCATTCATCGTCTTTCATCCGCAGCATCAGATTGTCGCGAGTGATGCCCGCATTGTTCACCAGGATAGCCGGCTGGCCGAGGTGTTGCTGGATGTGTTCCAGCGTGGTGGCCACGGATTCGTCACTGGTGACATCCAGTACAAGCCCGGCGCCTTCAATACCGTTTTCCTTGAGCGTCTCGGCGATGCGCTCGGCACCCGAGGAGGACGTGGCCGTGCCAATCACGATAGCGCCCTGACGACCAAGCTCCAGCGCGATGGCCTGACCGATACCTCGGCTTGCGCCTGTTACCAGGGCAACCTTGCCTTGCAGATTCATACGTTTCTCCTTGTTCAGGCCAATGCGCCACGAGTGGCGGCAAAGGCTTCTGGGGTGTCCAGATTGTAGGTGTTGATGCCCTTGACGCAGCGCTTGTTGAGACCGGACAGCACCTTGCCCGGACCGCATTCGACCAAATCGGTCACGCCCTGGGCATTCAACGCGACAATGGTCTCGACCCAGCGAACCGGGCTGTAGAGCTGAGCCAGGAGATCATGCTTGAGCGTATCGAGGTCCGATACGATCGCCGCACTGACATTCTGGACCAACGGAATCCCAGGCGCCTGCCACGCGGCCGCCGTGACGGAGTCCGCGAAGCGCTCGGCCGCCGGGCGCATCAGCGCACAATGTGACGGCACGCTGACGGGCAGCGGCATCGCGCGCTTGGCGCCCTTGGCCTTGCAGACCTCGATGGCTCGCGCCACGGCGGCGGCGCTACCGGCGATCACGACCTGGCCAGGCGCATTGAAATTGACGGCGCTGACGACTTCGCCCTGCGCCGCTTCGTCACAGGCCGCCAGCACATCGGCATCGTCCAGACCAAGGATCGCCGCCATACCGCCAGTACCAGCCGGAACGGCTTGCTGCATGAGCTGGCCCCGCAACTCAACCAACTTCACGGCGTCAGCGAACGGGAGGCTGCCCGCTGCAACCAGCGCAGAATACTCACCCAGACTGTGACCTGCGACGAAGGCTGGTTGTGCCCCACCCTCGGCCGACCACAGACGCCAGAGTGCAATCGAGGCGGTGAGGATGGCAGGCTGGGTCTTGTCGGTCTGATTCAGTTGCTCCTCGGGGCCCTGCTGGGAGAGTGCCCAGAGGTCGTAGCCGAGCACGGACGATGCTTCAGCGAAGGTATCGATCACCAGGGAATGCTGGGCGCCATGCTCGGCAAGCATGCCAAGGGCCTGGGAGCCCTGCCCCGGAAAGACGAATGCAAGTGATGCGGACATGAAACGGCTCTCTTGTGGTTGTTCGTCAGAAAGAATACGCCACGAGGACGCACCGAATTGTCAGTTGGATGACGACCCGCCGGTGGTGGTCACATCACCGGCGCCGTCTTGCGACCGATTGGTCACGAGTAGCTGCTCGAGGCGGCTATGCAGCAGCTCCGGCAGATTGCGCTCCACGTCATGAGCTGCGCGCAGGATAGCCGATCGGAAACCCTCGGAACCTGCACTGCCGTGACTTTTCACGACAATACCCTGGAGCCCGAGAAAGCTCGCGCCATTGTATTGCGCAGGCCTCAGATCGCTGCGCAGCTGCCGCAATAATGGCAGGGCCAGCGCGCCCACGAGGCGCGAAACCAGTGACCGGCGAAAAAGAGCCTCGACGCGCAAGCCGACCATATGCGCCAAACCTTCACTGGACTTGAGCAGGATATTGCCGACGAAGCCATCGCACACCGCCACATCCGTCTCACCGCGAAACAGCCCGTCGCCCTCGACGAAGCCGCAGTAGTTGATGTCGCCTGCCTGCTGCAGAAGCGCGGCAGCCGCCTTGACCTGCTGGTTTCCCTTGATGTCTTCGGTGCCGACATTGAGCAACGAGACGCGCGGCTGCTCGATACCGAGGCTCTGCGCTGCAACGGACCCCATCACCGCGAACTGGTAGAGCTGTTCGGCCGTACAATCCACGTTTGCGCCAAGATCAAGCAGCAGGCACGCACCATCGAGCGTAGGGATAGCCGTGGTCATGGCCGGCCGGTCGACCCCCGGCAACGTCTTCAGTACATGGCGGGCAAGCGCCATCAAGGCGCCCGTATTGCCAGCGCTGACGCATGCCTGGGCCTGACCGTCGCGCACCAATTCCAGGGCGACGCGCATGGAGGAGCGCGGCTTGCCACGCAAGGCCTGCGTCGGACGCTCATCCATCCCGATCACTTCATCGGCATCGACAATCGTCAGGCGAGCGCGATCCACAACCCGGTGGCGGGCAATGATTTCTTCGAGAACAGAGGATTGGCCAACCAGGGCCAGATGCAGCGAGGGGACTTCAGCCAGACAGTGGAGACTGGCCGGAACAATGCAGTGGGGACCGAAATCCCCACCCATTGCATCGATCGCTATGATCGGAGCAGACAAGATTTACTCGTCAGCGCCCTTGTCGATCACTTTACGACCACGGTAGAAACCTTCCGGGGAAACGTGGTGGCGCAGGTGTACTTCGCCAGTGCTCTTTTCCACGGACAGGGCGTTCGGCTCGAGCGCGTCGTGCGAACGACGCATGTCACGGGCGGAACGGGATTTTTTGTTCTGCTGAACAGCCATTGGGATCAACTCCTAAACGTTTGGGTCACGCTTTAACTGAGCCAGTACGCTGAACGGGTTGGACCGCGATACCTCGTCCTCATTCGGCTCGGGCTCATCAGGCCCAGCCGGCGGCTGGCAAACTTCTTGGTCATGGAGTGGAACAATCGGAAGAGCGAGCAGAAGCTCCTCTTCAACCAGCGCCAGCAGATCCAGAGGATCCTCTCCCACTTCCAGCACGTCGTAGCCCTTGGGCAGGTGCTGGCTGCTCGACCCTTCATTCACCACGGCATAATCGCATGCGCTGTGAATAGGCAGAACAACCGGCTCCAGACAACGCTGGCAAATCATCGTGACCTCAACGTCCAGCTCGCTATGGATAACCAGAGTCCGCTGCTCGTCGCGCCCAAAGTCGAAACTGGCGCGCACCACACCCTTGTCGTCCTCAAGAGGATCGACGAGCCGCTTCAGCTCGGACAGTTGCAGCTCACCCTTCAGGGTGGCCGCTCGGTCTGCGAGCTTGCGCGGGTCAACGTGCGGAGGTATTGGTCCTTTCAACATAAGCGCGGCATTCTAGGGATGCGCCCCTCGACTGTCAAAGGAATTCACCCGCACAATCGAGCTCGGCCGACCAGTGATCGAGCCCCTATATAAAAGGAAGGAAAATGCGCCGCCTGCTTCTCGCATCCAGCTCCCCGTATCGACGCGAACTGCTCTCGCGACTGCGCCTGACATTTGATTGCAGCGCCCCGCAAATAGATGAAACCGCACAGGCAAACGAGCCCCCGGAACAACTGGTACGCCGACTCGCCAGCGAAAAGGCTCGGGCACTGGCGTCAACTCACCCGGACCACCTGATCATCGGTTCTGACCAGGTCGCGGTGCTCGGGCAACGCATCCTGGGTAAACCTCACACCTTCGACCGGGCGAAGCAGCAATTGCGCGCCTGCAGCGGCAACAGTGTGAGCTTTCTAACCGGACTGGCACTGCTGGACAGCCGCGCCAGCACGATCGAGATCGACTGCGTCAGCTTCACCGTGCATTTCCGGTCGCTGGACGACCGCCAGATCGAGCGCTACCTGCATACTGAACAGCCATACGATTGCGCCGGCAGCTTCAAGGCCGAAGGCCTGGGGATCAGCCTGTTCCGCGCGACCGAAGGATCAGACGTCACCAGCCTGATCGGATTGCCACTGATCCGGCTGGTCGACATGCTGAACAACGCAGGGATCGAAGTACCCTGAGCGCCACAAAGACCCCGCTAGCGCAACTGCGGCCCCTGGTAGCCCATCCACATTGCCAGCTGCGATGCGATGCTGGCACCGAGTTTCTTGGTGAATCGATCCAGGGGCGAGTCCTTGACGGTGAAATCCATCAGCTCTTGCTCACCGATCACTTCACGCGCCACGTAGCTTGTACTGCCGAGGCCATCGATCAGACCAAGCTCGAGCGCCTGCTCGCCGGACCAGATGAGCCCCGAGAACAGCTCGGGATGCTCGGCGACCTGCAGCCGATCGCCACGCCCCTGCTTGACGCTGTCTATGAACTGGCGATGAGTAGTGCCGAGTACGCCGCGCCAGAACTCGGTTTCTTCCGGTTTTTCAGGCTGGAAGGGATCGAGGAATGCCTTGTGCTCGCCCGACGTATAAACCCGGCGCTCCACCCCCAGCTTATCCATCGTCTCGACAAAGCCGAAGGTCGCCGCGGTCACGCCAATGGATCCGACCAGGCTCGACTTGTCGGCGTAGATTTCGTCCGCGGCACTGGCAATGTAATAAGCGCCCGAAGCGCCCAGATCGGTGATCACCGCGTAGACCTTCACTGCGGGGTATTCGCCACGCAAACGACGAATCTCGTCGTAAATGTAGCCTGACTGCACTGGACTGCCGCCCGGACTGTTGATCCGCAGCACCACACCCTTCGTGCCGGCGTCTTCGAAAGCGGCCCGGAGCGCCCCGACGATATTGTCGGCACTCGCCGGCTCTTCGTCAGCGATCATCCCACGCACGTTGATGACTGCCGTGTGACCGCTGCTCGCACGCTTGGTGTCGCCGAACTGCAACAGCGGCGAGAAGATCAGCAGCGCGACGAAGAGATAGGCGAACGTCAGCAACTTGAAGAAGATCCCCCAGCGCCGGGCCCGCCGCTGCTCCTGCACGCCGGCCAGCAGCGTCTTCTCAAGCAGCTTCCAGCTGTTGCGATCTTCCTTCTGTTCGTTCACCGGCTCTTTCCATTCATCCGACATACGCAACGACCTCAGCTGTACGAGCGGAGCGCAGCCAATCGCCAAGCTCCGAAAAACGATTGATGGTCATGCTCGGCGAGCATGCCTGCAGCACCTCGAGCGGCTGCGCACCATAGGAGACCGCAACGCTGTCGACGCCCGCGCGCCGGGCCATCTCGAGATCGAACACCGAGTCCCCGATCATCAGGGCCCGCTCGGGGCCGACCCCGCAATGTGCCAGGATTTCATGAATCATCAACGGATCAGGCTTGCTGGCGGTTTCATCTGCGCAACGGGTCACATCGAAAAAATCGGTCCACCCCTGCCCTTGCAGCACTCGGTCCAGCCCACGACGCCCCTTTCCGGTCGCAACGGCAAGCAGATGCCCCTGATCACGAAATTGCTGCAACGCCTGGGCGACCCCCGGATAAAGCGCCGAGGGCTCGGCCTCGAGCGACAAATAGTGGTCGGCATAGGCACGACGGAAGGCCTCAGCGGTCCCCACATCCGTGACATGGGGATACAACGCTGCAATCGCCTCGGGCAACCCCAACCCGATGATGCCCTTTATCGCCCTTTCATCGAGCGGCGGCAGCGCACAGCGGGCGGCCGCGACAGAAATGGACTGGACGATACGGTCGATGGAATCCACCAGGGTTCCATCCCAGTCGAAGATCAGCAGCTCATACCTATTCACCCAACCGCTCCAGCGTCCGCGCCCAAAGCTCATCGACCGGCGCCTCCAGACGCAGCTCGCCGCCATCAGGCAGCGGCACCGTCAGGGCGTAAGCATGCAGAAACAGGCGCTTGCCACCCAGGTCGCGAATAACCCGGGAAAATTCCTCATCACCGTATTTGCTGTCGCCAGCGATGCCATGCCCTGCGTGAAGCGCATGCACGCGGATCTGGTGGGTACGACCGGTGATCGGCCGAGCCTCGACCAACGTCGCGAAATCACCGAAGCGACGCAGCACGCGGAAAAGCGTCAGCGCCTCCTTGCCCTCTTCCGTGACCTCGACCATCCGCTCGCCCGAGCGCAGGGTGTTTTTCAACAGCGGTGCGCTGACTTGCTTCCTGCTCGTTTCCCAGCGCCCCCTGACGAGTGCCATGTAACGCTTGTCGACGCCATCGCCCCGAAGCGCCTGGTGCAAATGGCGCAGCATGCTGCGCTTCTTGGCAATCATGAGCAGACCGGAAGTATCGCGATCGAGACGATGCACCAGCTCCAGTTCCTTCGCATCGGGTCGCAACTGACGCAGCGCCTCGATGACGCCAAAGCTCAGCCCACTGCCGCCATGCACCGCAATGCCGGCAGGCTTGTTCAGCACAATGAGCGCCTTGTCTTCATGGACGATGGCCGCCTCGAGGCGCTCGAGGAGCCCCTGCGCCACCGGAGCCACCTCGTCGCGCTCAGGCAGCCGAAGCGGCGGCACCCGCACCACATCGCCGGCCTGAAGCTTGTACTCCGGCTTGATCCGCCCCTTGTTCACCCGCACTTCGCCCTTGCGCAGGATGCGGTATATCAAGGTCTTGGGCACACCCTTGAGCTGGTTACGGAGAAAGTTGTCGATGCGCTGGCCGGCAAGCTCCGGCGAGACTTCGAGCATTTGCACGCCGGAGGTCTGAGAGGGGGTATTGGTCATCGGTCGATGATATCAATTTTCATGGATTTGAAGCACTTAAACATTGCTGTTATAGTCCCGAACGCCGCCAAAAGTGGCCAGGTCATCGAATGCCAGCGAAACCGCCATTCCTGACCCAGCAATGCTCGAGGACGTGAGGCCGTCCGACGGAGCTTCCCTCAAGTAGCGGTGAAGCCCCGAAACAAGCCTTGAAGACATGATGCGCAACCCTGCTGGGGAAGCGCGATAATCGACAACCCGCTCCCGGATTCTGTGAGCGGCACCCGATTTTCAAAGTATGAGTGTTGGGTGGAGATGTACAGCCATCGGATTGCGTAGCAAAGGCTTTCATAGACGCTTCATTTCGTCCGCTACCGATTGCTGATTCCTCCTCCCGAACCATTGCTTCTGTTTCGACAGCAAGCAGGAGACGTCGTCGCGACGCTGGCCCAACTGGCCTCACATCGCTGGACACTGGAGTGCCTTACAACCATTCCTGACTCACCTGACACCGACCGCGAGAGTCGTGTGTGCCGAACGCCGTTTCCGCTGCCCTGGAAACCGACGGTACTACATGAAAAGAATGCTAATTAACGCAACTCAACCCGAAGAGTTGCGTGTCGCACTGGTTGACGGCCAGCGCCTGTTCGATCTCGATATCGAATCCGGCGCCCGTGAACAGAAGAAAGCCAACATCTACAAAGGCAAGATCACCCGCGTCGAGCCCAGCCTCGAAGCCGCGTTCGTGGATTTCGGCGCCGACCGCCACGGCTTTCTCCCCCTCAAGGAAATCTCCCGCGAGTACTTCAAGAAGGCCCCTGAAGGCCGGGTCAATATCAAGGAAGTACTGAGCGAAGGCCAGGAAGTCATCGTCCAGGTCGAGAAGGAAGAACGTGGCAACAAGGGCGCAGCCCTGACCACCTTCATCAGCCTCGCAGGCCGCTACCTCGTGCTGATGCCGAACAACCCGCGCGCGGGTGGCATCTCCCGCCGTATCGAAGGCGAAGAACGCAACGAACTGCGTGAGGCTTTGAACGGCCTCGATATCCCCGCCGACATGGGGCTGATCGTCCGCACCGCCGGTCTCGGTCGCTCCAGCGAAGAAATGCAATGGGACCTGGACTACCTGCTGCAGCTCTGGAGCGCAGTCAAGGAAGCCTCGCAGGACCGCCCCGCGCCCTTCCTGATCTACCAGGAATCCAATGTCATCATCCGCGCCATTCGCGACTACCTGCGCCAGGACATCGGCGAAGTACTGATCGACAGCGTCGAGGCCCAGAACGAAGCCCTTTCCTTCATCCAGCAGGTCATGCCGCAGTACGCCAGCAAGATCAAGCTGTACGAAGACAGCGTGCCGCTGTTCAATCGTTTCCAGATCGAAAGCCAGATCGAAACGGCCTTCCAGCGTGAAGTGAAGCTGCCGTCCGGTGGTTCGATCGTCATCGACCCGACCGAAGCCCTGGTCTCGATCGACATCAACTCGGCACGCGCCACCAAGGGCGGCGACATCGAGGAAACCGCACTGCAGACCAACCTGGAAGCGGCCGAGGAAATCGCCCGCCAGCTGCGTCTGCGGGACATCGGCGGCCTGATCGTCATCGACTTCATCGACATGACGCCGGCGAAGAACCAGCGCGCCGTCGAAGAAAAGGTCCGTGAGGCACTCGAAGCCGACCGCGCCCGCATTCAAGTTGGCCGCATCTCGCGCTTCGGCCTTCTGGAAATGTCGCGGCAACGCCTGCGCCCATCGCTCGGCGAAACCAGTGGCATCGTCTGCCCGCGCTGTAACGGTCAGGGCATCATTCGTGACGTCGAGTCGCTATCCCTGGCAATCCTGCGCCTGATCGAGGAAGAAGCCCTCAAGGACCGCACCGCCGAGGTCCGGGCGCGCGTACCCTTCCAGGTCGCCGCGTTCCTGCTCAACGAAAAGCGCAACGCCATCACCAAGATCGAACTGCGCACCCGCGCGCGCATCTTCATCCTGCCGGACGATCATCTGGAAACGCCGCACTTTGAAGTGCAACGTCTTCGCGATGACAGCCCGGAGATCATCGCCGGTCAGGCCAGCTATGAAATGAGCCCGACCGAAGTCGAGGAAGCCCAACCGGTCAGCTCCACTCGCACGCTGGTTCGTCAGGAAGCCGCCGTGAAAACAGCGCCCCCACGGACCGCCCCCGCACCGACCCCGACCGCCGCGCCAGTCGAAGCCGCCGCGCCCGCAATCCAGGAGCCGAGCCTGTTCAAAGGTCTGGTCAAGTCCCTGGTTGGCCTGTTCGCCGGCAAGCAGGAAGCACCGGCCGCCGAAGTCCAGAAGAAACCCGCGGCGAGCACTCGTCCTCAGCGCAACGATGAGCGTCGCAGCGGTCGCCAGCAAAATCGCCGCCGTGACTCACGCAGTAACCGCGACGAAGAGCGCAAGCCACGCGAGGAGCGTGCGCCACGCGAAGAACGCGCCCCACGTGAAGAGCGCCCGGCCCGCGAAGAGCGTCAGCCGCGTGCCCCGCGCGAAGAGCGCAAGCCACGCGAAGCCCGAGAGCCTCGCGAGCCGGTCGAACTCAACGACAGCCCGGCGCCGCAACCGCAACCACGCCGTGAACGCACGCCTCGTGAAGACCGTCAGCCCCGCGAAGAGCGTAAGCGCGAACTGCGCGCACCGCTCGATGAGCCCGCCCAGATCGTGCCGGCTGCCGCGATCAGCGAGGAAATTACCGAGCGCAAACCGCGCCCGCCTCGCGAAGAGCGCAAACCTCGCGTCGAGCAAAGCGTAGACACGGAAGAACTGCAGCAGAACGATGCGGAGCAAATCGCCCAGGACGACCAGGAATCGACCGAAGGCAGCGATCGCCCACGTCGCCGCTCCCGTGGTCAGCGTCGCCGCAGTAACCGCCGTGATCGTCAGCGTGATGCCAACGGCAACGAGATCGGTGACGAAGCCGAGAGCTCCACTGCCGAAGTCAGCGAAAGCAATGCACCGGTGAAATCCGAGCAGGTCGCCATTGCCGCGACAGCTGCCGCCCTGGCGGCGAACACGGCAGATACCGACACAACGCTTCCGGCGGCGCAGCCAGCGAACGCGACCGAGGACACGCCGGTCGTTGCGCAGCCCACCGAAACTGTCAACGAAACCGTTGTGCAAGCGCAGGCCACCGAGCCGGCCGACGCGCTCGTAGCGCCGTCAGCGGAAGCGGAAGCCGAAGTCGAAGCCGCTGCTCCGTTGGCCGAGCCGACCCCTGCCCCGCAGGAAGCCAGTCAGCCAGAAGCGCCTGCGGTAGAGCGCGAGGTCGTAGAACCCGCTGCCGTTCCTGCCGCCGAGCAACCCGCTCCCGCTCCGGCCGAGCCAGCCGCCCCGGCGCTGACCGCTAGCGGCCGCGCACCTAACGACCCACGCGAAGTGCGTCGTCGCCGCCTCGAGCAGGAGCGCCTGGCCAAGGAAGCAGCCGAAGCTGAAGCGAAAGCCGCTGCTGAGGCGAAGGCGTCCGCTGAAGCACAGGCCCTGGCAGAGCCGGCCAGTCCGGAAATCGTGGTCAGCGAACCAGCGGTCGAGGCACCGGTCGAGCAACCGGTCGTCACCGCCAGCGATGACCAGCAGGCTGTTGAACCGGCCGCTGAGCCACACACGGCCGAACCAGAAGCCGAGCCGGTCCTCGCCGAAACGGTCCAGCCCGAGGTAGAGCCGACCAAGCCCACCGCGGACGCCGAGCCCGAGGCCGCTGACCAAACGGCTGAGCAGGATGACGTCGCCAAGCGTCAAAACTGACCGGGCACGGCTACAAAAAAGGGATGCTTCGGCATCCCTTTTTTTATCCGCCCTCTTTTGAATGAAGGCCCTGCCGGCGAATCGCTGGGCAGCACGCGGCGAACCGCCGCCTGCTGCAGGGGACGCGCGCGCCCGGTCAGGCGCTCTGCAAGGGTCAAACCTGACGGCTCCGTCGGCCCGATCCACGGACTGCTGAGGATGACGTCACGACGAAACGGACGGCGTTTCGATCAGACGATGTTCGGCTCTATTTCCAACTGCACGCCAAAACGCTCGGCAATGTCAGCCTGGATGCGCTGGGCCAGGTCCACTATCTGCTGGCCGGTGGCCCGACCATAGTTGACGAGCACCAGCGCCTGCAGCCTGTGCACGCCCGCATCACCGTCCCGATAGCCTTTCCAGCCGGCGCGCTCGATCAACCAGCCAGCCGCCAGCTTGACCTGCCCATCGTCTTGCGCAAACGCGACCATATCCGGGAATCGAGCCAGCAGCGCATCAGCCACCGACCGAGAAACCAGCGGGTTCTTGAAGAAACTGCCGGCATTGCCCAGCACCCGCGGATCAGGCAGCTTTTCGCTACGAATCGCACAGACCGCACGGCTCACATCCAGCGGGCCTGGAGCATCGATAGCGTGCTGATCAAGCCACTGCCGCAGTGGTCCGTATTCGAGCTTGAGGTGCGCCGTGCGCCGCAGCGCGAAGCGCACCCGAAGAATGATGTAGCGCCCGGCCTGACGTTTGAACAAGCTGTCGCGATAGCCGAACGCGCATGCCTGCAGACCGAACTCAACCAGACGTCCCGTTGCACGGTCCAGCGCCGTCAGCCCGTCGAAGACGTCTTTGATCTCGACGCCATATGCGCCGACATTCTGGATCGGTGCGGCGCCGACCGTCCCCGGAATCAGGCTGAGATTTTCCAGACCGGACAGGCCGAGCGCCAGGCTGCGCAACACGAACGGATGCCAGGCTTCCCCCGCCTCCGCCTCGATCACAACCCGTTCACCGTCGTCCTCGAGCAGCCGCATACCTTGGCTGGCCATGCGCAATACCAGCGCCTCCACATCAGTGGTAAGGACCAGGTTGCTGCCGCCGCCGAGCACCCATAACGGCAGACCAAGGCGTCGCGCCTCCGCGAGCGCCTCGGTTACATCCTTATCGTCATGCGCCTCGGTGAAGCGTGCCGCGCGCGCCTCGACAGCGAAGGTGTTGAACGCCTTGAGCGAGCGATTCGGTTCGATGAGCAGTGTCACAGACGCTCCCTGACTTCGTCGAGTAGCGCAGCAGAGGCGGTCTCGATCAAGTCGAGCACCCTTTCGAACCCATCCTCGCCGCCGAAGTAGGGATCTGGAACAGCGTGGTCATCCAGCTTGTATCGGCGCAGCAACAGATCGAGCGTTCCGCGCGCGCCTTGGGGGCGCAGCGCCTGCAGCCGCTCCAGGTTGTCATGGTCCATGGCCAGAATCAGATCGAAACGCTGGAAATCGTCGACCGTCACCTGCCTCGCTCTCAGCGCACTCAGATCGTAGCCTCGCCTGGCAGCCGCCAGGCACGCGCGCTGATCCGGCCCCTTGCCAACATGCCAGCCACCGGTGCCGGCCGAATCAATCACCAGCCGCTCAGCCAGCCCGGCATTTCGTGCATAGGTGCGAAACACGGCTTCAGCGGTGGGTGATCGGCAGATGTTACCCATGCAGACGAACAGGATATTCACGCTCAGGCTCCGAGCTGCTTGCGCACACGCTCGAGATCTTCGGCGGTATCGACGCCGGCCGGCGGAGCTTCGATCGCATCGGCGACGTGAATCCGCTTGCCATGCCAGAGCGCTCGCAGTTGCTCGAGGCATTCGGTGTTTTCCAGCCAGCAAGGCCCCCAGGCGACGAAGTCGGCCAAAAATCCGGCCCGGTAGGCATAAATGCCGATATGCCGCCGATAGGGGACACCCGCGGCAAGCGTATCCCGGTCGCGGGCGAACTCGTCCCGCGCCCAGGGCAACGGTGCGCGACTGAAGGTCAGCGCCAAGCCATTGATATCGCCAAGCACCTTGACGACGTTGGGGTTGAACAGCGACTGCGGATCGCTGATGGGCTCGGCAAGCGTGGCGATGGCCGCTTCCGGATGCGCGGCGAGATTGCGGGCGACCTGGTCGATGATCGATGGAGGAATCAACGGCTCATCGCCCTGCACGTTGACGACGATGGCATCAGACGCAAGGCCCAGCTTGGCCGCGACTTCGGCGAGACGATCGGTGCCCGAATTGTGGTCCACGCGCGTCAGCAACACCTGCGCGCCAAAACCATTGCACGCATCGACAATTCGCGTGTCATCGGTGGCGACCACCACCTGTTGCGCATTGCTTTGGCAGGCTTGTTCCCAGACATGGCGAATCATCGGCTTGCCAGCGATATCCTGCAGCGGCTTGCCGGGCAAGCGGCTGGACGCGTAGCGCGCCGGTATCACGACGGTGTAAGGGCTGCTCATTTGTCCAGGCGCTCGTCCACTTCAAGAGTCCGCGCTTCGCTTTCGAGCATTACCGGGATGCCGTCCCGCACCGGAAACGCCATACCGTCGGCCTTGCAGATCAGTTCGAATTTGTCTTCGGTCAGCTTCAGCGGGCCCTTGCAGAGCGGGCAGGCGAGAATATCGAGCAGTTTGGTATCCATGCGCAGTCCTTGGATGCTGCCGACTGCACCTGGCAGATCGAGCGGCTTAGGGGTGTTCGGGTAGCAACCGGTCCAGCTGGGCATCGAGCCAGGTCGTGAATGCAGCCGAAGGCTCGGCCTGCACCTGCAGATAACACCAGCCCGGCGGCGCGAATGCCCGGCATTTGACCGCATCCTTCTCGGTCATCACCAGGGGTAGCTCCGGACTGAAGGTCAGTTGCTCCAGGCTATAGCGAGCGTGATCGGCGAAGGGATGCGGAATCGGTCGCCAGTGTAGCGCCTCGAGCGTGGTGAAGAAACGCTGGGGATTACCGATCCCGGCCACCGCATGCAGTTGCTGGCCTGGCGGAAAATGGTCGAGCGGCCAGGCCTGCTCGCTGACCAGCTCGATCAGGCACGCCGGCTGCAAGGCAAAGGCGAACCCGGACGAGCTGTCGGCCAGCGCACCGTTGAACAGCACCGCATCAACCGACTCCAGGCGCTCGACCGGCTCTCGCAACGGCCCGGCGGGCAGGCAGCGACGGTTGCCCAGGCCCCGGGCGGCATCGATGAGCACCAGTTCGAGGTCGCGGGCCAGCCGGTAATGCTGCAAGCCATCGTCGGACAGGATGAGGTCCAACCGCTCCTGCTCGAGCAACTCGCGAACCGCGCGCGCGCGGTCTGGATCGATCATCACCGGTACGCCCGTCCGCTGCGCGATCAATAGCGGCTCGTCCCCCGCTTCGGCGGCCGAGTGCTCAGGCCTCACACGCCATGGATGCGACGGTGGGCTGGCACCGTAGCCACGGCTGACGACGCCGACTTTCAAGCCGCGCCGGTGGCAATGCTCGATGAGCCAGAGAATCAGCGGGGTCTTGCCCGTCCCGCCAACGGTGATGTTACCCACCACCACCACCGGCACTGGCGCTCGATAGGTATCGGCGGCCTGGCCAATGAACCTGTTTCGTTTGGCGATGACCACACGCCGATAGAGCGCCTCCAGCGGGGCGAGCAAGGCCAGGGCGGGGTGCCCTTCGTACCAGGCTCGCTGCAGACGGTCGGCGAAGGACATCAGGGCTCCGGCTGGGCCTCGACAGTGGTGATGCGCAGCTGCGCGAAGCCCAGCTTCCCGGCGGCATCCATCGCGGTAATGACGGCCTGATGAGGGGTCTTGCCGTCGGCACTGATGACCAGCGGCAGACTGGTGTCGCCGCCCGATTCCTTGCTGAGCGCCGCCATCAGCGTACCCAGGTCATGCTTGATGAGCGCCTTGCCGTTGAGGGTGAAATTGCCGTCTACATCGACCACCACTTCCAGTTGTTTCTTCTCGGCTTCCTGCGGCGGTGTACCGCTGGCCGCCTCTGGCAGATCCACCTTGAGCTGGGTTTCGCGGGTAAAGGTCGTGGTCACCACAAAGAACAGCAACAGGATGAACACCACATCGATCAGCGGAGCCAGGCCGATGTCGACGTTTTCCCGCGCCTTGCGTCGAAACTTCACGCCTTGCCCTCACCCAGATCGACGTCACGGTCACCCTGTACCACTTCTACCAGCTTGATCGCTTCCTGCTCCATTCCGACCACCAGTTCTTCGACGCGACGCTGCAGGAAGCGATGGAAGAACAGTGCCGGGATGCCCACCATCAGACCAGCCGCGGTGGTGATCAGCGCCTTGGAAATGCCCGCTGCGAGCAAGGGCGCGTTGGCCATGCCTGCGCCCATGAAAGCGCTGAAGATTTCGATCATTCCGAGCACGGTCCCCAGGAGTCCGAGAAGGGGTGCGATGCCCGCGATGGTGCCCAACGCGTTCAGGTAGCGTTCCAGGTCGTGGACGACGCGCGCAGCCGCCTCTTCTATGCACTCCTTCATGATCTCGCGACCATGCTTGGAGTTGGCAAGACCCGCCGCCAGAATCTCGCCGAGTGGCGAATCGGCGCGCAACTCCTTGAGCTTCTGGTTACTGAGCTTCTTATCCTTGATCCATTTCCATACCTGACCGAGCAGGTGCGGCGGCGTCACGCGGCTGGGCCGCAACGTCCACAGCCTTTCGGCAATGATGCCGGCGGCAGCGACTGAACACAGGATGATTGGCAGCATTATCCAGCCGCCCGCTTTGACCAGCTCCCACACGAGATGAATCCCCCTCGAAAAAGTGGCGCCACTCTAGCATAGGGCCGAGGGGCCGCCGACGGCCTCGGTTCTCATTTTTCCCGCCAGAAACGCCGTTCGGCGCGCGAACCCCGAACGGTCTCGAAACGACCGAGACGGATCTGCAAGGCGCCCAGCTCGGCCGTGTCGAAAATCTGAGCGCCCGATGCCCGGAGACGCTGCACGACATCGGCGTGCGGGTGACCGAAGGCATTGTGCAGGCTGCGCGAGACAAGCGCGCCGTGGGCGCCTGCCGCCTCGATGAAGGCGCTCGAGGAGGCGCTGCGACTGCCATGATGCGGAACCAGCAGCCAGCGCACGTCATGCGGCAGACCGCTCGCCACCAATGCCTGCTCGGCCGCCGCATCGATGTCACCGGTGAGCAGCAGCCGTTCGCCGTTCGCCTCGACCAGCAGCACACAGGATGACTGGTTGCCGTCCTCGGCCCGCTCCCAGCGCCAGAGCGTAAAGCGGACCTGGTCCCATTCCCAGCGCTCGCCCGAGCGGCACCCTTGGGCACCCAGCGAAGCGGGCAACTGCTCCGGTTCACCGCTGAGTACTCGCGCGGGCTGCATCTGCCGGTGTATCGCCGGGGCGCCGCCGGCATGATCGCTATCGGCATGGCTGAGGATCAGCAGATCGAGATCGGCCAATCCCAGCGCCCGCAACGATGGAAACACGACCCGTTCTCCGATATCGAAGTCGCCGTAGCGCGGCCCTGCGTCGTACAACACGGCGTGGTTGCGCGTACGCACCAGCACGGCCAGCCCCTGGCCGACATCGAAAACCCAGGCTTGCGCCTCGCCTGCTGCGGGACTACTGGCCGGGGGGAACAACAACGGTGCGAGCAGCACCGCACCCAGCGCGCGAAACGGCACCCCGGCAGGCAGCAGGATCAGCAACGTTCCCAACGCGACCAGCAACCCGCTCCAAAGCGGCAACGAGACCGGCAACCAGGCAGACCGCCAGTGCGCAAGCCATTGCAATCCGTCGAACAGAACCGCCAGCAACCCGCCGGCCAGCCATAACAGCGACTCGCCCACGCTGGGCAGCCATAGCAGCGCGGTGCCGATCAGCGACAGCGGTACGATCAGCGCGCTCACCAATGGAACCGCGATGAGATTAGCGACCGGACCGCTCAGGCTCACCGGCAAGCCCAGCGCAAGCAACACCGGCAACAGGCCGAGGGTCATGCCCCACTGCGCGCGGCCCAGCGATCGCCACGCGTTCCAACGCCCCAACCGCCCACGGAACATCCACACGAGCAGCCCTACCGCCGCGAACGACAGCCAGAACCCTGGCTGCAGACTCGCCAGTGGATCCATCAGCAGAACGCCGTTCAGCGCAATCAGCAAGGGCAGCCATGCGCCCAGATGGCGGAAACGCAGACGCCACAAGAGCACCAGGGCGACCATCATGCAGGCCCGCTGGACCGGCACTTCGAAGCCTGCCAGCCAGCCATACCCCAGCGCCCCCGCCAGCGCGAAAGCACAGGCCCAGGGCAGCCAAGGCACTCGCCGCGGCCAGACGCCCCAACGCGCCAGCAATGCCACCAGGCCGTAGAGCAATGCCGCCAGCATCCCCACATGCTGGCCCGAAATCACCATCAGGTGGACGGTTCCGGTGTCCTGAAGGACTCGCCAGTCGGCCGGGGACAGACCACTGTCATCGCCCACCACCAACGCGGCGATGGCGCCCGAGCGACCTTGGGCGTCCACCCCCATCAGCCGCCGACGCAGTTGGTCGCGCCACGCCCGCCCACCTCGCGCATCCGAGAGCCGTTCACCCGCCTTGACCGTGCCACTGGCGCCTATTCGGCGCGCCAGCAGCCAGGCTTCGTAATCGAAAGACTGCGGATTGACCAGACCGCGCGGCCGTTTCAGCCTGGCAGCGAGCCGCCAACGCTCGCCCGCCTGCACCGCCGGCCCGCCGTACCACGCCAGGCGCACCCGCGAAGGCAGCCCGGCGTGCCGCGACGAGACATCCACCAGTTCGAACCGCACCACGGCGCTACTGATCTCAGGGAGGCCAGCGACCTGGCCTTCAAGCCAAAACGTGCGGCCATCGAGCTCGTCAGGCAGGCGATCTTCCAATGCCCAATGCGCGCACAGGCATGCCCAACCGAAGCCGCAGAGGAAACATCCGAGCGCACGCCAGCGCAACGGCAGCAGCGCGAGCCCCGTCAGCCACAGCAATGGCAACGTCGATAAAGGTGGCAGTTGCGGAACAAAGCGCAGCAGTAAAAGGCCCACTGCAAGCGCCAGCATCGCCGTACGCATGGGATCTCCCGGATTCCGTTCCAGTGATCGGCGCCTCGAATGAGGACGACCGGCCGATCCACGGTGGCTGCGCCGACGTCCTGCCGACGCTCACAGTGTAGAATTTATGTCACAAACTACTCTCAGCGCCGGGTCTCGTTTCGGGCATAATCGGGCGCGCTTCAGCCCGCCAGAGAATTTTCATGCCGCGTCGTTTTTTCAAGCGCTACATGCCGCACCCTGACCGCTTAAAGACGCACAAGTCGTTGCGGTTTCTCGGCACGCTGACGCATGACCCCAACCTGCTGCACCTCAATCGGCATTCGGTTTCCAGAGCGATGGCCATTGGCCTGTTCTGGGCGATGATCCCGATGCCCTTGCAGATGTTGGCGGCAGCCCTGTGCGCCGTACTGGCCAGGGCCAATCTGCCGATTGCGGTCGGCCTGGTCTGGCTGACCAATCCACTGACGATGCCGCCGGTGTTTTATTGCAACTATAAGGTCGGCGCCTGGCTGATGGACACACCCGTCTCGCCCATGCCCATGGAACTGAGCCTCGCCTGGGTTCGCCAGATGCTAGACACCCACTGGCAGCCGCTGTTTCTCGGTTCGTTCGTGGTCGCTATCGTCGTCGCGGTACTGGGCTATGTCATTACCCAGGGGTACTGGCGCTGGTGGGTCAGCCGCAGCTGGCGCAAGCGCCAACAGGATCGGCGCTGACCCCGCTACTCGTAACGTAGCGCTTCGGCCGGTTGAGTCTGCGCGGCGCGCCACGCCGGATACAGCGTCGCCAGGAAACTCAGCATCAGTGCAGCCAGTGTCACCAACAGGACATCCTCCAGCCGCAGCTCGGAGGGCAAGGTGCTGATGAAATAAACATCGGAGCTGAAGATGTGCTGGCCCGATACCCGTTCCAGCCAGGTCACCAACGCACTCACGTTCAACGCGCCCAGTATCCCCAGCACGGTGCCAATCAGGGTGCCGGTCAGACCGATGATGCTGCCTTGCACCATGAAGATGGCCATGATTTGTCGCGGTGTCATACCGAGGGTACGCAGAATCGCGATATCGGCGCGTTTATCGGCCACCACCATGATCAGGGTGGCGATGATGTTGAAGGCGGCAACCGCCACGATCAGCAACAGCAGCAGGCCGATCATGGTTTTTTCCATCTTCATCGCACTGAACAGGCTGCCCTGGGTCAGCGACCAGTCCTCGCCGCGATAACCGTCGCCGACGCCGGCGACGAGTTCAGCCGTGATCGCGGGAGCCTGATACAGGTCAGCCAACTTGACCCTCACGCCTTCGACCTGATGCGGCTGCCACCGGAGGATGCGGGCGGCATCGGCCCGATGAATCATACCCAGGCTGCCGTCCAGTTCGGCGCCCACCTTGAATACCCCGACGACGTTCAGGCGCTGCATACGCGGCGTAACGCCGCCAGGCGCATCACTGAGTTCCGGCACGATGAGGGTAAGCTTGTCGCCCATTTTCAGGCCGAACCGACGGGCCGTCATCAGCCCGATGATCACCCCGGATTCGCCCGGCTTCAGGTCATCGAGGCTGCCCGCAACCAGCTTCGAGCCCAGGATCGAAACCTGCCCTTCAGCCTGCGGATCGATGCCCTTGATCTCGATCGGCTGCATCGAACCCTTGAACGAAAGCATGCCTTCAAGTTGGGTGATCGGCGCGCTACCCACTACACCGGGATGCACCCGGAGCTGCTCGGCCAGCGCTTGCCAGTCATCCACGGGCTGTCCATCGCCGGCGATCACGGCGTGCGGCACCATTCCGAGGATGCGGTTACTCATCTCACGCTGGAAGCCGTTCATGACCGAGAGAACCATGATCATCGCCAGCACACCCAGCGACAGCCCGATCATGGAGGTGAGGGAAATGAACGAGATGAAATGGTTACGGCGCTTGGCCCGTGTATAACGGCTGCCAATGAAGATGCTGAGCGGCCTGAACATTAGCCAGCCACCAGCCGGCCGTCTTCCAGGCGCAGTATGTGATCCATTTGCCCGGCCAGCTGGGGATCGTGCGTGACGACGAGAAAGGCGGTGCGCAGCGAGCTGCTCAGTTCCAGCATCAAATCCTGGATGCCTTGGGCGGTATGGTGGTCGAGGTTACCGGTCGGCTCATCAAGCAGCACCAGCGCCGGACGGTTGGCCAGCGCCCGAGCGATCGCCACGCGCTGACGCTCGCCCCCGGACAGCTCTGACGGCTTGTGCGCCAGGCGGTGACCAAGCCCCACCCGCTGCAACAGTTCGGTCGCGCGCGAGCGCGCTTCGGGGATTGGCGTCTTGCCGATCAGCAGCGGCATGCAGACGTTCTCGAGCGCGGTGAATTCGGGCAGCAGGTGATGGAACTGATAGACAAACCCCAGCGCGCGGTTACGCAACAGACCGCGGTCCTTTTCGCTGAGCGCGGAAAGCTCCTCCCCGGCCAGCCAGACGCTGCCTTCGCTCGGCGTATCGAGGCCGCCAAGCAGATTCAGCAGCGTGCTCTTGCCGGAACCGGAACTGCCGACGATAGCCACTCGCTGCCCCGGAAACAGTTCAAGCTGCAAACCGGAAAGTACGCTGACCGATTCCGGTCCCTGCTCGTAGCGCTTGCCCAGGTTGCGACAACTCAGTACCGCGCGATCCATCGAGGACCTTTCATTCATAACCAGCTCACTCATATCGTAACGCCTCGGCCGGCTGGGTGCGGGCCGCACGCCACGCCGGGTACAGGGTGGCGAAAAAACTCAGGACCAGCGCCGCGGCACAGACCTGAACCACATCGGCGGTCATCAGCCGAGACGGCAGGTAATCGATGAAGTACACATCGGCACTGAGGAACTTGTGTCCGATCAGCCGCTCCAGCGCAGCGATCCAGCTGCTGACATTGAGCGCCGCGATTATCCCGAGCAGGGCGCCCACCAGGGTGCCGACCACGCCGATGACCGTTCCCTGCACCATGAAGATCGCCATGATCTGCCGGGGCGTCGCGCCAAGGGTACGCAGGATGGCGATATCGCCGCGCTTGTCGGTCACGACCATGACCAGCGTGGAAATGATATTGAAGGCGGCCACCGCGACGATCAGCAGCAGCAACAGCCCGATCATGGCCTTCTCCATGCGGATCGCCTGGTAGAGGTTGCCATGGGTGCGGGTCCAGTCCCTGGAATAAAAGTCCTCACCCAGCTGTCCCGCCAGGTCCCAGGCAATGCGCGGTGCCTGGAACAGGTCGACAAAACGCAGGCGCAGCCCCTGGACCTGATCCGGCTTCCAGCGATGCAGCCGCGCAAGATCGGCGATGTTGGCCATCGCCACGTAACCGTCGATTTCGCCGGCCCCGACATGGAAGATCCCGCGCACGGTGAAGCGCTTCATGCGGGGGAACACCCCTGCTGGCGTAACCGTCACCTCCGGGGCCACGAAGGTAATCTTGTCGCCGACACCGACGCCTAGCTTCTCAGCCGCCTTGTCGCCGATGACAATGCCGAACTCGCCCGGTGCCAGGTCGTCCAGCGCGCCCTCGCGGAAGAACTCACCGACGATCGAGACGTCCGGCTCGACCACGGGGTCCACTGCGTTGATGAGAATCTTGGTGACTTGCCCACGATGGGTCAGCAGGCCTTGCATCTGGATGAACGGCGCTACCGCCTCGACCTGGGGATGCTCCGCGAGGCGTTGCCCCAGGCGCTGCCAGTCATCGATAGGCGTCGGGCTTTCGATGGTCGCATGCGGGACCATGCCCAGCACGCGGCTACGCATTTCATGGTCGAAGCCATTCATCACCGACAGCACGACGATCATCACTAGCACGCCCAAGGCGAGCCCGATCATCGAGGTAAAGGATATGAAGGAGACGAAGAGGCTGCGACGTCTGGCGCGTGTGTAGCGCGCCCCGATATACACGGACAGCGGTCTGAACATAAATCGATGAGTTCGCTTTCGCTGGCAGGAAATAACAAGCTGAATGACGTTGCCAGGCGGCCTGATACACTCAAGCCATCACTGCAGCCCGGGGATCGACATGCCCATAGAAGAGACCGAAGATCGCCGCGAATACTATCGTATCGAGGACATGATCGCACTGGAAATCCTGCCACCGGAACACGCCGAAACAGTATCCGGCAGGGGCTCGACGCAGCTATTCGATCTGCTTGGCGAACTGCATCAGCTCGATTTCGAAGCACAGCATCTGTTGCGCCAGATCGCCGAGGGAAATCGCACGCTCGCCAACTACCTGAAGGTGCAGAACAAGCGCATCGATCTGCTAGGCCAGGCGCTCGCGCAGGGCCTGCTCAAGGACCTCGGACCTGTACGCGAGGTGGTCCTTTCGGAAGGCGGCATCAGCTTCATCAACGACCAGCCGCTCGACGAGGGCTCGGTCTGGTCGCTCAAGCTGGCTTTGATGCCACAGGGCCTGGGCATGTTGCTGGACGCACGCATCGCGAGTTGCCAGGCGCTGGACGACGGCCGATTCGCCATCGGCACGTCGTTCGAAGCGTTGACTGATGCACAACGGCAACTGCTCGCGCGACATATCCTGCAGAAACAGGCGACCGAACGGCGCCTGGCTCGTGAAAGCCTGCAAGGAACCTGAAACATGCACCGGTTATTGATCCCTCTCCTGACACTTGCGCTCAGCGTCCCGGCCCATGCCGACACCCTTCGTATCCCTGTCGGCCAGCAGGGCCAATCCCAAGGGCCGCTCCCCACGCGTGGCGACACCAAAAATCAGGTACTCGAACGCTTCGGACTGGCCGACGAGGAGCGTCCCGCGGTCGGTCAGCCACCCATCACTCGCTGGGATTACCGTGAGTTCTCGGTTTATTTCGAAGGCAACCGGGTCATCGACAGCGTTGTGCATCACCAACGCCATACTCCATCACAGCGAGAGATACGACCTTGACCCTGATCTACGGCCACCGCGGCGCAAAAGGCGAAGCACCGGAAAACACCCTGGTCGGTTTCCAGCAATGCCTCGCCCACGGCGTGCGCCGCTGCGAACTGGACCTGCATCTGTCCAAGGACGGCGAGCTGATGGTCATCCATGACCCGACGCTGAAACGCACCACTGGACGGCGCGGTAAAGTCGTGGAGCACGACGCCGAGGAGCTCGTTCGCTACGACGCACGCCACGGCGGGCCGGGCTGGAAACAACCCTGCCCCATTCCACGGCTGGCGGAGCTGTTCGAGAAATGCGACTTCGAGCACTGGCAGTTGGAAGTCAAAAGCGCCTCGAGGGTCCGCGCCGCGCGCTCGGTGCTGGCAATCCGGGAGCTGGCCGAGCGTCATGGTCTGCTCGAGCGCATTACCGTTACCTCTGGCTCGCGGGAAGTGCTACGCGCCCTGAAGCGGCTCACCCCCGAGCTGTCCTGCGGCCTGGTTGCCGAATATGACTGGCTAGACCCACTGAAGGTCGCCAGGCAGTACGACTGCAATCTGCTGGCATTGAAATGGACGCTATGCACGCCCGAGCGAATCGCCAAGGCCCGCCAGCAAGGGCTTCACGTATCGGTCTGGACGGTGAACGAACCGGCACTGATGCGCCGGCTCGCCGATTTCGGCGTCGATAGCCTGATTACCGATTATCCCGGTCTCGCCGTCACGACACTGCGCAATACGTGAAGCAACGAGGGCCGCCATGATCGGCGGCCCTCGTCCCTGCCCTTAAAAGCTTTCCCGATTTGGCCAGCGCCAAGTGCGGGTGTCCTCTCCGACCGGCTCAGGCCACCGGTCGGAGCCGCTCAAAAAAGCCGGTTTAGCCCGTCGAACGCCGCGACGCGATAGGCTTCGGCCATGGTCGGGTAGTTGAAGGTGGTGTTGATGAAGTACTTGAGCGTATTCGCCTCGCCCGGCTGGTTCATGATCGCCTGGCCGATGTGCACGATTTCCGACGCCTGATAGCCGAAGCAATGCACGCCCAGCACGGCCAACGTCTCCCGATGGAAGAGAATCTTCAGCATGCCCACCGGCTCGGCTGAGATCTGCGCGCGCGCCATACCCTTGAAGAAGGCCTTGCCTACTTCGTAAGGCACTTTCGCCTCGGTGAGCTCACGCTCGTTCTTGCCGATCGAGCTGATCTCCGGGATGGTGTAGATGCCGGTCGGCACGTCGTCGACGAAGCGCCAGCTGTCATTCTCGACGATGCTGCCAGCCGCCGAACGACCCTGGTCATAGGCTGCACTGGCCAGCGATGGCCAACCGATCACGTCGCCGGCCGCGTAGATGTTGCCCACGTCGGTACGGTAGTGCTCGTCTACCTTTATCTGCCCACGGCTGTTGACCTTCAGCCCGATGTTTTCCAGCGCAAGCTTGTCGGTATTGCCGGTCCGCCCATTGCACCAGAGGAAGGCGTCCGCCTTGATCTTCTTGCCTGACTTGAGGTGCAGAATGACGCCGTTGTCGACGCCCTCCACGCGCTCGTACTCCTCGTTATGACGAATCAGCACGTTGTTGTTGCGCAAGTGGTAACTGAGCGCGTCGGAAATTTCGTCGTCGAGGAAGCTGAGCAACTGGTCGCGGTTGTCGATCAGGTCGACCAGCACGCCCAGGCCACTGAAGATCGACGCGTACTCGGAACCGATCACACCGGCTCCATAGATGATCAGGCGGCGCGGCGTATGGCTCAGGGTGAGAATGGTGTCGCTGTCGTACACGCGCGGGTGGGAGAAATCGATATCCGACGGACGATAAGGCCGCGAGCCGGTGGCGATGATGAACTGGCCGGCCACCAGCGTCTCGACCATGCCGTTGGCACTGACCACTTCGACGGTTTGCTCGTCGGCGAAACTCGCCGTGCCGAAGAAAATATCGATACGGTTACGTGCGTAATAGCCGGTACGCGAGGTCACCTGCTTGGCGATGACGCTCTCTGCGCTTTTCAGTACGTCGGGAAACGAAAACCAGCGCGGCTCGCCGATCTGGCGGAACAGCGGGTTGGTGTTGTACTGCATGATCTGCCGCACCGAATGGCGCAGCGCCTTGGACGGGATGGTCCCCAGATGGGTGGAGTTGCCGCCCACGTGCGGCCTGCTATCGACCACGGCTACCTTGCGCCCCGCCTTGACCGCGTTCATCGCCGCGCCTTCACCGGCCGGGCCCGAGCCCAATACCACCACATCGTAATTGTAGACAGCCATATTCACCCCTGAACACGCAGCAGGCAGCCCTGCTGCTGTTAACGAATTCGATCGGCCAGGGCGCAAGCCATCGCTGACGTACTGCCGCCCCGCACCATTGCGCCGGTAGACTGAGCGGAACCGGCGCCGCAGCACGCATGAATCGGGTTGGCGGCCTAGGCCACCGCCCCGGTCAGTGCCAGTTGTCAGCGTCTGGTCGCGTCGTACGCGAGATCTGCTCTTTCGTCCTGGCTTGCCTGCGCATTCACTTCTTCGCATTTTTCGCGGCTACCGCCGCAAATCGAACATTCCTTCTCGATACCGAGATTGGCGATGCCCCCGCAGGAGCCCGCGATAGGCTTGCGCCCCATGATCACGCCGATGGACATGCCGAACACGACCAACAACATGACGAGAAAAACGATTAACCAGGTCATTGCTCTGCTCCCGCACCGAACAGCTCATTGAAGGCCTCGGTGCTCGTGCTTATGTATTCCTGCCCTTCGCGAACGACGAAGAACGCTGCAATGTTTCGCTCTGCCGCATACGCCTGCCCCCGCTCGGGGCCCATTACCATGAGCACAGTAGACAACCCGTCAGCCCGTAATGTCGAGGGATCGATGACCGTCACGGCTGCCAGATGATGATCGATAGGCGCGCCGGTCCGCGGATCGAGCGTATGCGAATACCGGCGGCCTTCCCGCTCGAAGTAGTTGCGGTAGTCACCCGAGGTGGATACACCGTAACCATCCAGCTCGATGATCCGTTGTGCGACCCGTTCATTGTCCCGGGGCGCTTCGATCGCGATGCGCCAGGGCGCGTCATCGGGCTTGCGTCCGCGGGCCTTGAGCTCGCCCGTGATTTCCACGAGATAGCTGCGCACGCCGGAATTCTCCAGCATCGCCACCACCTTATCGACCGCATAGCCGGCAGCGATGCTGTTGAAGTCGACCTGCACGGCCCTGTCCTTGCAAAGCCTGTCGCCGTCCAGTCGAAGGTAACGGTGGCCGACATCCTGCTGGGCACTGGCGATTTCTTCGGCAGACGGCACGCGCTCGCCCTGCCCCTGCGGGCCGAAACCCCAGAGGTTGAGCAGCGGCTCGATGGTCAGGTCCAGCGCGCCGTCGCTTTCGTCCGAAAGCTGCTGGCCGGCCAGAATCAATTCGCGTACGCCGCTCGGCATGCTCATGCATTCGCCAGCGGGCAAGGCGTTGAAGGTTTCGATGTCTGAGTCGGCACGGTAGGTGGACATTTGCCGATCGATCTCGGCCAGTATCGCCTCGGTGTCGCGTTGCAGCTGCGCCTTGTCGGCAGCCTCACCGCTTGCGACGTATTTGACCGAGTAGGTACTGCCCATGGTCGGGCCGCTGTAGCTTTCCACCTTGTCCTGAAACAGACAGCCCGTCAGGGCTGCCGCCAGGGCGGCAACGATGACGGGCTGAAGTAACGCGTGGGCCATGTTAACCGCCAAAGTCGTCGAGCAGGATGTTCTCCGGTTCGACACCCAGGTCGGTCAGCATCTTGATCACCGAGGCGTTCATCATTGGCGGGCCGCACATGTAGAACTCGCAATCTTCCGGGGCCGGATGGTCCTTCAGGTAGTTCTCGTACAGCACGTTATGGATGAACCCGGTCGGGCCGTCCCAGTTGTCTTCAGGCTGCGGATCGGACAACGCCAGATGCCACTGGAAGTTCTCGTTCTCGGCCTGGAGCTGGTCGTACTCTTCAACGTAGAACGCCTCGCGCATCGAGCGGGCGCCGTACCAGAAGCTCATCTTGCGCTTGGACTTCAGGCGCTTGAGCTGGTCGAAAATGTGCGAACGCATCGGCGCCATGCCGGCACCGCCGCCAATGAAGACCATTTCGGCATCGGTGTCCTTGGCGAAAAATTCACCGAACGGACCGTATACGGTGACCTTGTCGCCCGGCTTGAGGCTGAACACCCACGAGGACATCTTGCCTGGTGGCAGATCGTCGCGGCCGGGCGGCGGCGAGGCGATACGGATGTTGAACTTGACCAGACCGACCTCTTCCGGATAGTTCGCCATCGAGTACGCACGGATCACCGTCTCGTCGACCTTGGACACGTACTTCCACTGATTGAACTTGTCCCAGTCGCCGCGATACTCCTCCTGGATGTCGAAATCCTTGTAGCGGACCTCGTGCGGCGGGCATTCCAGCTGAACGTAACCACCCGCGCGGAAGTCGACGTTCTCGCCCTCGGGCAGCTTCAGGGTCAGTTCCTTGATGAAGGTCGCCACGTTCGGGTTGGACAGTACGGTGCACTCCCACTTCTTGACACCGAACACCTCTTCCGGCACTTCGATCTTCATGTCTGCCTTGACCGGGGTCTGGCAGGACAGACGCCAGCCTTCACCCGCTTCACGGCGTGTGAAATGCGACTCCTCGGTAGGCAGCATCTCGCCGCCACCACTCTCGACGACGCACTTGCACTGAGCGCAGGTACCGCCGCCGCCGCAGGCGGACGAGAGGAAGATATTGTTCGCGGCCAGCGTTTGCAGCAGCTTGCCGCCTGCCGGAACGGTAATGGTGCGTTCGCCGTTGATTTCGATGTTCACGTCGCCGCTGGATACCAGCTTGGCGCGCGCCGCGAGGATGATCACCACCAGCGCGAGCACGATGGCGGTGAACATGCCGATGGCGAGGAAAATTTCGTAACTCATCAGTTCATCCCGTCCTTACAGCTGTACGCCAGAGAAAGACATGAAGCCCAGCGACATCAGTCCGATGGTGATGAAGGTGATCCCGAGACCCTGCAGACCGTCCGGCACATCGCTGTATTTGAGCTTCTCGCGAATACCGGCCAGCAAGGCGATGGCCAACGCCCAGGACAGACCCGAGCCAACGCCATAGACAGTACTTTCTGCCAGGTTGTAATCACGCTCGACCATGAACAGGGTGCCGCCCATGATGGCGCAGTTCACCGTGATCAGCGGGAGGAACACGCCCAGTGCGTTGTAGAGGCTGGGCACGTACTTATCGAGGGTCATTTCCAGAATCTGCACGATGGCCGCGATCACCCCGATGTAGCTGAGCAGTCCGAGGAAGCTCAGATCGACTTCAGGCAGACCGGCCCAGGACAGCGCACCGGCCTTGAGCAGATAGGTGTAGATCAGGTTGTTGGCCGGCACGGTGATGGTCTGTACCACGATTACCGCGATGCCCAGGCCGATCGCCGTTTCCACCTTCTTCGAGATCGCGATGAAGGTACACATGCCGAGGAAGAACGCCAGGGCCATGTTCTCGATGAACACGGCGCGGACGAACAGGCTGATGTAATGCTCCATTAGTAAGCCTCCTTGTTCGAGACTTGTGGCGCCATCTTGAAGGACGGCTTCTCGACCTGCTCCTTCTTCCAGCTACGGATGCCCCAGATGAACAGACCGATCAGGAAGAACGCCGAAGGCGGCAGCAGCATCATGCCGTTGGGCAGGTACCAGCCACCGTCGTTGACGACCGGGAGAATGGTGTAGCCCATCAGCTTGCCGGCACCGAACAGCTCGCGGATGATGCCGAGCGCGATCAGCATGGCGCTGTAGCCGAGGCCGTTGCCCAAACCGTCGAAGAACGACAGCATCGGCGGGTTCTGCATGGCGAACGCTTCGGCGCGCCCCATCACGATGCAGTTGGTGATGATCAGGCCGACGAACACCGACAACTGCTTGGACAGCGAGAAGGCATACGCCTTGAGCACCTGATCGACCACGATCACCAGCGAGGCGATGATCACCATCTGTACGATCATGCGGATCGAGCCAGGAATCTGGCTGCGGATCATGGAGATGAACAGGTTGGAGAACGCCACCACCAGCGTCAGCGCGACGGACATGACCAGCGCGGTCTTGAGGTTGGAGGTGACCGCCAGTGCCGAGCAGATCCCGAGGATCTGCAAGCCAATGGGGTTGTTGTTGAAGACCGGATTGAACAGGACTTCCTTGATAGTAGGTTGCGACATGATCAAGCCTCCCCAGCGCGCAGGTTAGCGATAAATGGACCGAAGCCGTTTTCGCCCAGCCAGAAATGCAACAGGTTGTCCACGCCGTTGCTGGTCAGGGTTGCACCGGCCAGTGCGTCGACCTGATGGTCGGCCCGCGGGCTTTGTGGATCGACACCGCCTTTGACGACCCGGATCGCCAGCTTGCCGTCTTCGGTGAACAGTTGCTTGCCTTGCCACTGGCTACGCCACTTCGGATTGTCGACTTCACCGCCGAGACCGGGGGTCTCGCCGTGCTGGTAGAAGCCCAGACCCTCAACCGTGTTCAGATCGCCCTTGACGGCCATGAAGCCGTACAGCGTCGACCACAGCCCGTAGCCACGAACCGGCATGATCAGCGTCGCCAGTTCGCCGTTTTCCTCGACGATGTAAACCACGCTGTAACGCTCGCGGCGCTTGATCGAGGCAATGTCCTCGCCGCCTGGCAGCGCCTGTGAGAGCGCCGGGTCCTTGGCGGCGACCAGTGGGTCGAAGGTATTGGGATCGAACTCATCGCTGTATTCGCCTGTTTCCAGGTTGACCAGCTTGGCGACGATACGCTCGTTGTACAGCGTCTTGACCTGATTGGCAGACATGCCGGCTTCACCCAGGCCGGCAATCGCCAGGATGCTGCGCTGCTTGTCCAGCTGACGGTTTTCCAATTGCGTCGGGCGCAGTGCCACGGCCGCGCCTGAAACGAACACCGAGCACACCAGGCAGACCAGCAAGGCCACGACCAGCGTGCGAACGGTGGATTCTTTTTGACTAGACATTACGTGCCAGCCTCCGCTTGATGTTGGCCTGAACGACAAAGTGGTCAATCAACGGTGCGCATAGGTTGGCGAACAGAATCGCCAGCATCATGCCTTCCGGAAATGCCGGGTTCACGACCCGGATCAGTACCACCATCACGCCAATAAGAATGCCGAACACCCATTTGCCCGCATTGGTCATCGATGCCGAAACCGGGTCGGTGGCCATGAAGATCAGGCCGAAGGCAAAGCCGCCCACCACCATGTGCCAGTACCACGGCATGGCGAACATCGGATTGCTGTCCGAACCGATCAGGTTGAACAGATAGCTCAGCGCGATCATGCCGATCATCACGCCGGAAACGATCCGCCAGGACGCGATCTTGGTCATCAGCAGTACCGCACCGCCAATGAAAATGGCCAGGGTGCTGGTTTCGCCGATCGAGCCATGGATCGTACCGATGAAGGCGTCCATCCAGGTGATGCCGCCGGCAATCACATTCTCCATGCCGCCCGCGAAGCTGAGGCTGAGCGCGGTCGCGCCGGCAAAGCCATCCACGGCCGTCCAGACCGCATCACCGGACATCTGTGCCGGATAGGCGAAGAACAGGAACGCACGACCTGTGAGCGCGGGGTTGAGGAAGTTCTTACCCGTACCACCGAAGATTTCCTTGCCGATCACGATACCGAAGCTGATCCCCAGGGCGACCTGCCACAGCGGAATGCTGGGGGGCAGAATCAGGGCGAACAGCACGGAGGTGACGAAGAAGCCTTCGTTGACCTCGTGCTTGCGGATCGAGGCGAAGAGCACCTCCCAGAAGCCGCCGACGATGAACGTCACCGCATAGACGGGGAGGAAATACGCCGCGCCCTGGATAAAGTTGTCCCACAGGCTGTTCGGATCGAAGCCGGCCAGCGCACTGATCAGCGCCATCCGCCAGCCTTCCTGGGCTGCGAGCAGATCAGGGCCCTGGGCGTAGATCAGGTTGGCCTGATAGCCGGTGTTCCACATGCCGAAGAACATCGCCGGGAAGGTGCAAAGCCATACCGTGATCATCATCCGCTTGAGGTCGATCCCGTCACGTACGTGAGCGGTGGTCTTAGTCACGCTGCCGGGACGATAGAGGAAGGTGTCCGCGGCTTCGTAGAGTGCATACCACTTCTCGTACTTGCCGCCCTTCTCGAAGTTGTGCTCGATCTTGTCGAGGAATTCGCGAATGCCCATTCCTTACCCCTCCTTCTCGATGCGAGTCAGGTTGTCCCGCAGGATCGGGCCGTATTCGTATTTGCCGGCACACACATAGGTGCACAGCGCCAGGTCTTCCTCGTCAAGCTCTAGGCAGCCGAGCTTTTGCGCGACTTCCGTATCGCCCACGATCAAGGACCGCAGCAATTGAGTCGGCAGCACGTCGAGCGGCATCACTTCTTCATAGTTGCCGACCGGCACCATGGCACGAGGGCTGCCGTTGGTGGAGGTGGAGAAGGCGAACTTCTTGCCGCCCATCAGCTTGGAAATATAGATATTGAGGATCGAGTGCTTGTCGCTACCGGCACGCAGGTAGTGCAGCATCTCGCGCTCCTTGCCCTCACGCAGACAGGAAACCTGCTGGTGATAACGGCCCAGATAGGCAAAGGCTCCGTGCGCGGTACGGCCGCCCAGCACAGAGCCGGACACGACACGGTTGGCACCGGGCTGCAGCTCTCCGGCGGTCAGCTCATCGAGGCTCGCACCCAGGCGGGTACGTACCAGGCGGGGTTTTTCCACCACCGGACCGGCAAGCGACACGACCCGCTCCATCGACAGACGGCCACTGGTGAACAACGCGCCGATGGCAATGACGTCCTGGTAGCCGACGGTCCAGACGCTCTTGCTCGCGCTGACCGGATCGAGGAAATGAATATGCGTACCGGCCAGACCCGCAGGATGGGGGCCGGCGAAACTCTCGGCCTGCACCTTGGCGAGTTGCTCGCCTGGCAGCGACGCGCCCTCGGCTTTGCACAGGAACAGCTTGCCCAGAACGCCGAGCACCTTGAGACCCGCTTCGAAGTCCGCGGCACGCTCGGCAATGACGATGGCAGGGTCGGCGGCCAGCGGATGCGTATCGATCGCGGTAACGAAGATAGAGCTAGGCACGGCATCGACGGCCGGCACCTTGCTGTACGGACGCGTCCGCAAAGCCGTCCAGAGGCCTGACTGCTGCAGGTTCTCGCGAACCTGGGCATCGCTCAGCCCTTCGAGCTCGGCGGCGCTGTACTGGGAGAACGTCACTTCGTCCGTTCCGTCCAGATCGACGACGACCGACTGCAGGACGCGCTTTTCACCCCGATGGACCGCGCTGACGACACCCGCACCCGGCGAGGTGAACACGACACCAGGCGTCTTCTTGTCGGAAAACAGTACTTGCCCCAACTTGACCCGATCACCGGCCTGGACTTCCATGGTCGGTTTCATGCCCGGGTAATCAAACCCAATGACGGCGACGCTTCGCACGGGCCTTCCAGCCTCGATACGCTGCGCCGGCGCACCTGCAATGGGCAAATCAAGCCCACGTTTTATATTGATCATCGGTTCGCTAACCACTGATTTAAAAGGCTTTTTTTACGAGCCCCGCGGCTTGGCTAAAGTCGAATTGCATCACGCGCGCTGATAGGTTATCAGCGCGACGCTATGCCGCGGGCCCAGGTAGAAATCCGCCCGATTATAGAGGTCGCGACCCGTGACTGACCACCCAAGGTCTTTCAAATTTTTGACTGGAGGCAAGCCCCGCTCGGCAACCAACTATTGACGCAAGCCGATGCAGCCCTGGAAACGCGCGAAAAAAGCGCCCAGAAAACGCAAAAACGGGAGCCGAAGCTCCCGTTTTCTCTGCACCCGATGCGTTAGCGCGGGAAGGCTGGCGGATTGACGCCGGCCATGTCTTCCATCACCCGCACGACCTGGCAGCTGTAGCCGAACTCGTTGTCGTACCAGACGTACAGAACGACACGGTTGTCGCTGCAGATGGTGGCCTCGGCATCCACCACGCCGGCGTGACGCGAACCGACGAAGTCCGTGGACACCACTTCCTGGGAGTTGACGAAATCGATCTGCTTCTGCAGGTCCGAATGCATGGCCATCTGGCGCAGGTATTCGTTGATTTCCTCGCGCGTCGTGGCCTTCTCGAGGTTCAGGTTGAGAATGGCCATGGACACGTTAGGCGTCGGCACGCGGATCGCGTTGCCGGTCAGCTTGCCCTTGAGCACCGGCAGCGCCTTGGCCGCGGCCGTCGCGGCGCCGGTTTCGGTGATGACCATGTTCAGCGCAGCACTGCGACCGCGACGACTGCCCTTGTGGAAGTTGTCGATCAGGTTCTGATCGTTGGTGTAGGAATGCACGGTTTCCACGTGACCGTTGACGATGCCGTACTGGTCGTTCACCGCCTTGAGCACCGGCACGATGGCGTTGGTGGTACAGGACGCCGCCGATACGATCTTGTCGTCAGGGGTGATCTCGCCATGGTTGATGCCATGCACGATGTTTTTCAGTTCGCCCTTGCCCGGCGCGGTCAGCACGACGCGCGCGACACCGGGGCACTTGAGGTGCTGGCCGAGGCCTTCGGCGTCACGCCACTTGCCGGTGTTGTCGACCAGCAGCGCGTTCTCGATACCGTACTGGGTGTAATCCACCGTGGACGGATCGTTCGAGTAGATCACCTGGATCAGGTTGCCGTTGGCGGTGATGGTGTTGTTTTGCGCATCGATATGAATGGTGCCGTCGAACGGACCATGCACCGAGTCGCGGCGCAGCAGGCTGGCGCGCTTGACCAGATCGTTCTCGGCGCCCTTGCGCACCACGATCGCGCGCAGGCGCAGGCCGTCGCCACCACCGGTTTTCTCGATGAGGATGCGCGCCAGCAGGCGGCCGATACGGCCAAAGCCATACAGCACCACGTCCGTGCCTTTGTGCACACCTGAGGTATTGCGCTTGTCAGCCACGTCGGCCAGCTCGTCACGGACGAACTGGTCGAGGGTACGGCCGTTGCCTTCAGCCTTGTACTTGGCCACGACCTTGCCCAGATCGACCGAAGCGGCGCCCAGGTTCATGTCGCTCATGGTGGTAAGAATCTGGTGCGTCTCGTGTACGCTGAGTTCGGCTTCGTCAGCCTGACGGTGACGCGCGAATCGATGCGCCTTGAGCAGCGCGATGACCGAGCGATTGATCAGGCCACGGCCATAGATGGAAGTCACCACGTTGTTGTTACGATACAGCTGACCAATCAGCGGAATCATCGCTTCGGCGAGGGCTTCTCGATCAATCCATTCACCAAGACACTGGTCGGGCTTCTGAGTCACGGGCAGTTCCTTCCAACATGTAGGGGCTGAGAAAAGGGGCTACATTATGCCGGTGCACCCTAGCGCCGGCAATCTGTGCAGCGGAAACACTGACAGCGTCCCGCGCAGATAGTTACAATCCGCGCGGTCCATTTTTCGACCGGAGCCACGCCCACTCGTGTCCGTATTGCGCCTTCCGCCCATGCCTGCCGCCAGCGGCAAGCAAACCTGGGGCAACCTTCCCGGAGCCGCGCTGAGCCTGGCCATTGCCGAAGCAGCCAGCAACGCAGAGCGATTCACCCTTCTTCTCACCGCTGACAGCCAAAGTGCCGAACGCCTGCAGGAAGAGCTTGCATTCTTCGCACCGGGGCTGCCGGTCCTGCATTTCCCCGACTGGGAAACGCTGCCGTATGATGTCTTTTCGCCTCACCAGGACATCATTTCCCAGCGAATCGCGGCGCTCTACCAGCTTCCCGAGCTGACTCACGGGGTACTGGTAGTCCCCATCGCCACCGCGCTACACAGGCTCGCCCCGAAGCGGTTTCTGCTCGGTTCCAGCCTGGTCCTGGATGTCGGCCAGACGCTCGATGTGGAGCAGATGCGCCTGCGCCTGGAAGCCGCCGGGTACCGCTGCGTGGATACGGTCTACGAGCATGGAGAGTTCGCGGTCCGAGGTGCACTGATCGATCTGTATCCGATGGGCAGCCCCCTGCCCTATCGCATCGACCTGTTCGATGACGAGATCGAAACGCTGCGAACCTTCGATCCTGAAAACCAGCGCTCGATCGACAAGGTTGAGTCGATTCGCCTGCTGCCCGCGCGCGAGTTCCCGTTGAAGAAAGAGTCGGTGACCGGTTTCCGCGCGCGTTTCCGCGAACGCTTCGATGTCGACTTCCGTCGCTGCCCGGTCTACCAGGACCTGTCCACCGGCATCACGCCGGCGGGCATCGAGTACTACCTGCCGCTGTTCTTCGACGAAACCTCGACGCTGTTCGACTATCTGCCGGAGGACACCCAAGTGTTCTCGCTGCCAGGCATCGAGCAGGCCGCTGAGCATTTCTGGAAGGACGTGCGCAACCGCTACGAGGAACGCCGCGTCGATCCCGAGCGACCGCTGTTGCCGCCCGCCGAACTGTTCATGCCGGTCGAGGATTGTTTCGCCCACCTGAGAGCCTGGCCACGGGTAGTCGCCAGCCAGGACGACGTCGAAACCGGCATCGGCCGCGAGCGCTTCCCGGCCAGTCGTTTGCCCGAACTGGCGATAGAGGCCAAGGCCAGCGAGCCCCTGGGCGCGCTGCGCCGCTTCCTTGACGAGTTTCCGGGGCGCGTATTGTTCACCGCGGAATCGGCCGGACGTCGCGAGGTGCTGCTGGAACTGCTGGCACGCCTGAAACTGCGACCGCAGGAAGTCACCGGCTGGCCGCAGTTCGTTCAGAGCCAGGAGCGCTTGGCGATTGCCATCGCCCCGCTGGATGACGGGCTGCTGTTGGAGGACCCGTCGTTGGCGCTGATCGCCGAGAGCCCGCTGTTCGGCCAGCGCGTCATGCAGCGTCGCCGCCGCGAGAAGGGCCGCGATGCTGGCGAGAACGTCATCAAGAACCTCACCGAGCTGCGTGAAGGCGCGCCGGTGGTGCATATCGACCATGGCGTGGGCCGCTATCAGGGGCTGGTCACGCTGGAGATCGAAGGCCAGGCCGCCGAATTCCTGATGCTGCAATACGCCGAAGAAGCCAAGCTCTACGTACCGGTGTCGAGCCTGCACCTGATCGCCCGTTATACCGGTAGCGACGATGCGCTGGCACCCTTGCACCGACTGGGCTCGGAAACCTGGCAGAAGGCCAAGCGCAAGGCGGCCGAGCAGGTTCGCGACGTCGCCGCCGAGCTGCTCGATATCTACGCGCGCCGCGCCGCCCGCGAGGGCTATGCCTTCGAAGATCCGCAACTCGACTACGAAACCTTCAGCGCCGGATTCCCCTTCGAGGAAACACCAGACCAGCAGGCCGCCATCGAGGCGGTGCGCAGCGACATGCTGGCGCCCAAGCCGATGGACCGGCTGATTTGTGGCGATGTCGGCTTCGGCAAGACCGAAGTGGCGATGCGCGCCGCGTTCATCGCCGTGCACAGCGGCCGTCAGGTGGCGGTTCTGGTGCCCACCACCCTGCTCGCGCAGCAGCATTACAACAGTTTCCGCGACCGCTTCGCCGACTGGCCGGTACGGGTCGAGGTGATGAGCCGCTTCAAGTCCGCGAAGGAAATCCAGGGCGCAGTGGACCAACTGGCCGAAGGCAAGGTGGACATCCTCATCGGCACGCACAAGTTGCTGCAGGACGACGTGAAGTTCACCAATCTCGGCCTCGTCATCATTGACGAAGAACACCGCTTCGGGGTTCGCCAGAAGGAGCAGCTCAAGGCATTGCGCAGCGAAGTGGACATTCTCACGCTGACCGCCACCCCGATTCCGCGCACCCTGAACATGGCCGTCGCCGGCATGCGTGACCTGTCGATCATCGCCACGCCGCCGGCGCGCCGGTTGTCGGTTCGTACCTTCGTCATGGAGCAGCAGAACGCCGTGATCAAGGAAGCGCTGCTGCGCGAGTTGCTGCGCGGCGGGCAGGTCTATTACCTGCACAACGACGTGAAGACCATCGAGAAGTGCGCCGCCGACCTTGCCGCCCTGGTGCCGGAAGCGCGCATAGGCGTCGGCCACGGGCAGATGCGCGAGCGCGAACTCGAACAGGTGATGGGCGACTTCTACCACAAGCGCTTCAACGTGCTGATCGCCTCGACCATCATCGAAACCGGCATCGACGTGCCCAGCGCCAATACCATCATCATCGAGCGCGCCGACAAGTTCGGGCTGGCCCAACTGCATCAGTTGCGAGGACGCGTCGGGCGCAGCCACCACCAGGCCTATGCCTATCTGCTCACCCCACCTCGCAAGGCCATGACCCCTGACGCGGAAAAGCGCCTGGAGGCCATCGCCAATGCACAGGACCTGGGTGCCGGCTTCGTCCTCGCCACCCACGATCTGGAAATCCGTGGCGCCGGGGAGCTGCTGGGCGACGGCCAGAGCGGGCAGATTCAGGCGGTGGGTTTCACGCTCTACATGGAAATGCTCGAACGCGCGGTCAAGTCGATCCAGAAAGGCGAACAGCCGAACCTCGACCAGCCGCTCGGCGGCGGACCGGAAATCAACCTGCGCGTACCGGCATTGATCCCCGAAGACTATTTGCCGGATGTGCACGCCCGCCTGATTCTCTACAAGCGCATCGCCAACGCCGCCGACGAGAACGGTTTGCGCGAGTTGCAGGTCGAAATGATCGATCGTTTCGGCCTGCTGCCCGAGCCGACCAAGCATCTGGTCAGGCTGACTCTGCTCAAGTTGCAAGCCTCCAGCCTCGGCATCACCAAGATCGACGCGGGTCCGCAAGGCGGCCGCATCGAATTCGCCGCCGATACCTGCGTCGATCCGATGGTGCTGATCAAGCTGATCCAGAGCCAGCCCAACCGCTACAAGTTCGAAGGCGCCACGGTATTCAAGTTTCAGGTGCCGATGGAACGGCCCGAAGAGCGCTTCAATACGCTCGAGGCCCTGCTCGAGCGGCTGGCCGCGGCGAACGGGTGAGGATGCCGTTCACTTGCCATTCGACCAAGGCGGCGCGCTGAGCCATGACCGGTAGCTTTCTGGCCCACCTGCCGCCCACCTGGCGGCTGGCGTTCTCTGAAAACGCGCTCGTCCGCGGGCTGCAATATGCCCGCGAAGGACGCGTCCGGCTGCTGCGCGAAGAGGCGCGTTTCGTCGAGGGCGATTGCCGGGGTGCAGCCGCCAACCGGTATCGGCAATCGCTGCAACTGACCGCCAACGGTGGGCTCAGCAGCCTCTGCAGTTGTCCGGTAGGCCTTAACTGCAAGCATGCCGCGGCGCTCATTCTCCATCTCGAACACCAGGCCGAGCATTCGACACCTGACGCCTCCGGCGCGCCGAACGGGCCGCTCCCCGGCAGCGTGGAACACTGGTTGTCGCAGCTTCCGCTCGCGCTCGGTGACGTCCAGCCCACCGACCATCAATGGTGCCTTCATTACCGCGTCATGCGCGATGCGTCCATCGAGGTGTACAAGGTCAGGCAGCGAAAGGATGGCTCATTCGGCGAACGAGAGCCCTACTACGGGGTGGCCGAAGCCAGTTTCCGCCAGCCGCGCTTCATGCAGCCGCTGGACTTGCACATTGCAGCGCTGCTGGCATTGAGCCGCGGGAGCCGCCATCGTTTCGTGCTCAGCGGACAGAACGGCGGCGAGGCCCTGCGCCTGACGCTCGAAAGCGGACGCGCCTACCTCGATTGGAACCATCCGCCCTTGAAGCCTGGACTGTCACGCACAGGGCGCTTCAACTGGACGCAGCAACCCGACGGGTGTTTTCGGCCCACGCTGGACATGAGCGAACAGGTGGACGAGCTACTCGTCGCTCTGGACCCGCTGTACTACCTCGATGCACCGCGAAACGAAGTCGGCCTGATCGACCATGGCTTGACTGCAGCCCTGGCCCGGCACTTGCTCGTCGCACCCTCGGTGCCGTCCGCCCAGGCTGCCGTGTTCAGCCTGTCTCTGAATGAAATCGCCCCACAACTCCCAGCCCCGACCAAAGCACAGGAACAGCGGATCGACGATCTGATGCCCATCGCCCGGCTTACCCTCGGCAGCCATCATTCGGTGAACTACCAGCCGAGCAGTGGGCGCATGGTCAACGAGCATCAGCACCGCGCGGGCCTGAGTTTCGTCTATGGCGGCGCTAGCGTGCACGGCAACGCCAAAGCCGAGCAGCGAATGCGTCAGACCGATGGCGAGCGGGTGCTCAGTATCGCGCGTCAGCCGGCCGCCGAGCAGGCGCTGCGCCAGCAACTGAAACAGCTGGGCTTTCGGCCGGCCCTTCGTCAAAGCCTGGCGCTGCCGAAAGATTCCGCCGAGATGTACGACTTGCCCAGCGAAACCGCCTGGCTGCACGTGGTTCAGCAACAGCTGCCGGCGTTGCGCGAACAGGGTTGGCAGATCGCCATGCAGCCCGGCTTCGCTTATGACCTCACGCCTGTGGAGGCGTGGTACGTCGAACTCGACGAGCCCATGGAGCAGGACTGGTTCAATCTGGAACTGGGCATCATCGTCGAAGGCGAACGCGTCAGCCTGCTGCCGGTCCTGCTCGGCCTGATCCGTAGAAACCCCGCGCTGCTCTCCCAGCAGGCGCTCGCCCGCCGCGCGGATGACGAAACCCTGCGCGTGCAACTCGACAAGCGCCGCGAGGACGACGACCGGCCGATGCAGGTGCTGCTGCCGTTCGGTCGTCTGAAAACCATTCTGGGCACGCTCGCCGAACTCTACCAGCGCGACCAGCCGAACGAAGGCACCCTTCGTCTGGGCCGCGCCGACGCGGCACGACTGACGCAGTTGGATACGCTTAAGCCGCAATGGCGCGGCGGTGAACATCTGCGCGCGTTCGCCCAGCGGCTACGCGACTATCGCCTGCAGGCCGTGAGCCCTCCGGACGGCCTCCTGGCGCAGCTGCGGCCCTATCAGCTGGAGGGGCTGCGTTGGATGCAGACGCTACGCACCCTTGAAGTCGGCGGCATCCTCGGCGACGACATGGGGCTGGGCAAAACGCTGCAAACCCTCGCTCATCTGCTTCTCGAAAAGGAGGCCGGTCGGCTCGACCGGCCCTGCCTGGTCGTCATGCCCACCAGCCTCATACCCAACTGGCAGGACGAGGCGGCCCGCTTCGCTCCGACCTTGAAGGTGGCTACGCTGCACGGGGCGTCGCGCCAGCAGCATTACGAGCGGCTGAACGAATACGACCTGCTGTTCACCACCTACGCGCTGCTGCCCCGGGATATCGACCGCCTCGTCGAATTGCCGCTGCACGTGCTGGTGCTCGACGAAGCGCAGAACATCAAGAATGCCAGCAGCAAGGCGGCACAGGCCGCGGGACGGCTGAAGGCCCGGCAGCGCCTTTGCCTCACCGGCACGCCGCTGGAAAACCACCTGGGCGAGCTGTGGTCACTGTTCCATTTCCTGATGCCGGGCTGGTTGGGTGATGCGAAGCGTTTCAACCGTGAGTACCGCACCCCCATCGAGAAGCATGCCGACACCGATCGGTTACAGCACCTCACCGCCCGGATCAGGCCGTTCCTGCTGCGGCGACGCAAGGAACAGGTCGCCCAGGAATTGCCACCCAAGACCGAAATCGTGCACTGGGTCGAGCTGAGCGCGGCCCAACGCGATCTCTATGAAACCGTACGGCTGGCGATGGACAGCAAGGTTCGCGAAGAAATCGACCGCAAAGGGCTGGCACGCAGTCAGATCGTCATCCTCGACGCGTTGCTCAAACTGCGCCAGGTCTGCTGCGATCTGCGCCTGGTCAAGGGGGACGACGCCCGGCCGACCCGCGCCAGCCACTCAGGCAAGCTGGACAGCCTGATGCAAATGCTCACCGAGTTGTTGGCCGAGGGGCGGCGCATCCTGTTGTTCTCCCAGTTCACGTCGATGCTCGCGCTGATCGAGCAGGAGCTGCGCAACCGCGCCATCGACTATGTTCAACTGACCGGCGACACCAAGGACCGACGCACGCCGGTCCGGCGTTTCCAGAACGGTGAAGTGCCGCTGTTTCTGATCAGCCTCAAGGCCGGCGGGACGGGCCTGAACCTGACCGCCGCCGACACCGTGATCCACTATGATCCCTGGTGGAATCCGGCAGCGGAAAGCCAGGCCACCGACCGCGCCCACCGGATTGGCCAGGACAAGCCCGTATTCGTCTATAAACTGATCGCGCGCGCCACGGTGGAAGAGAAAATCCAGCAATTGCAGCAACACAAGGCCGAACTGGCGGCCGGCGTGCTGGACGCTGGGAATCAAGGCGGCTGGCAGTTGGAAGCAAGCGATATCGAGGCGCTGTTCGCGCCGCTACCCTAGGGAAAGGAGCCTCAGATGCGCCGACTGGTCAATCCAACCGACTTCGACCGGATCTACGACATCTACATGCACGATACGGTGGTCCCCTTTCTGGGCTTCGATCCGATGCCCCGCGAAGCCTTCGGCAAGGTCTTCGATCCACTCTTCGAGAGCGGCTGCTTTTATGTTTTCGAGGTGGAAGGCCGCATTCAGGGCTTCTATCAGGTGCGACGACATCTTGGTCGCGCAGCGCATGTCGCTTATCTAGGCACCCTGGCGGTAGCACCCGAAGCGCAGGGCCGCGGCATAGCCGGCCAGATGATGGCCGATGCCCTCGCCCGCCTGCGCAACGCGGGTGTCACGCGGGTAGAGCTGAGCGTGGAAGCCGACAATCGGCGAGCCATCGCCTTCTATGAACGCTTCGGATTCAGCTGCGAAGGGGTTCAGCGGGCAGCGTACAAACGCGCCTGCGACGCAGATTTCACCGACGAACTGATGTACGGATTGCTGCTGAACACGCCGTGATCCTCGAAACGGACGCGGGCACCGGACGGCGGGGCCGGCCGGTGCCCGTCGCCAGTCAGCCCTTCAGCTTGACGGTGGTCTGAGCGACCAGTTCACCCTGGTAGCGGGCGATGGTCAGCTCTTTCTGGGAGGGCTGACGCGAGCCGTCGCCGCCTGCGATGGTCGACGCACCGTAAGGCGTGCCGCCATTGACGGCCGAAATATCGAAGAACTCGCCGATACCGTAGCCGGTCGGCACGATGATCATCCCGTGATGCGCCAACGTGGTCCAGGTGGAGGTGATGGTCATCTCCTGACCGCCACCGGTTCCGGTGGAAGTGAACACGCTGGCCACCTTGCCGTGCAACGCACCCTTGGCCCAGAGGCCGCCGGTCTGGTCGAGGAAGTTGCGCATCTGTCCGGACATGTTGCCGAAGCGGGTCGGCGTACCGAAGATGATGGCGTCGTACTCGGGCAGCTCGGCCGGGCTGGCAACCGGCGCGGGCTGCTCGACCTTGCCACCTGCGTTCTTGAAGACCTCGGCCGGCATGGTTTCGGGTACGCGCTTGATGGTCACCTCGGCACCTTCGACGCGGCGTGCGCCCTCGGCTACCGCGTTGGCCATGGTTTCGATGTGGCCGTACATCGAGTGATAAAGAACAAGGATCTTCGCCATCTGTGTTACCTCTTCCTGGGGGTTGTGGTCCGGTTCGTTGCGTCTTGCCAGCCGATTCGCGCAGCACCCCGCGCGGTTCAGCGATCGTCAGCGCCTTGCGTCCAGTGGCGCCTCGCTCGGTCTGACTCGATCATCGAAGTCAGGTGCACCGAGGCCGCCCGGCGCGCCAAGGCGCTGGCTACGAAAGCGGTCATCATCGGTGAGATCGCCAGGTCTTTGGTTGGACTATTACGTACAAACCAATCGCAAAATTCGATAGAACGCCTGCGCCGGTTCAGGACAGAAACGCCAGTGCCTCCTCCAACAGCAGCTCGGGGACTTCCTCGGCCAGGTAATGGCCGGCCGGCAACGCCTTGCCCCGCACGTCCACGGCAACCTCGCGCCACTCCTTCAACGGATCGAAGCACCGCTGAACGACGCCTTTCGCCCCCCAGAGCACCAGCAACGGTGCCTGGATCAGGCGGCCAGCGGCACGGTCCTGACGGTCGTGGTCAAGATCGATGCCGGCACTGGCACGATAGTCCTCGCAGAACGCATGGATGGTGCCCGGCAACTCCATGCAACGCAGGTACTCGGCGTAGGCCGCGTCGCTGAATGGCTGGATATGATCGGCCCGGGTCGCGACGGCGCTGCGCAGCACCAGTTCCGGATCGGCCTGGAGCAGCGTTTCGGGCAGCGGTGCCGGGCGGATCAGGAAGAACCAGTGCCAGTAGGCCCGCGCAAAGGTCTCGTTCGTCTGGCTATACATCGCCAAGGTCGGCGCGATGTCGAGCAGGATCAGCCGCCGCACCGCCTGGGCATGGTCCATCGCCAGCCGATGGGCGACGCGCGCCCCACGGTCATGGGCCAGGATATCGAAGCGCTCGAAGCCCAGCGTGCGCATGAGCTGCACCTGATCTCGCGCCATTTCCCGCTTGCTGTAGGCGCTGTGATCGTCACCGCCCTGCGGCTTGCCGCTGTCGCCGTAGCCACGCAAGTCCGCCGCCACGACCGTGAATCGCTCGGCCAGCAGGTCAGCGACCTCGTGCCACATGACATGCGTCTGCGGATAGCCGTGAAGCAGCAGCAAGGGCGGCCCGGAACCGCCCTTGCGGTAGGCGATCCGCACCCCGTTGACGTCGCATTCGTGTCGCTGAAACCGCTCGAACATACCGCTGCTCCCATGGACGCTGCTTTGTAAGACTAGGCTCAGTTTGACTGAGCGCAACCGTTGATATCAGCCCAGACCGAGCGGCAGGAACAGGGCGATCAGAATGCCCAGCAGACTCATACCAAGCGCCGCGAAGGCGCCGCATTCGTCGCCTTCCTCCAGCGCGCGGGCCGTGCCGATGGCGTGAGCATTGATTCCGTAGCTCAAGCCTCGCGCAGCCGGATGATCCACGCCGGCCCAACCCAGCAACCATGGACCCAACGCGGTGCCGATGACGCCCGTGAGCATGACGAACACCGCTGCAAGCGAAGCCAGGCCACCGAGTTGTTCGGCGACCAGCATGGCGATCGGCATGGTGGCTGCCTTGGGTGACAGACTCATCAGCACCGACATGTCCGCACCCAACGCGCCGGCAATCACTACCGTCAGCAAAACGCCCAGCACCCCGCCGCTGACCAGGGTGATGAGGATCGGCCAGAACAGTTGCCGAATGCGCCTGATGTGGCGATACAGCGGCACCGCCAGGGCCACTGTCGCTGGACCGACCAGCACGGCGATCATCGACGCGTCGGCCCGGTAGCTCGCGTAGTCGATGCCACAGAGGTAGAGCGTCGTGACGACCAATAGCATGCCGACCATGACCGGCTGTAGTACCAGCCAACCGCTGCGCCGGTAAAGTGCCAGCGCCAACTGAAACGCGATCAGCGTCAGCGCCACGGAAAACAGCGGATGCGCCAGCGTCATCGCGCCGATGTCGCTCCAGTCTCGACCGCTCATGCCTGGTCCTCCCGACGACGGTCCATGCGTCTGATGAGCACCTGCATCAGCCAGCCACACAAAGGCACCGTTATCATCAGCGACACGACCAGGCCGGCCGTGATGGCAGGCAGGTCGGCCAGCAATGCATCGGCGCTGGTCATGATTCCCGCCGCCGGCACGATCAGCAGCAACGGCAGGTATTGCAGGAGCAGCGCGGCGGTTTTCTCGAGCGGCTCAGGAATGCCACGGCGCAGCACAAGCAGGCCGAACAGCAGCACCATCCCGATGATCGGGCCAGGCAGTGCGGGCAGCACGGAATAATGGATGACGCTGCCAAGCAGCTGCAGAATGACCAGCCAGGTCAAGCCTTTGAGAACCATGGTGTTTCCTTGTTGACGGCGGAACGAAACGGGCGGCATGCCAACCATACCCAAGCTGGGCGGTCTCGATGTGTTGGGTGCGCAGGCCGACGAGTGAGAACACAGGACTATGGCGCGACGCAACGGCTGCAAGACAGGTGCAGAAGCGTTCAAAAAAAGCAGATCAGTATCCCTGACCCGCTGTGACTTGTGGTCGCAGCGTGAAGGATACCCGCGCCGTCCGGCACGGCAAGCCCGCTGCGTTCTCATGGCTGGCGCCGGGCAACACAACCCCGACCGCCCGGCCTGATCGGTCCCCGTAATCGGCGAACTGATCCGTATTTTTCTTCCCTACCTGAGTCTGTTATGCGTCGCGCGCCGGTCCGATGATCCGCCCCGCCTGATAAGCCTGATAGGGGCGAGACATGACCGAGCGAATCCCTGCGACGATCATCGAGACCGTCGACGCAAGCAAGCCCATACGCCTGACGCCTGCGCAGGCGGGCGGTCCGATTCATACACGCAGTTACAGCGGTCGATTCCGTAATCTGCGCCTGTTCGGGGGCGGGTTCCTGTTCCTGCTCTACTTCGGCATCCAGTGGCTGAATTGGGGGGAGCGCCAAGCGGTGCTCTGGGACCTGAGCAGACAGCAGTTTCATATATTCGGCGCGACCTTCTGGCCGCAGGACTTCATCCTGCTATCGGCGCTGCTGATCATCGCCGCCTTCGGGCTGTTTTTCGTCACCGTCCTGGCCGGCCGGGTCTGGTGCGGCTACGCCTGCCCGCAGAGCATGTGGACCTGGGTCTTCATGTGGGCCGAAAAGGTCACCGAAGGCGATCGCGGCCAACGGCTCAAGCTGGACAACGCCCCCTGGTCGGTCATGAAACTGCTGCGACGCAGCGCCAAGCATGCGTTGTGGCTGACGATCAGTCTGGCGACGGCGATCGCCTTCGTCGGCTACTTCACGCCGGTCCGGGAGCTGGTGCGCGACCTGTTCACCCTGCAACTCGGCTTGGCCGCCGGGTTCTGGCTGTTTTTTTTCACCGCAGCCACTTACATCAATGCCGGCTGGCTGCGGGAAAAGGTGTGCGTGCACATGTGCCCTTACGCTCGCTTCCAGAGCGTGATGTTCGACGCCGACACCCTGGTGGTCTCATACGATGCCGCCCGCGGTGAAGCCCGCGGCGCTCGCCGGAAGGACAGCGACCCACGGTCGCAAGGACTCGGCGATTGCATCGACTGCACCCTGTGCGTGCAGGTCTGCCCCACCGGCATCGACATTCGAGACGGTCTGCAGCTGGACTGCATCAGCTGCGGCGCCTGCATCGACGCCTGCGACAGCGTGATGGACCGGATGGGCTATGCACGCGGGCTGGTACGCTACACCTCCGAACGCGCATTGGAGGGCGACGACACTCGACTACTGCGCCCACGCCTGATCGGCTATGCCGCTGCGCTGGTGATGATGGTTGGCGCCTTCGTCTGGGCGCTGGATGCGCGACCGATGCTGTCACTGGACGTGACCCGGGACCGCACGCTCTACCGGGAAAATATGCTCGGGCAGACGGAAAACATGTACAGCCTCAAGATCATCAACAAGACCCAGCAACGTCGTGATTACCGGGTCACGCTTGCCGAAGGCCCCTTCGCACTGCACGGGCGGCGGGAGGTCAGCCTGGCGCCCGGCGAGATCATCGATCTGCCGGTCAGCGTCGCGCTGCTCGCAAGCGACGGCTTATCGCACCGCGAGTTGCACTTCGCCGTGAGCGACCTGGCCGACCCGACGAGCCGGGTGAGCGCGCCGAGCAGCTTCATCGCGCCACGGGTCCCGTAACGTGCGGTGCGGGATGCGCGGCCGTCCGCAAAAGCACACGCATCGAGGCCCGGCTGCAGTATCGTGCTGCGGCACCCTACCCTGAGCCCGCACATGAAGCGCTACGAGAAATTCGCTGACGAGATTGCCGAACTGATCCGCACCGGGGTGCTGACGCCGGGTCAGAAAGTTCCCTCGGTGCGGCATGCCAGCCGCACGTACGGCGTCAGCCCTTCCACGGTCTTCCAGGCCTATTACCTGCTCGAGGATCGCGGTCTGATCCAGGCACGGGCGCGCTCGGGCTATTTCGTTCGAACGCACGCGCAACGCCCGCTGCACGAGCCCGACATCAGCCCGCGCCTGACCGAAACCACAGACGTCAGCGTCAGCGAGCTGGTGTTCTCGGTGCTCGCCTCGCTACGCGATCCCGATACCGTACCGTTCGGCTCCGCTTTCCCCGGTCCGGAGCTGTTTCCGCTGCAACGGCTGGCGCGCTCGATGGCCCAGAGCGTGCGTCAGATGCCAGCACGCGAAGTGATTGCCGAGATGACCGCTGGCAACCCGGACCTGCGCAGGCAGATCGCCCTCCGCTACATGGTCAGCGGCGTCATGCTGCCGATGGAGGAACTGGTGATTACCAGCGGGGCGATGGAGGCCTTGAATCTCTGCCTGCAGGTCGTGACCGAACCGGGCGATCTGGTCGCCATCGAGGCGCCGGCGTTCTATGCCACGCTACAGGTCCTGGAACGCCTCAAGCTCAAGGCGGTGGAGATCCCGGTACACCCGCGCGACGGCATCGATCTGCAAACCCTCGCCGACAGCCTCGCCAATCTGCCGATCAAGGCGTGCTGGTTCATGAGCAGCCTGCAGAATCCGCTTGGCGCAAGCATGGGCGAGGCGAAAAAACTGCACCTCTACGAGCTGCTGCGCTCGCATCAGGTGCCATTGATCGAAGACGACGTCTACGCCGAACTCTATTTCACGCGGGAACCGCCCAAGCCGGTTAAAAGCCATGATCGCGAGGGGCTGGTGATGCACTGCGGCTCGTTCTCGAAAAGCCTCGCGCCCGGCTACCGGGTTGGCTGGGTCGCCGGAGGGCGTTACGCCGAACGCATCAGCCGTCTCAAGCTGATGACCACCATTTCGCCCTCGGTACCCGCGCAGGCGGCCATCGCCGACTACCTGCAGCACGGCGGCTACGACCGCCATCTACGCAAGCTGCGCCACGCCCTGGAAGCGCAGCAAGGCTCGATGCTCGCCTCGGCCGCTCGGCATTTCCCGACCAGCACCCGCGTGACCCGGCCCAGCGGTGGTTACTTCCTCTGGTTCGAGTTCCCCGAACGGGTCGACGCGCTGCAGCTGCTGCAACTGGCGCTGGCGCAGGGCATCAGCCTGGCGCCCGGCCCGATCTTTTCAGCCACCCGCCGCTTCGGAAATTGTGCACGGTTGAACCACGGCCATCCCTGGGACGCACGCAGCGAGAAGGCCATGGAATTGCTTGGGCGGATGATCAGGTCCTTCTGAGGCGCCTCTACGGCTACGGCGTCAATGCTAGAGTTCAAGGGTGCCTTGCAGGTACCGCACCGCTCGCCCGGCGACGAACACCCGATCCCCTTCCACGCGGCAGTACAGCAGCCCGCTGCGACGCGAGGCTTGCAGCGCGACCAGCGACGACTTGCCCAGGCGCCCGGCCCAATAAGGGGCGAGGCCAGCGTGGATCGATCCGGTGACCGGGTCTTCATCGCCGCCATTGGCCGGCCAGAAGTAGCGGGAGACGAAATCCTGCTCACGCCCCGGTGCGGTGATCACCACGTCCAGCGGCGCCAGCGTCTTGAGCGAAGCGAGGTCGGGGACCAACTGACGCACCCGATCCTCGTCCTCATACACGGCAAACCAGGCCTGACCGTTCTTCAGAACGGCCTGCGGGGCGACGCCCAGGCCGTCGAGCAACGCTGCTGGCGGAGCGTCGACGCGCTCGGGTTCACGATTGGGAAAATTCATTTCCAGCCGACCGTCGTCCAGTTGCACGACACTCACCTCACCCACCGCCGCCGCCGCCCGGAAAACGAGCGGCGATGTGGCCAGTCCCTGCTCGATCAGGACGAAGGCACTGGCCAGGGTGGCGTGGCCACAGAAATCGATCTCGGTGAGCGGCGAGAACCAGCGGATATGATAGGCACCGTCCGGCTCACGAACCAGGAAAGCCGTTTCCGACAGGTTGTTTTCCATCGCGATCGACTGCATCTGGGCATCGCCCAACCATTGTTCCAGCGGCACCACCGCGGCCGAATTGCCCTTGAACAGCTCATCGGTGAACGCATCGACCTGGTAGATCGGCAGTTTCATGCTCGGCCCTCATCCTTGCGCGGCGTCCGCCATCGGACGCGCTGATCGGGCAGTCTCACCGAGCGGGACGCGCCCGGCAATCCTGATAGAGAGGGTGCGCTAGCGATGAATCAGCGCCGCGACGCCATGCCAGCAGTCAGCGTGGGCTGGATCGGCTCTGCCGGGGGCTGGCACTGGGTCTGCGCGCCGACCTGCAGGTAAGGCTGGAGGATCGGCGCCATGCCCTTGAGCACCTGGACGGGCAACGCCGAGGTGAAGCGAAAACTGTCCGCGCCGCGCCCGGGCACATAGGCGGTCAAGGTGCCGAAGTGATTGGGGCCCAGGTAGAAGACGAAGGTAGCCGTACGATTGAGGGCCAATGAGCTGATCAGCCGTCCGCCAGCGCCGACGGTCTGAATGCGGTTATCCCCCGTCCCGGTCTTGCCACCGACCTTCAGCGGCTCCCCATCGGTTTGCTGAAAGCTGCCGCGCAGACGCCGCGCCGTACCGCCGTCGACTACGCTGGCGAGCGCCTCGCGCAAGGCCGCGGCCACTTCGCTGTGCAATACCCGAACGCCTGCATCCGGCTTGATGCCCAGGCGGGTCTCGTAAGGCGTGTCACTGGCGAAATGCAGACTGTCGATACGCACACTCGGCAGCCGCACGCCATCATTGACGATGATGCCCATCAATTCCGCCAACGCCGCCGGACGATCGCCCGAGCTGCCCAGTGCCGTGGCCAGCGACGGCACCAGATGATCGAACGGATAGCCCAGGCGCTGCCAGCGGCGGTGGATATCGGTGAACGCTTCCACCTCCAGCATGATCCGGATCCGGCTGTCGCGGGCGCTCTTGTGGCGGCTGCGGAACAGCCATCCATAGATCCCCTGCTGGCGCTCGGCGGCGCTGGCTTCGATGACCTCCGAGATGCCGGCGTCGGGATGCCTGGTCAGATAGCCCAGCAGCCACAGGTCCAGCGGGTGCACGCGGGCGATGTAGCCCTGATCCGGCAGGCTATAGGCACCCGGCCCATAACGGGTGTACAGCGAGTCGAGCGTCTTGTCGCTGAGTTCGGCATCCGGCAGGTTGTCCTTGAGGAAGCGCTCGAATGCGGCAGGGCCGGCGTCCGGCATCAGGTAGCGATGCACGGCGGCAAGCCTGGGCGGTGTTGGCCGCATGCCATCCAGAAGCGCTTCGATGCGTTGCGTATCGCTCTTGCCCCGGTATTTTTTCCAGAATCGCTGGATGAACACCGAGCCCTCGCGGTCTGCGAAACGTCTGAGGTATTCGCGCCGCTCCGGGTTGTCGTCGCTCTTCAACAACTCGGCACCGTTGGAGGTCTGGTAGGTGCTGTAGCTGACCAGGTCGCGCATCAGCCGTACGAAAGGCAGGTTGATCGATTCCTGTAGCGCCTCGCGCATCGTCGGCAGACGCCCGTCATCCTCACGGCGGAAGTTGCCGAAACGGTGCATCCCCGCACCCGTGAAGAAGCGTTCGTTCGGACTCGCCGAATAGCGTCGTTCCAGCGCAGCATCGAGCATCGCTGGCAGGTTGCGATCCTCGTGCTGGATCAGGTAGCCGAGCGCCCAGCGGGTCAGCGGATCGACCGCTTCGGCTTTGCGCAGCTCGCTGACCGGACGCTGTGCGTAGCGATCATGCAGTTCGGCAACGACTTCCAGGTAGCTCGTCAGCACGCGCAGCTTGGCCGTAGACCCCAGTTCCAGCTTGCTGCCCTCGTTGATGTCGAACGGCTGATTCGTATTATCGGTCTGCACGCGCACGCGGAAGCCCTGGTCGCCGCGCTCGAACAGCGTGAAGCTGTAACGCACGTCGGCGGTGCGCTCCGGCGACAGCATGCGCTCGCCGAACAGCCCCACCTCACCGGCGAACTGCGGGTCCGCCAGGCGATGCAGGTACTCGCTGACCTGTGTCTGCAACTGGGCATGCAACGGCGTGGTCGCAGCCAGGTCAAGGCGATCCAACTGATACAACGACACCCCAAGCAGGCTGCTCAGGCGCATGCGTGCGGCGGTGATGCCCTTGCTCGACGGCACCTCGCGAATCCCCGGTTCGACCCGCAGATCGCGGAACACCACCGTCTGCTGCAATGCGGCATTGCGCAACCGCGTGCCGATCACGCCGCCGTTGGCCAGAAGACGGATGTGGCTGTCGGTGAGTTCAGCCATGTCGTCGCGCCCCGCCCCCAGGTAGTAGGACGGTCGGCGCTGGGCGATCAGCAGCGACAACACCTGACGCAGCGCCAACCCCTGGGCTTCAAGATGAGTGCCGGCGTTGCGGCGAGAATCGAGCAGTCTATTGACCTCTGCGAAGTCCGCGCCGAACCAGAGGCGCAACCCATCGGCGATGCCGTGCACCTCGCCATGCCCGTAGGCGGCAGAAAGCGGGACGCTGTTGAGGTAGTCGCGCACGATGCGTTTGCGCGTAGCCAGGGTCTGCTGGCCTTCCCGATAGGTGCGAACGCTCGCCGAGATCATCTGGCGGATCTTTTCTTCGGCGCTGGCGGTTCGGCCTTCGGGAGAATGACGGTACTTCTCCACCTGCGTCGCCAGGGTGCTGCCACCGGCCGCCTGGACGGGCAGGCCGAGCTTCTTCTCGACCTGGCTCAGGGCCGCCATGGTGAAGCGAGGCCAATCCACCGCCGGGTTGGCCCGCGGGCGCTGCGCATTGAGCAAGCCCCGATCCTCGATGAACAGCAGGCTCATCGCGATGAGCGGCGGCACGTCGTCGAAGCTTTCGTAGTATTGGTGCGGATAACTGTTGGCGTACAGCGGCTCTCCACGGCAATCGTCGATCGTCAGTCCCGCCTGAGACTTCTCCGGATAGGGCACGAAAAAGCCGTGGCTGGCGTAACGCTGCAGGGCGGGCGAAAAACGCACCTGCTGCTCGATGTCGAAGCCACGTTCGGTCAGCCGGTCGAGGAAGGTCGGCAGGGCCGCGTAGCCCAGGCGCCGGTCGAACGGCCCAGCCTCCGGGAACCGGATAGCGGTGCTTGCGCCGGGTTCGAGCTGGTAGTCGAGGTTCTCGGCGTAACGACTGAGCCAGAGCGCCTGTAGCTTCGAGGTTTCCATTTCATGCCAGACGGCATAGCCACCGCCTGCAAGTAATGAAACGCCCAGCAACAGGCTCATGCGGCGCGCCATACGGCGACCGTGCGAGGGGTTTCGACCGGGCTTGCTGTTGGATGGCACGCGTTTGCTGCCACCCGCCCGGGAGGTATCGGTCTGCCATACTGCGCCCATCTTGTCCGGCCTGGCTTCCTGGGAAATTACAGGCTTAAGCTTAGCTGGCGGCGCTTCGTTCAGCGTGCGCCAGCAGACGAACGGAAGGGCTCAAATACGGGGCCTGAAGCGAAACGATCCCGGGGCCGGCAACGCCCGCTTCACTCGATCCAGCGAGGATAGAAACCAAGCCTCGCCTGCGAACGGGCATCCTCTATCCGAATAACCCCGGCGGGCAGCGGTCTGGCGTTGGATGGCGCGCCTGCCGCGTCGCCCTGGAAGAAAAAACGGCGGCCGTCATCCAGGGTCAGAAACAGCCCCAAAGCCCCATGGCCAGGCAGCTTCACCAGCACCAACCGTTCGTCGCCAAACAGATCGAGGCTGTGTTCGTAGCCATGAAACGGGCGCTGCTCGAAGCGCAGCGGCTGCCATCTGACGCCATGCGCGAATTGCGACGCAAGGACGGCCGGTGGCGTCGCAGTGCGTGCGTAGTGAATGCTTTCCGGACTGGCCAGAACCGGCAGCTCGGCAAAATCGGCGAGCCCCGAGGCGTATTCCCAGCGGGCGCAGCCCAGCACCACCCGGTCGATGCGGAGGTCGTCGCGTTCGAGCTGATCGCGGGCAGGTTGGAGGTCACCGTAACGCTTGTCCCGCCACGGAATTTCGCTGTCCAACTGGTGATCGATGTGCCGCCCCAGCCCCGTGCCGAACAGCAGCCGGTCCGTGCCATGCTCGATCAGTACGGCAATGTGATTGACCGGTGCTGGCGGGACCCAGCCACCGTCGCGCCAGGCATATTCGCTGCTGGACGTCGTCTGTCCGGTACGCACCAGACTGAAGCGTACATCCGTGGCGCTCGCGGTTCCGGTTAGCAACAACAACGACAACGACAACGCGATGATTTTCAGGCTGCACATGGCTCATGCTCCTGGCTCGGGAAGGAACGGCGAAACCTGGGGTGCCGCGAAGGCCAACGGCAACCGCGCGCGGCGCAGCATCCAGCGCCCCGGACTCAAGGCCAGCATGCGCTCCGCACCTGGGGGCGCGCTGATACCCAGCGCCGCGTATTGCTCGGGCCAGACAAGCTCCGCTCGTGCCTGCAGATGCAGCAGGTCGCCGCTTGAGAAATCGATCACTAGCAGCCCGCACCGCGGCTCGCTCAGCAGATTACCGAGCGTGTTGAACAGCCGGTTGCCGCTGTAGTCCGGCAGCCAGAGCCGACCGTCCCGTCCGATATCGACGAAGCCGGGCGGCCCGCCGCGATGGGAAATGTCCACGCCACCGCCGCGCGGGTCCGGACTCTGGCTGGCGATGAACAGCGTGTCCGCCGCCTGCACCAGTCCCCGCCATCGGTCGTCGAGCCCGTGCCCCTCGAGCATTAATCCAGGCAAGCGCGGGCTTACCTTCCATTGGCGCGCCTGGATGTACTTGGGGCAGTTGCCGAACGACTGGGCGACCGCAACGCTGAAGCCCCGCTCGTCGCTTTCGACGATGCGCCCGTTCAAGCGATTGCGCCGGCGCGTCGGCCATTCCAGGCCGAGCAGGCCGACGGCGGCGCGAGGGTGCAGCAGCGAGGCAATCGGATCATCGATCTGCGGGCGAGCGCCCACGCACAGCAAGGCCGGATGGGGTGACCAGGCAAACCCGGCCGCGCCCCAGAGAACCGACGCATGAGGCTGACCTTCGCCATCCACCGCCGCCACCAGCAGCGCCGGCAGTTGCGCGAAAAACTCACGATGCTGCTCAGGCATGAACGCGCGGATCAGGCGGGTACCCGTCTGCTCGGCTTTTTCGCGGACGCCGGCGCGGGTCTGAACCGATTGCTCGCCAGCGTGGAAGGGGCTGCTCATGGTGGTGTACCCCTTACTCCAGGCCGGGCATGCCGAGGTAACCCGGCAGCTCACGGATGCGCGAACACCAGGCTCGGATGGCCGGGTACGCGTCGAGATCGATGCCGCCCTCGCCCGCCAGGGCCGCGTAGGGGTACACCGCGACATCGGCGATGGTCGGCGTGGCGGTTTCGGCCAGCCAGGTGTGCCCGGTGAGTTGCTGCTCGACCAGTTGCAAGGCGGCGAGCGCACGGCTGGCGGTCAATGGCTCGTCGATCGGACGACCGAATAGACGCCCTACCCGAGCCGTCGCCGGACCATGATGCATTTCGTTGGCGGCGAAGCTCAGCCAGCCAACGATGCGCGCCTGCACCAGCGCGTCCTGCGGATACCAGGATTGATCGGCGTAGCGACGCGCCAGGTAGACGAGGATGGCCTGCGAGTCGACGATTCGAGCGTCACCGTCTTCGAGGACCGGCACCTGTCCGCGCGGATTGATCGCGAGAAACGCAGCGCGCTTATGCTCGCCCTCCAGCAGATTCACCGGCACCCGCTCGGCCGTCTGGCCGATCAGGCTGATAAACAGACGCGCCTTGTAGCAGTTACCGGACAGGGTCAAATCGTAAAGTTTCATCGCGAGGCTCCTTGCAGGACAGTGGTGGGTCAGTCACGACTGGATAATAGACAGACCTGTCTGTACACTGCAAGCACATCTTTCTCGGCGATGCGCGATTGGAGGGAACAGAAGCGCTCCCGCATAATGGCCGTCAGAGGAGACCCACATGGCAACGAACAAGCGCGACCTGTTGCTCAGCACGGCTGAGCGGCTGTTCTACACAGAGGGCTATCACGCCACGGGCATCGACCGGATTCTCAGCGAGTCCGGCGTCGCCAAGATGACGTTGTACAAACACTTCAAGTCCAAGGAAGAGCTGATCCTGGCCGTGCTCGACGCACGCCAGCAGCCGATGCTCGAGCGCCTGCGCGAGGCACGCGACAGGCTGCCGCCGCGCAAGGCGCTGCTCGGCGTTTTCGAAGGGCTGAACACCATGATTCAAAGCCCGAGCGCGTTCTGTGGCTGTCTGTTCATCAACGCCGCGGCCGAATATCACGACCGCGACCATCCGATTCACCAGCGGTCGGCGGCTTACAAGGCGCAATTCCAGGCGCACCTGCGCGAACTGCTGGAAGCACTCGACGCACCCGAGCCGGCACGCCTGGCACGGCAACTGCAATTTCTGATCGAAGGCGCGCTGAGCATGGCGCACATTGAGGGCCCGGCAGACCAGGCGCTGCTGGCCAAGGCGGCGGCCGACAAACTGCTTCAGGCCGCCGGTATCTGAGCCCTGCCGGGCCCGGTGCGCTTATACCGGGTGCTGCTGTTCCTTGACGCGGAACCAGGCGGCGTACAGCGCAGGCAGGAACAACAGTGTGAGTGCGGTCGCGATGATCAAGCCGCCCATGATGGCCACCGCCATCGGCCCGAAGAACACACTGCGTGACAGCGGGATCATCGCCAGCACCGAGGCCAGGGCGGTGAGTACGATCGGCCGGAAGCGACGCACCGTGGCGTCGATGATCGCGTTGAAACGGTCCTGCCCCGCTCCGATGTCCTGCTCGATCTGGTCCACCAGAATCACCGAGTTGCGCATGATCATCCCGGACAGCGCGATGGTGCCGAGCATTGCGACGAAGCCGAACGGCTTGCCGAACAGAAGCAGGAACAGCGTAACGCCGATCAACCCCAGGGGCGCGGTGAGAAAGACCATGGTCGCGCGCGAAAAGCTCTTGAGCTGCAGCATCAACAGGCTGACCACCACGATGACGAACAGCGGCATGCCCGCATTGACCGATGCCTGCCCCCGGCTGGAATCCTCGACCGTCCCGCCCACTTCCAGCAGGTAGCCGCTGGGAAGCGCATCGCGAATCTCGGCCAGGGTCGGTTCGATCTGCTGCACCAACGAGGCGGGCTGCTGATCGCCGTAGATATCGGCACGCACCGTAACCGTCGGCAGGCGATTGCGGTGCCAGATGACACCTTCCTCGAAGCCATACTCCAGCGTGGCGACCTGGGACAACGGCACGCTGCGACCGCTGGCGGTGGGAATCGCCAGGCTCGGCAACCTCGACAGCATTTCGCGCTCCTGCGCGGTCCCGCGCAGCGAAATTTCGATCAGCTCGTTGTCTTCCCGAAATTGGCCAGCAGCCGTACCGATAAACGTCCGCTGGAGGAAGCCTGCCAACTCGACGGTGGTCACCCCCAGGGCGCGGGCACGGTCCTGATCGACATTCAGCGAGACCACCTTGCTCGGCTCCTGCCAGTCCAGGTGCACGTTCGCCACGTAGGGGTTCTCGCGCACCTTGGCCGCGACTTGGCGTGCCAATCCCCGCACCACGTCGATGTGCTCGCCGGTCACGCGGAACTGCACCGGGTAGCCCACGGGCGGTCCGTTTTCCAGTCGACTGACACGCCCGCGCAGCGTGGGGAAATCGTCTCTCAGCCGCTCGATCAGCCAACTGCGCAGGGCTTCGCGGTCCTCGATGCTTTTCGCCAGGACCACCACCTGGGCGAAACTGGTCGCGGGCAATTGCTGATCCAGGGGCAGGTAGAAACGCGGCGAACCATTGCCGATGTAGGCCACATAATTGTCGATGCCGACGCGTGCCTTGAGCATTTCTTCCAGGCGATGGACCTGCGCTTCGGTGGCCTTGAGCGAAACGCCCTCGGCGAGCTTCAGGTCGACCATCAATTCCAGACGCCCCGAGGCCGGAAAAAACTGTTGCGGCACGACGCGGAACAGACCGATCGCGCCGACGAAGAGCAACAGTGTCAGCACGATCACCGTCTTACGGCGACGCACGCAGAACTGAATAAGCCGTCTCACCCTCTGGTAGAACGGCGTCGAATAGGGGTCGTGGCCTTTGTCACTGCCGCCGTGCTTCTGCGCGTGTCGCTTGGCCAGATCCGGCAGCAGCTTGGCGCCCAATAGCGGGACGAACATGACCGCGGCGATCCAGGAGGCCACCAGCGCGATGGTCACCACCTGGAAAATCGATCGGGTGTATTCACCGGTACTCGATTGCGCCGTGGCAATGGGCAAGAAGCCCGCCGCCGTGATCAGCGTCCCGGTGAGCATTGGAAAGGCTGTGCTGGTCCAGGCATAGCTCGCCGCCTTGAGCCGGTCGAAGCCCTGTTCCATCTTGATCGCCATCATCTCCACGGCGATGATCGCATCGTCCACCAACAGCCCGAGCGCCAGCACCAGTGCGCCGAGGGAAATCTTGTGCAGGCCGATATCCAGGTAATGCATGGCGGCGAACGTCATCGCCAGTACCAGCGGGATCGACAAGGCCACCACCAGGCCGGTGCGCACGCCGAGCGAAAAGAAGCTCACCAGCAAGACGATTGCCAGCGCCTCGATCAGCACCTGCACGAACTCACCGACACTGGTTTTCACCGCCGCGGGCTGGTCGGAGACTTTGCGCAGTTCCATGCCGGCGGGCAGTTCCTGCTGCAGCCGAGCGAACTCGTCTTCCAGCGCTTGGCCCAGCATGAGGATGTCACCACCGGCTTTCATCGAAACGGCCAGCCCGATGGCGGGCTCGCCCATGAAGCGCATGCGGGGTGATGGCGGATCGTTGAAGCCCCGGTGAACCTCGGCCACGTCGCCGATACGGAAGGTGTTGCCCGCGACCCGGATCGGAAAATCGCGGATCTGCGCAACCGTTTCGAAGCTGCCCGTAACGCGCAGCCGGACGCGTTCGCTGGGCCCTTCGACGAAGCCCGCCGGCATCACCGTGTTCTGGGCTTCGAGCGCCTGCCTGACCGCTTCCAGCGGCACGCCCAGGTTCGCCAGTTTGACGTTCGACAGCTCGATCCAGATTTTCTCGTCCTGCAGGCCGATCAGTTCGACCTTGCCGACATTCTTCACCCGTTGCAGTTGCAGCTGGATGCGGTCGGCGTAGTCCTTGAGTACCGCGTAGTCAAAGCCCTTGCCCGTCAGGGCATAGATGTTGCCGAAGGTCGTGCCGAACTCGTCGTTGAAGAACGGGCCCTGCACGCCCGCAGGCAAGGTGTGACGGATGTCACCGACCTTCTTGCGCAGCTGGTACCACAGGTTGGGGATGTCTTCGGAGCGCAACGAATCACGGGCCATGAACGTCACGTTGGATTCGCCCGGACGCGAGAAGGATACGATCCGCTCGTACTCGCCGGTTTCCATCAGTTTCTTCTCGATGCGCTCGGTCACCTGCCGGGAGACTTCCTCCGCGGTGGCGCCCGGCCATTGGGTCTGAATCACCATCGCCTTGAAGGTAAACGGTGGGTCTTCGCTCTGGCCCAGCTTGCTGTAGGAAAGCGCGCCCACGACGCCCATCAGCAGCATCAGATAGATGACGATCTGCCGGTTGCCCAGCGCCCAGGCTGAAAGATTGAAGCGCATCCCGATCACTCCTGGGCCGCCAGCACGACCGGGCGATTATCGCGATCGACCGCCCTCACCGTCTGGTTCTCATGGAGCATCTGTACGCCAGCCAGCACGACCCAGTCGTCAGCTCGCAGCCCTTCGAGCACCGGGACCAGCGTGTCGCCGAAAGCCCCGGTCCGCACGGCTACGCGCTCCAGCGTGGCATCACGCCTGATGCGCCACACGAACGCCTCTCCCTGCTCGGCGGTCACTGCCGAGAGCGGGACGGCCAGAGGCACGGCCCCGTTGCTGCGAATCGACACCAGCGCGCTCTGGCCCAGCTCGGCGGACACCTCGGCGTCAGTGAACGCGACTCGCGCCGAGTAGGTACGCGATTGCGCGTCAGCCGCCGGTGACAGTTCACGAATCCTGCCAGGGTACTGCTTGCCCGGTTGCGACCATATTTCCACCGACACGTCCTGGCCGACCGAATGGCGATCCAGCGCTTGCTCGGGCAGGTTGATCGCGACCTCACGCTCACCGTCCGCGGCAAGAACGAACGCCGTCTGGCCGGCTGCGACCACCTGCCCAACCTCCACCAGACGCCTTGCGATGACCCCGTCGCGGGTCGCGCGCAAGGTCGCGTAATCGACCTGGTTGCTGGCCACATCGAACTCGGCGCGCGCCTGTTTCAGGCGTGCCTCGGCCGAGCGATAGGCGTTTTCGGAGGCATCGAACTGCGAACGGCTGACCAATTGCCGGCCCATCAGCGTCTTGTAGCGCTCATGTTCGGCGCGAGCGACCCGCAGATTGGCTTCGGCGGCCGTCACCTGGGCGCGGATACCCTCGAGTTGCAGGCGCACGTCCTGCGGATCGAGTTTGGCCAGCGGCTGGTCCTTGCGCACCCGCTCGCCGACTTCAACCATGCGCTCGGTCACTTTCCCGCCGATACGGAACGCCAGTTCCGGCTCGTAGCGCGCATGCACCTCACCCGGATAACGCTCGACCGCCTGGCTCGCCGGTTCAGGCTGTATCACCATCACCGGCCGTGCAGAGAGCGGTTCGGGCTCGCCGTTGCCACAACCGGCAAGCAAGGCGACGGCGATGGCGCCGAGGAAAGGCAGGACATGTCGGGACACGTTGAATCTCTCTCTGTCGCAAGACGGGTTCTAATACTTATACTGGCCGGTATAGTAAAAATACCGAACTCACCAGTCTAGTATTAAAAACACCCATGACAGAAATCCCCTCAACATCTTCTGGCCCGGGGCGTCCGAAGGATCTCGCCAAGCGCGAAGCCATTCTTTCGGCCGCTCGGGAGCTGTTTCTCAGCAATGGCTACGAGGGCAGCAGCATGGACGCCATCGCCGCCGAAGCGGGCGTTTCGAAGCTCACGCTCTACAGTCACTTCAAGGACAAGGAAGCGCTGTTCGGCGAAGCGGTGAAAATAACCTGCGAGACACGACTGCCGCGCCGACTGTTCGTACTTGAGGCCGGTTGCTCGATAGAACAGGTTCTGCTGAACATCGGCCATGCGTTCCAGGCCCTTGTGAACAGCCCCGAGTCCATTGGCTTGCACCGCGTGATGGTGGCCATGGCGACGCAGAATCCGGCCCTGTCACGGATGTTTTTCGACGTAGGGCCGCAGCGCCTGCTGCTGGATCTCGAACAGTTGCTGATCCAGGCGAACCAGCGCGGGCTACTCAGTACGAGCGAGCCCATGCGTGCTGCAGAGCACTTTTGCTCGCTGATCAAGGGCGCCGCGCATTTCCGTTTGCTGATCGGCTACGCGCCACAGCCCGATGCGCAGCAGGCGGCCAGGCACGTCGAGGACTGCGTCGCTCTGTTCCTGCGGGCCTATGGCGGCATGAAGCCCACCGCCGATTGAGCCGGCCTGGCCCGCTCGGCGTATGCAAGGGCAGCGGGGGCACGCATTCGTCGCGAGGCGCGGGCGAGCGCGATTGCCAGCCCGCACGTTGCGCGTCGCTCAATCGTGGCTCAGGGCACCGATCCGATGGATGGACAGGTCTGCGCCGTTGAACTCGTCCTCCTGACTCAGACGAATCCCGATGACCGCTTTGAGCAGGCCATACACCAGCAAGCCGCCCGCCAGGGCAACCAGAACGCCGAGCGCCGAGCCGATCAACTGGCTGACCAGGCTGACGCCACCCAGGCCACCCATCGCCTGCTGGCCGAAAATGCCGCAGGCCAGGCCGCCCCATACGCCGCACAGGCCATGCAGCGGCCACACGCCGAGCACGTCATCGATCTTCCAGGTGTTCTGTGCGGCGGTGAACGTCCAGACGAACAAGGCACCGGCCACCACGCCGGTCGCCAGCGCACCAATCGGGTGCATGACATCTGAGCCCGCGCAGACCGCGACCAGGCCGGCCAAGGGTCCGTTATGCAGGAAGCCGGGATCGTTGCGTCCGACCGCCCACGCCGCGGCGGTCCCGCCAACCATCGCCATGAGGGAATTGATCGCCACCAGCCCGCTGACGCCTTCGAGCGTTTGCGCACTCATCACGTTGAAGCCAAACCAGCCGACGATGAGAATCCATGAGCCCAGCGCGAGGAACGGGATATTGGATGGCGCGAAGGCCACCACCCGCCCGTCGCGATAACGCCCGTTGCGTCGCCCCAGCAGGATGACCGCACCAAGCGCCAGCCAACCCCCCACTCCATGCACCACCACCGAACCGGCGAAGTCATGGAATGGCGCGCCGAAGCGACCTTCGAGCCAGGCTTGCACACCGAAATTGCCGTTCCACATCATCCCTTCGAAGAACGGATAGATAAACGCCACGATCAGCAAGGTCGCGCACAGCTGCGGGCCGAAACGCGCCCGCTCGGCGATGCCGCCGGAGATGATCGCCGGTATCGCGGCGGCGAAGGTCAGCAAAAAGAAGAACTTCACCAGTGAGTAGCCGTTGTCGATGACCAACTGGTCAGCCGGCTGGATGAAGGTCACACCATAGGCGATCCAATAGCCGACGAAAAAATAGGCCAAGGTCGAAACAGCGAAATCCGCGATGATCTTCGACAACGCATTGACTTGGTTTTTCAAGCGCACCGTACCGACTTCGAGAAACGCGAAGCCTGCGTGCATGGCCAGCACCATGACCGCGCCCATGAGGATAAACAACGTGTTGGCGCCGTGAACCAACACTTCCACCGCACTGCTCGGGTTTTCCATCTACTGCATCCTGCTGTGAAACGCACCAAAACGGCCAGTCTCACCCCTATACGCACCATCATGCGTCATCTTGCGGGCGAGACTTGCCATAGCCTGGAGCGGACGGCTGGACGAGCACATCGAACGCGATGATCTCTCCCCCTTGAAATTCAAGGACCTCGCGCAGCCGCCGCTTTTTCAGCACGCGGACGCCGCGCCATTTGAGGGCAACGGCGGCAACACGCGCACCAAACGACTGCAAAGTCTGTACCAGCGAAACGGCGACAATGAACCAACTTGGCGCAGCGGGCCGCGTTACAGGGCGGACAGGATGCGGTATTCATCCTGCGCCAGCTGGTCGGTCATGCCGCTGACGAAATCCTGCAGCATGCGGCAGCGATAATAGAACTCCCAAAGCGGCTGGTCCGGCGAACCCTCGGGGTGCGCGTTCATCGCTTCGTGATAGGCCTTGATCAGTTGGCTGGGCAGTCGTCGCGCAAGCATCTGCAGATGCGGCTCGCTGCGACACTCGCCGGCGGTCAGCGCCTGGAAGGTCTGCGGTGCGACGCGCAGCAGCGGCGCGTAGCTGTCGAGCAGGCCCTGGAGAATTCGATAGCCCTGTAACTGGAGCGTTTCCACCTCGCGGTGACAGAAGACCCGATCCATCGCCACATCCTTGAAGGTCTGTACGATGGCGTTGGCCAGGCTGGCATCTTCGAGCAGCGCCCGGTCCAGGGTACCGTGGTACACCGCCTCGATGTGCTCGATGAACTGTTGAGCGGCGTGCTGCACGAGCGGATGGACCATGATCACTCGCAGCCAGATGAAGAATTCGCCAACCTTGTTGATGGGTTCCTTCTGTGCGCGGGATTCGGCATACGCCACCATGCTGCGGAAGCTGCGACCAGTTGGCGCGATCGGCGCGTCCAGCGAACCGTGCTCGGCGAACTTGGCCAGCAGCAGTTGAGCCAATTGCTTGATGGTGAAAATGCCTTTTTCTACCGAGTCCTCGATATCCGCCAGGCAATAGGCGATATCGTCCGCCGCCTCCATGATGTAGGCAACCGGATGGCGCGCCCCTGGCTGCAGGTCCAGAGCGGCACGCAGATCGGTGATGAAAACCTCCTCGGACAGATAGAAACCTGGCTTCTTGTTCAGGTAGGCCCCAGGCGTGCCCTTCGCCGGCCTGGGTGCATAAGCGGCACGAACATACTTGAGCAGACCGGCCGTCTGGGTGTACGTCAGGTTCAACCGCAGCAGGCTGACCACCAGCCGGATTGCCTGAGCATTGCCTTCGAACTGCTTGAGGTCCGCGAGCATCCGGCTGCGCAACGCGTCATCGCCCTGCTCCAACGGGACGGCGGCCTCGAATAGCGCTTCGAGCTTGCGGCCGAACCACTCGCTGATGGCAAACTCGCCAAAGTGACCGAACGGTGGATTGCCGATGTCGTGCATCAGGCAGGCCATCTCCACCAGACTTTCCAGCGCCCCCTCGAGCAAATCCAACCCATAGTCTCCCGCCTTGTCGCCGAGCTGCTTGTACAGCGTGCGAACGATGAAGCGACCTGTCTGCTGGACTTCCAGGGAATGTGTCAGACGGCTGCGCACCGCCGCGTTACGCTCCAGCGGAAAGACCTGAGTCTTCTGCTGCAACCTTCGAACGGCCGCTGAATGAATGATGCGCCCACGGTCGCTTTCCAGTTGATCGATGACCAGCGACAGATCGCCCTCGGACGCCTTGAGGCCAGGCTCTACCTGCCCGTAAGGCCGCTGACGGGATATCTTGTCCTTGAAATTAACGGGCCGCGGCATGGTCGCTCTCGCTGTGACGAAACAGCGAGCCTAGCGCGGCTTGTCCGCTTTACCAAGACCACCAGGTGCACGGTCAGCTGCCTCGATTAGAATCGCCGTTCAGTCAGGAGCGAAGCCAGATGAAGCGGTCGGAATTTCACCAGCAACATGCCGAGCGTGCGACCGCCGAAGCACGCCGGTTGCTCGAACAGCAATCCGCGCTGGGCGCACGCTGGCTGGCCTGGGTCGCCAGCCAGTTGTATCTGCTCAGTCCGCCGGAATATGCGGCGATGGTTCGCCGCGAACTGGCCCGTCTCAGGGACGCTTGAAGCGCTAGGCCATGAACCGATATCCGCCTCGGGCACAGCCCATGCAATGGCCGGTCGAAGGTCCTTTCCTGCGGGACCGGTTAGTGCCGCTGCCCGGCACTGGAAAACCATCGGCCATCGACAAGCAGTTGGCAGCGGCGCCAGTCTGGCTGGATTTCGCGGGCCTGGCCGGGGACCGGGTCGCTGATCGTCGCTACCACGGTGGGCCGGATCGCAGCCTTTGCCACTACCCCGCCGAACATTACGGTCATTGGCGCAGAGCCTATCCGCACCTTCGGCAACTCGGTCCGGCTGCCTTCGGTGAAAACCTGTCCACCTGCGGCCTCGATGAGGCGCAGGTGTGCATCGGGGATCGCTTTCGTTGGGGCGATGCCATTATCGAAGTGAGCCAGCCGCGTTCGCCATGCGCCAATCTCGACCGTCGCCACAACGCGCGAGGCCTGGCACGACAGCTGGCCAGCAGCGCCAGGATCGGCTGGTTGTACCGCACCCTCGAAGCCGGCGAGATCGCGCCGGGCGCCGCGCTACAGCTGATCGACCGGCCCTACCCGACCGTCAGCGTCGCGCATCTATGGCAAAGCGTCGTCAACGGCACCGCCAGCGACGACGAACTGGCCCAACTGGCTGAACTTCAGCCGCTGGCCATGGAGTATCGCAAGCGCTTGGGCCAGCAACTCGATTCGAGGCGGTTCCGGCGCGACCAGGGCAGCCTGTTCTAAGCCGGGTCACAGACTCGGGCGTCGAGGCTCTTGCCACTGATCGGCGTGCGAAACACCCAACGTTCAGGTGCGGCGCTCGGACGCGTGATCCAGTCGGGTCAGGTCTGACACCTCGAACGGATGGAAAGAACGGTAAACCGTGCCGCCATTGCGCCGAAGCCCCAGCAGAATTTCGACCCGCTTCTATACTGATATCCACGCCCATTCCGTGGTGCACGGGCTCATTGCAGACCACGCAGGGATGCACAACCCAGCCATCGATCCGCGAGGCGACACCATGAGCAAAGGCATGGATTCAAAGAAGAACGCGAAAAAGAAACCGCAGAAAACCGCGCAGCAAAAGCGCCTGGCCAAACGAGAGAAAGCCAGCGGCGAGTCCTTGCTGGGCAGTCACGCAGCCCGCTGACATCAGGTGACTTGCGCCCCGCCCGGCTTTCGGTGCGGGGCACTTTGCATCAAGCGGGGGACCCACCGAACGCCATGCGCAAGCGGCCTATCAGCCAGACGCCGGCCACGTTGATCATCAGCCCCAGCATCACCAGCAGCGCGCCCACGGCCTGCAATACACCCAGGTGCTCATCGAGCAGCAGCGCGGCCGAGGTCAGCCCCACCACCGGCACCAGCAACGAGAACGGCGCGACGGTGTTGGCCGGGTAACGCGACAGCAGCCGACTCCACAAACCATAGCCCAGGATGGTCGCGCCGAAGGCCAGGTAGATCAGCACCAGCAAGGCGTTCAGCCCGAATCCACGCAGCGCGCTTTCGATCACCTGCGGGCCCTCCAGCAGCCAGGACAGGAAAAGGAACGGAATCGGCGGAATCAGGCTGCCCCACACCACCAGCCCAACCAGATTCACCTTGCCGACCTTGCGCGTGACGATATTGCCCAACGCCCACATCGACGCTGCACAGATGGTCAGCACGAAACCGGCCAGGGTCATACTGCGGTCGCCCTGCATGCCGATCAGTAGCAGCCCGCCCGCGGCGATGAGCAGTCCGATCAGGTTGCTGGCTCGCAGCCGTTCACCGAGAAACAACGCCGCGAAGAACAATGTAAAGAATGCTTGCGATTGCAGCACCAGCGACGCCAACCCGGCCGGCATGCCCACCTTCATCGCCGAGAACAGAAAGGCGAACTGTCCCAGCGAGATGGTGGCGCCATAGGCAAACAGCCAGCGCAGCGGCATCTGCGGTCGCTTGATGAAAAGAATGGCGGGGAATGCCGCCAGCATGAACCGCAGCGCACCGAGCAGCATCGGCGGAATATCGTCCAGCCCGATCTTGATGACCACGAAATTCATACCCCAGACGACGATCACGACCAGGGCCAGCAGCAGGTCCTTGGGCGACATGGCAGACTCTCCGCAGGCAAAGGACTCATTAAAGCCCGTGCGCGCCACCGGCGCACTCATACAGCGAGCAGGCAAAACGACCATACAGTCGACACCGCGTGCCGCACGACCGACTATCCTGTCGCCGACAAACAGCCATGCCGGGCCGTGCCTGTATCGGCGACAACGGCTAGAATCGGCCCCTAGCGGCGTACAGCCTTCATCCGTACACATCGAGAGTAACCATGGGCGCACAGTGGAAAGCGAAACATAAGGAAGCGGCAGCCAACGCGAAGGGACGCACCTTCGGCAAGCTGTCCAAGGAAATCATGATCGCGGCCCGCAGCGGTTCCGACCCGGACATGAACCCTCGCCTGCGCCTGGTCGTCGAGCAGGCCAAGAAGGCCTCGATGCCCCGCGAAACGCTGGAGAGAGCCATCAAGAAAGGCGCCGGCCTGCTCGGCGAAAGCGTCAACTACGAGCGCACCACCTATGAAGGGTTCGCCCCACATCAGGTGCCGGTGATCGTCGAATGCCTGACCGATAACGTCAACCGCACCGTTGCCGAGATTCGCGTGCTGTTTCGCAAGGGCCAGCTCGGGGCGTCCGGCTCGGTGGCATGGGACTTCGACCACTGCGGCATGATCGAAGCGGCGCCGGCATCTCCGGAAGCGGATCCGGAATTGGCCGCGATCGAGGCCGGCGCACAGGATTTCGAAGCCGCCGAAGAAGGCGCCACATTGTTCATCAGTGACGCCACGGACATGGATGTGGTCTGCCGTGCGCTGCCCGAGCAGGGGTTCACCGTGCAGTCGGCGCAGCTCGGCTATCGTCCGAAGAATCCGGTGACGACGCTGACCGACGCACAGCTCGAGGAGGTGGAAGCCTTCCTTAGCGCAATCGATGCCCATGACGACGTGCAGAACGTCTACGTCGGGCTCGCAGGCTGACAGGACACAGAAAGCGATGAGCACGAACAAACCGAACACGCCTTACGCACAGCGCGAACAGGGCTATCGCGAAAAGGCACTGAAGATGTACCCCTGGGTGTGCGGGCGTTGCGCCAGGGAATTCTCAGGCAAGCGCCTGAGCGAGCTGACGGTCCACCACAAGGACCATAACCACGACAACAATCCAGAGGACGGTTCGAACTGGGAGCTGCTCTGCCTGTATTGCCACGACAACGAGCACTCGCGCTATACGGACAATCAGTACCACGCCGAAGCCAGGCCAGGTGGCGACCTTGGACCGAAGGAAACCTTCAAGGCCTTCGCCAACCTGGGCGATCTGCTCAAGGGCAAGTCGGATTGACCACCGCCCGCCCCTCGGTACCGGTTACTTGACCAGAAGCACCGGCACCGAGACCTCGTGAACCACGCGATTGGCCACCGACCCCATCAGCATGCCGGTGAAACTTCCCAGGCCGCGGGTCCCCATCACCACCGTGTCGCACCCGAACTGCTGGACCGCATTGTTCACCTGCTCGGCGACATTGCCCAGGATCGCATGGGTGTGGTGCGCGATCCCGGCCGCTTGCAGAGCAGTGGCGGCTTCGGCGAGCGTACGGTGCGATTTGTCGAGAAAGCTCTTGTTCAGCTCCTCGACCGTATCCGCGGTCACGAACTCGCCGTACAGCACCGGTTCCTGCTGCACATTCAGCACGTGTACCTGGGGCGGCTTGGGCGCATCGATGGCGAAATCGATGATGTACTGCAGCGCACGCTTGGCGTTGTCAGAACCGTCATAAGCTAGAAGGATATTACGCATTGTGAGACCTCCGTCGACTGTGACAGACAGCATAGACCACCCCCCAGCCGCGCTTGACCGCAAGGGTTCGAACCCTTGCGCTGGATCAATCCCCGCGGCGCCAGGCGCCTCCATTCAGGGTCCAGGGATGCACACGACCGACACGGTTCCGTTTGGCGTCGGCGACGCTTCATTTCAGGCAGCCGGCGGCGAAGCCGGTATCGAGCGGTTGGTCGTCGACTTCTATCGGATCATGGACCAATCGCCGGCAGCCACGTGTGTCCGCCGTCTTTATCCCCAGGACCTGGAAGACTCGCACAAACGACTGGCCGCGTTTCTCTGTGGCTGGCTGGGCGGTCCGCGCCGCTACGCTGAACGATACGGCAGCATCAACATCCCGCAGTTCCACACGCGCTGGCCGGTGGGACAAGCCGAGCGCGATGCCTGGCTCGAATGCATGGAACAGGCCATTGCACGGCAACCCTATACGGCGCGGTTCGCCGAGTACCTACTGGTGCAGTTACGGGTTCCTGCGCAGCGCATTCTCCAGGCCGGGCAGCGATCCTGCCCCGGCGCGGCAAACCTGCCGGCAAGCGACCCGACCGCCTGACCGGCGAACCCTGAGCCTGTCGCTGCGTCATAGCTGTGTGGGTCACGATGTACGTCCCGCGGTTTCGAAGTCCGAACAGCGCAGCCAGGTGGTTGAGATGAAGATCCGCTTTGCCTCGGTCAACGAGCAGAAGGTACGAGATGCCACGGAATTTCTAGGGCAGAGCGGCATCGAGATCGTTCACTTCCCGGTCCGGATCGTGGAAACCCAGACCGAGGACCTGCATCGGTTGGTCAGCGACAAGCTGCTGCATGCCTTCAAGCTGATAGGCAAGCCGGTATTCGTCGAACATTCAGGGTTGTTCATCAATAGCCTGAACGGTTTTCCCGGTGGCCTGACCCAAGCATTCTGGGACCGCTTGCACGCGGTGCGCTTCTCCGAGCTGATCGGCAACCTGGAAGACCCTTCGGCCGTGGCGCGCACGCTGATCGGATACTGCGACGGTCGCAAGCGGCATTTCTTCAAAGGCGAAGTCGCCGGCAGGATTTCCCGCGCGCCGGCGGGCGACGAGGGTTTCGAGTGGGATAACGTGTTCGTCCCGGACGGCTATGACGCCACCTTCGCCGAATTGGGGGGTGCGCATAACGACCTGTCTACGCGCAAGCGGGCCATGGACGCATTCCTGACTCACCTGCGCGCGAGTTGAGAGGTAGTCGATGCAGAAGCTTCTAGAGGCGTACCGGCAGGACCGTCTGATCCTTTTCGTCGGTTCCGGCGTGTCGGCCAATATTGGGTTACCGCCCTGGCGCGATCTGATCGATGAAATCGCGCTGCAGCTCGATTACGATCCGGACGTCTTCGACACCTACGGCAACTTCCTGTCCCTGGCCGAGTACTACCGCATCAAGAAGGGCAATATCGGCCCCTTGCGCAGCTGGATGGACCGGGAGTGGCACAAGAGCATCGAAATCCGCGATTCGGAAATCCACCGTCTGATCGTACAGGGACGTTTTCCCGCCATCTACACGACCAATTACGACCGCTGGCTCGAAAACGCCCATGACGCGCACGGCGTCAGCTACATCAAGATTGCCAATGCCAGTGACCTGGTCAAGGCCCGCGACGGCATCCGCCAGATCGTCAAGTTTCACGGGGACTTCGATGATGACGACTCGATTGTCCTCGACGAAACCAGTTATTACGAGCGGTTGCAGTTTGAAACGCCGCTGGATATCAAGTTGCGCGCCGACACCTTGAGCAAGGCCGTATTGTTTATCGGCTACAGCCTTTCGGATACCAACATTCGATTGTTGTTCTACAAACTATCAAAGATGTGGAACGAGCACGAGACCCTCGGCGTTCGGCCGATTTCGTATGTCTTTTCACATAAGCCCAATCCGGTGCAGGAGGAGATTCTCAGTCAATGGGGGATTCGCATGATTACTTCGGAAGATGACGATCCCGGGTTGGCATTGAAGAACTTTCTCAAGCAGTTGACGGAGAACTGATCGAACTGCCACGGCCATACCGAGTCTGGCGGACAAGCGAAACAAGAGAACGAGTGCGATGCCGCAAGACACCGCACTCGCCAACCTCAGTAGTTGTAGCCAATACCCACGCTGTAGAAGAACGCACCATCATCGTAACGATCCCGGGCATCGCTCCCGCTCTTGAACAGGAACTGATATTCAGCCATCGCGGTAATGAAGGTTTTGTCCTGGACCCAGTGTTTGATACCGATTTCAGGCCCCCCCATGAAGGTTTCATCAACCTCCTCGCCATAGAGCCCACCGACGCTCAGACCCACGAACGGGCGGGTGTTGCCGCTACCGAAGTGATAGTCGTAGAACACCCGGGTCGAACCGTCGAACTGGACGCTTTCGCCTTCCGAGTCTCGCGCGTTTACCGTTTGCCGGATGCCCCACATGGAAGCGTCATCCAGATAAGTACCCCAACTACCCTGTACGGAGAACACTGTATCGTCGAAGTCCTTGTCACTACTGCCCGCACCGCTCAGAGTCACTTCTCGATCGCCGGCTACCGGAGCGGCAACTGCGAAAGCGGGAAGCATGGCGGCGACCAGGAGGGAAGTTTTGAAAAGTCGGTTCATGACACAACACCTCTTGTTCTTACTAGCTATGGCGGAATACGCACTGGCTTACGCGATGCGCATTAGTAGTGACACGAGCACAACTAGACTGTTCACTTTATTTTAAGTACAGCTGGCAAGTTATTATTTTTACGAGATTTTTTGTTTTGCCAGCCGCTTCGTCAGTACACGCTGCAACGGCGATTTTCCGTATCGTCTGTTATCCATCCGGACATGCCGCACGCGTTATCGGGCAACTAACGAAACGGTCTTGCGTAATGCGCGTTTATCGCATGCGCGCCGCTGACGGTCAGACACATCTTCATCTCACGCGTGACGTGTCCGGCAGGGGCTCGTCTTCCGGATCGGTATCAAGCGCCCTGCCCATCGCAATCCGCAACCACACCGGCACCAGCAACAGGCCGAGGGCCAGGCACGACCCGCCGATCAGGGCACTGCCATCAGGCGGCAGGAACATCAAACGGCCGGCGCCGAGCAACATCGCAAACAGCGAAACGGCCGTCACGGTCACGGCGAGCAGCCGAGTGCGCAAGGCCTTGACCGGCACCGCTGCATCGACCCCGTTGAGCATGGCCGCGTGCTTCCAGAAGCCAAAGGGGCGCACCCGCCGATAGAAGCGCTTGAGCGTCGCATCGTCGGTCGCTGGCGTGACGAAGGTGACCAGGATGGCGGCGCTGGTGGTAACAACCGCCATGATGCTGAGACGCACCCACTCACGCTCCGGATCGATGCCCAGATAGACCAGCAGCAACGGCGCGGTGATCAGCGACATGGCCATCGCGGTAAGCTCCGAATACAGGTTGATGCGCTCCCAAAGCCACCGTAGCACCAGCACCGATCCCATTCCCGCGCCGAACAGCAGCGAAATGAACCAGGCGGTCTGGATCGAACCCAGGTTGGCCATGATGATCATCGCGATAATCAGGATCAGGACGTTCGCCAACCGCGCCACGGCCACCAGCTCTCGATTCCGAGGTTTGCGCTTGAGCACCTGCGGTGCGAAGACGCCGGCGTAGACATCGTTACTCCAGTAGGACGCGCCCCAGTTGAGGTGGGTATCGACAGTGGAAGCCAGTGCCGCCAGCAAACCCACCAGCATCAGGCCGCGCGCGCCCGATGGCAGCAGGTCGTCGATGCCCTGCACGAACAGTGCCTCGCGCCCGGCGATAAAACCCTCGTTCGCCATGTCTCCCGGCGCGAACGGATACAGGACGAGCAGCCCTATCGCGATCGCCATCCAGAACAGGCTGCGCAGAAAAATCTGTGACCAGATGAACACCAGTGCGGCGATTCGAGCGTCACGATCGGTCGGGCAGGCCATGCTGCGCTGGGCAAGGTAGCCCGTGCCATCGGAATTCATCTGGAACAGCCATTGCAGCCCAATGATTACCAGAAACGGCATCAAGGCCTCGCCAGTGCTGGTCGGCGGCCCGAAAGACAGCATCTTGCCGGCCTGTTCGATGCCGTACAGTTCGACAAGGCGATCGGACAGCCCACCCAACCCGCCGGCGGCATCCACGACGTACCAGGCATAAAGCAGCGTGCCGATCATCGCCAGGCTGAACTGCATCACATCGGTCTGGACCACCGCGCGCAATCCTCCGGTGATCGAGTACATCGCGGTAAACGCGAGGATCAGGAGGATGGATATCAGCTGGTTGGCGCTCGTCATCGCCGGGTCCAGTCCGGTGATGCTGGCGCCCAGGCGAATACCGCTGTCGGCTACGAAATGAACGATGGGCATGTAGAGCCCATCAGGCAACCACAGGTGCCAGGGCAGGAAAATCTCGGCGATGCGGATGGCGGCGACCAGCACCATTGCCAGCACGATGCAGTTGATCACCGTGCCGTAATAGATCGCCTTCAACAGACGCAGCGCAGTAACGCCCTTGCCGCTATAGCGCACGCAGGTCAGCTCGGCATCGGTCAGCACGCCGGCCCGGCGCCAGCCTACAGCGAAGATGAAAGCCATCAACAGGAAGGCGATGCCATAGATCCACAGGCGCCAGAGGGCGAAAATGCCGGCGGTCGCAACCAGGCCCGTCACCAGCAGCGGCGTATCGGCGGCGAATTGGGTCGCCGCCATGGAAAAACCCGCCTTCCAGCCCTTGATCGTCCTGCCCGCGAGGAAATACTCGTCGAGGCTCCTGGACGCCTTGCTGCGCGCCCGCAGCCCGGAACCCAGCCCATAAACCATGAAGGCCGCGACGATCAGTAGATCCAACATATCGTTATGTCTTGTTGGAGAGCTGTGCTGCGTAAGAACCTGTGCAACGACCAAGATTGCAGCGGACGGATGAACGGAGCAAACCCGGCATATCCGACGGTAACGTCGCCCCAGGCCAGCGACGGCAGGTTTCGGTTACCATGCGCATTGCCGTCAGGGTCCCCCATGTGCGAAATACCGCTGCGCCAGTTACCGCTCGAATACCGAGCGCTACTCGACAAGTTCTACCGTGCCCATCGCAGCCACATGCGCGTGCCGGCCGGGGCGCAATGTTGGGTCGCCGGACACACCGATATCGTCGCAGGCCTGTGCCTGACCCGCATCGCCGAGGGGCATTGGCTGACGGGATTGCTGGTCGCGCCCGGACACCGCAACGAGGGTCTGGCGAGGCGGCTGGTAAGTCAGGCGGTCTCCGTCAGTGGAGGCCCCCTGTGGCTGTTCTGCGAGCCGAACCTGACGGCTTTCTATCAACGGCAGGGTTTCAGCGAGCCCGCTGCGTTGCCCGAGGTGCTGGCCTCCCGCCTGCATCGCTACAACCGAACCAAAACGCTCCTTGCGCTATGCCACGACACGAGAAAGACATGTCCACAAACGTTCTGAACATCGCTACCGCCTGCCTGCTCGATGGAGCGGGCCGGGTACTGGTCGTGCGCAAGCGCGGCACCCGCCTGTTCATGCTGCCCGGCGGCAAGGCTGAGCAAGGGGAAACGCCCCTGCAGACCCTTGGCCGCGAACTTCAGGAGGAGCTCGGTCTGGTGATCGGGCCTTCACAGCTGCAGTCACTGGGGCATTTTCAGTCGCGGGCGGCCAACGAACCCGACCATTGGGTGCACGCCGATGTGTTCGTCGGCCGCGTGGCGGGCGACGTAAGGGCACAGGCGGAGATCGACGCCCTGGACTGGCTTGATCCGCATGCGCAGCAGCAAATACCTCTGGCGCCGCTGCTGCGCGAACAGGTGCTTCCCGCTCTGCTTCGACGCCTGGAAAGCGACGACGAACGAGGCTGAAGACGCGATCGGCTCAGGGAGAAATCGGATCGCTGGCTGGGAAGGTTTCTTCCAGCGCTTCGTCGAGTTGATCCTCATCGGCCTCGTCTGGACGCCGTTTGATCGGGTCTTCCTGGCCCTGTCCGGGTTGGTTAGGTGCGTTCGAGTCATTGCCGTTCATGGTGAACTCCTGTGGTTGGGTCAACAAACGTTAGGCCGCCCCGCACCGCAGTCGTTCGCCAGGATCGATGCCATACCGGAAAATCGCAGGCAAAAAAAAGGGGCGGGGTTTTAACCCCGCCCGCCTCCTTCCCTACTCCCTGTGTTTCCTGCTCATCGTCCTGATGAACCGCATCCAGCGGTGGGTCCCGACCGACATCCGTGCCGGCTGTGCTTGTCCTTAAGCACAGGTGCGATATTAAGGCTTTAGCGGACCACGGCAACTCCTGAAAATGCATGATGGCATTTGGACGCCTGTTTTACTTTTTTTAAATATTCAAAGGAAACAGTGGCATACGCAGGTAATGCAGGCAGGAAAGCAGTCCACCCAACCGGATTTTCAGCGTTCGCTTACACACCGTGTAAGCAAATGCTTACGCACTGGATAGCTGAATCGGAAAAGATGGTGATGCCAGGGTTAAGCCCTGAAGGCCACGACGACGGGGGCTACCTGGCATCAAGCGCAACCGCGGGTGAGAGGCGTAAGGATTGAAGGCAGCATCACCCCCTACCGCGAGGCAAGGGGTTATGGGCTGCTACCTGAACAGCGAGTCGCTGGACAGGCCGTTACGCTCGAGGATCTCGCGCAGACGCTTGAGCGCCTCGACCTGAATCTGCCGCACCCGCTCGCGGGTCAGTCCGATTTCTTGCCCGACCTCCTCGAGCGTGCAGCTTTCGTGGCCGCGTAAACCGAAGCGCCGGATGACCACCTCGCGCTGCTTCTCGGTCAGATCCGACAGCCATTGGTCGATGCTCGCAGACAGATCGTCGTCGAGCAGCAGATCGCACGGGTCGCTCGGCCGATCATCGGTCAGGGTATCGAGCAATGTCTTGTCGGTATCCGGTCCGAGCGAGACATCCACCGAGGTCACTCGCTCGTTCAGCCCGAGCATCCGCTTGACCTCGGCAACCGGCTTCTCGAGCAGGTGGGCGATTTCCTCCGGGCTGGGCTCATGGTCGAGTTTCTGGGTCAGTTCGCGCGCGGCGCGCAGATAGACGTTCAGTTCCTTGACCACATGAATCGGCAGGCGAATGGTACGGGTCTGATTCATGATCGCCCGTTCGATGGTCTGTCGAATCCACCAGGTGGCGTAGGTGGAAAAGCGGAAACCGCGTTCGGGATCGAACTTTTCAACGGCCCGTATCAATCCCAGGTTGCCCTCCTCCACCAGATCCAACAACGACAATCCGCGGTTTACATAGCGTCGGGCAATCTTCACCACGAGCCGCAGGTTGCTTTCGATCATCCGCTTGCGCCCCGCCGGATCACCCTTTTGCGCCAGACGTGCGTAGTGCACCTCCTGCTCGGGAGTCAGGAGGGGAGAAAATCCGATTTCGTTGAGGTACAGCTGAGTGGCGTCAAGCGCCCGGGTGTAGTCGATGAACTTGTGTTGCTTGGCGGTTGCGGTCTTGGATCGGGTGCCAGCCGAACCGACGCGAGGCATGTCGCAGCGTGGATCGACCTCCGCGGACGGTTCCATGAGTAGAACGGCATCGTCTACGTCAAACTCCGGCACTTCTTTTTTGAGAGCCATTATTGTTTTCCTGTTCTGAGTTCGACAACAGGCTCGGGCGGCACGCACTCCCTGGTATCGCTCAAGCCCCTCCTAGTGCCGGAACAGGAAAATACAAATCAACGCTTTGGCAGGTATTGAAGGGGATCTACAGGTTTGCCTTGGCGGCGAATCTCAAAATGCAGCTTCACCCGGTCGGTTCCAGTCGATCCCATCTCGGCAATTCTCTGCCCAGCCTTGACTTGTTGACCCTCCTGAACCAGCAGCCTGCGGTTGTGACCGTAGGCACTTACATAGGTATCGCTGTGCTTGATGATCACAAGTTCGCCGTAACCCCGTAAACCACTGCCGGCGTACACAACAGCCCCATCAGAAGCAGCTAAAACAGGCTGTCCTAATTCCCCGGCGATATCAATGCCTTTATTCAAACTGCCGTTTGAGGAGAATCGGCCGATCACGGTACCGCCTGCAGGCCACGCCCAGCCGCTTGCCGAGCGGGCCACAGGCGTGACGGGTGTCGTTGCGGCGGGCGTCTTCGGCGCGGGTACGCTGGGCCTGTTCAACGGCGGCGGCGTCGGGACGGGTGTGGTCACGACAACCGGGGGTTTCGAAGGCGTCGGGGTCGGACGAGCGGTTACGGTCCTGGGTGGCTGCCCGCCGAAGCGAATCGTCTGTCCCGGATAAATGACGTGCGGCGGATTGATGCGATTGAGTCGCGCGAGGTCCCGCCAATCCCAGCCGAAGCGAAAGGCAATCGACCATAACGTATCGCCACGCTGGACCACGTACTGGCCGCTGGTCACCCGGTCACGGCTGTTGCGGTCCACCACATGCACGCCCCCCGACGGCGAACTGGCACAGCCGGCAAGCAGGGTGGCAGCCAGAACGGCGACGAGTGCGCAACGAACGGGCGAGGTGCTTATCCATCGCTTGGCGGCTGTGAGCTTCACTGCTCGCTCCCTTTGATCAACAAGACTGTTCAGACCGTTTCCGCCAGCGGCTGGCGCCGCCCGGCAAACCATTCGAGTCCGAGCACGAGGGCGATGCCGGCCACCGCCAACAGGATGGCCAGCAACAGCTGCGGGTCCTGGCCGGTCAGGTCGCCGTAGTTCCCGGGCAGCAGGTTCTGCTCGAGTACGGGTACACGTTGGCCGTGGGAATCGACGCGCCAGGTCAGGGTTTCCTTCCACGGCCATACCTTGTTCAGCGAGCCGAGCATCAAGCCGGTCAAAAACGCCAGGGTCAGGTCACGCCAGCGTTGCAGGACCCAGCTCAGCAGCCGGGCGAAACTCAGCAGGCCGACCAGGCATCCCGCGGCGAACGTCAGCATGATACCCAGATCCAGCGCTTTGACGGCGCCAAGCACGACCGGATACAGGCCAAGCAGTACCAGAATGAAGCTGCCGGAAATACCGGGCAGGATCATGGCGCAAATGGCGATGGCGCCGGCAAAGAACAGGCTGAGGCTGCTGGTGCTCCATTGCATCGGTGCCGCGACGGTGATCCAGTAGGCGAAGCCGATCCCCAGGCACAGGCTGACCAACCGTGACAGCGTGCGTTGCCGGATTTCCTTGCCCACCAGGTGCACCGAAACGAGGATCAGACCGAAAAAGAATGACCACACGGGTATTGGATGATGTTCCAGCAGATAGGTGATCAGCTTGGCCAGGCTGAGTACGCTGGTCAGGATGCCGGCAAACAGGACCAGCAGAAAACTCGCGTTGGCCGTACGCCACGCTTCGACGACACGGCCGCGCAACAGCGGGCCCACCGCGTTGGGCACCGCACCGATGGAGCGTAACAGTTCATCATAGATGCCGGTGATGAAGGCGACCGTTCCGCCCGAAACGCCAGGGACCACATCAGCGGCACCCATGGCCATGCCCTTGGCGTACAACAACAACGCGTTTTTCATGCTTCCTTCCGCTGAGATCAAACTACCGGTCCATTGAGCAGCGGCACGAAGCGTACGGTGTCCAGCAGGTGGCGGGAAAAGCCGTCTTCCTCTCGAATGATCAGCATCAACTGCTGGACTTCGCCAACCCCGACCGGAATCACCAACCGCCCACCGGGAGCCAGTTGATCGAGCAGGGCCTGTGGCACATCGGCTGCCGCCGCGGTAACGATGATGCCGTTATAGGGAGCCAACGCAGGCCAACCTTCCCAACCATCACCCCAGCGAAAGACCACGTTGCGCAACTTGAGTTCGACCAGACGTTCTTTTGCCCGGTCCTGCAGCGCCTGGATGCGTTCGACGGAAAACACGCGTTCGACCAGTTGTGCCAGCACCGCAGTCTGATAGCCGGAACCGGTACCGATCTCCAGCACCTTGTCCAGAGGGCCGTCAGCCAGCAGCAACTCGCTCATGCGCGCGACCATGAAGGGCTGCGAGATGGTCTGGTTGTGACCGATGGGAAGCGCGGTATCTTCGTAGGCGCGATGGGCCAGGGCCTCGTCGACGAACAGATGGCGCGGCGTGCGTCTAATGACTTCCAGCACGCGGGGGTCGGACAGGCCCTCTTCATACAGGCGCTGGATCAGGCGATCCCGGGTGCGCTGCGAAGTCATGCCGGTGCCGTGGCGCAGCAGGTCGTCTTGTCCGCGATGGTTCACAGCACGCCCTCCAGCCAGTTATCGAGCCCCTTGAAGGCCTCGTGGAAGGTCCGATCGAGCTGCAACGGTGTGATCGATACGTACCCCTGCATCACCGCATGGAAATCGGTGCCCGGCCCGCCGTCCTCGACGTCGCCGGCGACCGAAATCCAGTAGCCGTCCTTTCCGCGCGGATTCGCCTGCTTGATCGGTGGCTTGGCACGGCTACGGTGGCCGAGCCGGGTCAACTGAATGCCACGGATGTGATCGAGCGGCAGGTTGGGCACGTTGACGCTCAGCACGGTACGCGGCGGTAGATCGAGCGAGGACTGATGTTCGATCAGTTTACGTGCGACATACGCAGCGGTCGGCAGGTTGTCGGGCAGCCGGGACACCAGCGAAAAGGCGAATGCCGGCCTGCCGGTGAAGCGGCCTTCGATGGCCGCAGCGACTGTGCCGGAATACAGCACGTCGTCGCCCAGATTGGCGCCCATGTTGATGCCGGACACCACCATGTCGGGCGCTTCGTCGAGCAACCCGTTCATGCCCAGGTGGACGCAATCGGTGGGCGTGCCGTTCACACCGATGAAACCGTTCGGCATGGTCGTTGGATGAAGCGGGCGGTCCAGCGTCAGCGCGCTGCTGGCACCGCTCATGTCCTGGATGGGGGCGACTACCTTGCACTCGGCATAATCCGCCAGCGCGTCATAAAGCGCGGCGAGCCCAGGCGCATACACCCCGTCGTCGTTGGCGATCAGAATACGCATCAAATGTCCGTCTGCCCTGCCAGGCTGACCAGTTCACGCACCACAGCAGTGGCGAAGCATCCGGTCGGCAGGACGAATTCAAGTTGCAGAATGTCAGGCTCGGGATAATGCCACGACAAGCCGCCAATGGGGAGGCGAAGAATGCGCCGCTCATGCTTCATTCCAGCTTCTGCGAGCCACTTGGCGATTGACGGTTCCGCTCTAGCGGCCCCTGCCTCAAGCGCCTGTACCGCTCCTGTTGCTGGCGACTCCCCAGCGCCCCAGAGCGGCCCCGTGGGATGCAGATCGAGCAGCGCCAGCCGTGGGTCGGCGCACTCGGCTTCGCCTGCCGGGAAAAAGCTGCGGCTATCGGTAAACGCCAGCAGGTCTCCCACCAGCGCCCGATCCCAGCTACCGGCGGCAACCCGCTCGGCCAGTACCCGATTGAACAGGTAGCTGCGTCCGGCCGACAGCAGGCGCGAGCGCAGGTTGCGCTGAACCGGCAGCTCCTGACGAGCAGCGTATTCACGGGCACCGTCAACGTTGCCGCCCCCGAAACCGAACCGCTGCAGGCCGAAATAATTGGGGACGCCGTGGGTCTTGATTCGCTCGAGGCGAGCGTCCAGCATCGTCCGGTCCGCCCGTAGCTCGGTCAGCCGCAGGGTAAAACCGTTGGCCGAGTGCGCGCCGCGTTGCAGCTTGCGTTGATGACGGCCCGCCTGAAGGATTTTCAACGTTTCGTCTTCGGCCTTGCCCAGCGGCGGATCGGTCTTGCCGGGCAGATGCAGGCTGAACCATTGACGGGTCAGCGCCTGACGATCCTTCAGACCGGCATAGCTGATATTTCGCGCCGGCACGCCGGCCGCTCGGGCAATCCGGCGTGCTGCCTCCTCGGTGTTCAGGTTGCGTTTCTCCACCCACAACCATAGGTGCTCGCCGGAGCCGGACAGGGGAATATCCAGCACTTCGTCTACCTGAAAATCCTCGGCCACCGCCTTGAGCACCGCAGTGCCACAAGGCCCGCCGTGAGCCCTCGGGCCGAGCAGTTGATCTTCGTTCATGCCTTGACCAGCAAGGCGACGGCATGCACGGCGATGCCCTCTTCCCGCCCAGTGAAGCCAAGCTTCTCGGTCGTGGTGGCCTTGACGTTGACCTGATCGAGGTCGACTTGCAGGTCCGCGGCGATCAGGCTGCGCATCGCCTCGATATGCGGCGCCATCTTTGGTGCCTGTGCGACGATGGTGGCGTCCACGTTGCCGACCTTCCAGCCCTTGGCCTGCACCTGCTGGAGCACATGCCGCAGCAGTACTCGGCTGTCCGCGCCCTTGAAACGAGGATCGGTATCGGGGAAATGCTTACCGATATCGCCCAATGCCGCGGCGCCGAGCAGCGCATCGCTCAACGCGTGGAGCAACACATCGCCATCCGAATGAGCGAGCAAACCGAATCTGTGAGCAATCTGCACGCCGCCCAGAGTGACGAAATCCCCTTCGCCAAAACGGTGCACGTCGTAGCCGTGGCCGATACGCATAGTCTAGATACCCTGAATAGATCAGCCTGCGATTCTACAGGACCCGACCCTGGCGGCGAGCCCATACGCAGCGAGGCCTTCACGCGCGCATCGATGAGCGTGATTAGCACCATTAACCGTTTCGATCTTATATCGTTAAAACCCGATATATAGTTCGCCTCATCGCGATACAGCGAACCAGGCGAACCCCGATGTCCAGCGAACTCGACGAAATCATCAAGGCCCTCGCGCATCCGTTGCGGCGGCAGATCCTGCAGTGGCTGAAAGAGCCGCACCGCTATTTTTCCGAGCAGCATCATTCGCTGGAGAACGGCGTTTGTGCCGGACAGATCGACCAACGTGCCGGGCTGTCTCAATCAACCGTATCAGCGCACCTGGCCACACTTCAGCGCGCCGGCCTGATCACCAACCGCAAGGTCGGCCAGTGGCATTTTTTCAAACGCAACGAGCCCGCCATTCAGGCATTCCTGTCCCGTCTCGGCCAGGAACTCTGAGCACGTTCATCATCCTTTACCCAGGAGCAAAAACGCTATGCCCACGCTTTTCGACCCGATCAGAATTGGCGACCTCGAGTTGAGCAACCGCATCGTCATGGCCCCGCTGACCCGCTGCCGCGCAGAGCCTGGCCGCGTGCCGGGCGATCTGATCGCCGAGTACTACGCCCAGCGCGCCGACGCCGGCCTGATCATCAGCGAAGCGACATCGGTCACGCCGATGGGTGTCGGCTACCCGGACACCCCCGGCATCTGGTCATCCGAGCAGGTCCAGGGATGGAAGAAGGTCACCGACGCCGTGCACGCCAAGGGCGGCAAGATCGTGCTGCAACTCTGGCACGTCGGCCGCATCTCCGACCCGATCTACCTTGACGGCCAACTGCCCGTCGCGCCCAGCGCGCTCAAGCCGGCCGGCCATGTCAGTCTGGTTCGTCCGATGAAGGATTACGAAACGCCGCGCGCCCTGGAGACAGCGGAGATCGCAGGCATTGTCGACGCTTACCGCAAGGGCGCCGAAAACGCACGCGAAGCCGGTTTCGACGGCGTCGAGATTCATGGAGCCAACGGCTACCTGCTCGACCAGTTCCTGCAAGACAGCACCAACCAGCGCACCGACGCGTACGGCGGATCGCTGGAGAACCGCGCGCGTCTGATGCTGGAAGTGACCGATGCCGCGATCAGCGTCTGGGGAGCGGGCCGCGTCGGTGTGCATCTGGCACCGCGGGCCGACTCGCACGACATGGGCGACTCCAATCGCGCCGAGACCTTCGGCTACGTCGCCCGCGAACTGGGCAAACGCGGCATCGCATTCATCTGCACACGGGAAAAAGCTGGCGAAGATAGCCTCGGCCCGCAACTCAAGCAGCTCTTCGGCGGCGTCTACATCGCCAATGAACGTTTCACCCGAGATCAGGCCAATTCCTGGCTGGCAGAGGGCAAGGCCGATGCCGTGGCCTTCGGCATTCCCTATATCGCCAATCCGGATCTGGTCCAGCGGCTGCGTCAGGGTGCGCCCCTCAACGAACCCCGCCCCGAGTTGTTCTATGCCAAGGGCGCCGAAGGCTATACCGATTATCCATCGCTCTAGCTCCTTGCGATGGAAGGCCCGACCGGTTTATCCGGCCGGGCCTTTTTCGTAGCCGTGAAATAACAGGCGGGCCACGATCTCGGCTCAACGACAGCCTGACCCACGACCGTGCGGCTACTTCAACGCCTTCGCATGGTGACGCAGGTGATCATCGATGAAGCTGGCGATGAAATAGTAGCTGTGGTCGTACCCAGGCTGGATACGCAACGTCAGCGGGTGCTGTGCCGCCCTGGCTGCCGCCTCGAGCGCTTCGGGCTTGAGCTGGCTGGCCATGAAGTCGTCGCGATCGCCCTGATCGACCAGTATCGGCAGCTTTTCTCCAGCCCTGGCGATCAGCGCGCAGGCATCCCATTCACGCCATCCGGCGCGATCTTCTCCAAGGTATCCCGAGAAGGCTTTTTCGCCCCACGGGCAGTCGACAGGATTACAGATGGGGGCGAAGGCCGACAGCGACTGGTAGCGGCCCGGGTTTCTCAACGCGCAGACCAACGCGCCGTGCCCGCCCATCGAATGCCCGCTGATACCACGCTTGTCGGATACCGGGAAATTGGCTTCGATCAGTGCGGGCAGCTCCTCGACCACATAATCATGCATGCGGTAGTGCTGGGCCCACGGCTGTTGCGTGGCATTGAGGTAGAAGCCCGCGCCAAAGCCGAAGTCATAAGCCCCTTGCGGATCATCGGGCACGCCCGCGCCACGCGGGCTGGTGTCGGGTGCGACGATGATCAGCCCAAGCTCGGCGGCCAATCGGTGCGCGCCGGCCTTCTGCATGAAATTCTCATCGGTGCAGGTCAGGCCGGACAACCAGTAAAGAACCGGCAGTTTCTCGCCCTGCTCCGCCTGCGGCGGCAGGTAGACGGCGAAAACCATGTCGCAGTCCAGACGGGTCGAGCGATGCCGATAGCGCTTGTGCCAGCCGCCGAAACTTTTCTGGCTGGCGATAATGTCGAGCGTCATTGAATATCCTCCGAAGCCGAAGCCGAAGCCGAAGCGGGAAGCCGGCAGCAGCGCGCTTGCCGTTCGCTCCCGGCTTCAGGCTTCCTGCTGCTTCTCAATAATGGATGACGGTCCGAATGCTCTTGCCTTCGTGCATCAGGTCGAATGCCTGGTTGATCTCGTCCAGCCCCATGTTGTGGGTGATGAAGGTATCCAGAGGGATTTCACCGCTCTGCGCCTTCTGCACGTAGCCCGGCAGCTCGGTCCGCCCCTTGACGCCACCGAACGCGCTGCCGCGCCAGACGCGACCGGTCACCAACTGGAACGGGCGTGTGCTGATCTCCTGGCCGGCACCGGCCACGCCGATGATCACCGACTCACCCCAGCCCTTGTGGGCGCATTCGAGGGCGGCGCGCATCAACTGGACGTTGCCCACGCACTCGAAGGAGTAATCCACGCCACCGTCGGTCATTTCGACGATGACTTCCTGGATCGGCTTGTCGTGATCCTTCGGATTGACGAAGTCGGTGGCGCCCAGCTCTTCGGCAATGGCGAACTTCGAGGGGTTGATATCGATGGCGATGATCCGGCTGGCCTTGGCCATCTTCGCACCGATGATCGCGGCCAGACCGATGCCACCCAGTCCGAAGATCGCCACGGTAGCGCCCTCTTCCACCTTGGCGGTATTGAGCACCGCACCAATGCCGGTGGTAACGCCGCAACCAAGCAGGCAGACCTTGTCCAGCGGTGCCTCCTTGGGAATTTTCGCCACGGAGACTTCCGGCAGCACGGTGTATTCGGAGAACGTCGAGGTGCCCATGTAGTGATAGATCGGCTCGCCCTTGTAGGAGAAACGGGTGGTGCCGTCCGGCATCAGGCCCTTGCCCTGAGTCGCGCGCACAGAGCTGCAGAGGTTGGTCTTGCCGGACGTGCAGAACTTGCACTGGCGACATTCGGCGGTATACAGCGGGATCACGTGATCGCCCACCGCGACAGAGGTGACGCCCTCCCCGACCGCTTCGACGATACCGCCCCCTTCATGGCCCAGAATGCACGGAAAGACGCCTTCGGAGTCTTCGCCGGACAAGGTGTAGGCATCGGTATGGCAAACGCCGGTCGCGACGATACGCACCAGCACTTCGCCGGCCTTCGGCGGCTCGACATCCACCTCCACGATCTGCAGGGGCTGGTTGGGCGCGAAGGCGACGGCGGCACGGGATTTGATGGTCATGGGGCTCTCTCATGAAAGGGATTTTGCAAAGTGTAGTTTGCCCGGCACAGGAGGTTAATAAGGCGTTCATGGAAACATTGTTGCCGTACAGGGATAATCGATCGACCTAATACTCCCTCGTAAGGAGCCGACATTGAATCGCTGGGAAGGTCTCGATGAGTTCGTCGCCGTCGCCGAATGCGGCAGCTTCATGCGCGCCGCCGAGCAGTTGCGGGTCTCGTCCTCGCACGTCAGCCGCCAGGTGGCGCGCCTCGAAGAGCGCCTTCAGGCCCGGCTGCTCTACCGCACCACGCGGCGCGTGTCGCTGACCGAAGCGGGCCATACTTTTCTCGCACGCTGCCAACGGCTCATCGAAGAACGCGACGAGGCCTTCCACGCCATCAGCGATCTGCATAGCGCACCAACCGGCCTGCTACGCATGACCGCGGCAGTGGCCTACGGTGAGCGTTTCGTCGTACCGCTGGTGAACGATTTCATGGCGCAGCACCCGCAGCTGCGCGTCGAGATCGAACTGTCGAACCGCACCGTGGACTTGGTCCAGGAAGGTTACGACCTGGCGATACGCCTGGGCCGGCTCAGCGAGTCGCGCCTGGTCGCGACGCGCATCGCCCCGCGCGCCATGTATCTCTGCGCGGCACCGGCCTACCTCGAGCGCTACGGGCGACCGCACACGCTGTCGGAGCTGGCGCGGCACAACTGCCTGGTCGGTACGGGAGACACCTGGATGCTTCAAGTGGATGGACGCGAACAGCCGTTCAAGCCCACCGGCAACTGGCGCTGCAACAGCGGTCAAGCGGTGCTGGACGCCGCATTGCGGGGGTTCGGGCTCTGCCAACTGCCGGACTATTACGTACAGGAACCGCTGCGTCGTGGCGAGCTGGTATCGCTACTGGACGCCAACCAGCCGCCAAACACGGCGGTCTGGGCGGTTTATCCGCAGCGCCGGTATCCGCTGCCAAAGGTGCGGCTGCTGATCCAGTCGCTCAAGGAGGGGCTCGCCGTGCGTCCCGAATACCGCAGCCAACGCGATTAAGTCGCGACTGCACCGCGCGTCCGACGCCCAATCCCCAGGCGGAACCCGCGTAATCTGGTCACGTCGATATTCTGTAGCCGGTGCCCTTTGCCTTTGCCTGGAGCTATCCGGCGATTCAATCAGGAGGACATCATGCAGATTCTGGTGAACAGCAATCACAGCGTCAACGTGACCAGCAACCTCGAGGAGCACGTAAAGGCAACCGTGGAGAGCGAGCTGGAACGTTTCGATGATCAGCTGACCCGAGTCGAAGTTCATCTCAACGACGAAAACAGCGGTAAAAGCGGCCCCCAGGACAAACGCTGCCAGATGGAAGCCCGAGTCAAAGGCCATGAGCCGATCTCGACCACCCACAAGGCGGATTCCATGACACTCGCCATCGACGGGGCCGCAGCGAAGCTCAACCACGCGCTGGCGCATGCGCTGGACAAACTCAATCATCACTGACAACGACCCGCCCACGACCGGCCCACCGGCCCGTCGACATCATGAGGAACCGAACCTTCCGACCATAGAGAGGCCGTGCATGAACAGATTGCTCGATCGTGAAACCCTGTCCCAACTGCTGGCAAAGCGCGAAGGCCCTTGCCTGTCGCTGTACCAGCCTACTCACCGCAGCTTCCCCGAACGCCAGCAGGACCCCATCCGCTTCAAACATCTGGTGCGCCAGCTGGAAGATTCCCTCAAGCAGCAGGGCCGAGCCGATCAGGTCAAAACGCTGCTCGAGCCGTTTCATGCGCTGATCGACGACGTGGATTTCTGGAATTCCAACCGCGACGGGCTGGCCGTGTTCGGCGCCAGGGATTATTTCGAAGTGTTCCGTCTACAGCGCAGCGTGCCGGAGCTGGCCGTTGCCAACGACCGAATGCACCTCAAGCCGATGCTGCGCATCGCCCAGTCCGCCGACCGCTATCAGATCCTCGCGATCACCCTGGATTCAGTTCGCCTGTTCGAGGGCAACCGTGACGGCATCGATGAAGTGACGCTCGCCGATGGCGTACCGAGAACCGTCGAGGAAGCACTTGGCCGCGAGTTGACCGAAAAGGGCCAGACCGGATTTCCGCAAGGCTACGGTCGCGCCAGCGAGCGAGGCGATCCGATGCAGGTGGAAAGCGGTGGCGCCGGCCGGCAGGATGAAATCGACCGGGACCGTGAGCGCTTTTTCCGTGAGGTCGACCGCGCCATTCTCGAACACCATAGCCGCCGCACCCGCCTGCCTCTGATCCTCGCGGCGCTCCCCGAGCACCAGTTCCATTTCCGCAAACTCAGCCACAACGAGTTCCTGCTACCGGAAGGTATCGAGAACGATGCCTCGCTGCTCAGCCACGACGAGTTGCGTGAAAAGAGCTGGATGGTCATGCAGCCGCGTTACATCAAACGGCTCGAAGGCTTCATCAACCAGTACGGGGAATCCCACGGACAAGGCCTGGCATCCGATCAGCTCGAGCAGATCGGCCAGGCAACCATCGAAGGACGTGTGGCGACGCTTCTGGTCGAGGCCGAGCGACAGATTCCAGGCGTGGCGGACAAGCAACAGGGCAAAGCCCTGGCCGTCGATGACGATTCGGCGACCACACCGGACCTGCTCGACGAGCTGACGATCTGGACGCTGGAACAAGGCGGCGAGGTGATTTCTGTGCCGACCGAACGCATGCCGACGCGAAGCGGCGCGGCTGCCATCTACCGCTACTAGCGCACCCGGCGGCGCGAGCCTCGCTCGATGCTCGGGGCAGCGCTGGCGGTCAGGATCGCCAGCGCTGCTCCAGCCATTGCAAATCTTCCGGACGGGTCACCTTGAGGTTATCGGCCCGGCCTTGCACCAGCGCCGGCCTGTGCCCGGCCCATTCCAGTGCCGAGGCCTCGTCCGTGATGGCCACGCCAGCCCCGAGCGCGCCGGCAAGCGCATTGCGTAGCGCCCCGAGACGGAACATTTGCGGCGTGAACGCCTGCCAGATGACACTGCGGTCGACGGTCTCCTGCACGCGCCCATCGGCGCCCGCGCGCTTCAAGGTATCGTGCGCCGCAACGGCAAGCAGGCCGCCGACCGGATCATCGGCCAGATCGACCAGCAGCTTGTCGAGATCGTCGCGCGACAGATTAGGGCGCGCCGCATCATGCACCAGCACCCAGTCGTCGTCTCGTGCACCCAGCGTGGATGCATGACGCAGCCCCGAAAGGACCGAATCGGCGCGCTCAGCTCCACCGTCGGCGCGCTGGATGCGAGGGTCGGCCGCGCAGCCAAGCTGCGGCCAATAGGGGTCCTGAACCGCCAGGCTCACGACCAGACCCAGCAGGCCAGGGTGGCCGAGAAAACAATCGAGGGTGTGTTCGATGATCGTCTTGCCGGCCAGCGACAGGTACTGTTTGGGCCGGTCGGCACGCATGCGGCTGCCGACACCGGCCGCCGGAATGACCACCCAGAACGACGGGAGCACCGGCACAGTCATTCGGTCAGCTGGTAGAGAGTCTCGCCCTCTTTGACCATGCCAAGCTCGTGACGGGCGCGCTCCTCGACGGTTTCCATCCCCTGCTTGAGCTCCATCACTTCAGCTTCGAGAATACGATTGCGTTCCAGGAGACGCTGGTTTTCGCCTCGCTGTTCGGCGATCTGTTTGTTCAATCCATTGACCTGAGCAAGGCTTCCCTCACCCACCCAAATACGATACTGAAGACCGCCCAACAGCAGTATCAGAACGACGAACAACCAGTAGGGACTGCGCATGGACGGCATGGAGCGAGTTCGATTGGTTTGCACTGAGGGTATATGGGCGGCGGTCAGCGACATGGTTCGGCTTCCTCTGCTGGCTAGCGCATCGCCCGTTACTTGCGGCGACCTTAACAGCGCTGACCGTAATCCACAAAAAAGGGCGACCAACTGGCTGTGTGAAAACATTGCGAGTCCACACGGCCTGTAGCGCCGCCCCTTTTCCTGCTGCCTGGGCTCAGCCGCGGAACTCGGCACGACCCTTGTAAGGCGCTTTGGCGCCCAGCTGCTCTTCGATACGCAGCAACTGGTTGTACTTGGAGACGCGATCCGAGCGGCACAGCGAACCGGTCTTGATCTGGCCTGCGGCGGTGCCTACCGCCAGGTCTGCAATGGTGCTGTCCTCGGTCTCGCCGGAGCGATGGGAAATCACGGCAGTGTAACCGGCTGCTTTCGCCATCTGGATCGCTTCGAGGGTTTCGGTCAGCGAGCCAATCTGGTTGAACTTGATCAGGATCGAATTACCGATGCCCTTCTCGATGCCTTCCTTGAGAATCTTGGTATTGGTCACGAACAGATCGTCGCCCACCAGCTGGACCTTGTTGCCGATCTTGTCGGTCAGGACCTTCCAACCATCCCAGTCGGACTCATCCATGCCGTCTTCGATGGAAATGATAGGGTAGCGCTCGGACAGGCCGGCCAGATAGTCGGCGAAACCGGCAGCATCGAAGACCTTGCCCTCACCGGCCAGATCGTACTGGCCGTTCTCGAAGAACTCGCTGGAAGCGCAATCCAGTGCCAGGGTCACATCATCACCGAGCGTGTAACCGGCATTGGCCACGGCTTCGGCGATTGCAGCCAGCGCGTCTTCATTGGACGCCAGGTTCGGCGCGAAACCGCCCTCGTCACCCACCGAAGTGCTCAGGCCGCGCGCCTTGAGTACGGCCTTGAGGTGATGGAAGATTTCGGCACCCATGCGCAGCGCATCGGCAAAGGTCTTCGCGCCGACCGGCTGCACCATGAATTCCTGGATGTCGACGTTGTTGTCGGCGTGCTCGCCACCGTTGATGATGTTCATCATCGGTACCGGCATGGAGTACTGCCCAGGCGTGCCGTTGAGGTTGGCGATGTGCGCGTACAGTGGCAGATCCTGATCCTGCGCAGCGGCCTTGGCGGCGGCCAGCGACACGGCGAGGATCGCGTTGGCGCCCAGCGATGCCTTGTTTTCGGTGCCGTCCAGCTCGATCATCGCGCGATCCAATGCTTTCTGATCCAGCGGGTCCTTGCCCAGCAGCAGGTCACGGATCGGGCCGTTGATGTTGCTGACAGCCTTCAGCACACCTTTGCCCATGTAACGGCTCTTGTCGCCATCGCGCAGTTCCAGCGCCTCGCGGGAACCTGTGGATGCACCCGACGGCGCACAGGCGCTGCCGATGATGCCGTTATCCAGGATAACGTCCGCTTCCACGGTGGGGTTGCCACGGGAGTCCAGAACCTCACGCCCTTTGATGTCGACGATCTTTGCCATTTTTATTAACACTCCGTAGATAGCTGCAAGGCTTCAAGCAGTTTCGATTGGCGAAAAATTCTTGATCAGGTCATCCAGCTGCTTGAGCTGGGTGAGGAAGGGTTCGAGCTTGTCCAGACGCAAGGCGCAGGGGCCGTCACACTTGGCATTGTCTGGATCGGGGTGCGCCTCGAGGAACAGACCGGCCAGGCCCTGGCTGAGTCCGGCCTTGGCCAGATCGGTCACCTGGGCACGACGCCCGCCCGCCGAGTCGGCACGCCCGCCCGGCATTTGCAGCGCGTGGGTCACATCGAAAATCACCGGGTATTGCATGCGCTTCATGATGTCGAAGCCGAGCATGTCGACGACCAGGTTGTTGTAGCCGAACGACGAGCCGCGCTCGCAGAGAATCAACTGGTCGTTCCCCGCTTCCTCGCACTTGGCGAGGATATGCTTCATTTCCTGCGGCGCGAGGAACTGCGCCTTCTTGATATTGATCACCGCACCGGTCCTGGCCATGGCGACCACCAGATCGGTCTGCCGGGACAGAAACGCCGGCAGCTGGATGATGTCGCAGACCTCGGCCACCGGCTGGGCCTGATAAGGCTCATGGACGTCGGTAATGACCGGCACGCCGAAGGTCTTCTTCACGTCCTCGAAGATGCGCATGCCCTCTTCCAGGCCCGGGCCGCGGAAGGAATGGACCGACGAGCGATTGGCCTTGTCGAAGCTGGCCTTGAAGATATAAGGGATGCCGAGTTTCTCGGTGACCTTCACATAGGTTTCACAGATCTGCAGCGCGAGGTCGCGCGACTCGAGCACGTTCATGCCGCCGAACAGCACGAACGGTTTGTCGTTGGCGATCTCGATGTTGCCGACGCGAATGGTTTTCTGGGTCATGCCTTGCTCGCCTTGTGATCAAGCGCCGCCTTGACGAAACCGCTGAACAACGGATGGCCATCGCGAGGGGTCGAGGTGAACTCGGGGTGGAACTGACAGGCCACGAACCATGGATGATCCGGCGCCTCGACCACTTCGACCAGCGCACCGTCACCGGAACGGCCGGTAATCTTCAAGCCGGCGGACTGCAGCTGCGGCAGCAGGTTGTTGTTCACCTCGTAACGGTGGCGATGACGCTCGACAATGCGCTCCTTGCCATAGCAAGCGAACACATTCGAGCCTGCCTCAAGGCCGCATTCCTGCGCACCCAAGCGCATGGTGCCGCCCAGGTCGGACGCATCGGTACGGGTTTCCACCGAGCCTGTGGCATCCGCCCACTCGGTGATCAGGCCAACCACGGGGTGCGTGCTGTCCTTGTCGAATTCCGTGGAGTTGGCATCGGTCCAGCCGAGTACGTTTCGGGCGAACTCGATGACCGCCACCTGCATGCCGAGGCAGATGCCCAGGTAGGGAATCTTGTTTTCGCGTGCGTACTTGACGGTCGCGATCTTGCCCTCGACGCCACGCAGCCCGAAGCCACCTGGAACCAGAATCGCGTCCATGCCTTCCAGCAGGCCGGTGCCTTGGTTTTCGATGTCTTCGGAGTCGATATAGCGAAGGTTCACTTTGGTACGGCTCTGGATGCCAGCGTGGCTCATTGCCTCGATCAGAGATTTGTAGGCGTCCAGAAGTTCCATGTATTTGCCAACCATGGCGATCGTGACTTCTTTCTCGGGGTTCAGCTTGGCGTCGACCACGCGGTCCCACTCGGAAAGATCGGCGCCGCCACACTCCAGGCCAAAGCGCTCGACGACAAAATCGTCCAGGCCCTGCGCGTGCAGCACACCGGGAATCTTGTAGATGGTATCGACGTCTTCCAGACTGATTACCGCGCGCTCTTCAACGTTGGTGAACAACGCAATCTTGCGACGCGATGACACGTCGATCGGATGATCGGAGCGGCAGACCAGCACATCCGGCTGCAAGCCGATGGAACGCAGCTCCTTGACCGAATGCTGGGTCGGCTTGGTCTTGGTCTCGCCGGCAGTGGCGATGTAGGGCACCAGCGTCAGGTGCATCAACATGGCCCGCTTGGCGCCGACTTCGACACGTAGCTGGCGAATCGCCTCGAGGAAGGGCTGCGATTCAATGTCGCCAACAGTCCCGCCGACTTCCACCAGCGCGACATCGGCGTCACCGGCACCCTTGATGATCCGACGCTTGATCTCGTCGGTGATGTGCGGAATGACCTGGATGGTCGCACCCAGATAGTCGCCGCGGCGCTCACGGCGCAGTACGTCTTCGTAGACGCGGCCGGTGGTGAAGTTGTTGTTCTGGGTCATGGTCGTGCGGATGAACCGCTCGTAATGACCCAGGTCGAGATCGGTCTCGGCACCGTCGTGCGTGACGAACACTTCACCGTGCTGGAACGGGCTCATTGTGCCCGGATCGACGTTGATGTAAGGGTCCAGCTTGAGCATCGTGACCTTCAGGCCCCGCGCCTCCAGGATGGCCGCCAATGAAGCCGAGGCGATGCCTTTCCCCAATGAAGAAACAACACCACCCGTGACGAAGATGTAGCGCGTCATGAAAAACCCTAGAAGTCTGCGTTAAGCGGTCAGCGCCGCCGGGGAAAAGCGAAGGTGCCATTGCGCCGAAGGCGGCAATAGCGCAACTGCCACGGTTTTCGAAGAAAGCCGCAGAAGCTGTATTGGGACGGGAGCGTAGTCTACTCGAAAGACCCCACTAGCTCAAACCTGGCGTCGGTCGGTGGCGTCCAGATCAACGACAGTGCCTGAACATCCAATTGCGGCAGATTCGATACCGCGATCAGCCGGTCGTCACGATAGAGCAACGGCAAACGCGAACGAACGAAGCCCGGCACCCCTGCCTCGTTGAGCAGTCGCTTGAGATCGCGGCGCCCCCGCCCCGGCAAATCCAGCGACTCGCCGCCATGGCGATAACGCACCTCTAGCGAAGACGCTCCAACATGACCCACGAGGCGCAGGCTGCCATTGCCCGGCAATTGCAGCGCCTTATCCGGTTGCGACCATTCCAGAGGGCCGCTCGGAGCATCCAGCCAGGGCCCGGAAAGCCACCAGATGCGACCGTCTCCCCGATGCAGTTCGCCGGCGGCCAGTCGCCAGACCGGCGCGGCATCCGAAACGGCGTCGCGCAAGGCCTCCCAGCCTGCCCAGTGGTCGCTGTCAGGCAGCGCCGTCCAGTTCGCCAGCCAACGCCGCAGCGCATTACGCTGGCGTGCAGGGCTTAGCCTCTGGAGGGAAGACAGGCAGAGACTCGGCACCCCCAGCCACTGATAGCGACCGCCCACCCGAGCGTGTTGCAAATCGATTTCGGCGAGTTCGTCCAACAGATGCTGCGCCTCGCCCAGATGCGTCGCGGCGCGCGACATGCACGCGGCAGCGCCTGGCCAGCGCCTCCGCAACACTGGCATGACGTGGTGTCGAAGGTAATTACGGGCATGGTCGTCGCACTGATTGCTTGGGTCGTCGATCCAATCGAGCCCCTGCTCCCGCGCATACGCCGCGATCTCGTCGCGACCGATATCCAGCAAGGGTCGCATCAGCCACCCTTTACCCAGCGCGCGGCACGCAGGCATCCCGGCCAGCCCGCGCACACCCGCACCGCGCAACAGGCGGAAGAGCACGGTTTCCGCCTGGTCATCGCGATGCTGAGCGGCAAGCAATACCTCGCCAGGATTCAGAGACTCGCAGAAGGCGTCATAGCGCGCCTCCCGCGCCGCACGCTCGAGACTGGGGCCAGGCGCGACCTGGACGCGCCTGACATGCAGGTCGACGCCCAGCCGCTCGCAAACCGCCCGGCAGTGCGCCGGCCAGGCATCCGCGGATGCCTGCAAACCATGATGAATATGGAGAGCGCCGAGCGGCGGCAACGCCTGCCTTTTTGCGAGCCGCGCCAAGGCATGCAGCAGTACGGTCGAGTCCAGCCCACCGGAAAACGCCACCAGCCAACGAGGCGCGGTGCGCCAGGGTTTCAGAGCATCAAGCAGGCGAGACTCGAGAGACATGGGATCGCAACTCCGGATACAGGGCGGCAACATAGACCGGAAAGGCCAGGCACCCATCAATCGATGCGACGAACCCCTGAGCACGGACGAGCACCGGGCAAGGTCGCGTCCTCAGGCCAAAAAAAACGGCGGTAACCCGCCGTTTCTATTTAGCCTTAAAGCGACCGTCAGGCGATACCGTAGCTCATCAGGCGCTCGTAGCGACGGGTGAGCAAGGCGTCCGTGTCGAGGCCCTTGAGCATGTCGAGCTGAGCGGTCAGCTCTTCACGCAGGGAGGCCGCGGTCACGGCCGGATTACGATGGGCGCCGCCCAGGGGTTCGGCGATGACCTTGTCGACGATACCCAGGTCTTTCAGACGCTCTGCGGTGACGCCCATGGCCTCGGCCGCTTCCGGCGCCTTGTCCGCGGTGCGCCAGAGAATAGAGGCACAACCTTCCGGAGAGATGACCGCATAGGTCGAGTACTGAAGCATGTTCAACTGGTCGCAAACACCGATCGCCAAAGCGCCGCCAGAACCGCCTTCACCGATCACGGTCGCGATGATAGGGGTCTTCAGGCGAGCCATGACGCGCAGGTTCCAGGCAATCGCCTCGCTCTGATTACGCTCCTCGGCATCGATGCCCGGATAGGCGCCCGGCGTGTCGATGAAGGTCAGGATGGGCATCTTGAAGCGCTCGGCCATCTCCATCAGGCGGCACGCCTTGCGATAACCTTCCGGACGCGGCATGCCGAAGTTACGGCGGACCTTTTCGCGCACTTCACGGCCCTTCTGATGCCCGATCACCATGATCGGCTCACCGTTCAGGCGAGCTGTACCACCCACGATCGCCGCGTCATCGGAGAAATGACGATCGCCGTGCAGCTCTTCGAACTCGGTGAACAGGTGGCTGATGTAATCGAGCGTGTAGGGGCGCTGCGGGTGGCGAGCCAGGCGAGCGATCTGCCAGCTGGTGAGATTGCCGAAGATGCTCTCGGTGAGCGACTCGCTCTTGTCCTGTAGACGAGCAATCTCATCGCCAATATTCAGCGAGTTGTCATTACCAACCAGGCGCAGCTCTTCGATCTTGGCTTGCAGGTCGGCGATCGGCTGTTCGAAATCGAGAAAATTCGGGTTCATAGGCATCCGTCATGCGTCGACGGCCAGGCGGCCGGGAGGCTGTTCCGTTTTTTGCGCCCTACCTTACGGGACGGGCGCATTCAGGTCGAACAAAATGTTCGCAATCTGACCCGATCCAGGATCGGGCCGCTTCGGGCGTAAGCCGGGGTGCACGCGGTATTTGGCGCAAAGACCCGCTACGTCCCGCTATCGGTATTGCAGAAAGACGTTGTCGCGCCCGAACTGGTCACGCAATGCCTGAATCAAGTTATCGGCCGGGTCGATTCGCCAGCTTTCGCCGAATTGCAAAAGGGCTCGGGCGTCGCTTCCGGTGTACTCCAGCGTGATCGGGCAGGCGCCCCGGTGGCGCCCGCAGACGTCTGCCAGCCAGCGTACCCGATCACCTTTCAACGCGTCGCTGGCGACCTTCACACGCAGACTCTCGGCCAGCCCGGTGCGCGCTTCTTCAAGGCTCATCACCCGCTTGGCACGCAGGCGCAGACCGCCGGAGAAGTCGTCGTTACTGACTTCACCTTCAACGACCACCAGCGCGTCGGTCTGCAACAGGGCCTGGGCACTATTGAACGCTTCGGCGAACAGCGACGCTTCGATCCGTCCGGAACGGTCGTCCAGGGTGATGAAGCCCATCTTGTCGCCTTTCTTGTTCTTCATCACGCGCAGGTTGACGATCAGGCCGGCAATGGTCTGCTCGCCGCGCGCGGGACGCAGATCAATAATTCGCTGGCGGGCAAAGCGGCGAACTTCGCCCTCGTACTCGTCGATCGGATGACCGGTAAGGTAAAGCCCGAGCGTGTCCTTTTCCCCCTTCAGCCGCTCCTTCAGCGACAGCTCGCGCGCCTTGCGATGGTTGGCATAGACGTCAGCCTCCGGCTCGGCGAACAGACCGCCGAACAGGTCCATGTGACCGCTGTCGAGGCTGCGCGCCGTCTGTTCGGCGGCCTGGATGGCTTCTTCCATGGCCGACAGCAGAACCGCGCGGTTGCGATCGATATTGGCCTGATAGGTCTTCGGTTCGTCGGAAAAGTAAGGGCCGAGACGGTCCAGCGCGCCACCTCGTATCAGCGCTTCGAGCGTGCGCTTGTTGATACGCTTGAGGTCGACGCGGCTGCAGAAGTCGAACAAATCCTTGAACGGTCCGCCTTCGTTGCGGCATTCGCAGATCGCCTCCACCGGCCCCTCGCCGACGCCCTTGATGGCGCCGAGGCCGTAGACGATTCGCCCGTCATCGCTGACGGTGAACTTGAACTCGGAGTTGTTCACGTCCGGCGCATCGATGCGCAGCTTCATGCTGCGGCATTCTTCGATCAGCGTGACCACCTTGTCGGTGTTGTGCATGTCGGCCGAGAGCACCGCCGCCATGAAGGGCGACGGGTGATGAGCCTTGAGCCAGGCGGTCTGGTACGACACCAGCCCGTAGGCCGCCGAGTGCGACTTGTTGAAACCGTAGCCGGCGAATTTTTCCACCAGATCGAAGATGTTGCCCGCCAGATCGGCATCGATTCCGTTGTTGGCGCAGCCTTCGATGAAGCCGCCGCGCTGCTTGGCCATTTCCTCGGGCTTCTTCTTGCCCATGGCGCGGCGCAACATGTCCGCCTGACCGAGCGTATAGCCGCCCATCACCTGAGCGATCTGCATCACCTGTTCCTGGTACAGGATGATGCCGTAGGTGGGCGCCAGCACCGGCTTGAGGCCTTCGTACTGGTAGTCCGAATGCGGGTAGGAGATTTCCGCGCGACCGTGTTTGCGGTTGATGAAGTCATCGACCATGCCCGACTGCAGCGGACCAGGGCGGAACAGCGCCACCAGAGCGATGAGATCTTCCAGGCAGTCCGGCTTGAGCTTCTTGATCAGCTCCTTCATCCCGCGGGATTCGAGCTGGAACACCGCTGTGGTTTCGGCCTTCTGCAACAAGGAGAAGGTCGGTTTGTCATCCAGCGGGATGAAATCGATGTTCAGCGGCTCCAGGCCCTTCTTGGCCTGTTCGCGATTGATCGTTTCCATGGCCCATTTGATGATGGTCAGGGTGCGCAGTCCGAGGAAGTCGAACTTGACCAAACCGGCCTGCTCGACGTCGTCCTTGTCGAACTGGGTGACCAGGCTGCCGCCCTCATCATCGCAGGCAATCGGCGCGAAATCGGTGAGTTTGGTCGGCGCGATGACCACGCCGCCAGCATGCTTGCCGGTGCCGCGCGTGATGCCTTCGAGCTTGAGCGCCATGTCCCAGATTTCCCGGGCATCCTCGTCGACGGCAAGGAAGTCCCGAAGCGGCTCCTCCATCTCGTAGGCCTTTTCGAGGGTCATGCCGACTTCGAATGGAATCATCTTCGAGAGTCGGTCAGCCAGGCCATAGGACTTGCCCTGCACGCGCGCCACGTCGCGCACCACGGCCTTGGCCGCCATGGTGCCGAAGGTGATGATCTGACTGACCGCGTTGCGGCCGTATTTCTCGGCCACGTAATCGATTACGCGGTCGCGGCCATCCATGCAGAAGTCGACGTCGAAGTCGGGCATGGAGACCCGCTCGGGGTTCAGGAAGCGCTCGAACAGCAGGTCATAGGCCAGCGGGTCGAGGTCGGTGATCTTCTGTACGTAGGCGACCAGCGAACCGGCACCCGACCCCCGCCCGGGCCCAACCGGCACACCGTTGTTCTTCGCCCACTGGATGAAGTCCATAACGATCAGGAAGTAGCCCGGGAAGCCCATCTGGATGATGATGTCGAGCTCGAAATTCAGCCGGTCGACATAGACCTGCTTCTTCGCCTCATAGTCGGGCGTGTCCTTGGGCAGCAGCACTTCCAGACGCTCTTCGAGACCGTCGAACGACACCTTGCGGAAATACTCGTCCATGGTCATGCCGTCCGGCACCGGAAAATCCGGCAGGAAGTAGGTGCCCAACTGGACTTCGATGTTGCAGCGGCGCGCGATCTCGACGGTATTTTCCAGCGCCTCGGGCAGATCGCTGAACAACTCCCACATTTCCTCGGGGGTTTTCAGGTACTGCTGATCGGAATAGTTACGCGGCCTGCGCGAATCGTCGAGGGTACGACTTTCACCAATGCAGACGCGCGTTTCGTGAGCTTCGAAATCGTCCTGTTTGAGAAAGCGTACATCGTTGGTGGCGACCAGCGGCACGCTGCAACGCTGCGCCAAGGCGACGGCGGCATGCAGATGCTCTTCATCGTTGACGCGGCTGGTGCGCTGTACTTCGAGATAGAAACGTTGCGGGAACACCGCTTGCCACTCGGCCAGCAGCGTCTCGGCCAACGCGTCCTCGCCATCCAGCAGCGCATGACCGATCTCACCTTCCTTGGCGCCTGACAAGGCGATCAGCCCTTCGGCCGCCGCCTTGACCCATTCGCGTTCGATGATGATCTGATCGTTTCGCTGGCCCTCGGTCCAGCCTCGCGAAATGAGTTCGGTGAGGTTCCGATAGCCCTTGCCGTTCATCGCCAGCAACGTCAGCCGGCTGAGCGGGCCATCCTCGTCGCGATTGGCCAGCCAGATGTCAGCGCCGCAGATCGGCTTGATCCCGGCGCCCTGGGCGGCTTTGTAGAACTTGACCAGCGAGCACATGTTGCTCTGGTCCGTGACCGCTACCGCGGGCATGCCTACACCCGCGACCGCCTTGACCAGCGGCTTGACGCGCACCAGCCCGTCGACCAGGGAGTATTCAGTATGCAGGCGGAGATGGACGAAGGAGACGGACATGAACGAACCTTGGACTGGCGAAACGACAAGCCGGCAATTGTACCGGAAAGCCTGCCTGATTAAGGCGGCCGGTGATGGATTGCGTCACCGGGACGCGTCCACTCAGACGGGCAGCGCGACCGTGACGCTCACGGGCTCGGCCATGGCGGCCTGCTCCAGCAGCACGCGCACCGGCGCGAACGACCGACGATGGATGATCGTTGGGCCGAGCCGTTGCAACGCCTCCAGGTGATTGGGCGTCGGATAGCCCTTGTGTGCGGCAAGGCCATAGCCTGGATAGCACAGGTCCAGCGCACACATTTCCCGGTCCCGGCTGACCTTGGCCAAAATCGAGGCGGCGGCGATAGCCGGAACCTGACCGTCACCCTGAATCACCGGAGCACTGGGCACCGCCAGCTGGGGACAACGATTGCCGTCGATCAGCGCCAGCCGAGGCGTTACGCTCAGGCCTTCGACCGCACGCTGCATCGCCAGCATGGTCGCGTGCAGGATGTTCAACTCATCGATCTCCTGCACCTCGGCGCGCGCGATGCACCAGGCCAGCGCCTTCTCGCAGATCTCGTCGAACAACGCCTCGCGCCGCGCCTCGGTCAGCTTCTTCGAGTCGTTGAGGCCGTCGATCGGGCGCCGCGGATCGAGAATGACCGCAGCCGTCACGACGGGACCGCATAGCGGGCCACGGCCCACCTCGTCGACGCCGGCGACCAGCTCTTCGACCAGGTTGAAATCGAGCCCCATCTGCATCAGTTTGCCTCGACCAGATCCAGCACTGCGCGGGCGGCCTGGGTCGACGCGTCACAGCGCAGGGTACGATGAATGGCGTCGAAACCCTCGGTCTGTACGTCGCCGTTGTCGAGCAAGGGCGAAAGCGATTGAGCCAGGGCGTCAGGGGTCGCCGCATCCTGCAACAGTTCCGGCACCAGCAAGCGCTGGGCGAGCAGATTGGGCAGCGCGACGTAAGGGCTTTTCACCAGACGCTTGAGGATACGAAACGTCAGCGGCGCGACGCTATAGGCCACGACCATCGGTCGCTTGTACAGCAAGGCTTCGAGCGTCGCAGTGCCAGAGGCGATCAGTACGGCATTGCAGGCGGCCAGCGCCTCATGGGAACGTCCATCGAGCAAGGTCAATGGAAGATCGCGCCCCACCAGCATCTGTTCGAGCTGGGCACGGCGCTCAGGACTGGCGCACGGCACCACGAACCGAATACCTGGGCGCATCGAACGAAGCCGGTCGGCCGCCGTGAGAAAAAGCTCACCGAGACGCCCCACCTCTCCACCGCGGCTGCCAGGCATCAACGCAACGATCAAGCCGTCCGGCGGCAAATCCAGCGCCACCCGCGCCGCCGCGCGGTCAGGTTCCAGCGGGATGGCATCGGCCAGCGGATGACCCACGAAACGAACCGCTACCTGGTGAGCGTCGTAGAACTTCGCCTCGAAGGGAAACAGTGTCAGCATCAGGTCACAGGCATCACGAATCTTCAGCACACGTTTCTGCCGCCAGGCCCAGACCGAGGGGCTGACGTAGTGCACGGTCCTGATGCCGTTGCGGCGCAGTTTGAGCGCGAGGTCCAGATTGAAATCCGGTGCGTCGATGCCGATGAACACATCTGGACGCGCATCGAGCAGGGTTTTCAGCAAGCGCTTGCGACGCGCCAGGAGCTCGGGCAGCCGGCCCAGCACTTCCACCAGGCCCATCACCGCCAGACGCTCCATTGGAAAATAGGACGTCAGCCCCTGCGCTTCCATTCGCGGACCGCCTACGCCGATGAACCGGACATCGGGATGTTGCGCTCTGAGCGCCTGCATCAGGCCCGACCCGAGGATGTCGCCGGACGCTTCGCCGGCCACCAGTGCGACTGTCAGCGGCCTGGACATATCAGCGCGTGATGCCGCGGTTCGAGGCCTGCACCGAATCCCGGAACAACGCGACTTCCGGATAGGCCTCGGCATCGGCCGCAAGGGCAGCCAGCGCGGCCTCCACCGTCAGCCCTCTGCGATAGACGATCTTGTAGGCGTTACGTAGGGCCAGAATGGCTTCGTCGCTGAAACCGCGACGGCGCATGCCTTCGAAATTCATGCTGCGCGCCTCGGCCGGATTGCCGAATACCGTGACGAATGCCGGAACGTCCTTGCCGATGGCGGTCCCCATTCCGGAAAAGCTGTACGCCCCGATGTGGCAATACTGGTGCACCAGGGTGTATCCGGACAGGATTGCCCAATCGCCCACGTGCACATGACCCGCCAGCGCGGTGTTGTTCACCAGGATGCAGTGGTTGGCGATCACGCTGTCATGACCGATGTGCGCGTAGGCCATGATCAGATTGTGGTCGCCGATGGTGGTCTCGCTTCGATCCTGCACGGTGCCACGGTGAATGGTCACGCCTTCGCGGATCACATTGTGATCGCCGATCACCAGGCGGGTCGGTTCACCCTTGTACTTGAGATCGGGTGTGTCTTCGCCCACGGACGAAAACTGGAAAATCCGATTGTGCCGACCGATGCGGGTAGGCCCCTTGATGACCACGTGAGACGCGATCACCGTTCCCTCGCCTATTTCGACGTCCGGGCCGATGATCGACCAGGGGCCGACCTGGACGTCATCCGCCAGCCGGGCCGCAGGATCGACGATGGCGCGAGGGTCGATCAAAATCATATCTTCTGTTCCGCACAAATGATTTCGGCAGAGCATACGGGTTTACCGTCGACACTGGCGCGGCAATCGAATTTCCAGATGCCACGCTTGGCGCTGATGAACGAGGCCTCGAGAATCAGCTGGTCGCCCGGCACCACCGGCTGGCGGAAGCGCAGCTTGTCCGATCCGACGAAGTAATAAAGCGTTCCGTCGGCGGGCTTCACGCCCATCATCTTGAACCCGAGCAACCCGGCCGCCTGCGCCATCGCTTCGATGATCAACACGCCCGGCATGATCGGATGCTGCGGGAAATGGCCGTTAAAGAACGGCTCGTTGATGGTGACGTTCTTGTAGGCGCGAACCCGCTTGGCATCCGTGTCCAGCTCCACCACCCGGTCTACCAGCAGAAAGGGGTAACGGTGGGGAAGGTATTCGCGAATCTCGTTGATATCCATCATATGAAGAAAAAGCCCGTAAGGATTATGGGAGCCAGCACGGCAACAGGGCCGTGCAACCCGCTGGCGAACGCCTCTAGCAGGGGCAATCAGACGATAGGGTCAGGCATCAGAAGACGCATCGCCTTGCGGGGTCACGCAAGCCAGGCGTTTTTCCACTTGTTGCAGGCGGCGAGCCATGTCATCGAGATGACGAATTCGAGCGGCACTCTTGCGCCATTCCGCAGCCGTTTGCATCGCCGTCCCCGACGAATAGCTTCCCGGCTCGGTGATCGAGCGAGTGACCATGGTCATGCCGGTGATGAATACGTTGTCGCAGATTTCGATGTGCCCGACGAGCCCGACCCCTCCAGCCAACATGCAGTTGCGACCGATCTTGGTGCTGCCGGAGATCCCGGCGCAACCCGCAATGGCAGTGTTGTCGCCGATCTGGACGTTGTGGGCAATCATGATCTGGTTATCCAGCTTCACGCCGTTGCCGATCACCGTATCGGATATCGCACCGCGGTCGATGGTCGTGTTGGCGCCGATTTCGACGTCATCACCGATACGGACGCCGCCGAGCTGAGCGATCTTTTCCCAGTTCCCTTGCTCGTTGGCAAAGCCGAATCCTTCTCCGCCAATCACGGCGCCGGGCTGAATGACCACCCGCTCACCAATGATCACGTCATGACAGAGGGTGACCCGAGCGGCCAATCGACCTCCGGCGCCGACGCGACTGCGCGCGCCTACGAGCGATTGCGCGCCGATCTCGACGTTGGGCCCGATCCACGCATCCGCCTCGATCACCGCCTGAGCACCGATACTCGCGCTCGGATCGATCACCGCGCGGGGGTCGATGACGGCGCTCGGATGGATACCGGCAAGCGCTGGCGGGCGCGTCTCGAACAGATGCGAGAGCCGCGCATAGGCCAGATAGGGATTGGCGACCACCAGCGCGACACCCGCATAGCCATCGGCATCCCCGGGCGTCAGCAGCACGGCTCCGGCCCGCGTCGAAGCGAGGAACTTCCGATATTGCGCGTTGGCCAGGAAGCTCAGTTGCTCGGGGCCGGCGTCCTGCAGCGTGGCCAACCCCGACACCTGCTGCGCGGCGTCGCCACGCAGCTCGCCGCCCAGGCGCTCGGCCAGCTCGCCGAGCGTATAGACAACCCGGTTCATCAGCGCTGCTGATTCATGCGCTCGATGACCTGGCGCGTGATGTCGTATTGCGGCTTGACATCAACCACCGCACCGCGTTCGAGCACCAGGTCGTAGTCACCCTTCTTGATGACGTCTTCCACGGACTTGTCCAGCTTCGGCTTGAGCTGCTTGAGCATGTCACGATCGGCGGCCGCCTTGGATTCGTTCAGTTCCTTGGAGAGGAACTGGAAGTCCCGGGCCTTCTGCTTGAATTCAAGCTCGAGACGCTCACGCTCGGCCTGCTGCATCTTGTCGCCGTCCTTGCCCAGGCGATCCTGAATACGCTTGGCGTCGCTCTCAAGCCCCTTGAGCTTCTCCAGCTGCGGTCCGAATTTCTTCTCCGCATCGACCGAGTAACGCTTGGCAGCGTCCGATTCGAGCAGTGCCATCTGATAGTTCATTACCGCAATCTTCATTTCTGCGAATGCGGGGGTCGCCACGAGCGCTGCGGCAACAACAAGCAATTGGGTCAACTTACGCACGGTATATACCACTCTTCAGGAAAGCGCTGGAGCGTCGCTCCAGGTGATTAAAAGGTTTGGCCCAGCGAGAACTGGAAGACCTGGGTATCGGCATCGTCCGGCTTCATCACCGGCATCGCCAGACTGAAACTCAAAGGCCCCATGGCGGTGATCCAGGTCAAACCGACGCCGACCGAGCTGGCCATGTCGCCGAAATCGATGTCGCTGCACTTGGTCGAGCCCGAGGGACAGTTGGTATCGTAGACGTTACCGACATCCCAGAACACCGAGGTGCGCAGCGATCGCTGGTCCTTGACGAACGGCATTGGGAAGAGCACTTCCACGCCGCCCTGAATCAGTACGTTACCACCGAAGGGAAGCTCATCGTCGTCCGGATCTTTGATAGTACCTGGGTTCGAACCGTCACTCGGCGTGCTGCGAGGACCTAGGCTGCTGTCTTCGAAGCCGCGAACCGAGTTGAAGCCACCAGCATAGTAATGCTCATAGAAAGGCAGGCGCGAGGTAGAGCCGTAGGCATCGCCGTAGCCGAGTTGGGTATGCAGGCGCATGGTGTACGTCTTGGTCACCGGCACGAACAGCTGCGCGTTGTAGTCGAGCTTGTAGAACGACAGGTCGCTGCCCGGAATGGTGGTTTCCAGCGAAAGGCTCTGCGAATGCCCCCGGGTCGCCAGCACGCCACGGTTCAACGTGGATTCGGACCAGCCCACCGATGCCTTGAAGTTGAGGTAGCTGTCGCCCTCCTCTTCAATGAAATCGAAAATCTCGTCGACCGTATAGCGGCCGCTATCGATGGTGTCCTGCTGTGCGGACAGACCGAACGAAAGCCGTGAGGTCTCGCTGATCGGGTAGCCGATGTTCACACCGGCGCCAAGGCTGTCGACCGAGTAGCTGGACACATCGTAGTCCAGTTCGTCGTAGTCGGTGGTGCGGTAGAAGGCGTTGTAGCCGAGGCTGACGCCGTCTTCGGTCCAGTAGGGATCGACGAAACCGAAGTTGTAGCGCGACTGGTATTCGCTGCGCGTCAGCCCCAGGCTGACGCGGTTGCCGGTGCCCAGGAAGTTGTTCTGGCTGATCGAGCCGCCGAGAATCAGGCCGGCGTTCTGAGCGAAGCCGATGCTCGCCATGATCGAGCCGGATGGCTGCTCTTCGACGCTGTAGTTCACGTCGATCTGGTCGTCGGTGCCTGGCACCTGCGGGGTCTCGACGTTCACCTCCTTGAAGAAGCCCAGCCGCTCGAGACGTGTCTTGGACTGGTCGATCAGGTAGGTCGAGGCCCAGCCGCCTTCCATCTGGCGCATTTCGCGACGCAGTACTTCGTCTTCGGTCTTGGTGTTGCCACGGAAGTTGATGCGGTTGACGTAAGCGCGCTTGCCCGGATCGACCACGAATGTGATGGAAACGGTGTTGTCTTCGTCATTGGCTTCCGGCACGCCATTGACGTTGGCGAAGGTGTAGCCCTCGTTCCCCAAGCGGCGGGTTATGAGCTCCGAGGTGGTGGTCATGACCTTACGCGAAAAAACCTGCCCTTCCTTTGCCAACAGCAAGGATTGCAGTTCTTCCTGCGGCACTTTCAGGTCGCCGCTCAGCTTGACATCGCTGACGGTGTAACGATCGCCTTCGGCAATGTTGACCGTGACGTAGACGTCTTTCTTGTCCGGCGTAATGGACACCTGGGTGGAGGTGATATCCATGTTGATGTAGCCGCGGTCCAGATAATAGGACCGCAGGCGCTCGAGGTCGCCGGACAGCTTTTCCCGAGCGTATTTGTCATCGTTGCGGAAGAACGAGAGCCAGTTGCTGGTCTTGAGTTCGAACAGGTCGGTGAGATCTTCGTCCGGGAAGACCGAGTTGCCGACGACGTTGATGTGCTTGATCGAGGCAACGGAGCCTTCGTTGATATTGATCTTCAGCGCGACGCGGTTACGCGGCTGCGGCACCACTTCCGTTTCGATGGTTGCCGAGTAGCGGCCCTGCGCCACGTACTGGCGCTGCAGCTCGTTGCGCACGCCCTCCAGTGTGGCGCGCTGGAAGATTTCGCCTTCGGCAAGGCCCGACTGTTGCAGGCCGGACAACAGGTCTTCGGTCTTGATCGCTTTGTTGCCGTCGATTTCGATACCGGAGATCGACGGGCGCTCGACCACGTTGATCACCAGCACGTCACCCTCGCGGCCGAGCTGGATGTCTTCGAAAAAACCGGTACGGAACAGCGCACGGGTTGCGTCTACCAGACGACTGTCATCGGCAGCCTGCCCGACGTTCAACGGCAAGGCGCCAAAGACGCTGCCCGCGGAGACGCGCTGCAGGCCATTGACACGTATATCGGAGATGGTGAAGGACTCGGCGTGAACTTCGGCAATCATCAGTGCGGAAATTACCGCAGGTAGCAGCAGACGTTTCATGAAGTCCTTTCTTTTCAAACCTGATAACTGGACCTGCGCTTAGCGCGGCGACATCAAGGTATATGGCGATTAAAGGCGGCCAAGGTCGTTGACCAACGCAAGCAGCATCACCCCAACAACCAGGCTGATACCGATCTGTACTCCCCAGCCTTGGACCCTGTCCGACAAAGGACGTCCACGGACCCACTCGACCAGATAGAAGAGCAGATGCCCACCATCCAGAACCGGGATAGGCAATAGATTGAGTACTCCAAGACTAATGCTCAGGTAGGCGAGGAAGTTGAGAAAGTCGCCCACGCCGGACTGTGCAGAAGCGCCCGCCACTTTAGCAATGGTTATCGGACCGCTCAAGTTTTTTACCGAGAGCTCGCCGAACACCATTTTCTTCAGCGAATCGAGCGTCAGCACACTCATCGTCCAGGTCCGACGGAGCCCTTCGCCAATCGCCTCGAACGGCCCATGGCTGACGTTTCGAAGCATTTCTGCAGGCCACTCTCCGGGCGCAACCCCGGCCCCCAGGTAGCCACGACGACTGTCCGCCTCGCCGCGCTCGGCCAGCGTCAGCGGCAGCACTACACGCTGCCCGTCACGCTCGATTTCCAGTTGCACGGACTGACCGCTCAGCGGCTGGACGCGATCGATGACGTCCTGCCATTCGTTCAGCGGCTCGCCGTCGAGACTGATCAGCCGATCTCCAAGACGCACCCCTGCCGCCTGGGCAGGCCCCTCGGGGTCCAGCTGGGCGACGACCGGGACGATTTCGGGGCGCCAGGGCCGAATGCCCAGCGAGCCGATGGGGTCCGGCTCCTCGACGCCCTTGAGCCAGTCATTGAGTTCTAGCTGCAACCGCTGCGCTTGATCGCCGTCCGCCTGCACGCGCATCTCGAGCGTACCGCTTTCGCCAAGCCGACGGATCAATTGAAGATTGACGTCTGCCCAGCCAGTGGTGGGCTTGCCATTGATTTCCAGGATTTCCTGCCCGGCCATGAGTCCGGCACGTTCAGCAAGACTTCCCGCTTCGACGGCGCCGACAACCGGCCGAATCTGCTCGGTGCCGAGCATCGCCAGCGCCCAGAAAAACACCAGGGCAAGCAGGAAGTTGGCCAGTGGCCCGGCGGATACAATGGCGAAGCGCTGCTTCACCGTCTTGCGATTGAACGCCTGGTCCCACAGGGCGGGCGGAACGTCGCCCTCGCGCTCATCGAGCATCTTCACGTAACCGCCCAGAGGAATCGCCGCCACGACGAATTCGGTGCCCTGCCGATCATGCCAGCGCAACAGGGGCCGGCCGAAGCCTACCGAGAAACGCAGCACCTTGACCCCGCAACGACGCGCGACCCAGAAGTGCCCGTACTCGTGGAAGGTTACCAACACACCCAGCGCCACCAGGGTGCCCATGATCATGTACAGCGCGCCCATATATTCCTCTGCCCGAAAGGCCTGTTTGGAAGCCGCCGGCTTCGGCGAACTCGTAGCCCTTACCGCCCCGCTGGCCCGGAGCCTCAGTCGTTAGCGATCGCGATCGTGCAACCAGCGCGAAGCCAATGCGCGAGCCTGCGCGTCGGCCGCAAGTACATCGGCCAGGCAACGCGCCGGAACCGATGCTTCCAGATCGAGAACGTCCTCGATGATACTCGCGATCTCGGTGAAGCGAATGCGTCCGCCCAGAAACGCTTCAACCGCCACCTCGTTCGCCGCATTGAGCATCGCCGGCGCTGTCCCGCCGTCCTGGGCAGCCTGCCGAGCGATGCGAAGACAGGGAAAGCGTTGCTGATCCGGCGCCTCGAAATCCAGACGCCCGGTCTGCAGCAGGTCCAGCGCCGATACACCCGAGTCGATTCGCTCCGGCCAGGCCAACGCATGGGCGATCGGGGTACGCATGTCCGGGTTCCCGAGCTGCGCCAGCACCGAACCGTCGATGTAGTCGACCATGGAGTGAATGACGCTTTGCGGGTGAATGACCACCTCCACCTGTTCAGGGCGCGCATCGAACAACCAGCACGCCTCGATGAGTTCGAGCCCCTTGTTCATCATGCTGGCCGAGTCGACGGAAATCTTGCGTCCCATGGACCAGTTCGGATGCGCGCATGCCTGATCGGCAGAGACGGCTGAAAGCTGCTCCAGCGGCAATTGGCGAAACGGACCACCGGATGCAGTCAGCAGGATCCGCCGCACCCCGACACTGCCAAGCCCTTTCGAATAGTTGCCAGGCAGGCATTGGAAAATCGCGTTGTGCTCGCTGTCGATGGGCAACAACACCGCCTCGCTATCGCGCAGCGCCTGCATGAACAAGGCGCCGGACATGACCAGCACCTCCTTGTTGGCCAGCAGCACCCGCTTGCTGGCCTGAACGGCCGCCAGCGTGGGCCGCAAGCCGGCAGCGCCGACAATCGCGGCCATCACCACATCGACCTCTGGGTGCGCCGCGACCTCGTTCAACCCGCCCTCGCCCACCAGCACGCGGGTCTTGATGCCGTCCGAGTCCAGTTGATCCTGAAGCTCCCGCGCCCTGGCGCTGTCATCGACCACCGCGTAGCGCGGACGATGCAGCCGGCACAGGCCGCGCAGCTCGGCAATCCGGCTGAATGCAGTGAGCGCGAAGGCCTGGTAGCGCTCCGGATGACGAGCGATGACATCCAGGGTGCTCAGGCCGATCGATCCCGTCGCGCCGAGCACGGTGACTTGCAACGGTCCGCTCACCAGGCACCCCAACCCGCCAGCCACAGCAGAACGGTGAACACCGGCACTGCAGCGGTGAGGCTGTCGATACGATCCATCACGCCGCCGTGGCCAGGCAGCAATTGGCTGCTGTCCTTGATACCGGAACTGCGCTTGAACATGCTCTCGGTCAGGTCGCCCACCACGGAAATCACCACGACCACCGCTGCGCCGAGCAGGCCGAGCACCAGGACCCGTGGCGACCAGCCCTGGTAAAGCCCCACGCCGAGTGTAATCAGCAGACTGGTGATGAGCCCGCCTATCAGGCCTTCCCAACTTTTGCCGGGACTGACCTGCGGAGCGAGCTTACGGCGACCCAGCGCCTTGCCGGAAAAATAGGCACCGATGTCGGCCGCCCACACCAGCACCATGACCGCCACGATCAGCCAGTTTCCTTGTGGCCACTGCTTGAGCACCACGAGCGCCTGCCACGCCGGAAGCAGAATCATCAGGCCGATCATCAGGCTGCCCACCCGACCGCCCCAGTGGCGCTGACTGGCCGGATAGCTCAGCACCAGCGCCGTGGCGACCAGCCACCAGACGACACTGAGTGCAAGCAGCCAGGGCGTAATGGCCGGCAGCCGGTACAGCAGCATCAACAGCAACGAGACGATGACCGCATAGCCGATCCGCGCCCCCTGGCCGGAAAAGCCCGCCAGGCGCGCCCATTCCCAGGCCCCCAGGACCACCACAACCCCGATGAACAGGGCGAATGCGAGACCTTCGAGGAGAAAGAAGCCAATCAGTGCGATCGGCAGCAGGATGGCGGCGGTAATGATGCGTTGCTTCAGCATTCTGCACGAACCTCTGTCTCGACCTGATCGCCGGTCTTACCGAAACGCCGCTGCCGCTTGGCAAAGTCGGCTAGCGCGGCGCGCATGGCATCGTGCTTGAAATCCGGCCAGAACAGGTCGGAAAAATACAACTCGGAGTAAGCCAGCTGCCACAGCAGGAAGTTGCTGATGCGCCGCTCACCGCCAGTGCGAATGCAGAGATCTGGCAGCGGCATATCGCCAGTGGCGAGGAAGCTCTGGAAGACGGCCGGCGTCACCTCGTCCGGATCGAGGCGACCCTCCTGGGCTTCACGCGCCATGCGCTGCGCGGCTTGAAGGATGTCCCATTGGCCACCGTAGTTGGCGGCAACCTGGAGCACGAACCGACCAGGCCCGGAGGTCATCTCCTCGGCCTCGAGCATTGCCGTTTGCAACTCGGGATGAAAACGCGAGCGATCGCCAATGATCCGCAGGCTGATGCCGTTTTCATTGAGCTTGCGCGCCTCGCGGCGCAGCGCAGTCAGGAACAACTCCATCAGCGCACCGACCTCCTCGGCCGGCCGCTGCCAGTTCTCGCTGGAAAAGGCGAACAACGTCAGCACCTCGACACCCGCCTCGGCACACACCTCGATGACGGCTCGCACTGCATCGACACCGGCCTTGTGCCCAGCCACGCCTGGCAGCAGGCGCCGCTTTGCCCAGCGATTGTTGCCATCCATGATGACTGCGACATGACGGGGTACATTCCGCCCGGCCATCTGCCTGACCTTTTCCATGAAACGACTCTACCTGCGCTCAATCACGCTGCGAACAATGGGAGAAATTGCCGGCGGCAATTCCCGGGGATACGACTGGTTAGCCCCTCGCGCATCGGCCCGACAGGAGCGGCGCGCTCCGACGTGAGCAGTACGGACGACGTCCGGTACAGCACCATCAAACGGCCATCAGGTCGGTTTCCTTGCCTTCAAGCGCCTTGTCGATTTCCGCAACGTACTTGTCGGTCAGCTTTTGAACGTCATCCTGGCCGCGGCGTTCCTCGTCTTCGCTGATTTCCTTTTCCTTGACCAGGTCCTTGAGTTGCGCAATCGCGTCACGACGGATGTTACGCACCGCGACACGGGCGTTTTCAGCCTCGGCACGCGCCTGCTTGGTGTAGCCCTTGCGGGTTTCTTCGGTAAGCGCCGGCATCGGCACGCGGATGGTGGTGCCGGCAGTGGCTGGGTTCAATCCCAGATCGGACGTCATGATGGCCTTTTCAACGGCCTGGATCATGCCCTTGTCGAACACGGTCAACGCCAGGGTGCGCGAGTCTTCGGCCACCACGTTGGCAATCTGGCGCAGCGGCGTGTCGCTGCCGTAATAAGACACCATCACGCCATCGAGGATGCTCGGATGAGCACGGCCGGTGCGGATCTTGGCGAACGCGTGCCCCAGCGATTCCAGGGTTTTCTTCATGCGTTCCTGGGCGTCTTGCTTGATCTCGTTGATCATTGGTTCTGTTCCTCGATCAGGGTTCCTTCAGCGCCGCCGAGCACGATATTGAGCAGGGCACCGGGCTTGTTCATGTTGAACACCCGCAGCGGCATGTTGTGGTCGCGGCACAGGCAGATGGCGGTCAGATCCATTACGCCCAGCTTGCGGTCGAGCACGTCATCATAAGTCAGCTGCTCGAACTTCTCGGCATTGGGGTCCTTGAAAGGATCCGCCGTGTAGACGCCATCGACCTTGGTGGCCTTGAGCACGACATCGGCATGAATCTCGATTGCGCGCAGGCAGGCAGCAGAGTCGGTCGTGAAGAACGGATTGCCGGTGCCGGCGGAAAAAATCACGACCTCGCCGCTCTTGAGGTGACGCATCGCCTTGCGGCGATCGTAGTGGTCAGTAACGCCGACCATCGAAATCGCCGACATGACCAGTGCGGGAATGTTCGAACGCTCCAGGGCGTCACGCATGGCCAGCGAGTTCATGACCGTCGCCAGCATGCCCATGTGGTCGCCGGTGACCCGGTCCATACCGGCCGCAGAAAGCGCCGCGCCGCGAAACAGGTTGCCGCCCCCGATGACCAGGCCAACCTCGACGCCGATCCCCACCAACTGCCCGACTTCCAGCGCCATGCGATCGAGCACCTTGGGATCGATGCCGAAGTCTTCGGACCCCATCAGGGCTTCGCCGCTTAATTTGAGCAGAATGCGTTTATAGCGAGGATTGCGTGCACTCATCTGCTGAGCCATTGGCGTTGTTTCTCCTGCGGCGTTTGTATGACCAGACTGACCCTGCGGCCAGAAAATATCTGCGCTATGACAGCGCAGTCGCGAATTGGTGCCAAGCGCTGACTATAGCGTGGCAAAAAAACTTTTCTGCGCCCCAGTCCGACAAAGAGGCCGCGCGCGTGAGCGGGCAGCCTCTTCGAGGACAACGGGAGCGTCTTATTGCTTGGTGGCAGCGACCTGAGCGGCAACTTCGGCGGCGAAGTCAACCTCGGCACGCTCGATGCCCTCGCCCACTTCGTAACGAACGAAGGAAACGATTTCTGCACCGGCCTTCTTCGCCAGCTCACCGACCTTGACGTCCGGGTCCTTGACGAAAGCCTGCTCGACCAGGCTGGCTTCGGCAAGGAACTTGCTGATGCGGCCGGCGACCATTTTCTCGACGATTTCGGCGGGCTTGCCTTTGATCTTGTCTTCGTTCAGCGCCAGGAAGATTTCCTTTTCCTTGGCAACGGCTTCTTCGGAAACCTGCGACGGGTCCAGGAACTGGGGGTTGCTGGCGGCGACGTGCATGGCGATTTCCTTGGCCAGCTCGACGCTACCGCCCTTGAGGGCAACCAGAACGCCGATGCGGTGACCGTGCAGGTAGGAACCCACCAGCTCAGCCTCGACCGTGGTCAGACGACGGATGTTGACGTTCTCACCGCACTTGGCGACCAGCGCCTCGCGATCGGCTTCCTGAGCGGCGATCAGCGGAGCTGCGTCGGTCATCTTCTCGGCAAACGCCTTCTCGACGCTGCTGCTCACGAAATTCTTGAAGTCGTCCTGCAGAGCGAGGAAGTCGGTCTGCGAGTTCACTTCGATAATCACGGCACGGGTGTTGTCATCGGCGACCTTGACGGCGATGGCGCCCTCGGCCGCGATGTTGCCAGCCTTCTTGGCGGCCTTGATCGCGCCCGCAGCACGCATGTCATCGATGGCTTTTTCGATGTCGCCACCAGCAGCGGTGAGTGCTTTTTTGCAATCCATCATGCCTTGGCCAGTGCGCTCGCGCAGTTCTTTAACCAGGGCTGCAGTGATCTCTGCCATGTTCGCAAATCCTCTCGATTCGATTTTCGATCACCGTCCATTCAATCGGACGATCAATTCGGAAGTGGCAAAAAGGGGGCATAGCCCCCTTTCTGTTCAACGGGTATCAGCTAGGCGACCGCTGCGCTCAGCCTTGAGCAGCCTCGGGAGCAGCTTCTTCGACGAACTCGTCAGCACCGCCAGCGCCGTTCTGGCGGCCGCGCAGTACGGCGTCCGCCATGGAGCCCAGATACAGTTGCACGGCACGGATGGCATCATCATTACCAGGAATGATGTAATCGACACCTTCCGGGCTGCTGTTGGTATCGACAATGCCGATGACCGGGATGCCCAGCTTGTTGGCTTCGGAGATCGCGATGCGCTCGTGATCGACGTCGATGACAAACATCGCGTCCGGCAGACCGCCCATGTCCTTGATACCACCCAGGCTGCGATCCAGTTTTTCCAGATCACGGGTACGCATCAGGGCTTCTTTCTTGGTCAGCTTCTCGAAGGTGCCGTCCTGAGCCTGGGTTTCCAGCTCACGCAGGCGCTTGATCGAGGCGCGAATGGTCTTGTAGTTGGTCAGCATGCCGCCCAACCAGCGATGATCGACGTACGGCGAGCCACAACGCGCGGCTTCTTCGCGAACGATCTTGCCAGCGGAACGCTTGGTGCCGACGAACAGAATCTTGTTCTTGCCCGCTGCCAGCTTCTCGACGAAACGCAGTGCGTCGTTGAACATCGGCAGGGTTTTTTCGAGGTTGATGATGTGAATCTTGTTACGCGCGCCGAAGATGTATTTATCCATCTTGGGGTTCCAGTAACGGGTCTGGTGGCCGAAGTGCACACCGGCCTTCAGCATATCGCGCATGGTGACTTGAGACATGGGACTTCCTCAGATAAGTCGGGTTAGGCCTCCACGCGTCCCGATATCCAACTCTTGCGAGCACCCAGGATACCGTGTCGACACGTGTGTGGGGTCAGGCTCGGCGGGTAGTCCCGCAGAGCGGCGCGTTTTATAGCACAAAGAACCTCGAGAGGCTAGCGCCTATCCTGTTTCAACGCGCGCATCAGGACGCGGCAGGGGCGACGACGCCCTCGGTGCCAGGGTCGCCTGCAGGCCGGGGGCTCTTTGGTTTATCATTCGCTCCTTCATTTTTTTCCGCGCCTCTTGGCGCCAAGAGGGTTGCATGACTGTTTCCATCAAGACGCCTGAAGATATCGAGAAGATGCGCATCGCCGGTCGCCTGGCCGCCGAGGTCCTGGAAATGATCGGCGAGTACGTCAAGCCAGGCGTTACGACCGACGAGCTGGACCGTCGCTGCCACGACCATATCGTCAACGTGCAGCACGCCACACCCGCCCCGCTCAACTACAAGGGGTTCCCGAAGTCGATCTGCACCTCGATCAATCACGTGGTCTGCCATGGTATCCCCAACGACAAACCACTGAAGGATGGTGACATCCTCAATATCGACATCACCGTCATCAAGGACGGTTACCACGGCGATACCAGCAAGATGTTCATTGTCGGCAAGGCGCCGGAATGGGCCGAACGCCTTTGCAAGGTGACCCAGGAATGCCTCTATAAAGGAATCGAGAGCGTCCGTCCCGGTGCCCGCCTCGGCGACATCGGTGAGGTCATCCAGAAACATGCCGAGAAGAACGGCTTTTCGGTCGTACGCGAGTATTGCGGCCACGGCATCGGCAAGGTTTTCCACGAGGAGCCGCAGGTGCTGCATTACGGTCGCGCCGGGACCGGCCTGGAACTGAAAGAAGGCATGACCTTCACCATCGAGCCGATGATCAATCAGGGCCGCTCCGAAACCCGCCTGCTTGGCGACGGCTGGACGGCCATCACCAAGGATCGCAAGCTCTCCGCCCAGTGGGAACATACCATTCTGGTCACCGCCGACGGCTACGAAATCTTCACGCTGCGCAGCGATGACACCATCGCCCGCACGTCGGCCTGAGCTTATCGACACTGTAGTTTGAGAGGACGAAGGCATGCACCAGGTTGATCCCGAGCTGTTCGACGGCGGCCAGTTCCAGGCAGAACTGGCGCTCAAGGCCAGCCCCATCGCTGCCTTCAAAAAGGTCATACGCAACGCGCGTGAGGTGCTCGATGCGCGTTTTCTGGCCGGTCATGACATTCGTCGACTGATCGAGGATCGCGCCTGGTTCGTCGATCAAATCCTCCGTGCCGCCTGGGGCCGCTTCGACTGGGACGGCGATACCGAAATCGCCCTGGTGGCCGTGGGCGGTTACGGCCGCGGGGAGCTGCATCCCTATTCGGATATCGACCTGCTGATACTGCTCGATGACAGTCGCCACGAGAAATTCCGCGAATCCATCGAAGGATTTCTGACGCTGCTCTGGGACATCGGCCTGGAGGTTGGCCAAAGCGTGCGCTCGGTCCAGGAGTGCGCCGAACAGGCGCGCGCGGACCTGACGGTCATTACCAACCTGATGGAAAGCCGCACGATCGCCGGACCCGAGCGCCTGCGACAGCACATGCTCAAGGTCACCAGCCCATCGGAAATGTGGCCGAGCAAGGAGTTCTTCCTTGCCAAGCGTAACGAGCAGGCGGCGCGCCACTCCAAGTACAACAACACCGAGTACAACCTGGAGCCGAACGTCAAGGGATCGCCCGGCGGACTGCGTGACATCCAGACGATTCTCTGGATTGCGCGGCGCCAGCTCGGCACCCTGAACTTAAGCGCGATCGTCGATCAGGGCTTTCTGACCGAAGGCGAATACGCGCTGCTGGTGTCCAGCCAGGCATTCATCTGGCGTGTCCGCTACGGCCTGCATATGCTGGCCGGCCGCGCCGAAGATCGCCTGCTGTTCGACCATCAGCGCAGCCTGGCCGCACTCCTCGGCTACGAAGACAACGACGCCAAGCTGGCCATCGAGCGCTTCATGCAGAAGTACTACCGCGTCGTCATGAGCATCTCCGAGCTCAGCGACCTGGTGGGGCAGCATTTCGCCGAGGTCATTCTCTGGGAAGGCGCCAGCGGCGAGGCGGTGCCGGTCAACAGCCGCTTTTTGGTGCGCGACGGCTATCTGGAAGTGACCGACGCGTCGGTGTTCAAGCGCAGGCCCTTCGCCATCCTCGAAATCTTCGTACTACTGGCGCAGCACCCGGAAATACAGGGCGTGCGCGCCGAAACCATTCGACTGCTGCGCGACCACCGCCACCTGATCGACGATGATTTTCGCAGCGACATTCGCAACACCAGCCTGTTCATCGAACTGTTCAAGTGCAGGGAAGGCATTCACCGCAATCTGCGACGTATGAATCGCTACGGCATTCTCGGGCGCTACCTGCCGGAATTCGGCCACATTGTCGGCCAGATGCAGCATGACCTCTTTCATATCTATACGGTCGACGCCCACACCCTCAACGTCATCAAGTACCTGCGCAAACTGAGCAAGCCCGGCGTTGCCGAGAAATACCCGCTGGCCAGCAAGCTGGTGGAACGACTTCCCAAACCGGAGCTGATCTACATCGCCGGGCTCTACCACGACATCGCCAAGGGCCGCGGCGGGGATCATTCGGAACTCGGCGCGGTGGATGCCCAGGCGTTCTGTATGCGTCACAAGCTCCCGGCATGGGATACCCGCCTGGTGGTCTGGCTGGTGGAAAACCATCTGGTGATGTCCACCACGGCCCAGCGCAAGGACCTTTCCGACCCACAGGTGATCAACGATTTTGCCCAACGGGTCGGCGACGAAACGCACCTCGACTATCTCTACGTGCTGACGGTGGCGGATATCAACGCAACCAACCCGACCCTCTGGAATTCCTGGCGCGCCAGCCTGCTGCGCCAGCTGTACACCGAAACCAAGCGGGCGCTCAAGCGCGGCCTGGAAAACCCCCTGGGTCGCGAGGAGCAGATCCGCCAGACGCAACGTGCTGCGCTGGACAATCTGGTGCGCAACGGCACCGATCCGGACGACGCCGAGCAGCTATGGTCGCAGTTGGGTGACGATTACTTCATGCGCCACAGCTCCACCGACGTGGCCTGGCATACCGAAGCCATCATCGAGCACCCGAGCGATGGCGGGCCGCTGGTATTGATCAAGGAAACCACCCAGCGTGAATTCGAAGGCGGTACGCAGATCTTCATCTACGCACCCGATCAACATGATTTCTTCGCTGTGACCGTGGCCGCCATGGACCAGTTGAACCTGAACATCCACGATGCCCGCATCATCACGTCCAGTAGCCAGTTCACCCTGGACACCTACATCGTGCTGGACGCCGACGGCACCCCGATTGGCAATGATCCCGAACGCACCGAAGAAATTCGCCAGGGGCTGATCGATGCGCTGCGCAACCCCGACGACTACCTGACGATCATTCAGAAGCGCGTGCCGCGGCAGCTCAAGCATTTCGCATTTCCGCCGCAGGTCACCATTCATAACGACATGCAGCGTCCGCAGACGATCATCGAGGTGGTCGCACCCGATCGTCCCGGCCTGCTGGCTCGCATCGGCCAGCTGTTTCTGGATTTCGATCTGTCGGTGCAGAACGCCAAGATCGCCACGCTCGGCGAGCGCGTGGAAGACGTATTCTTCGTCACCAACGCCGACAACGAGCCCCTGTCCGATCCGCAGCTGTGCATCCAGTTGCAGCAGGCGATGATCGAGCAGTTGTCCCAGGATAACGAGCGTCAGCCCTCCCCGAGCAGCATCGTCATCTAGCCGCGCCGCGGCCGGACCTCACGCGTGCCGGCCGCGGCGGCACGCACAAGGCCGCCACCAGGGAATCAATCCCAGGGTTTGCCTCGGGTCCTGGCCGTGACCGGCAACTTCTGCTGCATTGCAGCCTTCGCCAGCACGTGAGCGCTGACCGGCGCGGTCAGGAACAAAAACAGCGTGATCAGGATTTCGTGCAAGCTGAGGCCGTCGCCGCGGTTGCCGAAAAAGATCATCGACGCGACCACGATGCCGCCCACGCCCAGCGTGGTTGCTTTGGTCGGCCCATGCAGCCGCGTGAAGAAATCCGGAAGACGATACAGACCGATCGCCCCCACCAGCGCGAAGGCGCTGCCGAGTATCAGAAAAACGCTTATCAACAGCTCGATCCAGAATGGCATGCAGACTCCTCAGTCGATGATCTCGCCATGCAGCAGGTGCTTGCCCACCGCGACGGTACTGACGAAGCCCATCACCGCGATCAGCAAGGCAGCCTCGAAAAACAGATCAGACGCCAGCCAGATACCGAACAGGACGATCAGCGCCAACGCATTGATGTACAGCGTATCGAGCGCCAGCACCCGATCCGGCATGTCCGGCCCTTGTACCAGCCGCACCACATTCAGGATTGCTGCCAGCCCGAGGACCGCCATGCACAGCGGAATCACATAGGTGAGCATTGGAATATCTCCAGCAACGGCTTTTCGTAACGGCTCTTCACCTCGGCGACGAGCGCCTCGATGTCGGGCGCATCCAGTGCGTGAATGAGCAACACCTTGTGATCGGCCCGCAATGAGGCTGACACCGTACCTGGCGTGAGCGAAATGATGCTGGTCAGCACAGCCAGTACGAAGGGATGCTCGATCGCCATCGGAATTTCAACGAACGCAGGTTGCAGGTTCCCACGCGGCCCGAGCACCAGCTTGGCGACATGCACGTTGGCAACCACGATGTCATAGAACACTTTGAGGCAGAACAGCACGAGCTTCACAGGGCGGCGTACCGCCGGCACGTCGATCAGGAACCCTTTGACCAGCAATGGAATCACCCAGCCGAGAAACAGCCCGAGCAGCAGATGCCCCACGTTCAGCGTGTTATTGAGCATCAGCCAGAGCACGGCCAACAGCAGGGTCAGCATCGGGTTGGGCAGCAATCGCGATTTCATACACCACCCCCCTGGATGATCTGCAGATAGGGCGCAAGGTCTAACAGCTGCGTCGCCGTCGCCTGCATGTAGGCCTGGATCGGCTGGGCCGCCACGACCAGCAGCACGCTGCCGAGCAACAAACCGAAGGCAGCCAGAAGACGCATGCCATCAGCCGGTTTGCCAACGCTGACCGCATCGCTCGGGCGCCAGAAGACCATGCTGCCCGCACGGCTGAGCGAAATCACCATTCCCAGTCCCCCGACCAGAATCACCGGCCAGAGCACCGACGCGTTGGCGCCAGGCGAAACTGCCTGCAGCAACATCACCTTGCCGAGAAAGCCCGAGAAAGGTGGAAGTCCCGCGATGGAAATCGCGCCCGCGAAGAACAAGGCGCCCAGCATCAACGGCTGCTTCAACGCCGGCGCCGAGACCAGTTCGGATGCTGTATCGCCGCGTTGCCGGGCAATGATATCCGCCAACAGGAACAGCCCCCCGGAAACCAGCGTGCTGTGCACCAGGTAGTAGAGCGCAGCGCCCAAGCCAGCCTCCGTCCCCAGCGCGACACCGGCCAGCAAGGTGCCCACCGAAACCACCACCAGATAGGACAGCAGGACCTGAAGGTTACGAGCGGCCAAGGCCCCGAGAACCCCCGCGGCAAGCGTAAGCATCGACAGCGGCCACAACCAGTCGAGCACCATGTTGCTCAGCACGCCCGCTTCGCTACCGTAGACGAGGGTGAACACCCGCACGATGGCATAGAGACCTAACTTGGTCATGATCGCAAACAGGGCCGCGACCGGCGCGGTGGCCGACGCATAGGCACGCGGCAGCCAGAAGTAAAGGGGCAGAATCGCCGCCTTCAATGCGAACACCACCAGCAACAGGTAGCCCGCGGCTGCCAGCAACGGCGCATCGGCTGGGTCGGCGGCGCTGACCCGCCCCGCCAGGTCCGCCATGTTAAGGGTCCCGGTGAGCCCGTAGAGCATGCTGACGCCGATCAGGAACAACGACGACCCCAACAGATTCAGCACCACATAATGGATGCCGGCCTGCACCCGCTTCGCGCCCTGGCCATGCAGCAACAGTGCATAAGAGGAAATCAGGAGGATTTCGAAGAACACGAACAGGTTGAACAGATCGCCAGTCAGAAAGGCACCGTTGACGCCCGCCAGCTGGAACTGGAACAACGCGTGAAAATTCGGACCGCGCTCGTCATCGCCCCGCGCCGCATAGAGCACCGAAAACCCGGCGAGCACGGCGGTGACCAGCAACATCATCGCGCTCAGCCGATCGAGCAACAGCATGATGCCGAACGGCGGCAGCCAATCGCCCAGGCGATAGACCGACAGCGCGCCACTGTCGGCCTGCACCAGCAGCCACAACGCCAGCGGCACCAGCATCCAGGTGGCCAGCAACGAGACCAGACGCTTGAAGCCAGCCCTCTGTCGGTGGGTCAAAAGCAGAATGCAACCGGTCAGCAGCGGGAGCAGGATCGGTAGGATCAACGCATGATTCATTCGCGCGGCTCCCGACCATCGACGTGATCGGTACGCAACTCGCCAAGGCCCCGAAGCGCCAGCACCACAACGAATGCGGTCATTGCGAAACCGATCACGATGGCGGTCAGCACCAGCGCCTGCGGTAACGGATCACCGTATTCGGCACTCCGACCGATGATGGCCGGAACGCCCGTGGACAGCCGCCCCATGGAAAAGATGAACAGATTCACCGCATAGGAGATCAGCGTCAGCCCCATGACCACCGGGAATATCCGGGCCCGCAGCAACAGATACACCCCACTGGCCATCATCACGCCAAGCGTGACCGCGAATACCACCTCCATCAAACCACCTCCTTGCACGACTCGTCCTGGCTGACATGACCGAGATTGGAAAGAATCAGCAGCGTTGCACCCACGACCGCCAGATAGACCCCGAGATCGAACAGCATGGCGGTAGCCAGCTCGAATTCACCCACCAGCGGAAGATGGAAATGGCCGAACGCCGAGGTCAGGAACGGTCGGCCGAACAGCCAGCTGCCGAGTCCGGTCAGGCCGGCGATCAGCACGCCGAGCCCGGCCACGCCGTGATAACTGAATGGCTGGCGTTGCTGCGCCCAGACCACGCCATGGGAAATGTATTGCAGGATCAAGGCGACTGCGGTGATCAGACCGGCAATGAACCCACCGCCCGGCAGGTTATGGCCGCGCAGGAAGATGAACGCCGACACCAGCAGCGCCATCGGCAACAGCACCCGCGACAGCGTATCGAGCACCATCGGATGCCGATCGGTCGACCATAGTCGGCCCCCGTAGTCGCGAATCGGATGCGGCAGGCGCAGCCCGTGTAGCAGGCCGTAGATGCCAACCGCCGCAATCGCCAGCACGGCGATCTCGCCAAGCGTATCGAAACCACGGAAGTCCACCAGGATCACATTGACGACGTTGGTTCCGCCGCCTCCGGACACGCTGTTCTCAAGGAAGAACGAAGCGATGCTGTCGTAGGGGCGCGTCAGCACCGCATAGGCAAGCAGAGCGACCATCGTTCCGAAGGTCGCGGCCAGCACCAGATCCCGAAAACTGCGCAAGCTGCTCGACTCCACTGGCGTGCGATCAGGCATGAAGAACAGCGCCAGAATCAGCAGGATGATGGTCACCACCTCGACCGAAATCTGAGTCAATGCCAAATCCGGCGCCGAATAGCGTGCAAACACCAGCGCGACCAGCAACCCGACCACGCTCAGCACCATCAGCGCCATGAGCCGCCTGCGGTGGAAAAGCACCGTCATGACCGAAGCCAGCCCGAGCAGCGCCAGGCCGAACACGGTAATGCTGTCCAGCGGCGATAGCGCCACCGGTCCGCGCAGCGACTGCAGCGGCGTCAGGGCGTATACCACCAGCAACAGCGAGCTGAGCAGCATCAACGCCAGGTAGCGTTGCAACGAGCCGTTCTCCATGCGCTCGGTTATCCAACGCGCCGTTCCGGCAATGCCGCTGACCACAAGCGAAAACACCTGCAAGGAATCAACGCGTGGCAACCCTTCGTACCAGCGAAACGCCCATTTGCGCATCGAATAGATCAGCAGGCCTCCCGCCAGGGCCACGAAGCTCATGGCCAGCGGCAGGTTGAAGCCGTGCCATATCGCCAGGCTGTATTCGGGCACGTCGCCACCCAGGCTACCGGCCACGGCGGCAGCCAGCAGCGGCGCGACCGTATAGGCAGGCAACATGCCAACCACCAGACAGAGCAGGACCAGGATTTCCACCGGGATTTTCATGTACCGCGCCGGCTCATGGGGCGGGTACTTGGGCAGGTCGATCGGCTCGCCGTTGAAGAAGACGTCATGCACGAAGCGCAGCGAGTAAGCGACCGAGAACGCACTCGCCAACGTCGCCAGCGCGGGGATCGTCCAGTAGAAGCTGCCGAGCAGATGCTGCTCGAGGGTCTCGGCGAAAAACATTTCCTTACTCAGGAAACCATTGAGCAGCGGCACCCCTGCCATCGCCAGCGATGCGACCATCGCCAATGCCGCCGTATGCGGCATGTATTTCAACATACCGTTGATGCGTCGCATGTCGCGCGTTCCGGTCTCGTGATCGATGATGCCGGCCGCCATGAACAACGACGCCTTGAACGTCGCGTGGTTGATGATGTGAAAGATGGCCGCCACCGGCCCCAGGCGCGAATCGATGCCGAACAGCAGCGTTATCAACCCCAGGTGGCTGATGGTCGAGTACGCCAGCAGGCCCTTGAGATCATGCTGGAACAGCGCCATCACGGCGCCGATCAACAGCGTTGCCAGCCCCGTCAGGCTGACCAGATAGAACCACCACTCCGAATCGGAAAGCGCCGGGTATAAGCGCGCCAGCAGAAATACGCCGGCCTTGACCATGGTCGCCGAATGCAGGAAGGCCGAGACCGGCGTCGGTGCCGCCATCGCCTGCGGCAACCAGAAGTGGAACGGAAACTGTGCCGACTTGGTGAACACACCGAGCAGGATCAGAATCAAGGTCAGTGGATACAGCGCGTTGGCACGGATCAGATCACCGGATGCGAGCACCGCACTCAGCTCGTAGCTGCCGACGATATGGCCAATCAAGAGGATGCCGGCCAGCAGTGCGAGCCCTCCTCCCCCCGTCACGGCAAGCGCCATTCGGGCGCCTTGGCGTGCATCGGAGCGATGGTTCCAGAAACCGATCAACAGGAAAGACGAGAGACTGGTGAGTTCCCAGAACATCAGCATCAGCAGCAGGTTCTCGGCAAGCACCACACCCAGCATCGCGCCCATGAACAGCAGGAAGAAGCCGAAGAACCGCCCCATCGGCTCGTGCTTCGACAGGTAGTAGCGCGCGTACAGGATGACCAGCAGGCCGATCCCCAGAATCATCAAGGCGAACAGAAAGCCCAGACCGTCGAGCCTGAGGCTCAGGTTCAGTCCAAGCTCGGGCAGCCAAGGCAGCGTCAGCACCTCCGTTTCGCCGCCAAACACGGCGGCGCGCTTGGATAACAGCAGTACCAGCGCCACCAAAGGAGCGAGCCCGGCACCGAACGCACAGGCCGACCTGCCAAAACGTTCGAACAGCAGCGGCAGGCAGATTCCCAAGAATGGCAGAGCGATTATCAGCGCAAGCGCCATGAGCAAAAACCCCTTGAGCCGCGCACGCGCGCGGCAGTTATATCCCTAGGTAGACCAGATCTCAGCCCGAAGGGCATGGCGGTGTGCGCCGATTATCCATACCGATAGCAGCAACGTCATGAATTCATGTATTTCGAAAAACAAAAAAGGCGCAGCCCGACGACCGAAACAGACGGTACTCAGGCTGCGCCTTGGTTCACTACGCGGCGGCGCAGGCAGCCGCCAGCATGGGCGTGCGGTAACGATCACCGCTGGCTGCGCAATTCCGAGTCAGGGGCATCTTCACCGGCCAAGCGGGTCGGGCGGCATCAAGGCGCGATACGACTGGTGCCATTGACCGTCATGATGCGAACGCGCTGACCGACGCGAAAGACCTGGTTCGGCTCGACCTCCTGGACGTAGGCGCGCATGTTGCCGTCGTCCTCACGCACGGTGATTTCAACACCCTGCGCCCGTGTGATGCCCTCTTCCGCCGCAGCGCCAAGCATCCCACCGGCTACCGCGCCGATCACCGCAGCGACTGCGCTGCCACGGCCTCCGCCGACGCCGCTACCGGCGATTCCACCCACGACCGCACCGGCACCGCTGCCGATCGGCGTCTTGGTGCCCTCGAGCTTCACCGGGCGTAGCGACTCGATGGTTCCGTAGCGGACGGTCTGGACCGTACGCGCTTCATCGCGCGAATAGGAATCCCCCGTAAGGTTGGACGTACAACCGCCGATAGCGAGGGCCACGGCGGTAAAGGAAGCCACGAAAAAGGAGTTGCGCATGATGTACCCTCCTGGGAAACGGTTGTTCATCCCCGACCGCGTAGAGCGCGCGACTGCGGCGAAGAGACGCTTGGCAGCGGCCTCGAGCTGACTCAGCATTCGTGCCAATTAGGACCGTACTTTACCCGAGGCGATCCCTCGCCGCATGCACGACGCTCACCCAGGTGGCGCTACGAGAGGCTAATGGACTACTTCATCATCACCGTTGTCACCTTGGCCGGGCTGGTTTTCCATGCCTGGCTGTTCCTGCATTTCAGGCGCTGGGCCGATCGAGACCTGGCGTTGTCGCTGGCCGGAGACGATCCGAAGAAACGCGAATGGGCGCTGCAGCGGCTTGCCGCAGCAAAAGCCACCAGGGTGAAGCGGAAAGATCTGCAGACATGGCTGGAGCGGGAACTGAACGGTTACGACCGGGATGTCACTGCCGCCAGGGCACCGGCTGCTGGCCGCTGACCCTGGCGGGCGTCGTGCCCGTCAGCGCGTCACGGCGCCAAACGCTCGCGCTGCCAGGCGCTGGCGACGCGCCGATAGTTGAGACGGTCATGAAGGCGGCTGGGACGCCCCTGCCAGAACTCCATCCGCTCCGGCAGCAAGCGATAGCCGCCCCAGTGAGGCGGGCAGTGAGGCGCCCGGTCCAGGAAGCGCAATTCGGTTTCAGCGAGCAGTCGCTCCAGCTCGGCACGATCCCGAATCACACGGCTTTGCGGCGAAGCCCAGGCCCCCAGGCGGCTGCCTAGCGGGCGGACTTGATAATAAGCATCCGATTCGGCCGGACTGACCTTCTCTACCCGCCCCTCGATCCGGACCTGGCGCTCCAGGCTCGGCCAGAAGAACGTCATGGCGGCAAACGGGCAGGCGGCCAGCTGTTCGGCCTTGGCGCTCTCGTAATTGCTGAAAAAGGTAAAGCCGCGATCATCGAGTGCCTTGAGCAACAGCACGCGACAGTGCGGACGTCCTTCGTCGTCTACCGTGGCCAGGGTCATGGCGTTAGGTTCGACCGGAAGCTGCTCCGTCTGCACCGCGTCCTCGAACCAGTGACGAAAAAGCGCAAAGGGCTCGTCCGGCGCGTTCGCTTCGCTGAGGCCATCACGGGTGTAGTCGCGGCGCATATCGGCCAAGGTCTGGGTCATCGCGCAATTCCTGAAAACAGTCGAAGCCAAAGCTTACCGGCTTGTTGGCCAACCTCCTTGATTCAACGCAACACCCGCCCAGGCAATACGTCCCGCGACGGCAAGGTCACGCCCCTTATTTGGCTTTGGCCACCTCCGCCGAGGCGACCTGCGTCGGCTCACCGGGCACTTCGCTGTACTGGGCGATCAAGGCCAGCAGCGTTGGTTGAGGTGCCAGCACCATCTCGACGCGTCGATTCAGGGCGCGGCCTTCCTGATGTTCGTTGGACGCCCGCGGCATGTCCGAACCCAGCCCACGGATGCGCAGCCGGTCGTGCTTCAGGCCACTGAGACGGAAGATCGCGGCGACGGCGCCGGCACGCTTGCGGCTGATCTCCCGGTTGAGGTCCGCCGGCCCGGTACTGTCGGCGTGCCCCAAGACGACCACAGCGGTCTTTTCATCGCCCTCGACCAGCTTGGCCACTCGGCTGAGCGGACCCAAGGTGACCGGCAGCAGCATACCGGGACGATCCGGGTTGAACGATGCATCGACCGGCGCCGTCACCACCAGCACCCCCTCGCGGCGCTCGAGCTCGAAGCGGCTGTCCTTGAGCGCATCCTTCAATCGCGGCTCGTATGCATCCAGCCAGGCCGGGTCGATCACCGGGCCCGGTACGACGGCTATTTCGGTCGGCTTTTCGCTGTTGGAGCTACAGCCGGCAATGACCAAGCAGAGAATAAGGGAGGCGCTTTTCAGCAGGTTCATGAGCCAGGTTCCATGAAGGTGATTTGCGAATACAAGCCGTGCGAGACGGACGCAGAGCTTAAGCAAGGATTCGTCTCAAATTGTGGACGCAGGTCATTGTTATGAAAAGCCTCCTTGTGGCAAACAGACGAGCGGTTCAGCCGAGGCATTGATTCACCGCCCGGGCCAGTGCCTGCGCTCGAGGGTCCATCAGCACATACGGGCCGAGCGTATTGGTGACATAACCGAACGCCACGTCTCGCTGCGGATCGGCAAAACCGATGCAACCGCCAGCGCCCGGATGTCCGAACGCGCCGGGCCCCATGGCGAAGGTCGCATTCTCCATCTCGGGCTGATCCAGCCAGCAGCCTAAAGCGAAACGGGTATGGCTGAGCAGGGTACGATCTTCGCCGACACTCTGTTCGCGTGTCATCTCGGTCAGCAATTCGTAATCGAGCAGCTCACCGCGCAGCAGCCCGTCATAAAAACCCGCCAGCGCACGCGCGTTGCCATGCCCGTTGGCGGCTGGCTGTGCCATTCGCCGCCACTCAGGCTTGTTGGAACTGTTCATGATCGAGGGCGGATTGGTGAAGGCGCGCGCCGTCATCGACTGCGGATCGCCAGTCAACGCCTTGAATACCCGCTGGGCAGCGGCATCCCCAAAATTGTTTTTCTGTCGGGTGAGATAACCGACACGGTGGAACTCGGAGTCGGCCAGGCCGACATGGAAGTCCAGCCCCAGCGGGCGCGCGGTCCGGGCGACGATCGCCTCGCCCGGCTCGCGACCATCGACGCGGCGAATCAGCTCGCCCAGCAGCCAGCCATAGGTAATCGCAGCGTAGCCATGGCCATCGCCAGGCGTCCACCAGGGACTCTCGGCGGCCAGCGCAGCGGTCATCGCATCCCAATCGTACAAGGCTTCGGGAGGTAGAGGCTGGCGGATCGCCGGCAGCCCGGCCTGATGGCTGAGCAACTGCCGCAGCGTAATCCGCTGCTTGCCATTGGCGGCAAACTCGGGCCAGTGCCTGGCGACCGGCTCGTCGAGCTGCAGCTTGCCTTCACCGACCAGTTGCAGCGCCGCCACTGCCGTAAAGGTCTTGGTGCAGGAGAACAGGTTGACCAGCGTATCGCTTTGCCAGGCCTGCTCACCGGCGTTGTCAGCGACGCCGGCCCATAGGTCGACGACGGTTTCGCCGCCGACTTTCACGCAGACGGCCGCTCCGCGTTGCTGGGTCTGCTCGAACAGATCGCTGAACGTCTGTTTGACCGCCTCGAAACGAAGATCGAAATATCCCTGGATCTGCACGCTTGCGCCTCTCATTCCGCTGTGTGATCGGTGCATTGTTTCAGCCGTGCCGGGGCAAAGGAAACAGACTCGCTGCCGATTGCGGACTCATCAGCCACCTGAATGACCCTGTATGCAACCTGCCGGGCCGATGCGTATTTCATCAACCGATTTCACGCCGAAACGGCGGCAATGCATTGAGGATGGCCTTGCCGTAGCGCTGGGTAACGACCCGGCGATCGAGCAATGTAATGGTGCCGCGATCCTCTTCGGTACGCAGCAGCCGTCCACAGGCCTGCACCAGGCGCAACGATGCATCAGGCACAGCGATTTCCATGAAAGGATTGCCGCCCCGCGCCTCGATCCACTCGGCCAAGGCCGCCTCGACCGGATCGTCGGGCACCGCGAAGGGGATCTTGGCGATCACCACGTGCTCGCAGTAGGCGCCCGGCAGGTCGACGCCCTCGGCAAAACTGGCCAGCCCGAACAGCACACTCTTTTCACCGTCATCCACCCGCGCCTTGTGCTTGTTCAAGGTTTCCTGTTTGGACAGGTTGCCCTGAATCAGTACGCGCCGACGCCAGTCGCGTTCAAGCCCCTCGAATACATCCTGCATCTGTTTGCGCGATGAAAAGAGCACCAGCGTGCCGCGCGAGGCTTCGACCAGGCCTGGCAGATCGCGCACGATCGCGGCGGTATGGGCGGTGGCATCACGCGGATCGGCCTTCAGATCGGGCACCCGCAGCACACCGGCGTCGGCATGGTGGAACGGGCTCGGCACCACCGCAGTCACGGCGCAGCGCGGCAATCCGGCACGCATGCGGTATCGATCGAAACTGTTGAGTGCGGTGAGCGTCGCCGAGGTGACCAGCGCGCCGTAGCAGACATTCCACAGATTGCGGCGCAACGTCTCGGCGGCCAGGATCGGGCTGGCGTTGACTTCAATATCGAACAGCGCACCGCCATCGGCCAGCGTCAGCCAACGTGCCATCGGCGGGCTATCCTGCGGGTCGTCAACGGTAAAGGCAGTCCACAATTCCCAATTGCCCTGCGACCGTGTCAGCAAGCTGCCGAACAGCGGATACCATTCTTCTGCCTGGTGACTGGCGATGCCGACGCCCGCCTCACCGTCCATGGCTTCTTTGAGCAGTTCGGTCAGGCGCGTGAACAGGTCGGTCAGCTTGGCAAAGCCCTTTTTCAGCTCGATACCCAACTCGATCAGGTGCTCGGGTACAACGCCTCCGACAAAGCGGTGGCGCGGTCGCTCGCGACCCTCCATGTCTTCCCCGGCCTTGAAATCGGCCAATTGCTCGCACGCACTGAACATGAACTGCTGCTGGCTGCGCAAGTCGCGGGCGATCTCCGGCACCGCTTCGATGAGCCGACCGAGATCGCCTGGCAACGGATGCTGAGCCAGCAGCTTGGTCAGGTTCTTTTCGACCTGGGCAAGCCAGTCGGCGGTTGATCGCAGCCGGGTGAAATGAGCGAAATGACCAATCGCCTTGTCCGGCAGATGATGGCCCTCGTCAAAGACATAAAGGGTGTCGCGCGGGTCCGGCAGCACGGCCCCGCCGCCCAGCGCCAGATCGGCCAGCACCATGTCGTGATTGGTCACGATGACATCGACCTTGGTCATGCCCTCGCGCGCCTTGTAGAACGCACATTGCTGGAAATTGGGGCAATGACGCCCGGTGCATTGGCTGTGGTCGGTGGTCAGGCGAGCCCAGTCGGGATCGGCCAGTTCCTCCGGCCAGCTGTCACGATCGCCATCCCAACGGTTGCCGGCAAGCTTTTCGATCATGCTGCCAAACAGCTTTTCGCTGCGCTCGTCGACATCGATGCGAAAGCCTTCTTCTTCGAACAACTGAGCGGTGGCGCTCTGCGCCTGGCCTTCCTGCAGCAGCACGTCGAGCTTGGACAGGCACAAGTAGCGGCCTCGCCCCTTGGCCAGGGCGAAGGAAAAATTGAGCCCGCTGTTGCGCATCAGGTCCGGCAGGTCCTTGTGCACGATTTGCTCCTGCAAGGCGACAGTGGCCGTCGCGATCACCAGCCGTTTGCCGGCGGCCTTGGCCGTCGGGATAGCCGCCATGCTATAGGCGACGGTCTTGCCGGTGCCGGTCCCCGCCTCGACGGCGACAACCGCCGGCTCACCCTCTCGCCGACCTTCGTCGTCGGCTTTGATCGCGCCCAGGACCTTCGCCACTTCAGCGATCATCAGGCGCTGGCCATAGCGCGGCTTGAGGCCTTTGGCTTCGAGAAATCGAGAGTAGGCGCCCTGGATCTGGGACTTGAGTTCGGTGCTGAGCATGGGCGCGGAAGCTGTATATATTTTCAGTATTTCGATGGGGTGGCTATGATAGCGCGCGTTCGTTCAATCGCCACCGGAGATTTGCCCAATGACCGCCTTCGCCCTGCTCTATTCGTTCCATGTCCTGGCCGCCGTGATATGGGTCGGCGGCATGTTCTTCGCCTGGATGGTGCTGCGCCCCGCCGCCGTGTCCGAGCTTGCGGCCCCCGAGCGACTGAAACTGTGGGCCGAGGTGTTTCGGCGTTTCTTCAAATGGATCTGGGTCGCCGTTCTGGTATTACCGATCAGCGGTATCGGGATGTGGCACATGCGATTCGAGGGTCTCGACGCGGCACCCCGCTACGTTCACGTCATGGCAGGGCTGTTTCTGGTGATGCTGGCGCTGTTCCTGCGGATCCAATGGCTGCTGTTGCCCGAACTCAAACGCGCCATCGCGGCGCAGAACTGGCCTGAAGGCGGCACGGCACTGGGCAAGATCCGCGGCCTCGTCGGCACCAACCTGCTGTTGGGACTGCTGGTCGTGGCATTGGCCAGCGCACGCCCGCTGTTCTGAACCAGCCAGACGAACCGTCGGAGGGCCTAGATGAAAAAGCCGGGCGAAATGCCCGGCTTTTTTTGCAGCATCGCCTCGGATCAAGGACGAGCTTCAACCTCGGCTTCTACACGACGGTTGATCGCACGACCCTCGGCCGTCGAGTTATCGGCAACCGGGCGGGATTCGCCGTAACCGACCGCATCGACACGACTCGCGTCCAGGCCATGCTGATTGACCAGCACATCGCGCACGGCATTGGCGCGGCGCTCGGACAGGCGCTGGTTGTACGCATCGGTACCCACCGAGTCAGTATGCCCTTCGACCACAGTCGAGGTCTGGCCATACTGTTTCATGAAGTCGGCCAGGTCCTGGATGTCAGCCATGCTGTCCTGCTTGACTTCTGCGCGGTCGAAGTCGAACTTCACGTCCAGTTCGACGCGAACGGGTTCGGCCATGGGCTCCGGCTCGGGCTCGGCAACCGGTACCGGCTCAACGGTTTCGACTACGGCGACCGTCTCTTGCTCAGTGCCGTTGGCCCAGCAGTACGCCGCCGCCATACCGCCGCCGATCAACGCGCCATAACCGGCATAGGTACTGCTTTCGATTGCACCCAGCGCAGCGCCAGTCACGCCGCCGACAGCCGCACATGTGGGCCAATCCTGCTTCTGCACCCCTGCACAGCCGGCCAGGACGGTGGTCATTACTATCACGGGTACTGCTGTCCGTAAGCTACTCATTGGTAAAACCTCCTAGTTTGGGATCGGCCAGAGCGCCATGCGGACGGCATAAGCGGCTCTAGTTATTACGAGACTAGGACGGCACGCGCCGCCGCGCTAGTCTTTACGCTGCGACAGAGTGTACGAATCACACATTCTGCCGCCCGAAACGTCTCATCGAGGATCCTGGCTTGGTTGCATCCCATACATTGCAAACACCGCAGCAGGCGCTGGCCGCACTGCTTGAACACCACGTTCCGACGCGGTTGCTGCATGTCGGACGCAGCGACATGCCCGCAATCGACGCATTCAGCCGTAGCCACCCAAACAGTCAGCTCGATCGCTCGCCGTCCGCCCCATTGCCCGAAGACCTGGCCCGTCGTCGCTACGACTTGGCCATCATCGCCGATTGCCTGGAGCACCTGCCCAAACGCGACGGCCTGCAGTTGCTTGGCGGTATTCGCAATCTCAACGCCAGCCGCATCGCGGTCCTGGTCGATCTCGGCGCGTGCGGTTGGCAGGCCACCGATTTTTTCGCCCTCGCGTTGCAGATCAATGCGCATTTCGAGCGCGACGGACAGACCCTGACCCTCTTCACCTACGACCTGCATGCTTACAAGCAGGTTCCGGACTGGTTGAACGCGAAGTTCTGGGCCAATCCGCAGATGTTCGGTAAATATTGGTGGTGATGCCTGATGATCGACCCTGACCCACACCGCGATATCCGCTGCCCTTGTGGCAGCGGCGACCCCCTAGAGGCGTGCTGCGGGCGCTACCACGGCGGGCTCCCGGCGCCGAGCGCGGAGCGGCTGATGCGGTCACGCTACAGCGCCTACGTGCTCGGATTGATCGATTACATCGAGTCCACCACACTGCCTGTCCAGCAGCCTTCGCTGGACCTCCAGTCGATGAAGGCCTGGAGTGCCGGCAGCACCTGGCTGGGGCTCGAGGTGGAAGAAAGCCAACTGCTCGGCGGACAGCCAGAACACGCGCGCGTCACGTTCACCGCTCGCTGGCACGACCTGACGGGTGAGCATGTCCAGCATGAACGCTCAGCCTTCGTCCAGCACGACGGGAAATGGTATTTCATCGACCCGACCGTCCCGCTGAATGCCGGTCGCAACGACCCCTGCCCGTGCGGCAGCGGCCAGAAGTTCAAGAAGTGCTGCGCTGCCTATCTATAGTCTCCCCGCCACGAAAAAGGCCGGCAGGCGTATCGCGCCAACCGGCCTTTCACTGGCGGCGCCCGATCACTTCTCGACGAACGCGCGCTCGATCAGGTAATGCCCCGGATCGCCCATGCGCGGCGAAGCCTTCAGCCCGAAGCTATCCAGGACTTCACTGGTCTCGGCCAGCATGCTCGGGCTCCCGCAGATCATCGCGCGGTCATCCTCGGGGTTGATCGGAGGAAGGCCGATATCGCTGAACAGCTTGCCGCTGCGCATCAGGTCGGTGAGGCGGCCCTGGTTTTCGAACGGCTCGCGCGTCACGGTCGGGTAGTAAATCAACTTGCCCTTCAGGGCGTCTCCAAAAAACTCGTTCTGCGGCAGATGCTCGGTGATGAATTCCCGATAAGCCACCTCGTTCACATAGCGCACGCCGTGAACCAGAACCACCTTCTCGAAACGCTCATAGGTTTCCGGATCCTGGATCACACTGATGAACGGCGCCAGCCCCGTACCCGTGCTCAGCAGGTAAAGATGCTTGGCGGGCAACAGGTCGTCCAGCACCAGCGTACCGGTGGGCTTGCGACTGACCATCAGCGAATCACCTTCCTTGAGGTGCTGCAGACGAGACGTCAGCGGGCCATCCGGTACCTTGATGCTGAAGAATTCAAGGTGCTCTTCGTAATTGGGGCTGGCGATGCTGTAGGCACGCATCAATGGCCGGCCTTCCACTTCCAGACCGATCATCACGAACTGGCCATTTTCAAAGCGCAGGCCCGGATTACGGGTCGTTTTGAAGCTGAACAACGTGTCGTTCCAGTGATGCACACTGAGGACTCGCTCTACGTTCAGGTTGCTCATGTACGGTTTCCCCTTCCAGCGCGCGACGGGCGCTTCGATATTTGCGTGAGTTTAACGGCACCGCTAATATCCGCTAAACGAATATTAACGATATAGCTTATCGGTTATATAGATATGCATTTTACGCTGCGCCAGCTCGAGGTGTTCGTTTCCGTCGCCCGTCAGGAAAGCGTCTCGCGCGCGGCCCAGAGCCTGGCGCTGTCGCAGTCGGCCACCAGCACGTCGCTGGCCGAGCTGGAGCGTCAATCCGGGTGCCAGTTGTTCGACCGCGCCGGCAAACGCCTGTGGCTGAACGCGCTGGGCCGCCAGTTGCTACCGCAAGCGGTGAGCCTGCTCGATCAGGCCAAAGCCATCGAAGATCTGCTCGCCGGCAAAACCGGCTTTGGCTCACTCAACGTCGGCGCAACCCTGACCATCGGCAACTACCTGGCGACCCTGCTGATCGGGAGCTTCATGCAGCGCCATCCGGAGTGCCGGGTGAAACTGCACGTACAGAACACCGCCCACATCGTCCAGCAGGTCGCCCAGCATGAACTCGACCTGGGGCTGATCGAAGGTGACTGCCAGCACCCGGACATCGAAGTGCTGCCGTGGGTCGAAGACGAGCTGGTGGTGTTCTGTGCACCGCAGCACCCATTGGCGAATCGCGCCGAGGCGAGTCTGGAGCAGCTTTCACGCGAAGCGTGGATCCTTCGCGAGCAGGGCTCGGGCACACGCCTGACATTCGACCATGCCATGCGCCATCATCCCGCCAAACTCAATATCCGGCTCGAACTCGAGCACACCGAAGCGATCAAGCGAGCCGTCGAGTCCGGCCTGGGAATTGGCTGTATCTCAAGACTGGCGCTGCGCGACGCGTTTCGCCGGGGAAGCCTGGTTGCAGTAGAAACCGCTGAACTGGATTTGAGCCGGCAGTTCTACTTCATCTGGCACTCGTCCAAGTACCAGACCGCGGCGATGCGCGAGTTCATCGAGCAGTGCCGGGCGCTGACTGCCGGCATCCGGCGCAGTGACGAGATTGTATTGCCGACCATCGCCTGATGACCGAATGAACCGACCCGTCTGCGAACCATCACAGCCGCGAGCGATGGCGTTGCCTGCCGGTTGCCTAAAACGCTGCTCGAGCAGGCCTCGATCAGTTGCCCGGAATCGAACCCATCTGCTGCAGCAACAACGCGGCCTGGGTCCGGGTGCGCACGCCCAGCTTGCGGAAGATCGCGGTGACATGCGCCTTGATGGTCGCCTCGGACACACTGAGTTCGTAGGCGATCTGCTTGTTCAACAGGCCGTCACACACCATGGTCAGTACACGAAACTGCTGGGGCGTGAGACTGGCAAGGCCTTCGCTGGCCGCCTTCGCCTCGGGACTCACATGCGCGACGTCCTGAATGTTACTGGGCCACCATACATCGCCGTCGAGCACCACTTGCACGGCCTCCTGGATGGTCTCCAGGGAGCTGGACTTGGGAATGAAGCCGCTGGCGCCGAATTCGCGCGAGCGGGCGACGACCGCCGAATCCTCTTGCGCCGAGATCATGACCACCGGGATCTGCGGATACTGCCCCCTGAGCAGTACCAGGCCGGAAAACCCATAAGCGCCCGGCATGTTCAGGTCCAATAACACCAGGTCCCAATCGGCGGTTCGATCCAGCTGGGCTTCCAGTTCGGCGATGCTTGCCGCTTCGGACAACCGCACGCCACTGCCCAGGCCAAGCGTCAACGCCTGCTGGAGGGCACTGCGAAACAACGGATGATCATCGGCGATAAGGATTTCGTAAGCAGCCATGGCGGACCTATAGTTTTTATTGGCGCTTTCACCGGCCGGAGCCGGATGCCGGCATCACGCCGGTAAGAACCCGGAATATGCTTGAGGATGGACCGAAGGTGATGATATCGCGCCACCACTGTAAATTCGATCACCGTCGCGCATTTAATCGAGCATTTTGCCAGCCAGACAGCCAGGCGGTGGTCAAGCGCATCGGTTTGAGGCAAAGTTCCCGGCTTTCCCTGACGAGCCCAAACATGCGTAACCAAGCCCTTCGCGCCGATTTCCTGATGCTCATCACGGCCATGATCTGGGGGAGCGCTTTTGTCGCACAGCGGGTCGGGATGGATAACATCGGTCCGTTCCTGTTCACCGGCCTGCGCTTCGCATTGGGTGCGCTGGTGCTACTGCCTTTGCTGCTTCGCCAGGGCCGTGGCGCTGCCCGACATGAACCGTTCTTTCAACGCGGTCTGCTGCTTGGCGGTCTCAGCATGGGACTTGCGCTCACGCTGGGCATCAATCTGCAACAGGTTGGCCTGCTGTTCACCAGTGTCACCAACTCCGGGTTCATCACCGGTTTGTACGTCATCGTCGTGCCGCTGCTGGGACTGATCATCGGCCAGCGAACCGGAATGGGCACCTGGCTGGGGGCGATCCTGGCGGTGGTGGGCATGGCGCTGCTCAGCATCGACGAAAACTTCCAGGTTGCCTCCGGTGACTGGATACAACTGGCCGGGGCATTCGTGTGGGGCGTGCACGTGTTGCTGGTGAGCTTCTTCGTCAGCCGCCACGACGCCATTCGCCTGGCGTTTCTGCAGTTCGTTACCTGCGCGGTGGTCAGTCTGGTGCTGGCAGCAATTTTCGAAGACGCCACGCTGGACAGCATCTGGCTGGCGGCGCCAGCGCTGGTATATGGCGGCATGTTTGCGGTCGGGGTCGGCTATACCTTGCAGGTCGTGGCGCAGAAGCACGCCATTGCCTCGCATGCAGCCGTCATCCTGTCGCTCGAAGCGGTGTTCGCCGCTGTGGCCGGCGCCTTGTTCCTCGACGAAAGCCTCAGCCTACGTGGCTATTTCGGCTGTGCGCTGATGTTCGTAGGTATGCTCGCCGCGCAGCTCTGGCCTCGCAAGCCAGTACCGGCGCCGATTGAGGTTGCGCAAACCGCCAGGCACTGAGCGCACCCGAACCTCACGGGCGGGCGAGCGCGGCCAGCGCCCGGTGAGTGGCATCATCCGGGTCCGGCGTGCGGTGATGCTTGGCCGCCAGGTAGTGATCGGTGAATGCATCGAGCCAGCCGTCCAGCGCACCTGCAGCCTGTTCATCACCGGCCAGCTGCAGGCATAACGCGGCAACTTCCGCGGTGCACAGGTGTTCACTGCGCGTCGAACGACGCAGCCGATAGCGTGACAATACCTCGGCCTGCAGGCTCAACACCGGCAAACGGTTCAGATAAGGGCTCTTTCGAAACATTTTTCGCGCTTCGGTCCAGGTCGCGTCGAGCAGGATGAACAGCGGGCGCCTGCCGGTCACGCGATCGACCGTGGAAACTACCCGCTCGGGTTCGGCGTATTCGCCAGGAAATACCACGAACGGCTCGTATCGGTCATCGTCCAACAATTGCAGCAAGGCCGCATCCACGCCGGTGCGCTGCCAGGTGAAGGCGTGCGTGTCGGCCACGATGTCGGCGATCAGCCAACCGGTGTTGCTCGGCTTCAGCGGCTCGATGTCGTGCATGATCAGGCACACCGCGCTCTGCGCCGCGACATGAGGTTGCCAGGCGCACAGGCAATGGCTGGGCGAGGCTCGACAGCGGGCGCAGCGGGGCGTACGGGAACCGCGTGCGATAAAGGGCTTGGCGCTGCGAGCCAGGCGCGCGTCGCGCAGGCGGGCTACGGCATGAGGCATTGGGAATGTTCGACCGATTCGATTGAGGGCCGCAGTTTATCAGCCTGCGCCGAATCCATGCCGTCGCTGAACCGTGCCGATCGACACCGGTCGAACGTCGGCAGTCATCAGGAGATTTATCATGCACCGTCTGACCACTCTATTCACGCTCTGCCTCGCCCTTCCCTTTGCTCATGCCGCCTCGGCGCAGGATCAGGCACTCGGCCAGTTGCTCGACCAGGTTGCCCGCGAAAGCAGCGTGGGCACGCCGCGCGCGATCAATTCCGACCTTCTCGACGAAGGCTACAGCGTTGACGGCAACGAGCTGGTCAACCACCTGAGCGTCCAACCGCGCCACGCCGCGCAGATGCGTGACAACCCTAAGCAGGTTCGCACACAACTGGCGGCCAGCGTCTGCAACAACGATGGCCTACGCCAACTCATGAGCCAGGGCGCGGTGTTGCGCTTCGAATTCAGCGAGTATCAGAGCAAGAAGCCGATCACCACCGAGCGGTACCGCTCCAGCGACTGCTGATTCACAGGCCTGCCGAGGGCCGCTGATCAACGGCCTTAGCGCAGGATGCGCGGATCCCCTCTGCCCGCTACCGCGGCAGCCTCATCCGGTTTCAACAGAGCGGTCCTCGGCACGTCGAGCAACCGCGCGCAGGCAGCCAGCACATTCGCCCAAGAGGCACGGTTGGCGAATTGCATTCCGGCCTCGTCCAACGTACCGCCGCGGTTACGGTACCCCAGGACCGAACTGCGGCGCGCATCCGGAAGGATGGGCCAGAGGTGACCGCGCGCCACCTCGGGCCGCATATGCGTGAGCATTACCCGCAGCTCCATTTGTTCAGGGAACAGCCGCTCGGCCACGCCGTCGGCGGCGAGCGCATCGATTTCCCAGCGATCGCGTGGCGCCCGGAAACGCCCCGGCTCCTGCAGGTAGACCAGCCGATAGGCAACGCCCGCCTCGTTCAGACGGGCAGCTGCGCGCTGCATTTCGGTCAGTTGGTAGCTGCCGTTGGCGATTAACAGGATGGCATCGCTGCCAGCCCGCTCGTCGACGATGATTGCGCCGTCCCTTGCCAACTGCTCCGCCTGCGCGCGATCGAACAGCGTTGGCCGCTCGCGCTTGGGCATTACCAGGCAAGCCAGGGTCCCGCGTGCACGGTAGATCGAAGGCAGCAGCGCCAAGGCGCTGTTGTGGTCCGCCGGGAACAGCACCCTGGCCATGTCATTCATCTCACCCAGCAGCGCCTCGCAGAAACTGGTGTCCTGGTGCGACTGCTGATTCTTGCCGTTTTCCCAGGTGTGCGACGTGGCGATGAGCGGCCAGCCAAGCCAGCCTGCCGGACGCCCCGCCTCCTTCTGCTGGCGCGAGAAAATCAGGGTCTGACGTACTGCACCGAGCATCTTTACGCAGAACGCCTCGTAGCTCGCCACCAGATTCAGCCCACCCTGGTTGGCCAGGCATGCCGAGACCACTGCCTCTTCGTTCAAGGCGGTGATGATTTTCCCGTCCACCGCCTCGAACGCGCTCTCCGGGTCGATCACACGGTGCTTGAGTGCCTCGAGGACACCGCCAAGGCGGTTGCTCGCCAGTTCGTCAGGATTTCCCACCCTCGGCCGTAGCGAAGGGTTGGCACGTGTCAATTCCACGAAGAATCTGTCCACGGCGGCCATGGGAGAACAGCTGTCCTGCCGATAGTCGAGCGCCGGCATCACGGGCTCGGCGGGCCGTCGAAGCGCCACTGTGTTGTCCCGTTCGGCCGGGCGACCCTGCCGTGATTGCCGTAACAGGTCACGCGCGGCCTCAAGCGCTTCTTGCGGCACGAAAAGCCGCGCTACATGGCTGTTGAACAACTCGCGAGAGGCGTCGTCGAAACGCGGATTCGCGGGTAGTGGCAGATTGTGCGCGGCATTGCTCCCAGCACCATAGAAGCCAAACCCCTTGACCGTCTCGGCGATGCCATACGGAATCGGCAGGGGGTAATGGAGCAGTCCGCGCGCCTTTTCCTCGACGCGCCGCGCCAGCCGCTGCTCCATTTCCCACAGCATGCAGACAAACGCCGCGGGGTCCCGTCCATCGAACAGGATCGGATCGAAGCCACAACGACTCAGATGCTGGCGAAACCCTTCCAGCCCTTCATGGGTGCCCAGCTGGGTTCGCTGCTCGATGCGCCGGCCGTTGGCGATCATGATCGGCAACGCCATGCCGCAATCCTCGGCCCGCCACCAACGGGGAATCCAGTCGCTGCCCCGCTGCTCCTCCGCGGCGCCATCGGAGAGGAACGCCACCAGCGTTTCGCCCGGCAGCGGCATGTGCGCATATTGCAGCTCTGCAAAACCAAGGTAGCCGCCTTCGGCAATGCCACCCCCGGTATGCGCGTTGACATGGCTGCCAAGCGGTGCCGCCGGAGTCCCATCCGCCGCCTGGTGATAGCCATAGAAATCCCCGAGGAGGCGATTGATGCCTGCTTCGCCGTCACCGTAGGCCTGCGCCTGTTCGGGATGCAGATTGTCGCTGAGCAGGTTCAGTGCCTCGATCGCAGCAACGCAGTGTCCCTGCCCCATCAGCCACGCGCGGGTGCTGCCCGTCAGTGCGTTGAGCCCAAGGTAACCGGCGTAGGCGGGAACCATATTCAGCGAGCCGCCGGTGTGCCCTTCCGGCGATGCCTTGAAATCTTCAGCGCAGAGGGCCGCGCCATCGAGCCTGACGCGGCACGCATAGGTCATGTGGACCACCAGCCAAAGCCCGGCCGAAGCGATCCGGTCGATCGCCTGCAACATACGATAGACAGTGGCCAGATCCGGCTGCAGTTGCGCCTGTACCAGTTGATGGGCCAGGCGAAATACCGCCGCCTGGGTCTCCAGCGCATGCTCGAAGACGCCATAGCCGGTCCGCCAGCGTGCGAACTCAGGCTGGTTTTCGGCGTGGCGGTCCAACTCGTCGAGACTGGGCAATAACTGGTTCATGGAGCGCTCCGTTGAATGGCGGTAGCGACAGTCTAGTCAGCGACTGAGCAGCCATCTCTGATATGCATCAAGCTGCACAATCGGAGCGGCGGGCATGCCGGCGCGAATGCCTATGGCGAAGCCTTCAGGCGGCCCTTGGGGCTCACCGTAACCCTTGTCGACACGGGTCATATCCGGCTCGGCCATCTTCCGGCCACCTCGAAGATTCAGCCGCACGCGTCGGGTGGTGTTCGCGGCGCTCTGGACGATGCCGGCTCGCCACTGATGCATGCGCCGCCGCCAATGAGCGACGCGAAGCGGTTGATAGTGCCGACCTGGCGACCGCGACCGGCGCGATCATCAGGCGACACTCGAGGAGTTGACCCGTATCCTTGAGCAGCTCACCGCGACGGCGCCAATGTGCTAAATCACCCTGCCCGCAACCGGTGGCTGCTAGGCTTGAGACAACTGCCGCACGGCTCGCCACGCAATCGCTCAGGGGTGAAGTCAGAGATCGCCGGAACAGGCCCGACACATTGCACGGGCCGCCAGTTCCATTACAAGGGAGACGCTGCATGCCTTTCGAACCGGACGATTACCTGTCGCGACATTTCAAGACCAGCGGCGCGGAGCTGTCGAAGAAAATCGACGAGCTGGTGGCTCTGGTCGTCCCGCCCAATAGCCAGAACCTGCCGCTGTACCGTGAAATGCTGGTCACCGTCATACGTATGGCACAGGCCGACCGGAGCCGCTGGGACGCCAAGATACTGCTGCAGACCATGCGCGAGATGGAACACGCGTTCAGCCGGCTCGAGCCGTTCAAGCGCCGTCGCAAGGTCACCGTCTTCGGTTCAGCACGTACCCCCGTCGAGCACCCGCTGTACGCCTTGGCTCGCCAACTGGGAGAAACCCTCGCGCGCTATGACCTGATGGTGATTACAGGCGCTGGCGGCGGCATCATGGCGGCGGCGCACGAGGGTGCTGGCACGGATAACAGCCTCGGACTGAACATCACCCTTCCGTTCGAGCAGCACGCCAACCCGACGGTCGATGGCACCGACCATTTGCTGTCGTTCCATTTCTTCTTCGTACGCAAGCTGTTCTTCATCAAGGAAGCCGATGCGCTGGTGCTGTGCCCGGGCGGTTTCGGTACGCTGGACGAAACGCTGGAAGTGCTGACACTGATACAGACCGGCAAGAGCCCGCTGGTTCCGGTGGTGCTGCTGGACGAACCCGAGGGCACATTCTGGCAGGATGCGTTGAGCTTCATGCGCCGCCAACTCGAGGAAAACCGCTACATCCTGCCCACTGACATGCGCCTGATGCGCCTGGTGGACAACGCCGAAGACGCCGCCGCCGAAATCGACAGGTTCTATGGCAACTTCCATTCAAGCCGTTGGCTGAAAGACCGCTTCGTCATGCGCATGAACCATATGCTGACCGAGGCCGCACTGGCGTTTTTGAACAGCGAATTCGCCGATCTTCGCCTGAAAGGCCGCTTCGAACAGCAGGCGTGCTGCGAGATGGAACTTGACGAGCCTGAGTTGCAACAGCTGCCGAGGCTGAGCTTCGTATTCAACGGCCGCGACCATGGGCGGCTGCGTGAACTCACTGATTTCATCAACGAAAAACAGAATTGGGTGGTCCAGCCGTAAACGGAGCACGGGCCCAAGGCAAGTCGCGCCGCGTTCGGCAACAGGGAGCAGGCCGAACGTTCGGCGCTTTCGCCTCAGCCTTCGACCGATCCGCTGCGCAACAGCTTGCCAATCATGTCCAGGGGATATCCTCGGTAACTGAGGAAGCGCCCTTGCCGTGCCCTTTCCCGTTGGTCACCCGGTAACTCGCCGGCGAACTTGCGCATCCAGACGTCATGCAATTGCACGTTCCAATCGAAGCCACTGTCACGTAGAGCCTGCTCGATATCCGCTCGGGCCAAGCCCCGCTGGGACAATTCCTCGCGGATGCGCAAAGGTCCGTAGCCAGCATTGGCGCGCATGCGGACGAAGCTTTCCAGATAGCGGGCTTCGCTGAGCAGGCCTTCCTCTGCCAGCCTGTCCAACACCGGCTCGATGAGTTCCAAAGACGCACCGCGAGCGCGCAACTTGCGACTCAGTTCGAGGCGTCCATGCTCTCGCCGGGCCAGAAGATCCATGGCTGCCCGCCGCACGGCGGCGGGGCTATCGAGCACAACCGGCATTCAAATCAAAGATCGGCTTCGGCCAGATCCGCGGCAACCGGGCTGGCCTTTGTATTCGGCGCAACAACCAGCAGCTTGTCGCGAATCTGCTGCTCGATCTCGCGGCCGATCTCCGGATTCTCTTCCAGATACTTGGCGGCGTTGGCCTTGCCCTGCCCGATCTTGTTGCCCTTGTAGGCATACCAGGCGCCAGACTTCTCGACCAGGCCTTGCTGCACACCCAGATCGATGACCTCGCCGTTGCGGTAGATACCCTTGCCGTACAGAATCTGGAACTCAGCCTGGCGGAACGGCGGCGCTACCTTGTTCTTGACGACCTTGACGCGGGTTTCGCTACCCACCACTTCGTCGCCTTCCTTCACTGCACCGGTACGGCGAATGTCGAGACGCACCGAGGCGTAGAACTTCAGGGCGTTACCGCCGGTAGTCGTTTCCGGGCTGCCGAACATCACGCCGATCTTCATGCGGATCTGGTTGATGAAAATCACCAGACAGTTGGCGTTCTTGATGTTGCCGGTGATCTTGCGCAATGCCTGGGACATCAGGCGCGCCTGCAGGCCCACGTGGGTGTCGCCCATCTCACCTTCGATTTCCGCCTTGGGAACCAATGCGGCCACCGAGTCGACGATGATCACGTCAACCGCGTTGGAGCGCACCAGCATGTCGGTAATTTCCAGCGCCTGCTCGCCGGTATCCGGCTGGGAAACCAACAGATCGTCGACATTGACGCCTAGCTTGCCCGCGTAATCGGGATCGAGTGCATGTTCGGCATCGACGAAGGCGCAAGTCGCCCCCATTTTCTGGGCTTCTGCGATGACCGAGAGCGTCAGCGTGGTCTTGCCGGAAGATTCCGGACCATAGATTTCAACGATCCGGCCCTTGGGCAGACCGCCAATACCCAGCGCGATGTCCAGGCCCAGCGAGCCGGTGGAAATGGAGGGAATCGCCTGACGATCATGATCGCCCATGCGCATGACCGCGCCTTTACCGAACTGTTTTTCGATCTGGCCCAAGGCAGCAGCCAAGGCACGCTTCTTGTTCTCGTCCATTACGATCCTCACTTGATCAAGAGGGCCAGAGGCCACGACAACTGTATAAGTAGACAGTATTAGAACATAGGCACAATGACGCGCCTAGCCCAGAAGCGGATTTTCTCCCGCGGCGAGTCGGATCAATCCGACGAGCGCGGCTTCCACGCTCTGCTCCCGTACGGCCTGCCGATCGCCCTCGAACCGATAATGCCGGGCAACGACCTGTTCGCCGTCCGCCCAGGCGAGCCATACCGTGCCGACCGGTTTTGCCGGCGAGCCGCCACCCGGCCCCGCAACGCCGCTGACCGCGACGCCATAGCGCGCCCCGCTGGCATGCCGCGCGCCACGCACCATGGCCTCGACCACCTCGCGACTGACAGCGCCAACCTGGTCGAACAACTCTGCCGGGACGCCGAGCTGACGGGTTTTCTGCACGTTGGAATAGGTGACGAAGCCGGCCTCGAACCAGGCCGAGCTACCGGCGATACGGGTGATGGCTTCGGCGATACCGCCGCCGGTGCAGGACTCGGCGGTAGTCACCTGTGCGGATTGGGTCTGCAACGCGGCACCCAGCCTTGCAGCCAGATCGGTCAGGGACGACATTGAGCGCTCCGGATTACCAAAACACGTACCTTAGCAGGCCTTGCGCCGCGATGGCCCGGTCCGCCCGTCGTACCGCACGGGCTCTTTCGCATCGCCTTGGCGCCGGGTGCGAAGAACCGACAGGCACGCCTCGCTCCGCCGCCTCTTCACCTGTTTTCCCAATGCCGCTGCATTTCAAGAAACAGGAACGAAGCAGTCCAGGTGATCAGTACCAACCCCGTCAGCGCCTCGATGCCGACCAGGAATCTGATTGGCCCAACCGGATGGATGTCGCCGAAACCGAGCGTGGTGAAGGTCGTGAACGAAAAATAGACGCAGTCCATGAGGCTGCCGCTGAACTGCCCGGTCAGCTCGCCCCACCCTGGCACTCGACTCACGAAAAAATAGGCGAGGGCGAATATCCACACCTCTACCGCATGGGCCGCGAGCGTGCCGCAGACACCCAGAATCATTCCGACCCGATAGCTGCCCGGTGACCTGCCTTGGCGCAGCGACAGGCGGGACAGAAACTCGTAATGCACCGCCACTACCGTCACCACGAGAAACAGATTCACCAGCGAAACGATGATCAGATCAGGTGCCCAGTCCAGTGCTTGTGTCAGTTGTGTCATTTGCTCGATCCGTGTTGCTTGCCAACCCCAGGGGCAGATTCCCAGCCCCGTCTGGCGCATTTACGCATTGAGGGCAGTTCCGCATCGATACGGCGACAGCCCATGTTAACCTTGCCGGTTTGATCCAGCCGGCACAATCCAGCGCGGCCAGCCGATGGCCGAAACAGCCGCCGATGCCCATGGACAACGGCCGCCATCACTGCATCCCTTTTCAAGTATCCAACCCTATGTCGTCACAAGATCTGTCCCACCACACCCCAATGATGCAGCAATACTGGAAGCTCAAGCGCGAGCATCCGGATCAGCTGATGTTTTACCGCATGGGTGACTTCTATGAGCTTTTCTACGAAGACGCCAAGAAAGCGGCAAAGCTGCTGGACATCACGCTGACCGCTCGCGGGCAGTCCGGCGGCAAGGCCATTCCCATGGCCGGGATTCCGTTCCATTCGGCCGAAGGCTACCTCGGCCGACTGGTCAAGCTCGGCGAGTCGGTAGTGATCTGCGAGCAGATCGGCGATCCGGCGACCAGCAAAGGACCGGTGGAACGTCAGGTGGTACGCATCATCACTCCCGGTACGGTCAGTGACGAGGCGCTGCTCGACGAGCACCGCGACAACCTGCTGGCCGCCGTGGTGGGCGACGAGAAGCTGTTCGGGCTGTCGGTACTGGATATCACCAGCGGCCGCTTCAGTGTGCAGGAGTTCAGCGGCTGGGAAACCCTGCTGGCCGAAGTGGAACGCCTGAATCCCGCCGAGTTGATGATCCCGGATGACTGGCCGGCCAACCTGCCGGTCGAGAAACGACGCGGTGTGCGTCGGCGTGCTCCCTGGGATTTCGACCGTGACAGTGCATTCAAAGGTCTCTGCCAGCAGTTCGGCACCCAGGACCTGAAGGGTTTCGGCTGCGAAAAGCTGACCCTGGCCATTGGCGCCGCCGGGTGCCTGCTGACCTATGCCAAGGAAACCCAGCGCACCGCCCTGCACCACCTGCGCAGCCTGCACCACGAACGTCTCGACGACACTGTGGTGCTCGACGGTGCGACCCGCCGCAATCTGGAACTGGACATCAACCTCGCTGGCGGGCGCGACAACACCCTGCAATCGGTTGTCGACCGCTGCCAGACCGCCATGGGCAGCCGCCTGCTCAGCCGCTGGCTGAACCGCCCGCTGCGCGACCGCGGTGTGCTCGAAGCGCGCCAGGATTCGATCACCTGCCTGCTCGAACACTACCGCTACGAACGAATCCAGCCGCAGCTCAAGGAAATCGGCGACCTCGAACGCATTCTCGCGCGAATCGGTCTGCGTAACGCACGCCCACGCGACTTGGCGCGCCTGCGCGACGCACTCGCTGCCCTGCCTCAATTGCAGGCCGGCATGCAGGAGCTGGTGGCGGCGCACCTCACCGAGCTGGGCACGCGCATTGGCGTCTACCCAGAGTTGGCCCAACTGCTGGCCAAGGCGATCATCGACAACCCGCCGGCAGTCATCCGCGACGGGGGCGTGCTGAAAGCCGGTTACGACGCCGAGCTGGACGAATTGCAGTCGCTGTCCGAAAACGCCGGCCAGTATCTGATGGACCTGGAAACCCGCGAGAAAGCCCGAACCGGCCTGGCCAACCTCAAGGTCGGCTACAACCGCGTGCACGGTTACTTCATCGAGTTGCCCAGCAAGCAGGCTGAATCGGCACCGGCCGACTACATCCGTCGGCAGACGCTCAAGGGCGCCGAGCGTTTCATCACACCCGAACTGAAAGCGTTCGAAGACAAGGCCCTGTCAGCCAAAAGCCGTGCCCTGGCGCGCGAGAAGCAGCTCTACGACGAATTGCTCGAACGGCTCATCGGCCATTTGGCTCCGCTACAGGAAAGTGCTGCGGCACTGGCCGAGCTCGACGTACTGAGCAACCTGGCCGAACGTGCGCTTACGCTGGATCTCAACCGCCCACGTTTCGTCGAACACCCCTGCCTGCAGATCGACCAAGGCCGTCATCCCGTCGTCGAACAGGTCTTGCAGACGCCCTTCGTCGCCAACGATCTGGGCCTGGATGACGACACCCGCATGCTGGTCATTACCGGACCGAACATGGGCGGTAAATCCACCTACATGCGCCAGACCGCCTTGATCGTGCTGCTGGCGCAGATTGGCAGCTTCGTCCCGGCGAAAGCGTGCGAACTGTCGCTGGTCGATCGCATTTTCACCCGTATCGGCTCTTCCGACGACCTGGCCGGCGGTCGCTCGACCTTCATGGTGGAAATGAGCGAAACCGCCAACATCCTGCACAACGCCAGCGACCGCAGCCTGGTGCTGATGGATGAAGTCGGTCGCGGCACCAGCACCTTCGATGGCCTGTCTCTGGCGTGGGCGGCAGCCGAGCATCTGGCGCATCTGCGCGCGTTCACGCTGTTCGCGACGCATTATTTCGAGCTCACCGTGCTGCCGGAAAGCGAGCCGGTCGTCGCCAACGTGCATTTGTCGGCTACCGAACACAACGAGCGCATCGTCTTCCTTCACCACGTGTTGCCAGGGCCGGCCAGCCAGAGTTATGGCCTCGCGGTGGCGCAGTTGGCGGGCGTCCCGGGGTCGGTGATTCAGCGCGCACGCGACCATCTGTCGCGCCTGGAAACCACCAGCCTGGCCCATGAAACGCCGAAAATCCCGGCGGGTCAGCCCGCTCCACCAATGCAGAATGACCTGTTCGCGAGCCTGCCCCATCCAGTGATCGAGGAGCTGGGACGGGTCAATCCCGATGAGTTGACCCCGCGCCAGGCGCTGGACCTGCTATACAACCTGAAAACACGAATCTGACGGCTGCGAAAAAGCTGCTAGAATCGCGCGCATTTTTTGGATATATGCGGCATTGCCTGGTGCCGCTATAAGCCCGCCGAACGGGGGCGTCATTGCAACGCCACCCGACACGCCCGAGGAGATAGCTAGAAATGACCTTCGTCGTCACCGACAACTGCATCAAGTGCAAATACACCGACTGTGTGGAAGTCTGTCCGGTGGACTGCTTCTACGAAGGCCCGAATTTTCTGGTCATTCACCCGGACGAGTGCATCGATTGTGCGCTTTGCGAACCCGAATGCCCGGCCCAGGCGATCTTCTCGGAAGATGAAGTCCCCGACGAGCAGCAGGAGTTCATCGAGTTGAACGCCGACCTGGCGGAAGTCTGGCCGAACATCACCGAGAAGAAGGATGCCCTTCCGGACGCCGAAGAATGGGACGGCGTGAAGGACAAGCTCCAGTACCTGGAGCGGTGATCCACTGACGAGACAAAAAAATGCCCGCTGATGCGGGCATTTTCAATGGGGTTCGATCAGGTGCGATCGATGCCTTTCTTCAAGGTATCCTTGACGTCGCCCTTCACCTGCTGCGCATCGCCCTTGACTTCCTGGCGCTGGCCGTCCTGCCTCATGCGCTCGTTGCCGGTTGCCTCACCAACGCCCTGCTTCACCTTGCCGGCGGCTTCATTGAGGTTGCCTTTCATCTTGTCTTCAGTACTGCTCATGACTGTGGTCCTCTCTTCGTGGGTTACCTTCAGTGGACCGGACCGGCCGCCGGATAGTTTCGCTGGTCCGAGCAACGGTACCGGATCGCCATCCAGAGGCCGGGCTCAACCGTTGCGCGCTTTCACCAGCCGGTTGAACAAGGGCCGACCCGCCAGATGCAGAAACAGCGGCGCGCCCGCGATCAGGTAGAAGTAGTAGGTCACGAAGCGCCAGACGAGGATCGCTGCCGCCGCGGTGGATTTGCCCACCAGAGGCGTGAGCAATGCCGCCGATGCCAGTTCGGCACTGCCGGCGCCCCCCGGCAACAGACTCAATTGACCCGCGGTCAGTGCCAGCAACTGAACGATGAAGGTCCAGGCCCAGGCCAGTTGGCTGCCCAGGCCCTGCAACGTCAGATACAGCACGCTGTAGCGCAGCAGCCAATGCAGTGTCGTCAGCACGAAGACCCCGAACAGGATCGCCCGTGGCAACCGGAAGCACTCAAGCAGCGCGTTACGAAAACTCAGTACCTTGCGGGCCCAGTAGCGCTTGCGCACCGCTTTCATACCCAGCCGACCGACCAGCCAGCCGTTGAGCCGAAACACCTGTCGATGAAAGCGCCCGAGCAGCGCCAGCAGCACCATCAGCCCGATCAACAACGCTGCGCTGAAGCCGAGCAGACTGGCGATATAGGCATTGAGCGAGTGGGTCACCGCGTAGATCAGCACGCCAACCAATGCGCAGGCGAAAAACAGCAGATCGGTCAGTTGCTCCACCGCATAGGTGGCGGTGCCCTTGGCAGGCGGCACGCCCTGGCGCAGCAGCAAGGCCATCATCGTGAGCGGCCCCCCCGCGCCGCCAGGCGTGGCGCAGATGGCGAATTCGGTGGCAATGACGATGCCCAGCGCGCGACGCTGGCCGATCCGCCGCCGGCCGACCAGCAGACGCAGACGCAGCGCGTTGAGGTACCAGCCCACCAGAATCATGCCGAGCATGCCGACCAGCAACCACAGCGGGAAACGCATCAGCCGTTCGAACAGACCGCTCCCACCCAGCAGCAACGGAATCAGCGCCGCCACCACCAACGCCCCCAGCAGCAACCACCAGCGGCCATTCATGCCGCAGCGCTCGGGGTCAATACGTAACGGTTCAGCCAGTCGATCTTGGTCACCGGCTGACGCCCGTCTTTCAACAGGCGCGTCAGCAGATCCAGCCAGTATCGACGTGAAAACTCATGTCGCATATCCACCGGGTGCAGGCCCAGGCGCAGCACCGGGGCGCCCCGATGGCGAGCGAACGTTCGCTCGCTGATCAGCCGCGACATACCCCGACGCCAGGCACTGCGCGCGCTCCAGACGAACCCTGGCGCGTCGATGGCGGCGTAATCGGGAAGCAGGTAGAGGTGCCCAGGATCGCTGGTGTAGGTCAGCCCGGTCTTCGCCAGTGCCGCCCGGGCGCCCGGCCCCAGCAACCACGCAGGCGCCACGAACCCATGAAGCGGCCATTGCCGGCGCGCGAACAGCGCCATGCCCTGCCGCAATCGCCGCGCCGCCTCAGCCTCATCCAGTGAGTAGAATTCTCCCTCATGGGTGAAGACGCGCCGCATGAACCAGTCCCGCGGCGAGCGCGGCGCCGGCGATTCGTCGGCATGGTAGCAACCATGCAGTACCAGCTCGTCGCCGCGGCCCAACCGTTGATCCAGCATGCGGCAGAAGCCAGGGTGCCGTTCCAGGTCATTGCGGCGATGAAAGTCCGGCACCACCAACCAGGAAACAGGGATATCGCCCAGCGCATCGACGGCCTGGACAAAGGGCCGGTAATCAGGCCAGGTTTCCGGCGCCACGTCGTGCAGTACCAGCATCAGGCTGCGATCAGCCATGCACGGCGACCGGCAGATCCGCGGTGCCGAGCACCGCATGGTAATGCGCGAGCAAACCGGCGACCACGGCGTCCCAGGCGTGATGCGCCTCGACGTGCTGTCGGGCCTGGGCGCCGAGCAGACGCGGATCATCTTCGAAAAGCTCGCGCACGGTTTGCGCCATCGCCGGGGCGTCAAGCGGTCGGCACAGACGCCCGGTATGGAACGGCACCAACTCGGGCAGCGCACCGGCGCGCGCGGCGATCACGGGAATCCCGCTGGCCATGGCTTCCAGCGCGACCAGGCCGAACGTCTCTTGATTGCCCGCGTGCAGCAGCACATCGCAGCTGGCCATGTAGCGCGCCACTTCGGAGGCCGGGCAAAAACGATCGATCACCGATACGTTGTCCGGCACCCGGTGCGGCATGCTCGAGCCCACCAGCAGCAAGTGATAGGGCTTGCCGAGCAACCGGGCCGTGTCCAGCAGGACGTCGATGTTCTTTTCCCTGGAGCCCCGACCGGCGAAGACCATCAGCCGCGTGTCGTCGTCCAACCCCAGCGTCCGACGAATATTCGGGTCTCGGCGGTCTGGACGGAAGGTTTCCAGATCCACCCCCAGCGGCTGCACGTAGACATTCCCGACGCCCAATTCCTGAAGCTTCTGCGCCATGACCCGGCTCGGTGCCAGTACTCGGTCGAAACTGCCGTACAACCGGGAGACATAGCCATTCATGTTGGTGCCAAGCCAACCGCCAATGCGGTTGCTGACCAGCAAAGGCAGGTCGGAGTGATAGAACCCGATCACCGGAACGTCGAGGCGGCGTCCGGCATCCAGCGCGGCCCAGGCTGTCATGTAGGGATCGCCGACCTCGATCACATCGGGACGCAGGACCCGCAACTGGTTGCGCCAGGGTGCGCGCCGAACCGGGAATCGATAACCCTTGCCGAACGGCAGCGCGGGCGCGGGAATCTGGTAGATGCCACCGTCGTGGCTGTAGCTGCCGCCGGGTACGAGAATGCTGTGACGAACGCCCGAGTACAGTTGCAGGCGGCGGTGCTTGGCCTCGAGGTAAGTCCGCACCCCCCCACTGGCGGGTGCGTAGAACATGGTCATGTCGGCGATATGCAAAATGGAGCGTCTCCGTGAGGTCTCGATGCAGAGTCTTCGAAGACGAATACCGGTCGGGGATCGAGCCAGCCCCCCGACAAGCCAAGGCCGGGGCGTTCGTCCTGAAAGATTCTGCAATGAAATCAATGGACCACCGAGCCAGACGGTTGTTCGCAGACGCATTCGGCAAGTCGACAGCTGACGCTTGGCGTCAGCTATCGAGGCGCTTGTCCCCTTCATTCTTGCCTTCGGTGGAGGCATGCTCGATCACAGCGTTCATCTCCGCGCCGAACAGCAGTACCGCGGCGGAGATATAGAAGTAGAGCAACAGCACGATGACGGCTCCGATACTTCCATAGGTGGCGTCGTAGTTACCGAAGTTCTGCACGTAGATGCCGAAACCCACCGAGGCGGCAATCCAGACGATCACCGCCAGTACCGATCCCGGCGTGATGAAACGAAACTCCTGCTCGACGTCCGGCGTGACGTAGTACAGCAAGGCGACGACGAGCATCATCAGGATCACGATGACCGGCCAACGCAGCCAGGTCCACAGCGTCACGACGATCTCCTTCAAACCGACCTGGGACGCGAGCCACTCCATGACCTGCGGACCGGTCACCATCAGGCCCGCCGTCGCGAGCAGGATCAGCGCGAGGCCGATGGTATAGACGACCGCCAACAGCATCAGCTTCCAGGTCGGGCGCCCCTCCTGCACGTCGTATGCCTTGTTCATGGCGTTCATCAACGATCGCACGCCAATCGAGGCCGACCACAGTGCGATGAGGATCCCCACCGACAGCAAGCCGCTTTTCTGCGCCTGCATCTCATCGATCACCGGGTTGACCAGCTCCAGCGCATCCGGCGGCAACACCAGCGAGACCTGCTCTCGCAGCCAGGCGAAGAAATTCTGCAGATCCAGCATGCCCAGCATGGCAATCAGAAACAGCAGAAACGGAAACAGCGAAAAGATCGCCCGATAGGCCAACGCTGACGCATAGGTCGTCATATCGTCATTGCTGAATTCCCTGAAGGTGCGTTTCAACAACTCGAAACCGCCGATGCCCCGCGTCTCCAGCAATGCCATTGCGTTACCCCCGAGCGAACAGAACCAGACCCAATTAAAAATGGGACGACCAGCCTCTACAAGAGTTCGCACCCGCCGGGCCAGCGGTCGCTCCAGCGACCCAGCGACAGGTTCGAAGCAGCCTCAGGCGTAGCGGCCGGCCACTCGGCGGCATCAGCTGAACGCAGCCGTCCCTGTCCGCCAAGGAACTTTCAGCCGTGACAACGCTCTTGATGGAGTCTCCCGTTCAGCCCTTCGCTGACCAAGGCACGAGCGCCCGGCGCGATGATCGGTGCAGGCGGCGGGCTCCGTCCCGAACCCTGGCTCGCTCCGGCGATAGCCGCCCGGACTCGCCAGACATGGCTTACGTCGTTTTTACGACCGCAGGAGCATTGAATGAAATCGGCATATGCAACGGACGCCCCACAGACAGGAATCAAAGCCGACCTCTTCAAATACGCCAGGCTGGTTTTCACCAAAGGCAGCGGGGCTGCCGCTACGCTCGGCCTTAACATCCTGTTGGCACGCCTGCTCATACCCGAGCTGGCCGGTACGGTGTTTTTCTGCGTGGCACTGGGCATCTTCCTGTCGCTGGTCGCCCGGCTGGGGCTGGACATCGCGTGCCTGAAGAACATTTCCTCTTTAAGCGATGGCCAGCAGCGCCAATACTTCCACCGCGCGCTCGGGCTGGCCGCACTGATGAACGTTCCCGCCTGCCTGATCGGCCTCGTGGTGGTGTATTTTTCCAAGACCACCCAAGCGCATTTTACTCATGCCGCGGTTCTCTTCGCCGTCACCGCCCTGGGTCTTTCATTGCTGAGCATCGCCAGCGAGACACTGAAAGCCAAGCACAAGACCAGCGAGGGACTGTTCTGGCAGACAGCCTTCCAACCGGCCCTGACGCTGCTACTGGTGTCGATTACCGGCAATGACCTGACCACCGTGGCGGGCTGCTTCGCCATCAGCTACGGGCTGGCCATCGTCGGTTCGATATGGCGCGCCAACGTCAGCCTGCCCGCTTCGACAGCGGACACCGCACCGAGCTGGCGAGCCATGCTCACACTGTGCATTCCGCTGATGCTCATCGCCGTGATGAACAGCATCATCGAGTTGTCCGACACGCTGCTGCTCGGCGTACTGCGCTCGGCAAGCGAAGTCAGCATCTACTACATCGCCGCCAAGATCGCCGCCCTGTCGACGACCCTGCTGTTCATCATCAACGGCACCATCGGTCCGGACATAGCCAGACGCTGGGCCCAGCACGACCGCGCAGGCACCTTCGCCCTCGTCAGGAAATACGCTCGTTTCATGCTGGCGCTCGCGCTGATGATCCTGCTCGCCATCGGCCTGCTGCGCGAATACATCCTCGCCGTATTCGGCGCCGAATACCGTGAACAAGGCGTCTACCCGCTGCTGGTACTCGCGTTTGGTTATTTCTTCGTGCTGGCCGCCGGGCCGCTGGGCATCTTCATGACCATGACCGGCAACCATCGCCGCTACCTGCACAACAACATCGCCGCCTGCGTCATCAACGTGGCGCTCAACCTGATCCTGATCCCGCGCTACGGCGTCAATGGCGCCTGTATCGCCACCGCCGTGGCACTGACCCTGAAAAATGCCCTGCTCTACGTGCAGTTCAAACAAATCGAAAGGAGTCCGACGCCATGACTGACCGGGTAAACGTGATCGCTTACGGAGCCTATGACCGGCACAACTATGGCGACCTGCTCTTCGCAATCGTCCTCAAGCGCTACCTGGAGGCCGATGGCCGCTTCAATGTACTGGTCGCCGCGACCAAGAAGTCGGACCTTTCCAGCTATGGCGCACTGCCGACCATCCCGCTGAAAAAAGCGCTGGAGGCCACCCGGCAGCAGCCGAAAACCATGCTCGTCGTCGCTGGCGGCGAGTGCCTGACCGCCCAGTGGGAAAGCATCATCGGCTACCTCGCGCCGCAGGCCATCTACTACCCGATCAAGGCGAGCCCTTACCTGATCGGCCACCGGGCGTTCATCCGCCTGAGCCGGATGTTCACCTCGATCCCGTCGGACATCCCGCTGGTGCTGGGCGAGCGCGATCTGCCGGGCTACAAGGTCATGTACAACAGCGTGGGCGGTAACGAAATCAGCCGGAAGAAACCGCTGATCCATGAGGCGATCAAACGCAATCTCAAGGACTGCACCTACATATCCGTGCGTGATCGCGAAACCTCCGCCGAACTCGACAAGCTTGGCGTCGAACACAGCCTGGTACCTGACAGCGCCATCCTGATCTCGGACATTTTTCCGCAGGATCAGACAGCCGCGCCCGGCCATATCGTTTTCCACATTTCGGATCACCATGCCAAGCGACGCATCGAAGCGATCGCCCAGCAACTGACCGAACTCAACGTCAACACCGGATTGAAGATCGCACTGCTGACCATCGGCAAGGCGCCGGGCCATTCCGACGACGGCCCGCTGGACAAGCTGCACAGCCTGCTCGGCGACGAACGCGCCTACCGCGTCGACAGCGGCAACATCGAAGACATCATCCGCTGCATCGCCACCAGCAAGCTGTACTGCGGCACCAGCCTGCACGGCGCCATCACCGCGCTGGCCTACGCGGTACCCCAGATCGCCCTGTTGCCACAGCGTGTGATCAAGCTGTCCAGCTTTCTTGAAACCTGGGTACCCAAGCAATCATGCGGATTCGCAGAAGTCCCCCAGATCAGCCAGATCGGTACCAACCTGATCAACGCGTTCGGTGACAGCCAACGCGCGGAGCTACGCGCCGTGGTCGAGGCCATGAAAGGCCGCGTGCGCGCCAACCTCGACCACATGATCAAGCTGTACGAACAAGCGCCGGCACGCGGCGAACCCACCGCCCAGCGCCCCGAGACGCAAGCCGTGGCGGCCAACTGAGTCCCGCACCGACTCGAAACGACAAAGGCCCGCTGTGAGCGGGCCTTTTCATTGGTGCCGGTGAGAGGAGTCGAACCCCCGACCTTCGCATTACGAAAGATCGGCACCTGTGATCGCAAAAGCTGGGAGCCAGTAAACTCGGGCCTTCCAGCGCACCTAAGATGCCGTTCAGTGTGGCTCATGCCAGACTTCAGCCTATTTTGGGACACCACGTTGTTGCGTGTTGCGCAACATGCTAGGCTCAGCAAATGATCAAAACGTTCCAGCACAAAGGGCTTCGCAAGCTCTTCGAAACGGGCAGCACGGCCGGCGTACAGCCAGCCCATGCCAAGCGGCTACGGATGCAACTGGCGGCCCTGGATACGGCCATAACGATAGACGACATGGATATCCCAGGCTTCCGGCTGCACCCGCTCAAGGGCGAAATGCGAGGGCGCTGGTCGATCATGGTGAACGGCAACTGGCGGCTGACGTTCGAGTTTCGCGACGGAAACGCTTATGTCCTGGACTATGAGGATTACCACTGATGAACATGTACAACCCACCCCATCCTGGTGAGTTCATCACCGATATCTACCTGGAGCCGAACGGCATAAGCGGCCGCGAGCTGGCGGAAAAGCTAGGCGTTGCGCCCTCTACTCTGAGCCGCGTCTTGAAGGGCACCAGTCGGATTACGCCGGAAATGGCCCTGCGTCTGTCCGTAGCGATTGGCCGCTCGCCTGAGAGCTGGCTGGCTATGCAGGATGCCTATGATCTGTGGGTTGCCCGGAAACATGTGGATTTGCAGCATGTTGGTAAATTGGCTTTTGCCTAATTGAGCGAACATGACATTTGCAGTCCTGACGAGCATCGCGGCGTCAATGAAAGAGTTCAAACGAGACCCTATTGGTGTCGTCGAGAAAGCTGACGGTGAGGCTGTGCTTGTCATCGAACGAAACAAGCCGGCATTCTATGCCGTGCCCCCAGCTTTGTACGAGGCGATGATGAGTTCAGTTAATTTTCAATGCCCAGCCGCAACTCTAAAACCCCAGCAAAATTCCGGTACGCAGAAATAATTCAGCCCGTCTCCTTGAAATAAATCAGCCCCCTTAATAAAAACCATGCTAAATCAACACTGAAAATCACACCACCAAGGACGAACTCCATTATGAAGTGGAACCTAGCACTACCAACAATATCACTCTCGCTACTTATCGTGGGCTGCCAAGCAACTGCACCGACTGCAATTTCAGGGTCCCCTAGCGGAAAAACCGAAAAAGCTGAGTGCGGATTCTATCAAACCGACCAGCCAGAGTATGAGCTTACTCAACTCGCAAAACAGTACGTAACAAACTCCGTTCGATCAATTCCAAACGGAAGCCATGATCCACAATTCCGAAACAGCAATTACTTCAAGCCAGTGATTGAAAACACCTTTAAGTTCTCGCTCGATACTCAAAAACAAAATTTGTACAATGAACTCCAGAAAGATGACATTATCGAGCTAGACAATCAGCCATATGTTTATAGTGGCTATGAGATGGTCAAGATCGTTACATCGACATGCCAAGTATTTTGGTACGAACGTGGAAATTTTGCGTCTATAACACTAGATAATGTCCGAAGAGCTGATGGCAGAGAGCTGAGCTTGGACGACTACAAGTTCATTTTGGGCGAAAAGAACCTAAAGCCATTTCAGATTCCACCAGCAAAAATTGAAAATGACAAATTTAAGAACACAATTAAAATAACCGGCCTATATGACAACAACATGATGTTCAGAGCTTGGGGATCAACCAAGACAGGGAAGTTGAACGACTCAAACGTTCAGCTATACGCTGATGTTAAATTTCTCGAAAACTGGGCGCAGTTAGAGCAGGCTTACGACGAAAACGCAAATGAGAGAAAGCTGGTAAAGATCGACAAGGATGCTAATTGCAGCAACAAATATCTAGGGTGCCAACTTACTGAAACCGTTGGCGTTGAACTCCCAATCAACTACTTAAAAACGAAGCCAAATGGGTTTGAGTTAAAAGTATCAGGAAAACAGGAACGCATCCTTAAAATAGCTAGCTATCAAATAAAACAAATTCTTGATGCGGTCAAGAATTTGGAATAATTGGCTGATATGCAATGGAAACAGGCCAATTTATGATGGGCCTGGTTTCCTCTCTAAAGATCTGTAACAAAGCCCATCGTCGTCTTCTATAAAGCACTAACTCGATCTTCTAGCGAACCATCGCCGGGCCGCTTCGGCTGTTATTTGCTGCCCGCGTTTTGTCCTTCCAACTTTAGGTCCGCTTCGGCGTACGCCGGACTGATTTGGCCTTTGGTTAGATCTATTTCGCCTGTTCTCAACCACAAGCTGTATTGCTGATAAGCGTGCGCGATCATGTCCAGCTCAATCGTCCGAACATTCGCATCGGTTTTGTACCTGATGGTCTTCAGCCGCTCTTCTTTGATCCCAGTCGCCTGGGATACGGCCTTATGGCCCAACATATGCACAAGCGCTCTAACTCTGTCTTGAGTTAGCTCCATTTCTTCTAAAAACTCTCTGTGGAATTATTCCACGACTATCGTCGCGGTGTTATAGTTCCTCTGCCAGTGGAATATTTCCACGGATCGAAACACCCTTTAACGACAGTTTATGAGCATTTCAAAGGCAGGGATAGGCGATGACTACGCATCTAAACGAACCACCCTTCGACGTGAGCTTCGATCTGGACGGCAAGCGAGTGATCTATCTCGATTGTCGCAACGCCCTCATGTGTAGCAAGGAGGTCTACGGGGCGATGCTTGGCGTCAGCGTCGATACCGTAATTGCCTGGATGCAGAGCGGCACCGTACCCAGCGTAAAAATGGGCCGGCCTCGCGTGGTCAACCTCGCCCAGATTCGTACCGATCTCGCAAAAGGCAAAACCATCTTCGCCCAGGGGGACTACACCGATGAGTAAGCCGAACGGAGATCAGCAACAGCCCAAAACCGGCAGCAACGTTGTGCCCCTTGGCGCCGCCATCAGCAACCTGTGCAGCATCGTGACCTTCGCCTCGGCCAGCGGCATTCCGGTGGAGGAAGTCGTTGAATGGGTAGAGAACGGCACGCTACCCAGCGTCACCTTCTCAGACTTCCGCATGGTGAACGTGGGCAAGCTGCGGGCCGACTTGCTGAGCGGTAAGGAGAGCTTCAACGAAGGAGACTACAGCCATGACTAGCCAGCACGCCGTCGTGGATGCCTCCACCTCCCAGGGCTACATCGGCCAAACCGTTCTCGTTGAGCTGCACTGGGATGATGAGCCTGAATCCTACTGGTACTGCGTGCACATCGTCGGTATTGCGCTGCCGATGGAAGGCGTTCACGACCAAGCGTATTTCCTGACTTTCGATCTCAACGCGCAGGAGCGCCATCCTAACGAAGTGTTCTTCTCGGACATTCGCACGATCAGGGTGATGCGGCACCGCGACCGGCATGGTTCCGGCAACGTACTGGGCCGTATCGCCCTCCCCAACTCTGCAAGGTCCAGGGCCGCGCTCCCGGCTCGTCGGAACAGCTTCACCGTTCCGTCGAACGGAAGCACGGGCGCAGCGCACCCTTGACCCTGCACGATCATGAACAGCCTATCGCTCGGAGTGTGGGGTAGCTTCTCCACCCCACGCTCCCGAGCCCTCGGCGGCAAGAGCGGGATGACAAGGGCTGCGCCCTTGGTGTGCTTTGCTTTCGCCCGCCTCCTCCATGCCTTCGCCGCGCTGCTGGCCAAGCGCCCGCGCCTGTTGCTTCTTCTGCTGATCGGCCTCATTCCCTGGAGCGCCTGGGTCGCCGCGCTGCCGCCCAACAGCCAACCCGCTCTGCTTGCCCCTCCCTACGAACGCGCCTGCCCAAGTGATCCGTTCGATCACGTCTCTGACCCGATCAACTGGATTGAGAAACCTTGGTGCGCGCTGGCCTGGCACTCTCACACGCGCGGAGGCACGAGGCGCGTGAGCGTGCGCAGCCAGCGCGCACCCCCTCGCTGACGTTCCTGTAACACGTCAGATAACCAGTTGTGGATTCAGTGGTAAACGCTCAATAAAGGTAGAACCGATGCAAGTTAAAGATTTCATCCGCGTTGATCGAACGACCGGCGAAGAAAGCAGCAAAGGCCGGCTTTTTCTGGACATTGGCTATACGGGCTTCAAGGACCTCTCAGGCGTTCGGCTGCTGCGCTGCGGCGTCGATACGGTTCGCCAGCTGTACCGCGGATTGATCCGCCCGGAAATCATGGCGCTGTTCGAGAAGCCGGGCGCGATGGTCGAGTTCGCCGGGCACATCTGGCACTCGGGCCGTGTGGGCCGGGACTCGGGCTACCAGTACAAGCTGCAGAACGCCGACCTGGGCTTCATCCTGCTCATCAAGAACTTCAACGCTAAGCTCGAACACATCGGCCCGCACTTGAAAATCGAGGTGTCGCCGCACGCCATCGACACGCTGTCACCGGAACGGCTGCAAGAGCGTATGGATTACTACGCGGCCGCCGTAATGACTCACCGGGAACGCAACCAGTGCGCCGTCCACCTCGCCTTGGACCTGCAAGGCTGGAAGCCCCCGGTCGATCTGGTCGCCCGACTGCATTGCCGAGCCAGAACGCACCGCGATATCTCGGGCATCAACCAAATCGAGTGGGCCACCAAGTCCAGCGTTTACGGTCGCGGGGAAACGTCCATGTTCGGCTCTGCCGGTGGCGTGCAGCTGTGCATCTACAACAAGACCGAGCAGGCCCGCGCAACGGACAAGCTCGACTTCTGGGAAAGCCTCTGGCGGCGTCGGGATTCGTTCGATGCGGCTGATCCGGACAACTACGATCCAGCCCAGGACGTGTGGCGGGTCGAGCTGCGTTATCACCATTCGATCATCCAGCAGTTCGCCAGCGGCTCGATTGACGTGAAGACCGGCAAAGCCATCGACACGGACTCCTTTGCGACCTTCTCCGCCCATCTGGACGGTCTGTGGCGCTACGGTCTGCGCCAGTTCAAGCTGATCGCCCGCCCCGGTTACTACGAGCCGATCTGGACACTGATGCGCGATGACGTGCGGGTCGATGTGGCCGTGGATTCACTGATCGATGACACCGAATACAAGCGCTACTACAAGACCTCTCGAGGCTTCTCGGGCAAGAACGTGGAGCTGTTCCTGGGAAACTTCGTAAGCCTGCTAGCAAGGGAGCGGGTGGGCGCTAAGAAAGCATTCGAGACCCTACAGCAATGGGATTGCTGGCCGGTCATCCGGGACCACTACGCCGCCAAGGAGATGAGCGAGCGAGACCTGTACAAGCACATCAAAGCATTGCTTGAGGAACGCCATGTTCGCTGGGGGCGTGCCGTTTGATCACCAAGGGACCGAACGGTTGGGACGTCGACTTCTGGCTGGATAGAACCGCTGGCATCCGCAAGCGCAAACGCGCCTTTCGTACCCGAAGCGAAGCCGAACGATGGGTCGCAGAACTGCGCCGTGACTATAGCCGCCGTGGCCGTGATCCGGGTGAGCGCTTGGCCGATCTGGTGCAAGTCTGGTACGAGCTGCACGGGGTACAGCTCAAGGATCAGCGTCGCTACGGGCGCACCCTGGCGATTGTCGAAGCCCTGGGTAACCCGATTGCCTCATCGCTGACGGCCCTGGAGTTCAGTCGCTACCGGGCCGAACGGCTCAAAAGCTGCACCCCGGCAACGGTCAACCATGAACACCGCTACCTGAAAGCCGTCTTCAACGAACTGATCCGCCTGGGCGTCTGGCATGAAGCCAACCCGCTCGCCAATCTGCGGCAACTGCGTATCGACGAAACCGAGCTGACCTTTCTCACCCTGGACGAATGTCGATTAGTGCTGAGCGAGTGCGCCCGTTCCACAAACAGCCATACCCTGCCTGTCGCCAAGCTGTGTCTGGCTACCGGTGCTCGCTGGGATGAGGCCGAATCGATCACCCGCAATCAGCTCGCCAATGGGCAGGTTCGGTTCTCTCGGACGAAGAATGGACGCGTTCGGTCGATCCCGGTGCCTGATGATCTGGTGAAATTGCTTCTCGAGCGTGGCTACCCAGGATCGGGCAGGCTGTTCAGCTCCTGTCGATCGGCGTTCCGCAAAGCCTACGAACGCACCGGTCTGCATACCCCCGGCCAGCTGACCCACATCCTGCGGCACACGTTCGCCAGCCACTACATGATGCAGGGCGGCAACATCCTCACACTGCAACGAATCCTGGGGCATGGCGATATCAAGATGACCATGCGCTACTCACACCTGGCGCCGGATCACTTCGCGACCGCCCTCACCCATTCGCCTCTCGCATTGCTGAGACAAGAACGGGACACTTGTGAGACACCGCTATAAACGAAAAAGGGCTAGCCGAAGCTAACCCTTTGATCTCATTGGTGCCGGTGAGAGGAGTCGAACCCCCGACCTTCGCATTACGAATGCGCTGCTCTACCTACTGAGCTACACCGGCTTGGAGCGGCGCATTATCGGATTTCGCCGGTGCGGACTCAAGCCCACACCGGCGAAAAGATTGCCGCATCTGGCGATGCGGCATCAGCACGTTACAGCCCGGCGGATGTCGGGTCCGGCGCGTTGGAGCTGGAGGTGGTGCTGGAGCTTGTGCGACTGGATTCGCTGCCGCTGGTACTCTGCTTGACCTGCGCGGCAACTTCCTCACCCTTGGCCGAGACTTTCTGGTAACCCTCTTCGGCCTTGTGCCGCAGCCGGTCGGTTACGCGGTCGCTCACCTCGCCCAGCGCCTCGTCTTCACGACGCGTCGGTGGTATGGAGGCGGCAAGCAGCGCGCCCAGCGCAATGCCGATGGCACCCAGTGCCAACGGTTGCTCTTCCAGCAGATGATTGAAGCCTCCGCGAGCCCGATCGGCGCCACCGCGCAAACGCTCTGAAGCATGGCGCGTGGAATCGCTGGCCCGCGCACGCGCGTTGCCAATGGACTCGGAGACGCTGTGGCTCATCTGGCTGGCCTTGTCCTTTATCCCCGCACCCTGTTCCTTGAGGCCCGCCGTCTTGGCGGAAAGTTTTTCGCCCATCGAGGGGCCGGTCGAGTCGCCGGTGTAGCGCGTCGTGGTCACGCTCGAATGTGGTTGGCGATTTTGCCCCGCCATCAGCCAGAGCAAGCCGATGGACGTCAGCACCGTCGGGACGGGATTGGCCTTGACCGTATTGCTCAGATTGGAAAAGAACTCACCGCTGCCGCCTTTCATATAGCTCATCGCGGTATCGATGAGTTCACCCGGGGACAGCTTGTTTTCCAGCGCGTTGACGATATTGCCAATCTCGGCTCGCTGTTGGTCGATCTCGCGCTCCAGCTCTGCGGGATCCTTTTGCGCTTCGGCATCGATCTGATTGCGTGTGCTCATGATGTGTGCCCCTTGACGGCTTCTTTATCCTTGTTGACCGAGTGGATGGTGCGCTCGGGCTTGAATGAGGACGCCTCGAATTTCTTCTTGCCGGCCGACACCATGATCAAGCCAATCACCACGACCACGGCGCCGACGATCAGCGCAGCGAGCCAGGGCTCCATGAGTTTGCTCAGGCCATAGACCGCCGACATCAGCAGGACGATGAACCCGCCGAGCAGCACCGCGCCGCCCGTTGCGACACTCGCCGCGCCGGCTTTGGTGGCCCGCAGCGATTCGCTCAGCTCGGCTTTCGCCAGTGCCAGCTCCTTGGTCACCAGGGACGGCACTTCGTGGGTCAACTGCCGCAGAAGGCCGCCGACGGAACTGTCGTTCTCGGCGCGCACGCCGGGTTCGGTCGGATTCACCGAGGTCGTATTGGTTGTGTTACGTGCTTCGCTCATGGGAAAAGCCCTCCATCAGTACCTTTGCCGTCGCGGCTGGAAGTGGAGCCGAGACCCGTTCCCGACGTAGAGCCCAACCCGCTGTTCGTGCCGGCGTTGGTCCCGCTGGAGCCAAGTCCGGTCCCGGACGTGCCGGTTGTGCCGCCCATGCCTGTTCCGGATGGGGTCGCAGGTCGGGAGGCAGCGCCGGTGGTAGACGAGGTCCCGGCATTGCTGATGCTGCCGATGGTTCCCGATTCGCCGGTGTTCAGGCGGTCGTTGAGCTCATCCTGATCGGACAGATGCCCGCTCTCGGAGGCACCATAAGAACTGGCCGAGGATGAGAACGAGGTCGAGCTGTCATGGCCGTGGCTGTAGCCGTCCTGCGCGACTCGCTTGCTGGAGGCACGGGCGAAACGAGTCAGACCAAAGCCCAGCGCAACGCTACCGGCGATGAACAGACCCGGGTTGTTGCGTGCCAGCCGGTTAACGTCCTGGAGCAACTCGTCGACGTTCTTGCCGCGCAGATCCTCGGAGAACCTGCCCATGCTCTGCGCCAGGGTCGATACATAGTTGGACAACCCTAGACGATCCTGCCCTTCCAGCTGTTCGGCAGCCGCCTTGGCGCTCTGCGCAACCTTTTCGAGTTCGTCGGCTGCGGTTTCACGATAGCCTTCGAGCTGGCTTTTGCCCTGGTTTTTGACCTGGGTCTTGACCTCGTCGGCCGCCTGCCGGGCCTTGGCTTTGGCATCCTCAGTCACGTTCCCGGTTGTCGTGCCGGACCCGGACTGACTCCCGCTGGTGGGTGTGGAGGTTGTCGATGAGGTGTCGGGGCCGGTCTTGGGTAGGCCACCGTAACCGGTGATTTCTTCGTCGGGTGTAGTCATTTGATTCACCTTTATATGGCTTGGCCGGAAGACCACGGTCCGTAGGAACACAGCAACTGCGGTGGACCGCGAACTGTGTAATTTTCGGTGCGCACATATAAGGTGACCGGGGCGCTATTTTCGAGTTCCATTATTTCCACGCGCCTCAAGCAAGGCCGCGTAATTATCCGGAGTTGTGCGGCACCCCTGTTTCTCTCGCGTAATTAATGGCAAGTTGCCTTCGATATAACGACAAGCCGCGTGGCGACTGCATTTAAGCGTAACGGCATGAAAAACAAGCGAAACGGGTTACTGACCACCATAAGTCGTTTAACCGGCCGCAGGTGTCCGCCAAACGAAACCGCAGCCGACGAGCAGCGCGCTTATTTGATGCCCGCCATATAAGCGAGACAAAAAAAAACGGGCCCGAGGGCCCGTTCTTTCATACCGGTCGCGATTTACAGCGGACCGATGGTGGAGCAAGTCTTCTTGGCAGCGGCATGCTTTTGCAGCGGAGCCAACTGAGGACGGTGCTTACCGCTTGTAACGTCCAGCGCCATGATGTTCTCGCCCCAGCGAGGACCGGCAGCCCAGTAGGTGCTCGGGATGCAGTTCTGGTTCAGGTAGGCCAGCAGGTTGTCAGTGGCGACTACGGCAGACGGAGAGAAGTCCGGGATGCCATGCTCGCCAAGGAAACCGCGCAGCTTGTTGGCCTTCAACCACTCTACCCACGGCTTGACCCGCTCGACGCCCAGGTTCGGCGCGAAGGTTTCGGCACGATTGCGATAGGTGCCCGAGTAATCGTAGTCCAGGTACTGGTGCGCTTCGTAAACCAGGTTGTTCTTCGGATCGCGCATCCATGGATCGTTGATCAACTGGGTGTTGTACTTCTGCCAATGGAAGGCACTGGAGTAACGGTCGCCAGCGATCATGATCCACTTGCTCGGGTCGACCTTACGAATCGCCTGTCCCGCTGCCTGCGCCGTCTGCGGCCAGAGGTTGTTGCCGGTGTTGTACGGCTCGTTCATCAGACCGTAGCCATACAGGGCCGGGTGCTTGGACACCTGCACGGCGATCTTGCGCCAGGTTTCAGCGAACTGCGCGCGCGGTACTTCCGGCGAGTTGATTACCTTGCCGTAGTAGCGGTAGTAGTTGTGCATATCAAGGATGACCTTGATGCCGTACTTCTGCGCGTAATCGAGCGACTGCTTGATGCGGCCCAATTCGGCGGCGTCCAGTTCGGTACCCAGCTTGGGCTGGATTCGCTCCCAGAGGAAGCCCAGACGGATCAGCTTGAAGCCCAGGCCGGCGTGGCGCTTGTAGTAGGACTCGTCCGCGTAGGTGTAACCCTTGTTGTAGATGCCCGGTACGTTCGACGGGTCGAACACGCCGGAACCGAAGTTCACGCCCACCAGGTTGATACCGCTGCCGTCACTGACGACGGGGGGAGCAGGTGTCGGCGCTGGCGCCGGAGTCGGTGCCGGGGTTGGGGTCGGCGTCGGGGCAACGTTCGCCGGCGGTGTGGTTGTGCCGGTGCTCGATACCACGCTGATGGTCTTCGGATAGCCAACGGCGCTGGCCGACAGGGCCGTGCCGCTCAGCATGACGGACAGGTGAGCGCCCACGTCATAGACCGCGTTAACCTTGCGCACCTGGCCATCGGCCAGTTTCACCGAAGAGCCCACCACGAACGCAGCCTTGTTGGCAGCGTTGTCAGGAACGGAGAAGCCGGCGCCTTTACGGTAAATGCCGTTTTCCCAGTCCGAGTTGGTGAAGCTGTTCAGGCCTGCGCTAAACGTGTTGCTGGGTGCGGTCGGTGTCGGTGTCGGTGTCGGTGTCGGCGTTACGCTAGCCGGAGGCGTGGTCGTGCCGGTGGAGCCGGACGCAACGCTGACGGTTTTCGGATAGCCAACGGCGCTGCCAGAGAGCGCAGAGCCGCCCATCATGACGGAGAGATGCGCACCGGTGTCGTAGACGGCGGTGATCTTGCGTACCTGACCGTCTGCCAGCTTGGCCGAAGCGCCGACCACGAATGCAGCCTTGTTGGCAGCGGTATCCGGGATCGAGAAGCCGGGCGACTTGCGATAAATCCCCTTGTCCCAATCGGCGCTGGTGAAATTGTTCAGAACGGCAGAGTGCGAGCTGCTCGGTGCAGTCGGCGCAGGAGCCGGCGCGGTGGCCGAAGGCGATCCTGTGGAAGCGACCACGGTGCTGATGGTGCGCGGTGCACCGACCTTGCCACCGTCAAGAAGGCCGCCATCGACGTAGATGCTGAGGTTGCTGCCTACGACGTAGACCTTGGTGATCTTGCGAACCTGGCCATCGGCAAACTTGATCTGCACGCCCGGCTTGAAGGCGGCAATTGCGGCAGAGCTGGCGGGAATGGACAGGCCAGCGGTGCGGCGCCATACACCGTTCAAGAAGTCGGTGCTGGTGAACTTGTTGATTGGAGAAGTGAAGGCAGTCGCAGAGGACGCACTTACGGTAATCGCGGCAGCCGCTTCGCCAGTGAACGCGACGGCGCCAAATACGGTAGCAAAAGCGATGGAACGAACGAGTGCCCTGGGGGCACCAGTAATTACATTGATAGACATTCAGTCTCTCCGGAACTTAATACTTCAAAAGGCCGAAGCCTTTAAAAAAGTGGCGGGAGTTTTAAATTTGAGTCGTACAGGCGCTTTACTGGGACAGATGCTGCACTTAGCGCCACCGGACGAACCGCGTTACAACGACGCCGGATTACCAGTAGGTGAACCGGCAATCCGTTGCGTGGCGCCTTTATAATAGGTTTGCAAAACGATTCAAAATTTTTTTGACGGCTTTAGAGCGCCAAGCTGCCGTCACATTTTTGACCGGCCATTAATCCGCTATTAGAAAGTGTCCTTGTGCCAGTACGCTCGATAGCCCACGAGCCGCTTTAAACCGTTTCGCTAATACTCCGTCGGCGTCATTTTTTTGAATGAACCAAGTCACAGAAGCCGATATTGGCTATGGCGATAACCGACGAACGGTAAGAGCAAGGAACCGCTCTTTCCGGTCTTGCTTATAAGAGAGGAAGAGGGACTTCCGCCCTGGTTATTCCTGAAACGCTCGTTCTGCAGCGAAAGCGTCACCCTGGGATGACAATCGGCAGGCGACCCGACAACAACCGGAGCAGCCATGGCGCATCACACATTCAAGGTTGGCGACCACGTCCGATGGAATTCCGAGGCGGGATTCGTGACAGGACGCATCATTAAGGTCCATGTCGAGGACACCGACTTCAAAGGCCGTAGGCGTCGGGCCAGCCCGCAGACGCCGCAATACGAGATCGAGAGCGACAAGACCGGCCATGTGGCGATGCACAAGGGCAGCGCGCTGAGCAGAATCGAATGACCACGTCCGTGCCGCGTCAAATCTGGACCATCGGCCATTCCACCCGCACGCCTGAGGCGTTCATCGCCGTGCTGGAGCACTACGGCATCGAGGCCGTTGCGGATGTTCGCCGCTTTCCGGGATCGAGGCGGTTACCGCAGTTCCTTTCGGCGAATCTCGCAGCCGCGCTGTCCGAGCGAGGCATCGCCTACGAATGGATAGAGTCATTAGGCGGTCGGCGGCGCCCGCCCCCGGGCGCGAGCACCAGCGCCTGGCGCAACGCGTCCTTCCGGGGCTACGCCGAGCACCTGAAAACCGATGAGTTCGCCCGTGGGCTGGCGCAGCTCCTGCGTCTGGCCGCGACACAACGCACCGCAATGATGTGCGCCGAAGTGCTCTGGTGGCGCTGTCATCGGTCCATGGTCTCGGACGTGCTGAAGCTGCGCGGGATCGACGTGCTGCACATTCAGGACGCGCAGCGACTGACGCCTCACCCCTTCACTTCGCCCGCTCGGCTGGTGGACGGTGAGCTGAGCTACGTAGAGGGCGTGGGGCAGCCACTGAAGACAACCGGGCCGGACGTGGGCGGATAGCGCGGCACCGCGTATGACCGGAAAGACGCCCTGGACCATCCGCGCCTCTCCCGTTCAGCGCAGCGACAGCGGGATCTGCGCGCCACATAACGACCGCAACGGCCCGACAGGCTGCATCGACAGAAACTTTTGCGCCGCTACGGCTTCATATACGCAATCAACAAGCCAAGCGCCATCGAGCCGTTGGATACCAGGGTATCGATTGACGACCCACCTGCATGAAGGATGCACACCGTCATGCACCGCTCACAGGGAGGAGTGCCAGTGCCAGGCCTCGGTTTTATGGTCAAGCGCATTGCAGCCAGGCAATGGCTGGCGGGAGGATCGTCCGCCAAGGTGTTCAAGGGCATGGCGACCCTGGCGGTTGGCAACGGGCTGGCGCGGATCGTGGGGCTGGCCGCGATTCCCATCCTCACCCGAATCTACAGCCCCGAGCACTTCGGCGTGCTGTCGGTATTCACCGCCCTACTGCTGATTCTCACGCCCTTGATGACGTTGCGCTATGAGCTGGCAGTGCCACTGCCCCGCAGAGACAGCACAGCCATGGCGCTGATGGTGCTGTCAGCCAGCCTCATCGCCGTGATGGCCCTGGTCCTGGGCACGTTGCTGTGGCTCGCCGGTCCGACCGTGCTGAGCCTGGTCTCGGCGCAGGCACTCATCCCGTACAGCTGGATGCTGGTCATCGCCCTGATCAGTGCGGGCGTGTACGAGGTGTTGCTGATTTGGGCGGTGCGCCGGCGCGCCTATCCGGCGATCGCGCGCACTCAACTGCAGCAGAGTGCCGTTGGTTCGATTGCAAAGATTGCGTTGGGCGTAATGGGTATGAAACCGCTCGGGCTTCTGGCTGGCCAGGTATTGGGCGCTGGCGCGGGGACGATGTCGCTGTTGAGGCTGTTTGGAGCGGATGTAAGACAGTACTGGCGCCACGTTACGCGGCGGCGAGCCTGGTTCATGCTAAGGCATTACAGCAGCTTCCCGACCTACCGCTTGCCTTCGCAACTGCTGCAGATCTTTTCCAGCCAGGCACCGCTGCTACTGACCGCAGCGCTGTATGACGCCCAGACGACGGGACAGCTCGGCCTGGCGATGATGACGCTGGCCTTGCCGATGAACCTGCTGGGGCATTCGACCAGCAAGGCGTACTACGCGGAAATCGCCTCAATCGGGCGCAAGCGACCTGCCGATATTCGCAATGTGACGCACGCAGTGATCAAACGCCTGCTGCTGCTCGCGATTGCGCCAACCCTTATTCTGCTGGTTTTCGGCGAGGCGCTGTTCGCACTGGCGTTCGGCGCTCAGTGGGCCCAGGCCGGCGAGCTGGCGTCGGTGATGGCGATCTACCTGCTATTCCAGTTCATGCATGCACCGGCGTCTCACCTGTTATCGGTGTTCGAAGGTCAGCGCCTGCTGTTGATGCTGAACGTACAGCGCACGGTACTGACGCTTGGCTGCTTCGCCGTCGCGCACCTTCTCAGCCTGTCGATCACGGCAGTGCTTGTGCTCTATGCGCTAGTGCTCTCGGCGCACTACCTGTTCAGCTTGCTGGTGACCCTGCGCGTCATCCCCCGGTAAGGCGGGTTGCCCGTCCAGCCGCCCCGGTTATCGCCGCCGGCCTCCCTGGCCGAGCGGCACCGCGATCAGGGTTCGCGCTTGAGCACGTTCCAGCCGCCAACACGCCGTGCACCGGAGAACGCATTACGCGACAGATAATAAAAGAACAACGGGATGCCCACCGCGTAGCGCTTGAACAGCCGCCGGGGCTCGATGAGCATGCGGAACGCCCATTCCAGCCCGAACCGGCGAAACAGCATCGGTGCGCGCGGAAAGCGCTGCGCTGAAAAATCCAGGATGGCGCCACCGCAGATCAGCAGTGCGCGTGTGTTCATCGACTTTTGCAGATGCAGCGCCACATGCTCCTGCTTGGGCATGCCCATCGCCAGCACGATGATCGGAAAGCGCCCCGGGACATGGTGCTGCTGATAGAACGCCAGATAGTCCTCGGAGCGCTGGAACCCATCCACCGCATGGAACCTGCGATCCCCGAAGAGCTTGCGCGCACCGTCGCTCAGCCAGGGTTCACGCGTGCCCATGGCGAACAGCTCGTAGTGATCCTCGGCATCGCCTACCAACTCGTCGATCAGCTCCGGAATGAAGTCCGATCCATTGAGGTTGGCCTTCGGGTCACGCCCGTTGAACAGGCAGGCGATCTTGATCCCGATGCCATCGCGCAGCAGATAGTTGACCTGCAGAAAACTCTCGAGCACCGAAGAGTGGCGCTGCGCGATGTTGTAGCCGTGCTGGTTGAGAAACCCGAGGATCGTCGGCGACTCGCGCTTCTTCAACTCGCAGATAAAAGGTCCCGTATCCACTTCATCCAATAGTTTTAGCTTCCCTATCAAAGGATCCATCCTTTTGGCGAGGGGATTTTTCATAAATAGCTTCTCTGTCTGTAAACCAATGAAAGTCGTTGGGGCGCGCTGCGAGGAACCCGAGGTCAACGCGCAGCGCTGAAGATTCGCCTGAAAAAAATGAACAATGCCTGCCCGTGTCGGACAAACGAAGCAGCCGCTGCCGCGGTGTCTTCCCAAAGAGTAGAAAGAGGTAATCAGATGTTAAGGACACATAGCGCTTCACAACGATCAAAAGGAATACTCCTCGGACTCATGCTGGTGCTCGGGAGTGCCGCTAGCCAGGCGGAAAATATTGATCTGATCGGGCTGAACATCGGCGGCGCCGCGTTTTCCGGCAATGTCATTCCCGGAAAATATAAAACAAATTATTTCTTCCCCGCCCCCGGCTACCTTTCGCAGTGGAAAGACAAGGGCATCCAGACCATTCGATTCCCCATCATGTGGGAACGTCTGCAACGCGAGTTGAACGCCGAACTCGACGAAGATTATGCACAACTGATCGAACAGACATTTCAGCAGGCCGCCGACAACGACATGAGGGTCATCCTCGACATCCATAACTACGCCCGCTATCAGAAACAGCTCATTGGAACCGAAGCTGTTCCGATATCGGCCTACCAGGATCTGCTGGAGCGTATTGCCAAACGCTGGAAGGATCAGCCAGGGCTTTACGCCTACGACATCATGAATGAGCCTCACGGCGCCGATGAATATTGGCCGGCGGCGGCGCAGGCCGGTATCGATGCCATCAGGAAACACGACAAGGATCGCCCGCTGTTCATCGAGGGAAACTTCTGGTCCAGCAGCCTTCACTGGCCGAAGTTCAATGACCCGCTGTTGCAATTGAAAGACCCCTCCGACAAGTTGATATTTTCCGCCCACCTGTACCTCGATAAACACGGGAGCGGACAATACAAGGAGCCGCTGGAGGATGACTTCGACACCATGCTCGGCGTCAAACGTGTCAAACCCTTTATCGACTGGCTGATCAAGCACGACAGGCAAGGCCATATCGGCGAGTTTGGAATCCCTGCCGATGATCCTCGCCTGCTGGAAGCCATGGACAACCTCCTGGCTTACCTGCAGCAACATTGCATCCCCATGACGTACTGGGCTGCGGGTTCTTCCTGGGGCAAGTACAAGCTGTCCGTCGAACCGAAGGACGGCGTGGACCGTCCGCAGTGGGAGGTGCTCCGCAAGTATGTCGGCCAGGGCGACTGCAGCCGTATCGGACCGGGCGCCTGAGCCACACCCTCGCCGTTCCGTCCCGTGCGCTTGCAAGGCGACCGGGACGGAACGCATCAGCCCTTGGATGAGGGTACCAACATCGCCCATTTGCCCAGTATCGACTTGGCCTTGCCGACCAGTTTGGCCTTCAGGCTGTAGCTCTTGCGCAAGGCATTGGCCTTGAGGTTGTAGACCTGGCCAGGCGCATACATTTCATTGGTTTCGATGCAGTACACCGGTTTTCCGCTGAGCTTCATGATCTCGATGGCCTGCCGCACTTCACTCTCGACGAACAGGCGCGTCAGCGGTTGCTTGGCGTAGACCTCCGCCTTGAACTTGTGATGGATATTCAAGCGCCGCCGCTCTTCAGCGCTGGGCAGGTCGAGCATGTGCAGGGTTCCGTACTGCACGCCATGGCGCTGCAGCCAGTCCTCGGTTTGCGCCCGGTACTTTTCCAGGCGACTGGTCACCAGATGCGCAACCTTGACCGACGGGATGAACAGCGGGCGCGTACCACTCAGGAAGTCCCGGTAGTTCGGGCCGTCATCGTTTTCCTCGACGGTCGGGTCGACACACAGCACCCCGTCGATGTCCAGGCAGGCCTGGGCCAGAAAGGGGTGATGCATGACATTCCATTCGAACACGCGAGGCTGCTCGACCAGCTCCAGGTACATGTCCACGTGGTGCCGATTGTGCCGTTCGGCAAACACCGCCATGGTCACCACGTGCCCGTCGTAGACGGCGCGCACCTGTTCTTCGGCGGCCCGCATCGACTTGGCCGATGAGATACTGTCGTCCACCAGCAGGATCTTCTTCGCATCCCTTGGATTGACCAGTTCGGCGTGTTTGTAGGTGCGGGTGTTGCCCTTTTTCAACTCATCGTTGCGCAGGAACGAATAGAGATCCGTCAATGGCAGGTTCTGCTTCAGCGCGATGATGCTGGCGACCAGCATTCCACTTCGAGGAATGCCGACCACCAGATCGATGTCGTTTGGAATCTTGCCGGCACATTCAGTGCTGAGCCGTGATAGATCATTCAGGCTTCGGTAGTTCATAGAATCCCCCCTGCGCCTTGTCCCTAGGATGGTTCATTCCGGATGAAAGACTGGCCGTGTTCAACGCCCCAATGACGAACGTAGCTGCTTGGTGTGCGTATGCACGTAATGCAGTACATAAAGTGCCAGGGCGTTGGGTTTGGAAAAGTTCAGAAAACGGGTTCTGATCTCCATGTCTTCGCGAATGGCTTCGAAGCGGCGCTTGTGCGATACGCCAGTGGTATCGAAGATGCACAGCGGAAACGGCAATTGCAGCACTTCACCCTGCAAATCCAGGCCCTGAAGAAATTCCAGCAACAGGCAATAATCGGCGGACAACTTGTAATCGAGCCTGAACTCGAACTGACGCAGCCGCTCGTTTTCGAAGTACATCGTCTGATGGCTGGCGGGCAGCCCCAGGGGTGCGCGTTCGATCGGCCTCGCAGCAGTGAGTTTCAGTTCGCCACTGGCTTCCTTGCGATAGAAGTCGCCATAGATGAACTTCGGCGTCACCGTCGTTTTCGATAATTCTTCATTGATGCGCTCAAGTACCGTCGGATCGGCCAGCGAATCCCCACTGTTGAGAAAGAGCGTATAGCCGGGCGTCTCGACGGCACGCAGACGCCCTTTGTTCATCGCGTCGTAGATACCCTTGTCCGGTTCTATGGTTATTTCCGCCTGGCTGTCATCCAGGCGTTTCAACCATTCGCCGCTGCCGTCCTTGGATGCTCCATCGATAACGATCCAGCGAAAGTTCCGGTAAGTCTGGCTGGCCAGGCTCCGATAGGTTTCCTTCAGGCCATCAAGATTATTCCAGTTTATAGTTACGATACTGAAACTGACCATAATTCACCTGTTCGAGATTTGTCGTAAGAGGAGTATTCGCTGTTTGCAACTTCGCGTAATAAAGGAAGAACGCAGCCGCCATGCCATAAACGTCACCCGAAAAGGTCAAGGCGTTGGACAGCGTGATATTCAATATGCTGAACACGAAGGACAATTGCAGTGCCGCCAGCAGAGGGCCCTTGTTCGCACAGTGACGCATGATCCAGATGAACCCGCCATAGAAGATCAGCGCGATGACCGGCGTCAGGAACCCATAGCGATAATAGACACCGAAGATGCCGACGTCGGCGAGATAAAAGTGCGAGTTATATATCCGCGAGAAACCGCCCTGCCATTGCAGCGACAACGCGCCCATGCCGAAATAATTATTGGCGCTGATGGCATCGAGAATGATCGCGACCGTTCTTTCCCTCACGCCCGGACCCGCCGTGGCATCGAACAGCAGCGCATCGAATCGGGCGTATTGCTCGTGATAGAACTCTGGAGCCAGGAGATAAGACACCACCAGGATCGCAAGGCCGAGCACGCTCATCTTCATCAGCGAATCGATACGCTTGCGGAATATCCATACCCCCGCCAACGCCCAGACCAGCATCGTCTGCCGGGTTTGCATGACCAGCCACAGGTAGGCCACGAAGTAGAGAAGAATGGCCAGTCTTGCGAGCGTGACCCGATCCTTCATGCTGTACATCAGCATGAAGGCCGAGATGGTGACGAAGGCCGAGCCGATGCGGAAGCGATTCGGCCGCAGCAGGTCCTCGAACTGCGTCCAGTCGTCGACCGTGAAGGAAGCCACCTTGTTCTGCGCAATGATGCCCAGGTAATAGGCAAAGCCCAGGGTGGCGCAGAACAGGGCGACGTAGAGAAAGTACTTGCCCAGTTCTTCCTGGGTCGGTGCCGCCTTGATCAACAGGAACAGGGTCGGAAAGAACACCAGGTACTGAAAGAAACGGCGCTCTTCCAGCAACCCATACGCCAGGGGCTGGCCAAAATTCAGATTGGCGAGCACCGCCGACATGACCGGCAGCACGGTGCCCATGAAAATGATCCACAGGCTGGTCTTGGACTGATAAACCCATCGCCATGCGACGAACAGGCAGGCTGTCGCCGCTATCACGACCAACAGGAACAGCTCCTGGAAGTACGGAATTCCGGCCCGCTTGTCATCCGTCAGGAAGAAGCAGGTGGAGTTCAGCAACAGCAGCATGAACAGCAGATTCTTGTACGCCAGAACTTTCCTTAACAAGCGCTTTCCCCATTTTTCCAGATATGCGTGGCGAACACAGAACCGAGCCGGCCTGGTTTGACGACTTGGGATAGGCGGTTCACCACGGCGAGGAATCATGTGCCATGGATGGACAACGGCAGCGGCAAAAAAGTCCGCTGCTGTCAGCCAAATGCACCTGCGTTCTCATCCGGGCGCCGACAGCCCTTCCCGTCCTGATCGTACGAGGGCCGATTGCGCGGGCCGCAGCCCGCGGGCCGGTCGGTCAATGCCGGGCTTGATGCTGGTTTTCGACGAACCAGCGATACGCATCGCGCAGGCCATCCTCCAGGCTGATGCTGGACTGCCAGCCGAGGGCCTTGAGCCGAGAGACATCCATCAGTTTGCGCGGCGTGCCGTCCGGCTTGCTGCTATCGAACGTCAGCCGGCCCTGGTATTCGGTCACCCGCGCGATGGTCTCGGCCAGCTCGCGAATGCTGCAATCGACGCCCGTACCCACATTGATATGCGACAGCATCGGCTGGGTATGCGCCTGATAAGTCGCATCGTCCAGTTCCATCACGTGCACGCTGGCAGCGGCCATGTCGTCGACGTGGAGGAATTCGCGCTGGGGCTTGCCGCTGCCCCAGATGACCACTTCGTCGTCACCGCGCTGAGTCGCCTCATGGAAGCGCTTGAGCAGGGCCGGCACCACATGGCTGTTTTCCGGATGGAAATTGTCGTTGGGGCCATAGAGGTTGGTGGGCATCACGCTGCGGTAGTCGCGACCGTACTGGCGGTTGTAGCTTTCGCACAGTTTGATGCCGGCGATCTTGGCCACCGCGTACGGCTCGTTGGTTGGCTCGAGTACGCCGGTAACCAGCGCTTCTTCCTTCATCGGCTGCTCGGCGAACTTCGGGTAGATGCACGAGGAGCCGAGGAACAGCAACTTGTTGACGCCGTTGCAATGCGCGGCATGGATGATGTTCGCCTCGACCATGAGGTTCTGGTAGATGAACTCGGCCGGGTATGTATTGTTGGCGTGGATACCGCCTACCTTCGCCGAGGCCATATAGACCTGGTCGATCGGATTCTCGGCAAAGAAAGCGTTCACCGCCGCCTGGTCGACCAGATCCAGCTCTTCCCGCCCTCGGGTGATGATGTTCTGATAACCCAGCGCCTGCAGGCGGCGGACAATCGCGGAACCCACCATGCCGCGATGTCCCGCAACGAAAACACGTGCGTCACGATTCATATTCAGTTCTCCAGTGTCACGGGAATGTCAAAGCCGTGCTCCTTGAGCAGGGCATGGCGCTGGGCGACCTTGAGGTCTTCGCGGACCATCTCGGCGCACATCTCCTGCACGCTGATTTCCGGGGTCCAGCCGAGCTTGTCCTTGGCCCGGCTCGGGTCGCCGAGCAGGGTTTCCACTTCCGCTGGGCGGAAGTAACGCGGATCGATACGTACGATGACGTCACCCACCTTGAGCGCGGGTGCCTTGTCGCCGACGATGCCCGCGACGATGGCGCGTTCATCCACTCCGTTGCCTTCGAAGCGCAGTTCGACCCCCAGTTCCGCAGCCGACCACTGGATGAACTCGCGCACCGAGTACTGCACACCGGTGGCGATGACAAAGTCTTCGGCCTGTTCCTGCTGCAACATCATCCACTGCATGCGCACGTAGTCCTTGGCATGACCCCAGTCACGCAGCGCGTCGAGGTTGCCCATGTGCAGGCACTTCTCCAGGCCCTGGGCAATGTTCGCCAGGCCGCGCGTAATCTTGCGGGTCACGAAGGTCTCACCACGACGCGGCGACTCGTGGTTGAAGAGAATGCCGTTGCAGGCATACATGCCGTAGGCTTCGCGGTAGTTGACGGTGATCCAGTAGGCGTAGAGCTTGGCCACCGCATAGGGCGAACGCGGGTAGAACGGGGTGGTTTCCTTTTGCGGAATTTCCTGCACCAGCCCGTAAAGCTCAGAGGTCGAGGCCTGATAGAAACGTGTTTTCTTTTCCAGCCCCAGCAGGCGAATGGCCTCGAGGATACGCAGCGCGCCCATGCCGTCGACATCCGCTGTGTACTCGGGTGATTCGAAGCTGACCGCGACGTGCGACTGCGCACCCAGGTTGTAGACCTCGTCGGGTTGCACTTGCTGGATGATGCGAGTCAGGTTGGACGAGTCGGTCAGGTCGCCGTAATGCAGGACGAAGTTCTGGTCCTCGGCAGGCTGGTCCTGATAAATGTGATCGACCCGCTGGGTGTTGAACAACGAGGCGCGGCGTTTGATGCCATGGACTTCGTAGCCCTTCTCCAGCAGAAACTCGGCGAGGTAGGAACCGTCCTGGCCAGTAATACCGGTGATCAGCGCGCGTTTCTTTTCCATTTCAGAGTACCTGTAGGTTCCAGATGACAAGGGGGGTGAGAGGCTCGCTGGCCGACGCAGGCGCAAGCAGGCGCCCTGCCCCGTCGAGCAGATTCGTTTGATTGTTGGCAGCCCAGGTGAACGACGCGTTACCGCTCTGCCCTGCACGGACGAACGGACCGCTCATGCGAGCATTTCCTCGTACAGGGCTTGGTATTGGCGAGCGATGACCGGACTGTCGAAGGTGCTGGTGATCTTTTCCCGCGCATTGAGCACAAGTTGCGCATAGTCGGCCTCGCCAGTGACCCACTCGACCCCTTCGGCGAGCCCGCGGGCTTCGAAAGGCGCCGCCTTATAGCCGTCATGCAGGTGGGTCACGATGTCTTTCGGGCCGGTCGCATCGAAGCACACGACAGGCGTGCCGCAGCCCATGGCTTCGGCCAGGGTCTTGCCGAACGCCTCCATCAGGCTCGGTGCGATGAACACATCGGCGGCCGAGTACAGCAACCGCAGCGAGATGCTGTCGTGCAGATAGCCGAAGGAGGTGTAGTCGAAGCCCAGGCTGTCGGCGACGGAGCGATCCAGCTTGCCGAAGAAGCACAGGTGATACTGCGCGGGGTCGAGATGTTCGAGCATCTCGAGGTACTTGCCGAAGCCCTTGTAGGTGTCCTTGGCGCTGGTGCAGCCGGTAAGAATGATCTTCTTCTCGGTGTTCAGCCCCAGCAGTTGCCGGGCCAAGGTCTTGTCCAACGGGAAGAACTCGCTGGCGTCCACATTGTTATGAATGGTGCGTACGTCGAAGTCGCGAAACAGCAGGCTCTGCCTGGCCTGTTCGGACACCCAGTCGCTGATGCCGATCATCTTCATCGACTTGGGCAGATACTTGCGCTTGCGGTTGAGTACGAAGCGCGACAGGTCCCGGTCGGAACGGCTGCCCAGCTGGTCGCAGCTGCCGCAGCCAGTGGTGAATTTCTCGCAGCCCATGGCGTAATGGCAGCCCCCGGTCATCGGCCACATGTCGCGCATGGTCCAGACCAGCGGCTTACGCAGCTTGGCCAGATGCTTCATGTCGACGAAGCCACCGTTGACCCAGTGCAGATGCACCACGTCCGCCTCGCGACATTGCGCGCTTTCGGTGAAATCGGCGCCCATCACCCCGGCGCTGAACATGCCCGATTGGCGTTTACGATAGAGGCTGGCGAACGCCTGGTCGGCCTGGCTCCTGGCGATGCTGATGATCTTGTCCTTCTTGCTGCGGCTGACGGACACCACCGAGGTGTCGCCATGGGTCACCTGGCTGTTGGTGTACACGAGCGAATCGACACCCAGCGAGCGCAGCCCCTGATGCAGCCAGTACGCGCCGCGCGCGGCGCCTCCGGTCAATTCGCCGGCGACCAAATGCAATACCTTCATATCAATCGAAGCTCTCTGTCGGATGCTGGGCTTCCGGCTGCCGCGCCTTGAGTTGCTGGGCGGCATACCACCGGCGCGAAGCGATCAGCACGATCACCATCAGCGATGAGTAAATGACGATGCTGGCAACGGCAAATGCCTGCACGGTGGCCAGCGCATGGCCGATCCACACCGCGCCGACGAACAGCGAAAGCACGCGCAGGCTGGTGCTGAACACTTCGAACAGCAGGAAACGGCCTTGCAACGACAGCGCCGGGACCGCGACCACACAGGGGCGCGAGACGAAGATCACGTACTCGGCCAGGGCCAGCCAGCGGGCATATTCGCCCGCCACATGCCACTGTTCGCCGAAAACCAGCGCAAACAGCCAGGGGCCGAACACGGCCACCACCGAAAACGGCACCAGGCCGACCAGGCCCAGCGCGGTGGTCGCCTTCAGCAGCATCGCCGCCACCGGCTCGCGATCATGAATGGCGCGGCTGATGCGCGGGTAATACACGTCGGCTACCGACTTGCCGATCAGGTTGGTCGGCATGGTCAGCGCCTGTTTGCACAAGGCGAAGAAACCCGCCGCCGCCGGACCGAAATAGGCCGCCAGCACGAGCGTCGGCAAATGCTGCGAGCAGGCGTTGATCAGCATCACCGGCGCGCGATACTTGGGGAAATCGCTGTGCATGCGCGCCAGCTCCAGCACGCCGGGATCGCCCTGCCCGGCTTCGCCTGCATGGTTGTCGCGATGGGGTTTGGCGCGCAGCATCGCCAGCGCCAGCATCGCGGCATGCAATGCCTGTTGCAGCGCAGTCGTACACACCAGTACCAGTGCCGATGACTGCACCAGGCCGGCAATGGTGCGCATCGAATTGAACAGCAACGAGTGTCCCACCGCCACGCTCGCCGTAATACGGAAGCGTTGGGTACGGAATAGCCATTGCTGGCAGATTTCCAACGCCGCGCCACAGAACATGACGAATGGGATGAGCATCAGGTACGGCTGTACGATCTGGATTTCCAGCACCGCAACCAGCCGATCCCCGACGAGGTAAAACGCCAGTGCGACCAACGCCGCCAGTAACAGTGCGGTCGCCAGCGACAACCGCACCAGGCCTCGCGCATCACCGTCGCGCTTGGGCAGCACGATGGCGATGGGATAGGTGAGCGCGGCAACCGGAACCAGCATCATGGTCACGCTGAGAAAGGTGCCCAGGACCCCATAGGCTTCCGGCCCGTAGATCCGGGTGATGACCGGCATGAAGGCCAGCGTGATCGCCTGGGCCCCGGCGGTACCGGTCACCACGGTGAGGATATTGCGCAGCAACTTGCTGCGCATGCTTCCATGCAGCAGCGCGGCGAGCCTTTCCCTGAACGGGGAAAGGCCGCGCCGAACGCTGGGCTGATCGATGGCGCTCACTCGCTGGCCCTCGCTCAGGCGTGGATCGGCTGACGGCCGACGCCGTAGTAACTGAAGCCTTCGCGCTTGACCTGTTCGCGGTCGTACTGGTTACGTCCGTCGATGATCAGTGGCGTATTCAGCAACCGCTTCAGGGCACGGAAGTCCGGGCGACGGAAGGGTTTCCATTCGGTCACCAGGCACAGCGCGTCGGCATCGATGGCGGCCTCGTACTGGCCTTCGACGATCTGCAGACGCCCCTCGTTGAACCAGCTTTCCGGGAACTCGCGTCGCGCAGTTTCACGCGCGACCGGATCGAAGGCCCGCACCTTGGCGCCGGCTTCGATCAGGCTGTTGATCAGTACGACGCTGGGCGCTTCGCGCATGTCGTCGGTGCCCGGCTTGAACGCCAGGCCCCAGACGGCGAAGGTGCGGCCAGCGAGATCGCCGTTGAAATGAGTGGAAATCTTGTTGAACAGCGAGTGTTTCTGCTGATCGTTACGGGCCTCGACCGCCTGCAAGAGCTTGGGCTCGAAGTCGTTCTGGTGGGCAATATTGATCAACGCCTTCACGTCCTTCGGGAAGCAGGAACCGCCGTAACCGCAACCGGCATAAATGAAGTGGTAGCCGATACGCTCGTCCGAACCGATCCCAAGGCGTACGTTTTCCACGTCCACGTCGAGGCGCTCGCAGAGGCTCGCGATTTCGTTCATGAAGGAAATCTTGGTCGCCAGCATGGCGTTGGCGGCGTACTTGGTCATTTCCGCATCGCGGATACCCATGAACATGGTGCGAGGACGGTTGCGGATAAAGGGCGCGTAGAGCGCGCTCATGACCTGGCGGGCATGTTCGTTGTCAGCGCCGATGACGATCCGGTCCGGGTGCATGAAATCGTTGACCGCGGCGCCTTCCTTGAGGAATTCCGGGTTCGATACCACCGAAAACTCGATGTCCAGGCCACGGGCCTCGAGGCGCTCCGCCACCGCTGCGCGAACCAGATCCGCCGTACCCACCGGCACGGTGGACTTGTTCACGACGATGGCCGGGCCGCTCAGCGTGTCGCCGATCTGCCGCGCGACTTCCAGCACGTAACGCAGATCAGCCGAGCCGTCTTCGCCGGGCGGCGTGCCCACCGCGATGAAGAACACCTCCGACTGCTTGGCGGCTTCGCCCAGCGAGGTGGTGAAATGCAACCGCCCGGAGGCATGGTTCTCGGTGACGATTTCTTCGAGGCCCGGCTCGTAGATCGGCAGAATGCCCTGCTTGAGATTCTCGATCTTGGACGTGTCGACGTCGACACAGTAGACCGTGTTGCCCATTTCCGCGATACAGGCACCGGTTACCAGCCCAACGTAGCCGCTTCCAACGACGGTGATGTTCATAGCAGGATCCTCGATTCAGTCATTGATACAGGCGTGCCTCGGCGCGGCCCTTGAGGCGGCCGGAGGCGCAAATTCGTTTGCTGGGCAGATCATCAATCCGGGGCGGGTCCACCGCTGGAGGAACACGCCCCGGAGACGGATAGCGCGAGCTGGCCGCTAGACCGTCTGCTCGCTGTATCCGTAATGGTCGTAGTAGCCACGGAACTGACCGTTCTTCTTGGCTTTCTCGATGTCGACGTGGTTGAGCACCACGCCCGTGACCGGCGCGTTGCTGTTCTGCAACTGACTCACACCTTTCTGGACATGTGGAATCAGCGTGCTGTCGGACTTGACGACGTAGATCACCGCGTCCGCCAGGGTCGAAAGCACCGCGGCATCGCTGACCGCCTGGCTCGGCGGCGAGTCGATGATGATGCGGTCATAGCGGCCCTTGACCACTTCAAGCAGCTTGGCGAAGCGTGGCGAGGACAGCAGTTCCAACGGATTGGACGGCACCGCGCCGGCCGCGATCATGTCGACGTTGCCGACCGAATGGATGCACTCCTCGAGCTTCGCATTGCCGCCGATGAGGTTGACCAGCCCCGGCGTGCCCGGCTTGAAGTCGAACGCCTTGTCCAGCGTCGCACGACGCAGGTCGGCGTCGATCAACAGGACGCGATGCAGCTGCCCCATGGCGAACGCCAGGTTGGCCGATACCGCACTCTTGCCTTCGTCGGGCGCCGTGGACGTCACGACCAGGACCTGCCGCGGCTGGTTGGCTTCGCTCAGCAGCAAGTTGGTGCGGATGGTCCGTACGGCTTCGCAGAAGCGCTTGTCGGCGTTGCGCTCGAACAGATGGCTGACTTCCTTGCGCAGCTTGCGTGGCACCTGCGGAACGATGCCCATCACCGGCAGACCCAGCTTGCTCTCGACTTCCTCGGAACTCTTGAAGGTGTTGTCGAGAATTTCACGGATGATCGCCTGGGCGATGCCCAGCACCAGGGCCAGGAACAGCGCTACCACCATGATCAGCTTCTTGTTCGGCGCGCTGGGCTCGGTCGGCGGGATTGCCGCGTCGACGATGCGGGCATTGGTAGAACTCAGGTCCGAAGTCGCGGTGGTTTCCTGCAGACGGGTCATGAAGGTGTCATACAGCGCGCGGTCGCTTTCGACCTGGCGCTGGAGGTCACGCACCTTGAATTCCTTGCGGGAGATGTCCTGGATACGACCCTTGTTCTCGTCGAACGATGCGCGCAACGAGTTCTCGTTGGCCACCGCCAACTGGTAGTTGCGCTCGATGCTCGCCACCACCTGCTCGACCTGCTGGCGCAGACTGGCCGTGGCCGCGTTCAGGTCGGAACGCGCCGACGCCATCGCCGGGTGGCGATCGCCATAACGACGCGACAGGTCTTCGACGCGGGAGCGGGCGTGCGCCTGGTCGGCCTTGAACTGCTGGATCAGCGGATGGCCAAGTACCGCCGGCACGCTGGCAAGACGCTCCCAGCCCTGGCTGCGCATGGATTCGACCTGGCGGTACTGGCTCTCGGCCTCGGCCCGCTGACGACGCGCATCGATCATGCGATCACCCGTCAAGGACAGCTCGTTGGCACTGATGGTGCCGACACCGTCCAGGTCGACGAGACCCTCGGCGTCCAGGTAGGCCTGGAGCTTGTCTTCGGAATCCTGCAGCTTCTGGCGCAGGGAAACCAGACGCTCGTTCATCCAGCTGGCAGCGGTCATCGACATGTCGACTTTGGCTTCCAGCTGCGCTTCGATGTAGGCCTGCGCCAGTTGGTTGGTCGCTTGCGCGGCGGTCAGCCGGTCAGCCATGGCGATGGACAGATAGACGAGCTGGCTTTTGCCCTCGACCCAGACCGAGGTGCGCTCCATGAATGTTTGAGTCGCGTAATCGATGATCTGCGCTTCGCTGAGCGCTTCGGGCTCCTCGCCGGTCAACGAATCGATGATGCCGCCGAAGTCGACCAGCGGACCGGGCTGCTGGCGCAGATCGAATTCGGGGTGCTCGGTCAGGTTGAGATCGCGCACCACACGCTCGGCCACACCACGGCTCTGCATCAGGCTCAGTTGGGTCTGCAGGTACTCGCTGAGCTCGACCGGGGTGTCGGCCGCCGGCTGGAACGACAGGACCGGCGTACCCTTGGTCTCGATGAGCACCGAGGCGACGGCTTTGTAGATGGGCGTCATCCGCGAAAGCAGGAGCATCGTCAGCAACGCGACGCCCCCCACGATCAATGCGATGCCCATCTTGCGCGACCAGATCGCGTGCCAGATTTTCTTGAGATCGATGAAATCGCTGTCGGCTGCTGGCCCTACGGGGCGCTGCCACGGTCGATCCGGGCGAACTGGGCTGTTCATCAGAAGAATCCTTCGTCGATGTTGATCGTGTCGCCAGGGCGGACCTTGGTGTCCATGGTGGCTTTTTCCTCGGCGCGGCTGCCTTCTGAACCGCGCACGATGGTCATGCGTTTGGTCGAGGCGCGCTCGGTGAGCCCACCCGCCAGGGCAATTGCCCGATCCAGGGTGAGTCCGGGCTGGTAGGGATAACCGCCGGGAAGCTTCACCTCGCCGGCAATGTAGAACTCGCGATAATTGACCACCGATACCGAAACACGCGGATCGATCAGGTAGCCGTCCTTGAGCTTTTCAACCAGAAGGTTGCGTACTTCTCCGGCCGTCTTGCCGTTGGCATCGACTTCGCCGATGAAGGGAAACGTGAACGTGCCGGCGTCAGTCAGGCGTATTTCTTCGAATGAAAGGTCTGGCTCGCCGTGAACGCTGATGCGGATCACGTCGCCCGAGCCCAGTTCGTATTGAGCAGCGCTGGCAGCGGCGCTGAACGCCAGCAGCAACAGCACGGATAAGCATTTATAGATGTTCGGGATGCGCATGATCGGCTCCTCCTTAGGCACTGGTTAACGTCCTACCCGGCCTCAAAGGCTCAGGTCGAAACTCAGCAGGTAAACGTTTCGGTCGTAGGTCTCCGAGCTCAGGCTGGAGTCGTTTTCCGTTCTGAGATACGAAAGGGTCACGTCGATCCAGCGATCCGGTGACCAGGTCACGCCAGCGCCGTAGCCGGTGCGCTCATCGTCGCGGTTGATTCCTTCGTACTCCCGATCGGAAAAGCGGTAGAGCAGTTCGGTCGAAACACGCGAGGTCCACTCATGATCCCAACTGGCGATGGTCGTCCAGTCGTTGATGGTGCTGGCACCGTCGTCGCCCTCGTCGAAGGCACGGCGGGAATTGATCGTGAAGGCCGAATAGGACCGTGGCTTGTAGGTGACGCCGACTTCCCACATGGGGCTGGTGAAGTCTTTGCGCTGATCGCTGTCGAAATCCTTGCGCTCGGCACCAAGCTTGACCGTACCGGATGTCTTTGCGGTGGCATCCCAGGTCGCGCCCCCGAGCAGCGCCAGGTTCGTGCTGTCGCGCAGCGCACTGGCGAGTTTGTAGTCGTGATCGGTGTGCCGAACCTCGACGAGTGAGCGAGTTCTGGAGCCAAGGCGATGGAACCAGATGGAATTGAACATCAGGCTGTCGCGCTCTTCAGCCGCGTTGAGGTTGCCGCTGTTGTGATACCGGCGCTGTTCGTAATTGGTTCCGAATTCGAGCTGGTTACGCGCGGTACTGGCGCCGAAACGGTACGCCGCACGGGCAATCGCCCGGCTGTACTTGTCGTTTTCGGTCGCATCTTCGGTGTCCGCGGTCTCTTCCACGCGGTGGTAGGCGAGCCCCCAGCTCAAACGATGGCGGGAGGTGAACTCCATGACGCTTCTGAGCTGCAGGTGATGGTCGGTGTTGCTCGCTTCGGAGTCCGAATGAAAGATATCGCTGTTGAAGGAATACTCCAGTTCGTACTCGCTGTTGCGATTCCCCGTACCCAACAGGAAGGTCGGGTTGATGCCCGTCACCCAGGACGCCTGCTCGTTGTCCGACAGCCCGCGATAGTTGTCGTCGTAGCTTTCGCGCACAACCAGCGTCGGGGTGAACTCGAAACCACCAATGCGTATGTCCTGCGGGTCGTTCACTGCCCAGCTTTCGGTAGCGACAAGACACAGTAGCGATACACCTGGAAGCGTGATGTTCCTCATATGGAATCCCTTCTCGGAGATAAATTGTTGTTCATGCCTCGACTCCGGCCGCGACGCTGGCTCTTGTGAGCAGGCATAGACACGAAACAGACCGCAAATATCCCCGACAGTTGCAGAATCGATGAGTGGCGCGCCTTCGAAGCGTTGCCGGCGCTCGCCGAAACAGAACCGCCGCTGCGGTTCAGGCACGCTACCGCCCCAGGGCGACGCCCTGTAACGGTGGTCTCGGCGGCCAGAAAGCAAGCCGCCGCCCACGTCGAGCAGATGCTCGAGACGGCAGGCGAAACCAAGAGAGATTCGTTACTTATTATTAGGAAGGCACTACTGCGCGCCGTTGGACGGGTTGAATGCGTGCCAGCGGTATCTGGACCTGCTGCTGGCGATTGAGCACGTTCAACAGCACCATCACCCGCTGCTCTGCGTCCATGGCGACAAAAACAGCCTCGATGTCGGCGCGCGCGCCCACCTTGACCTGTACGCGATCACCGGGCATCAGCGCAGCCCGGACATCGGTCGTTTCGCAGCGCTGCCTGAGGTGCTCGACGATGGCGTCCTGTACCCGACAGGGCTGGCCGCAGAACGCGACGACTCGACTGACCCCGCGCGTCGAGCGTAGCGATAGCCAGTTGTCGTTCTCGCCCATTCGAATAAACAGATACCCCGGAAACAATGGCTCCTGAAGCTCACGCAGCCTCCCGCCGCCCATCGTCTGCACCTTGACGATGGGTGCAAAGCATTCGAAGCCCTGGCGCGCGAGATGCGCTTGAGCCCGGCCATCCTGGCGCGACTTGCACTGCACCAGATACCAGGCCTTCGGCCATTCGGTATGTCTATCCACAGCTTCTCCGAGCGCACGGAACATTCGGCGAGGGCCTGCGACCGATTCGTGAACCGCTGGATGACCAGTCGCCCTTTCTGGACCTGACGGGCACAAAGGGAGTTCCGCCCCGCTACACCCGGCAACATCCGGAAAAGGATGAGCGGTAGCGCTACGACGTCATGTCGGACGAACGTTGGCCGAAATGCCACCAACGACGCGGTCTGTCGCTGCGCGAGACGGGATTGACACTGGGAAAGACGAAGGGGCCTGGCGGCCCCTTGGCGTGCGGATCAGGCGCGTTCGATGCGATCCGGGTGGATCACGATCCGGCCCTGCTTGTACAGACCGCCGATCGCCTTCTTGAAGTTGCCCTTGCTGACACCAAAGAGCCGAGCGATTTCGTCGGCTGCGGTCTTGTCGCTGACCGGGAGTGCGCCCTGGTTTTCCTGCAGTTTCTGCAGGATCAGCGCCTGCAACGCATCAGCCGCTTCGCTGCCCACCGGCTGCAGGCTCAGGCTGATCTTGCCGTCGGCCCTAACTTCCTTGATATAGCCTTTTTCGCGCATCCCGCCACGCAGGAACTTGAAGGCCTCGTTCTTGTGGATCAGGCCCCAGTGCTTGCCATTGACGATCGCCTTGTAGCCGAGATCGGTGGGTTCGACGACCAACAGGTCCACCGCTTCGCCAGCCGCGTAGCGAGGCGGCGTCTTGTCCAGATAGCGATCCAGCCGCGCCGTCGCGGTGATGCGTTTGCTGTGCTTGTCCAGATAGACGTGCACGACACAATAGTCGCCTTCTTTCAGCGGCCGTTTTTCTTCGGAATGCGGCAGCAGCAAATCCTTGGGCAATCCCCAGTCGAGGAAGAGTCCGACCCGATTGATCTCGACGACCTTGAGGCTGGCAAATTCACCCACCTGGACCTTGGGCTTGTCGGTCGTCGCGATGAGCTTGTCCTCACTGTCGAGGTAGATGAAGACGTTCAGCCAGTCATCGACCTCGGTCGGGACGTTCTTGGGAATGTAGCGATTGGGCAGCAGAATCTCGCCGTCCGGCCCTCCGTCCAGGTACAAACCGAAACCGGTGTGCTTGACGATTTGCATGCTGTTGAAACGCCCGATGGCAGCCATGTGAAGAATCCTGTGTTCGAATCCGACAATTCTAACAGGCCCATTGGACCCGAGCGCGCCACGGTCGACCGAACCGCTGCTGCCTCATCAGACAAGGCCGACGCTCGTCTCGCCCCGTTCTAGCGAGGCAAGGCGTAGGCGATGATCGCATCGCCCGCCCGGGTCCCGAGGGAGCCATGGCCGCCAGCGACCACGACGACCATCTGCCGCCCGGTACGGCTCAGATAAGTCATCGGCGTGGCCTGGCCACCGGCAGGCAATCGCCATCTGCCCAGCTCCTTGCCCGTACTGACGTCGTAGGCGCGCAGGTAGTTGTCCAGCGTGCCGCTGAGAAACGCCACGCCGCCGCCAGTGAGCATCGGCCCGCCAAGGCTCGGAACGCCCATCTTGAACGGAAGCGGAATCGGCGAGCGGTCGCGCACGGTGCCATTGCGGCGCATCCAGTGAGTCTTGCCGGTACGCAGATCGGCGCCGGCGACATATCCCCAGGGCGGCGCGACGCAGGGCAGGCCAATTGGCGAAACGAAAGGCTTGAGTTCAACGGCAAAGGGCGCGCCGAAATTCTCGTTGAGGTGCGGCTCATTGCTCGACACATAGGTGGCGCGATCATTCTCGCGGGGAATCAGCGTCGACGTGAACGGCAGGTAAGCTGGCGTGCTGAACACCATCTGCCTGACCGGATCGACGGCGACACCCCCCCAATTGAACACGCCGAAGTTCCCGGGATGCACCAGCGTGCCCTGGGTGGACGGCGGTGTATAGCGGCCTTCATAGCGCAACGAATGGAACCGGATGTGGCAGATCATCTGATCGATGAACGTGGCCCCCCACAGGTCCTTGCCTTGGAGCATGGGCGGCTCGTAGGACAGTGCCGACACCGGCTGGGTAGGCGCTGTCCAGTCACCATCGGCCGCCCCTTGCGGCGCCGGCACTTCGCGCACTGGCAGGATCGGTTCCCCGGTGCGGCGGTCCAGTACATAGATATCGCCTTGCTTGGTTGGCGCGACCAGCGCGGGGATCGGCCCATGTTCCGTGTCGATATCGACCAGGCTCGGCTGCGCGGGCACGTCCATGTCCCAGAGATCGTGATGCACCGTCTGGAAGACCCAGCGCAACTCACCGGTTTCCAGCTCAAGGGCAACGATGGAAGACGAGAAACGCTCGCTGTTCTCGCTGCGATTGCCACCCCACTGGTCCGGCACCTGGTTGCCCAGCGGCACGTAGACCAGGCCCAGCGCCTCGTCGGCGCTGGAAATGCTCCAGCTGTTGGGCGTGCTCTGGCTGTAGGTTTCACCTTCGCCGATCGGCTCGGTCTGCTGCGGATTGCCCGGATCCCAGTTCCACTTCAGCTCGCCGGTGATGACATCGTAGGCCCGTATGACCCCGGACGGCTCGGTGGTCGAAACGTTGTCGTTCACCGCTCCGCCAACGATGACCAGATTCCGGGCGACCACCGGCGGTGAGGTCGAATAATAGAAGCCTTCCTTCACGTTCGGCATGTTTGCCCACAGATCCACCGCGCCATTGCGACCGAACCCGGGACACACCCGACCGGTCCGGGCATCCAGCGCGATCAGCCGCGCATCGGCGGTCGGCATGAACAACCGTTGGCGGCAGGCCTGGTCGCCGGGCGCCGCCTCGCTGAAGTGGTAGGACAGCCCGCGACAGGTCAGATGCTGGCGATTGACCGAGGCCGGCACCTGGGGATCGAAGCGCCAACGTTCCTGCCCCGTCTCGGCGTCCAATGCGATGACGAAATTGTGCGGCGTACAGATATAGAGACTGTCGTCTATCTTGAGCGGCGTGACCTCGTAGGTGGTCTCGGGTGGGTCGTCCTCGCGGCGCCGATCACCGGTATTGAACTGCCAGGCCTTTTCCAGCCGAGCGACATTGCTTGGCGTGAGCTGCGCCAACGGGGAATAACGCATGCCATGCTGGGTGCGACCGTAGGCATGCCATTCGCCGTCCGGGACATCGGCATTCGGGTCGCCGGGCGCCGCTGCCAACGGTGGCGGCAATATTCCCTTGAGGTCGTGACTATCGCTGGAGAGCGCCTGTGCCGCCGCCGCGCCCCAAAGCAGAACCGCCAGCATCAGGGCGAGCGCGCTGCCGCCCCAGGCCCGCGCGCCGAAGTGTTGCCAACCCAGTCGCTGCGCAACCCAGGGCGTCAGCAACCATAACCCCAGCGGCGCAACGATGCTGCCGCGCGGCGCCAGTTGCCACCAATCGAAACCCACCTCGTACAGCGCCCAGCCCAACGCACCGAGCATGACCAGTGCATAGACCCACAACGCCGCGCGGCGCCTGGCCAGCAGTAGCGCACCGGTGAGCAGAAAGCCGGCGGCGAGGATCGCGAAATACCAGGTCCCGCCCAGCGAGACGATTTTCCACCCGCCGACGGCAAGCGTCAGGCCCAAAATGATGCACAAGACTGCACTGATGACGACCGCCACGCTTCCTCCTATCCGTGCGTCAGGCCTGGAGATGGCGAAACGTAACCCCTGTCAAAGCCTCCCCAGCGACCCGCCATGCCGGAGCATTCGATCATCCGGCACTACAGTGGACCGACGGCCGGCGAGAACGCTCCCTGCCCATGGCTGCGCCGGCGATCCCGATCATGGCTCTGCACTCAAGCCGACCCGCAGCAACTGGCCGCTCGACGAGTCGGTCAGCAGGTACAGGAAGCCGTCCGGCCCTACACGAACGTCGCGAATTCGCGCGCCCAATTGCTTGAGCAGGCGTTCCTCCCCGGCGATCCTGTCGCCGTCGAGCTGCAAGCGGATCAGCGACTGGTCGACCAGCGCGCCGATGAACAGGTTGTGCTGCCACTCCGGGAACCGCTGCGCGTCATAAAAGGCCATGCCGCTGATACCTGGCGATCGTTCCCACACATGGTGCGGCGGCTCGGTCCCCGCGACGGTTTTGCCTTCAGCCTCCGGTATCGGTTGGCCGCCATAGTTGATGCCATGGGTCGCCAGTGGCCAGCCATAGTTGCGCCCCGACTGGGGAATATTGATCTCGTCGCCGCCGCGCGGGCCGTGCTCGTGGGTCCAGAGCTTGCCGCTCCACGGGTTGATGGCGGCGCCCTGCTGATTGCGGTGACCGTAGGACCAGATTTCCGGGCGAGCCTCCTGGGTCGCCGCGAAGGGGTTGTCGTCCGGAACCTTGCCGTCAGGGTAGATGCGCACCAGCTTGCCCTGGAGTTTGTCGAGCTCCTGGGCCGTGGGCCGCTGGTTGTTCTCGCCCAGCGCAATGAACAGATGCCCCTCGTCATCGAACACCAACCGGGAGCCGAAATGAATGCCGGTGGACAGCTTCGGCTGCTGGCGAAAGATAACCGTGAAGTCGTCCAGCCCACTCAGGTCGTCGGCCAGCCGGCCGCGCCCCACGGTGGTGCCCGCCTGGCCGTCATCGCCGGCCTCGGCGTAGCTGAGATAGACCAGCCGGTCCTGCCCGAACCCGGGCGACAGGCGAACATCGAGCAAGCCACCCTGTCCACGCGCAAACACCTCCGGCACACCCGCGAGCGGTTCGGATATCTGCCCATCGCCACTGATGATACGCAGCCTTCCGGGCCGCTCGGTCACCAGCATGCCCTTGTCATCCGGCAAAAACGCTAAGGCCCAGGGATGCTCCAGGTCGCTGGCGACGGTCTGCACCGTGACGCGACCTTGCTCGCTGTCGAAGTATTCGACTTCGGCGAACGCCGGCGACGAACAGGCCAGAACCAGGCTGCAGACAAGGGCGTGACGGGCAAAGCGAGACATGGGATAGCTCCTGAGTGAAAGGCGACTGTTTAAGAAGACCATGGACGACCCGAAATGCTCAGCGCGTGGCCGCGCACCGAAAATCGAACAAAAATTAGCCAGATCTGTATAATGTCCGGTTCGACTGACCAAAGGAACCCGATGACGATGGCCTCCAAGACCACATCCGCCAAACGTAAACCCGAACCCGCCAGCGAAACCAGCCAATCCCTGGCCGCTCAGATGGCTGCCTTCCTGAAGGCCGGTGGCGAAGTCCAAAAGATCCCCAACGGCGTCAGCGGCCAGACCCAGGGCCCGTCGCGACAGATCACCATCAGCAAGAAGTAACGCACCACCTGACCGACACGCGAGCTCCCGCCGTTACTGCCGTACCGCAGCAGCTCGCCAGGTTCCCCTGCACACCCTCCGAGATATCCATGACCGACCCCATGCGCCTGTCCAAACGCCTCGCCGAGCAACTCGGCTGTTCCCGGCGCGAGGCTGAGCTGTATATCGAGGGCGGCTGGGTCAGCGTCGATGGACAGATCATCGAAGCCCCGTATTTCAAGGTCGAAGACCAACGGATCGAGCTGCTGCCGGGCGCTACCGCGACCGAAGTGCAGCCGGTGACGTTGCTCCTGCACAAGCCAGCCGGCACCCCCACCGCCACCGACCCCGCGTCCGCCCAGGCGCAACTGAGCCAGGCGAGACACTGGTCTGGCGACGATGCCCGGCTCACTCCGCGCGACCGCCACCTGGCTCGCCAGACCGCGCTGCTTGCGCTGGAACCGGACGTCAGCGGGCTGGTTGTGTTCAGCCAGCAGCGCGAGGTAATTCGTACGCTTGCCGACCCACGCGGCAAGCTCGAGCACGAGTACATCGTCGAAGTGGCGGGTGAACCCGAGGAAGGCGGCCTGGCGCTGCTGGCCAAGGGCATCGGCCATCGCGGCAGGGTACTGCCCAAGGCCAAAGCCAGTTGGCAGAACGAAACCCGTCTGCGGATCGTGCTCAAGGCGCCGCAAGCGGGCGACCTGCGCCAGCTGTGCGAAGCGATCGGGCTGCAGATGCGCAGCTGCAAGCGCATTCGCATCGGCCGTCTGTCGATGGCCAAACTGCCGGTCGGCGAGTGGCGATTCCTCGGCGAGCACGAACGCTTCTAGACAGCACGCTGGCGGCGATCGCCCTGATCGCTCGCGCCGCCGGGCCCCTCGGCTACGCTGATGCCATTGAAACGGACAGAGGCCATTGGAGGTCACAGCTCCAACGTCGGGCAGTCTCGTCCTCAAGCCGCGAAGGTTCGTCATGCAGAGACTCGTGCTGGTACTCACCCTGGCTCTGGTGCCTCTGGTCTGCGGGGCGCAGCAGCAGAAAGTCGAAGTCTGGACCTATCACCTTTCGCCACCTTTCATTCTCGACGACGCCCGAGGCCTTTCGCATGCCTTCGTCGAACTGCTCAACGACGACCCGGCCAACGGTGAGCGTTTCCACTTCGAGTTGGTGGAATTGCCGCGCAAGCGTGTGGACGTTCGCCTCGCTCGCAAGCGCCCCGGCGTGCTGCTATGGGCCACCCCTCGCTTCTTCACGACTGCACAGGCGGCCCATGGCAAATGGTCGCAGCCGCTGCTGATCGACCAGCAGGATTTCGTCTCGCTACCCGATGCGCCCGTTGAATACGAGGGCCCTCGTTCGCTGCACGGTCTTGTCCTGGGAGGTGTGCTCGGGCACCGTTACGCGGCGCTCGAAGAGGATATCGCCCGTGGTGCGATCACGCGCCAGGATGTTCAGACCGATTTGCAGAACCTCCAGAAGCTGCTCTCCGGACGCATCGACACCTTGCTGATCCCGCGCTCGACCTTGCTCTATTACCGCAAGGACGACCCCCTCAGCGACCTTTATGTATCGGATACCCCGCTGTACCAGTTCGCACGGCATCTGCTGGTCAATGGCCCGCTGGGCGCGCCTGTCATGGACTACCTGGACGGCTTTCTCAATGGCTTGCAGAGCAACCCGCGGTGGCAGATCCTGTTGTTCCAGTACGGACTCAAGCCCATCGCCAGCGAGCCATGACGCTGAACAGAAACGAAACTCGCGGGTCAGAACACGCGCTGACCCACCTAACCCATCATGAGAACAAGGCCGCGATGAAGAACGCACTGGTGATCGGACTGCTCATGATCCTGGGCGGCTGCGCCTCTCCGCGATGCGATCAGTCCAGCAGCGACAGCACGTGCCGCACGGAGCGGCTGCTCTATCAGAACGATCTCCTGCAGGCCAAGATCCTGATCTCCATCGGTGACGAAGAGGGCTATGAGCTTGCCGATGCCTTGCTCGAGCGCAGCGCCCGGCTCGACGAGCGGGGCGAGATCGAGTTCTATCAGGCGCTGCTGATGATTCGACAGGGCCCGCAGCAGGCAGACGTTCTGCGCCTGCTCGACCAGGCCGCCGCCAAAGGCCATCCGCATGCGGTCGCGCTGCTCTACAAGATCTACCAGGAGCCCTATCTGGTCAGCGAAACCGACCCGAAGAAGGCCGAACAGTATCGGCAGGCCTACGCCGAGCTGGACGTCGCGCAGAGCGGCTATCCGTCCTTCGACAAGGCCCTTGAACTGGTGTCCCGCCTCGTCGAGCCGCCGGCGCCGTTGCCCGAGCGGATCGATCCCTGCGCTAACCGATGCCTTTGAGCATCCTTATCGGGGCGTAGGCGTCTGCGAAATCTTCGGCTCCTGCTCACCGTCCATCACCGCTTGCGCCTCGTCGCGCGTGGCGTAGGGCCCGGCGATGGTCTTGCCGTCCAGTTCCACCACCCAGCACGTCACCCACGTCGGGCGCCAGCCTTGTGGCACGTCGTCTCCGGTCAGGTGCCTGATCGCTTTTTGCATGGCTCTCTCCCCTTCGATTGCGTTCGGTCTGCAGGCTTGGTCGCCGCGTCTCCTAATAGGGACCACGGATGCAGCGTTTTTCTCGCTGAAACAAGCCGTTGCTGTTTGTGCCCGAACTGCCGCTGCGTCGCGCGGCTCTACTGAGAAGATGCGGCACTGTATCGGCCGATAACACAGACGCGGGGGCTGCGATGCGGGTTCGTCAGGCGCTTGGCTGCAAGACAGTACTGTTACTGGTGGTGCTCAGCCTCGTTACGGTCGGCTGCAGCCGCATGAATCTGGCCTACCGCAATCTGCATCTGCTGATACCTTGGTCGCTCAATGATTACCTGGACATGAGTGGCGACCAGCAAAAGCGCTTCCGTGCGCAGCTGCGCGACCACCTGAGCTGGCATTGCCGCACGCAGTTGCCGGATTACCTGCGCACCCTCGAGCGTCTACAGCGACAGGTCAACCAGGGCGACGTCGACCAGGCCGCACTGCGCGCGCATTACCAGGACGCAAAACAGGCAATCCACGCCATCGCGGTGCAGATCACGCCGACCACGACGCAACTGCTGCGCGATCTCGATGACGAGCAAGTGCACGACCTCAACGCGGCGCTCGATGACGATCGTCGCGAACGCGAGCAGAAGTATCTGCAACCGCCGCTGGATCAACAGATACGCGAACGTGCCGAACGCATGCGCGAGCGGGTCGAGCAATGGATGGGCAGTACCCATGAGGCGCAACGGCAGCGCATCCTCGAATGGGCACGCGCGCTTGGCGATCAGAATCGACACTGGCTGGCCAACCGCGTTCAGTGGCAGCGGGCGCTCGGCGATGCATTGACCCGGCGCCATGAGGCGGGCTTCTCGGAACGCGTCGCGACGCTGCTGCAAGACCGCGAATCGCTGTGGACGCCAGCGTACAGAGCCGCCTTCACGCGCACCGAGCAGGCCGGGATCAGTCTGTTCAGTGACCTTTACGCCCTGTCCGACGCCGACCAACGACGCCATCTCGTCGCGCAACTGGAAGCGCTGCACAAGGACCTCGGTTCGCTGGACTGCCTGCCCGAGCCTCGCTGAAATTCAGCGCCACGCCAACGGCCATCGGCAGGCGTCGGCCTCAGCGGATCGCCTAGCGTTTACGGCGGCACAGCAACAAACCGACCACACCCGCCGCGATCCCGCCCGCCAGCAGCAGGGAGCGCTGGCGAGGCGCGTTGCTGCGCCAGCCGCCATCGATTCGGCGCTGACCCAGTGGCGGGTGGAACAGATTGCCCGAAGAGGGCGCCACCCGGTCCGCGCGGCGCAGTGCGGCGCCCGTCAGCAACCCCGACAGTTGATCGAAACCCGGGGTGATGAAATGCGCGAAGCGCAGCAGTGTCGCCATCAGGCCAACCGAGGTGGTATGACGCGGATGCAGAGCGAGACTGACCATCGCCTCGGCCACCTGACGGGGATCGCACAGCGGCGGAGGCGGCTGCAACGAGCGCCCGGCATAATTGCCACCGTCACGGAAGCCAGGGGTATCGACCACCGACGGATAGACATCGCAGATGTGGATACCGGGCCAGTGCGCCAGTTCGCCGCGCAGCGCATGGGAGAAGCCGCGCAAGCCGAATTTGCTCGCCGAGTAGGCCACGGCGAACGGCTGCGGAACCCAGCTACCGACCGACAGGGTATTGATCAGAACGCCGCCATTCTGCTGTTTGAAATAAGGCAGCACCACATGCGCACCGCGCAGGTAACCGATCAGGTCGGTCTGCACGACCTGCTCATGGGCGTCCAGAGGCGTTTCGTCGAACGCGCCGACCGCGCCGACGCCGGCATTGTTGATCCAGACATCGATGCGCCCCTGCCCGAACCCGGCGGCGGCGCTTGCCAGTTGCTCCACGGAGTCGCTGAGTGTCACGTCGGTGGGCACGACAAGCGCTTGAGCACCGAGCGCCCGGCACTCCTCGGCCGCCTCTTGCAGGGCCTCGTCGTCGCGTGCGGCCAATACCACACGGGCACCCTGGCGCGCGAACGCCTGTGCGGTGGCGCGACCGATACCACTGGACGCCCCGGTGATGACCACCACTGCGCCTTCAAGCCTGGAATCCGCCATATTCGCACCTCCGAGGTGTGCTGTCGTTCACAGCTGACAGCCTGGACAGGGCAAACATTCCCCACCGCCCGGAGGATCTGTCCATCACACCATCTGCAACGGTCGTGGGCGGGTCGGCGGCGTGAAGGCGCCGTCCAGGATGCCCAGGTCCGCAGGCGTCAGTTCAAGCGCTGCGGCCGACGCATTGGCGCGTAGATGCGATGGGTTCGACGATTTGGGTATCACCAGCACGCCGGGTTGACGCAAAGCCCAGGCCAGTGCCACTTGGGCCGGCTGTGCGCCGTGGCGACGCGCAACCTCGACCACCGCCCGATGCCGCAACAGTTCGCCGCCCTGCCCTAACGGACAATACGCCATGATCGGCATGCCCCGTGCCTGGCACCAGGGCAACAGGTCGAATTCGATCCCGCGCTCGCCAGGGTTGTAGAGCACCTGATTGGCCGCGCACGCGGGCGCACCCAGCTCGTGCATATCGTCCAGGTCGAAATTCGATACTCCCCAGCGGCGAATCTTGCCCTGCTCCCTGAGCCGTTCGAAGGCTTCGACCGTTTCCGCCAGCGGGTACTGGCCACGCCAATGCAGCAGGTACAGGTCGATACAGTCGGTGCCCAGGCGGCGCAGGCTGCGTTCACAGGCTTCGGGCACGCCTCGGCGACTGGCATTGTGCGGGTACAGCTTGCTGACCAGAAACACCCGGTCGCGGCGATTGCGGATCGCCTCGCCGACCACTTCTTCGGCGCCGCCTTCGCCGTACATCTCGGCGGTATCGATGAGCGACATGCCCAGCTCGATGCCAAGGCGCAGCGCGGCCACCTCGCGGCTACGTTCAGCCGGATTCTCGCCCATGTGCCACGTCCCCTGGCCGATCACCGGGACTTCACTGCCGTCGGCCAGCGTCAGCGTGCGCATCACCCGTCCCCCCGAGGGGCGTTCTGTTCGGCAACCGGCTCGGCCCAGGGATCATAGGTGCCGAAGTTCCACAGGTGGCCTTCGAGGTCGCGGCAGCTGAAACCGCGACCGCCGTAATCCTCGTCCTTCAGTTCGATGACGATCTTCGCGCCCGCGGCCTTGGCCTTGGTGTAAAGCGCATCGGCGCTGTTGACGATGATGTAGATGCTTTGCGTGGAGACGCCGCCGACCTCGTCGGGCTGCCTGACCTGGCGGCCATACAGCGAGTCGGTGACCGGACCGAGCATCAACATGCCGCTGCCGAAACCGAGCTCGGCATGGATGATCCCCACCTGGGGGTCTTCGACCACGCGTCGCTGCTCGAAATCGAACACGCGGCACAGCCATTCCAGCGCCGCCGGAACATCGCGGTAACGCAGGCACGGGATCAGGTTGGAGGTGGTGTTCTTGCTATACAGGGACATGAAAGCTCCTTCCGGTTACGCGGCAGCGCTCACTTGAAAAAACGCACCGCTCAGCATTCAGACCGACGCCGGGGGCGTCGTTCCCCCCGGTTATGCCCGTTCGGCGAGGCCGAGCCGAATACCGAGCGCGATCAGGACCGAGCCGAACATCCGGTCCAGCCATTGGCTCAAGCGACGATTGCCACGCAGCGCCGAACCCGCGCGCGCCGCCACCAGCACCAGGGCGCATTCGACGACGATTGCCACCAGCACCACGAGCACGCCCAGCACCAACAGTTGCAGCGCCACGGCGCCTTCGTTCGGGCGCACGAACTGCGGCAGGAACGCCATAAAGAAGATGGCCGCTTTCGGGTTGAGAAGGTCCACCAGGATGCCCTGCCGGTAGGCCTGCCATGGACGGGTCCGAGGTCCGCTGTCGGGGTCGAGCGAGGCCCCGACGCCCGCCGAGCGCAACGCCTGAATGCCCAGATACAGCAGGTACGCGGCCCCTACGTACTTGACCACCGAGAAGGCCAACGCCGAGGTCGCCAGAATCGCCGAAATGCCCAACGCTGCCGCAGCGACATGGACCAGCGCGCCACTGCACACGCCACAGGCCGAGGCCACCCCGACGCGCCGTCCGTCGGACAACGTGCGCGACAGCACGAAGAGCAGATCAGGCCCCGGCGAGAGGTTCAAGGCGAGGGCGGCCGAAAAGAAAACCAACCAGAACGCTGGGTCCGACATGGCTGACTCCCGATGCTGCAACGCAGATGAAGCGGTCAATCTACTCCAGAGCAGGGTGGGCTTCCAGTTTCGCCCACGCGTGCAGTTCGTCGGAAAACCGGCACAAGAGCACGCTTGTGACTTTTTAATGTCACCACCCTGAACTACTTTCATACCGGTAATGTCAAAGCGCCAGACCCGGTGAGGATCCCGGGCGCTACCCGTTAGCCATTCAAAGCAAAGGATATGCCCATGACCGATGAAGCCCGTATGGCGCTCGTCACCGCGCCCGCGCGTCTCGTCCTGCTGTCTAACAGTGAGTTGTTGGACAGCGCGCTCCATCAGCACCTGCTCGACAGCCCGCAGTTTCGCCTGACGCGCAGCAATACGCTGCGCCCCGGCCTCAACGATGCGGACCTGACCCTGCTCGACGTCGGCAGCTTCGCGGACGCCGATTGCCAGCGCCTGCTTCGCCAGTTGCGCGATACCCCCACCGCTCTGATCAACGCCCCGGCCGAGCAGGCCCGCCGGCTACTGGAGCTACACCCCTGGATCAAGGGCGTGTTCTACCCGAACACCAGCCGCACCAACTTCAGCCGCGGCGTCAGCGTCATCCTCGAGGGCGGCGACTGGCTACCCCGTGCACTGATGGAAAAGCTCCTCGGTCGCTACCGTCAGCTGACCCATGCCTCGCGCGCCATCGATGAGCTGTCGGTGCGTGAGAAGCAGATTCTTGCGCTGGCCGGCAAGGGGCTTTCGAACGCCGAAATCGCCGCTCGCCTGCATCTGAGCACCCATACCATCAAGAGCCACATCCATAACGCCCTGGGCAAGCTCGGCGCCTCCAACCGCGCACAGGGCGCCTCGCTGGTAATCGGACACGTCAACGAGGCCGGCATATGAAGGCTGCATGCCTGGGCCTGCTATTGCTTGCCGGTGTCCAGGCGCATGCCGGCGAGGCCGAACTCCAAGGTTTCATCATCGACCACACGGTTTCCCGATCCGGCCAGGCGTTCTATCGCAAGTTCTGCGAACGCCTGAACGACACCAGCGCGCTGGATTTCAATCTTGCGGTCAAGGAGCGGCCATCGGCGCGCTGGGGAATCCTGGTGGTGGTCGAACAGAACAATCAGCCCCTGTATCGCCGTTTCCTGCAACCGAACGTCAATGACATGGAACAGACCGCCTATGACGCAGCGGATTTCGTGCTCCAAGAGATAAACCGAAGAAAAGTCGAAGCATTGTTCGAAGACACCATAGACCTTGCGAAGGATGAGTTATGAACCGGTCACCCCATACAATCACCGGCATGCTTCTGGCCGGGCTCTTTCTCAGCACCGGCGTCACCGCGACCGAACTGGTCTACACCCCCGTCAACCCCTCGTTCGGCGGTAGCCCGCTGAATGGAGCCTGGCTGCTGGGCAACGCCCAGGCCCAGAACGACACCAAGGACCCGGACGCGATCGACCGCTCCTCGTTGACAGGCACCTCGGCACTGGATCGCTTCACCAGCCAGTTGGAATCGCGACTGCTATCGGACCTGCTCAACAAGATGGACGACCCGAACGGCGGCTCACTGATCACCGATGATTTCATCGTCAATGTGGTGAACCTCGACGGCAACCTGACCGTAGAAATCACCGATCGGCTCACCGGAGAAATTTCGGAAATCATCGTCAACGGCTACGGCGCCATCAACTGACCCTCGCAAGGAGAGCAAAGGCCATGAGAAGCCTATTCGTCGCCATCGGGATGATGGCGGCTCTACAGGGTTGCGCGGTGCGCGAGCCCATGTCTGCCGACCAGCAAACCCCAACCCTTACACCTCGGACCTCGACCTACCAGGACCTGCTCGAACTGCCCCGGCCCAGAGGGCCGCTGGTGGCGGCGGTCTATGGCTTTCGCGACCAGACCGGCCAGTACAAGCCGAGTCCCGCGAGTTCATTTTCCACAGCGGTCACCCAGGGCGCCGCCAGCATGCTGGTCGATGCGATGCAGGCCAGCGGCTGGTTCATCGTGCTGGAGCGCGAGGGGCTGCAGAACGTGCTGACCGAGCGCAAGATCATCCGCGCATCGCAGGCCAAGCCGGACGTCGCACCGAATATTCAGTCGGAGCTGCCGTCGCTGCTGGCGGCGAACATCATCATGGAAGGCGCCATCGTCGCTTACGAAACCAACGTGCGCAGCGGTGGCCAGGGCGCACGCTACCTCGGCATCGGCGTCTCGCAGGAATACCGGGTCGACCAGGTCACGGTCAATCTGCGCGCCATCGATGTGCGCAGCGGCCAGGTGCTGTCCAACGTGATGACCACCAAGACGATCTACTCGATCGGGCGCAGCGCCAACGTCTACAAGTTCATCGAGTTCAAGGAGTTGCTCGAAGCCGAAGCCGGCTATACCACCAACGAGCCGGCACAGCTCTGCGTGCTGTCGGCGATCGAGGCGGCAGTCGCTCACCTGATCGCCCAAGGCGTCGACCGACGCCTCTGGCAGACCGCCGACAACACGCCGGCCGTCGAGGCAGAACTGGCGAAATATCTCAATACGCCGGCCAAGCTTTAGAACAGGCGCAACGGTTTCAGCCATTCGATGGATTTGCCAACTCGCGGTTTAGGACAGGATGACCTACCGCGATACCACCAGGGATGAAGGATGAACGCGCAATGGATTGCCCGCCAATCGCCCGTGCCGCTGCTCCCGGCAGCGCTAACCAGCCCCGCCCTCCACGCTGCCGGACCCTCGGTCTGCATGACCTGGCCGCAAGCGAGTTCGCGTCGAGCCAGGCCCACCCTCTCGCAACGCCCGTGGCGACCGCCTCCACCGGTGACACCCTCGCGCGTCCGCCAGTCGGGAGCCGCCAGAGGAGCGATGTCGAACAGATCGGCCACGCGCTTGAGGCCTTTAGCGCCCAGAGCCGCCATGGACACGAAGCATTCATCGTGCAGCACGGCGCTTACCACCAGAGATTGATTGTCCAGTCCGGAGCCGACGACCAGGCCCGTATTGAACAGGACGGCGCGCACAACGACGCGTTGATCGAACAGACCGGCACCGGGCATAGCAGTCGCGTCACGCAGCATGGCCAGGGTCTGAGTGTACGGGTACGCCTGTACCACTGAAGCAACACCAGGAAGTACCGCTGAAAACATTCCATGGAGAGATAATAATGTTCAAGATCAACCCCCTTGTAGCTGCCCTTCTGACCGTCGCCGCCACCCAGGCATTCGCGGCGGGAAACACCTCCGAACAACGCCAGAACGGCATCGATAACCTTGCCCAGGTCGAACAGAACGCAGGCACTGGCAACATGGCCACGCAACTGCAGAGCGGCCTCGGCAACGACGCGATGCTCCAGCAGAACGGCTCGCTTTCCTCGTCGGCCTTGCAGACGCAGATCGCCAATTTCCATCAGGCGGACATCAACCAGACGCTCGCCGTGCGCAGCAGCGCGGTGCAATGGCAGAACGGCAAGGCCAACGACGCCGATGCCAACCAGACCGGCACCTGGGGCAGCCGCATCGAACAGCGCCAGCACGGTTACGCGAACACCGCCAATGCCGACCAGGCCGGCACGCATGACAGCAGTGCCTCGAGCCGGCAAGAGGGCAACCACAACCTCGCCTCCAGCTACCAGACCGCAACCCATGGCAGCCAGTCCGCGCTTTATCAGGACGGCACCCTCAACGAGGCCAGCGTCAGCCAGTCGCTCAGCGCCAGGGATCGCGCGATGATCGATCAACAAGGCAACGAGAACGACGCCGAGGTCGTTCAGAGCTGGAGCTCCGGCTCAGTCGCCGAGATCGAGCAGGTCGGCAACCTCAACGAGGCATACGTGCGCCAGACCGGCACCCAGCAGGAGGCATACAGCTATTCGGGCGGTGCCTACAACAGCCTGAACATCGACCAGCGCGGCGGCTACCAGAACGCGTTCGTCTACCAGCAGGGCGATGAGAACACTGTCGACGTCGGCCAACGCGGCCACGGCAACACCGCCCGCGCAGATCAGCACGGTTTCGGCAACGTCGCCGCGTACGATCAGGAGGGCCGCAACCAGACGGCGGCGGTGGCCCAACACGGCACCTACAACGACGCAACCGTTGACCAGCAGGGCAAGGACAACGCGCTGGACTTCACCCAATCCGGCACCTTCAACAGGCTCACGGCGGTACAGCAAGGCGAAGGCAACCGCATCAGCGGTTCCAGCAGCCTTGCCAACAATGACGTCGACATCGTCCAGGACGGCGACTTCAACCTCGCCGACGTCAACCAGTTCGGCGACAACCATGCAACCACCGTCGCCCAGTACGGTGAAACCCATCTGGCGACGGTCCTGCAGAACGGCGCTGGCCACGAGGCATTGGTGGTGCAGAGCGGCATGGGTAACAGCGCGTTGATCAGCCAGGCAGGCTTCAACAATATGGCAGTCGTCAACCAGCATTGATCGGCACCCCGCCCCTGACCGCCGGCCCCTGGGTCGGCGGTTTCGTATCCATCGTGCAAGCGGCTCATGACGACGGCCGGGCGCATGAGCCGCGTCGAGGCCGGCCTCGCCGAGTAGCCGCCGTCACCGCGGCGGCTGGCACGGCTCAACGCTCGCCGCGCAGTTCCGCGATGCGCGCTGCCAGCACATCGATCGAAAAGGGTTTGGTCACGATGCGCATACCAGGTTCCAGCTGACCGCTGCCCATCACGGCGTTCTCCGCGTAACCGGTGATGAACAGCACCTTCAGCCGGGGGTCACGTTGTCGAGCGGCATCGGCGAGCTGGCGGCCATTCATGCCGCCCGGCAGGCCAACGTCGGTGATCAACAGGGCGATCTGCGGCCGGCTTTGAAGAATCCCTAACCCGGCCTTGCCGTCCGCAGCCTGCAGCACCTGATATCCCAACTCCTGAAGTATCTCCGACACCAGCATCCGCACGGCGGGCTCGTCGTCCACCACGAGCACGGTCTCGCCAGCACCACCGCTCGCCGGGGCCGGTATGTCCCGTTCGGAACCGGTCCGTGGCGCGCAATCATCGAGTGCGACATGCGGCAGATACAGGCTGATGCGGGTGCCGCGATCCGGCTCGGATAGAATCTTCACCTGGCCGCCGGATTGCCGCGTAAAACCATAGACCATCGACAGGCCCAGCCCCGTGCCCATACCCAGCGGTTTGGTGGTGAAAAAGGGGTCGAAGGCCTGCGCCACGACATCCTCGGACATCCCGACGCCAGAATCCGTTACGTCTATGCGTATGTACGGGCCGGAAGGCACATCGAGCGCCAGGGCGGATCGGCCGTCCAGCGCTTCGTTGCGCACCTCGATGGTCAACGTGCCGCCGTCGGGCATCGCGTCGCGTGCGTTGATGGCCAGGTTGAGCAGCGCGTTTTCCAGCTGATTGCGGTCCACCAGTGTCAACCAGCGGTCGCTGCCCAGCTGTGTCTGCAAGCCGATCGAGGGGCCGACGGTGCGGCTGAGCAATTCACGCAGATCGCTGACCAGCTCACCGACATCGGTCGCCATCGGGTCGAGCGTCTGCCGGCGAGAAAAGGCCAACAGCCGGTGCGTCAGTGCCGCTGCCCGGCGCGTCGCAGTCTGCGCCACAGTCACGTAATGTTCGAGCGCGTCGAAACGCCCCTGCTCAATGCGTTTCGCCAACAGCTCCAGGCTGCCGCCGATCCCGGTCAGCAGGTTGTTGAAATCGTGCGCCAGGCCACCCGTCAATTGCCCGACGGCCTCCATCTTCTGGCTCTGCCGCAGCTGCGCTTCAGCCTGCTCCAGCGCCAGCGCCTGTTGTTTGAGCGCCGTGACGTCGCGCCCCACGGCGTTGATGACCGCATCGGCCGGTCGTGATGACCAGCTGATCCAGCGATAGCTGCCGTCACTGCAGCGATAGCGGTTTTCGAAATGCAGGATGGACTCCCCTTGCGAGGAGCGATGCATGGCCTCCAGGGTGCCGGGGATATCGTCTGGATGAATGAGATCCTTGGTGTCGGCGCCCAGCAACTGCGCTTCACTCCACCCCAGCAGCTGCTGCCAGGCCGGGTTGACGGCGATGATGATGCCGTCGAAGCGACATCGAAGCATCACATCACTGGACAGCTCCCAGAGCTGGTTGCGATCCTTGGTTCGCGTGGCGACTTCTTCACGCAACGAGTCCGTCAGTGCCTGTAGCGCCCGTTCGGCAGAACGACGCCCGGAAACATCGTTGAACAGGATCGCGACCCGGTGCTCGGCGGGGTCGCCGACCGGCATGGCCTGGACCTCGAACCAGCGTTGCAAGGCCTCGGCGTTGTTTTCGAAACGTACCGGCCGGCGGCTCAGCGCGACCTCGCCGTAGATGTCGAACCAATGCTGTTCGTGGGTCGGCGCCAGGTCGGTCATCCACCGGCCCACCGCATCGGCCAGCCCGGTCTGTCGCTCGAACGCCGGATTGGTTTCGAGGAAACGATAATCGACCGGCCGGCCATGCTCATCGAACTTCATTTCGATGACGCAGAAGCCCGCATCGATCGCATCGAACAGGGTGCGATAACGCTGATCGCTGTCGGCCAGGCGTTGCGCGACCGCATCCTGCGCCGTGCAATCGTTGAGTATCTTCAGAAAACCGGAAAGTTCGCCTTCGCAGAACACCGGCGTCAGCGTGCCCGCGCCTCGCAGGCGAGAACCGTCCGCACGGAGGTACCAGCCTTCGTGATGGGCCTTCCCGTCGCGCAACGCGCGTTGCATCTGTGCACGCAGCACTTCGGCGTTACGCTCGGCTGTACCAAGCCGCTGATCGAAAGGCTGCCCGCACATCTGCTCCGCGCTCCAGCCGAACATGCGCTCGGCACCGACGCTCCAGGCGGTGATGATGCCCTGCGGATCGGTGGCGAACATGGCGCAATCGCGAGCGGCATCGAAGATTGCCTGAACATGAGCCCTGGGTTCGAAAATGGCTGTGACTCCTACTGCTTATCAAGTCGCGGAGAACTCGTGACTATCCACTGTATCGCGCCGCTTGTTCAGGGGCACTGGCCATGTGCGCAGGGCCTCGATGGCGCCCACCGCAAGAGCCGTTGGCAACCGGATAATCTGACAGCCGGTCCCCCTCGTTGTCCCTGCTCGACCGAACGATTCTATCGCTGCTCGCCCGGCGATGAAGCGCGGCCGAACACCAATGCCTTCAGTCCGCTGTCGGGGCTGATATCGGGAAACTCCGGCGGATTTTCCAGGCGCTCGTGAAACACCAGTTCGCGCGCCTCCTCGGCCATGCCGTCGATGAGAAAGCCCGGCCCGGTATCCGGGTCGTTGATGCATGCCAGCACCGAGCCTGTGGGGGTCAGCAGCTCTGGCAGGCGCCGTAGAATCTTTCGATAGTCCCGACTCAACGCGAAGCTGCCCTTCTGGAACGACGGCGGATCGATGATCACCAGATCGTAGGGGCCGCTCCGGGTGACCTTGCCCCAGGATTTGAACAGCTCGTGACCGAGAAAACTCACCTTGGACAGGTCATGCCCGTTGAGCCGATGATTGTCACGGCCTCGGCTCAGCGCGGCTCGCGCCATGTCGAGATTGACCACGTGCTCGGCACCGCCGGCGATCGCCGCCACGGAAAACCCGCACGTGTAGGCGAAGAGATTGAGCACCCGCTTGCCTTCGGCATGTGCCTGCACCCATCGGCGGCCGTAGCGCATGTCGAGAAACAGCCCGTTGTTCTGTTTGATGCCCAGATCGAGCTTGTAGCGCAGGCCGTTCTCGGTAATCTCCCACGCCTCGACCGGCTCGCCGAGCAAGCGCTCCATATCGCTATCGGGCAGGTACCGATGCTGCAACAGCAGACGGCTCGCCCCACTCGCTTGCCAGGGCGCATCCTGCACCAGCGCTGCCAGCATCGCCTTCAACGCGGCGAGCTCCGCCTCGGCCGGAGCCCTGAACAACGACACCAACACCACGCCCTGCAACCAGTCCACCGTCAGGTGTTCAAGCCCCGGCCAGCACCGACCGCGCCCATGGAAAAGCCGACGGGTTTCGTCGGGCACTCGGGCCAGGGCAGTGCTCAGGTGGCGCTGTAGCGTCGTGAGGGCATCGGGTTGCATGGGATGGTCGTCTCGAAAATGGCTGCGGCATTCTAAACGCACGGGGCGCACGCGGCATTACCGCAGCGTGCAGGCTCCGTCTGCAATCGGACGGGCCGTTTTATGCCGTGCAACCACACGGGCGAATGGCGCCACTTGAGGTCTCTGCCCTACGAATCCTCCGCTCAGCCCAGTCGGGCGTTACCGCACAACACGGAACAGCGGGCCGAATAACGAGTCGGATACACTTAACTGCGCCCCTCGACCCGGAACAACGCGGCACGGAAATACCCGAGGGGCTTTCAGCCTGGCAGGCTACACAGTGCTTGCCGGCGTGTTCCGCCTAATCGACCGGTGTCATGCCGGAATGGCAGGAACAAGGAACGCAGCGAACGCTCGGCGAAGCCTGCGTAAGGAGTACGGTATGACCAACCCGCCCGATCATTCATCCACCCCCGACTACGAATGGCCGCGCATTTCCACCGGCAGCACCGGCCTGGACGACATTCTCGGCGGCGGCCTGGACCCCAACCGGATGTATCTGTACGAGGGCAGCCCAGGCTCCGGCAAGACCACCATCGCGCTGCAATTTCTTCTCGAAGGCGTGCGCCACGGCGAGCGCGTGCTCTACGTAACGCTGTCGGAAACCAAGCAGGAGCTGGAACTCGTCGCCAAGCGCCACGGCTGGTCACTAGAAGGCATCGATGTGTTCGAGCTGGTGACGCCCGAGGATTCGCTCGACCCCGAGCTCGAGCTGACCGTGCTGCACCCCGCGGAAATGGAGTTGAGCGAGACGACCAAACAGGTCTTCGACCGCGTCACTGAGACAAACCCGACGCGGGTCGTCTTCGACAGCCTGTCCGAGATGCGCCTGCTCGCGCAGAGCCCGCTGCGTTATCGCCGGCAGGTGCTGGCGCTCAAGCACTTTTTCACCACGCGCCGTTGCACCGTGATCCTGCTTGACGACCAGACCTCGGAAAGCGGCGACCTCCAGTTGCACTCGATCTCCCACGGTGTCGTGATGCTCGAACAACTGGCCATCGATTACGGTGCCGAGCGCAGACGGCTGCGGGTAATCAAGATGCGCGGCATCAAGTTCCGCGGTGGCTATCACGACTTCACCATCAAGACCGGCGGCCTGGCGATCTACCCCCGCCTGATCGCCGCTGAACACCACTCGCCCTTCGTCGGTGAACTCACCTCCAGCGGTACCGCTGAGCTGGACCAGATGCTGGGGGGTGGCCTGGAGCGCGGCACCAACGCGCTGCTGATCGGCGCCGCCGGGGTTGGCAAATCATCCGTGGCGCTGGGCTTTGCCGCCGCTGCCTGCAAGCGCGGGGAACATGTCGCCTTCTTCGTGTTCGACGAGGGCATCGGCACACTGCTGGCGCGCGCACGGGCGCTCGGGCTGGACCTCGACCCCTGGATCGAAGGCGGCCTGCTGCACTTGCAACAGGTCGACCCCGCGGAGCTGTCGCCCGGCGAATTCACCGCCGCGGTACGCCACAGCGTCGAGGAACAAGCCGCGCAGCTGGTCATCATGGATAGCCTCAACGGCTACCTGAACGCCATGCCCGACGGACGGTTCCTGATCTTGCAGATGCATGAACTGTTGAGTTATCTCGGACAGAAAGGCGTGATCAGCGTGATGGTACTGGCCCAGCATGGGCTGGTAGGGCCGATGGATACGCCAATCGATATCAGCTACCTCAGTGATACGGTTATCATGCTGCGCTATTTCGAGCATGCCGGCGTGGTTCGGCGTGCGCTGTCGGTGGTAAAAAAACGCAGCGGACGTCACGAAGACACCATTCGAGAGTTCCGCCTTGGCGCTTCCGGCATCAGGGTCGGACGGCCGCTCGTGAACTTCAGCGGCATATTCTCGGGCACGCCCACGTACACCGGCGATGCCAACCCCCTCATGAAAGACGAGCATGACGACACCTAAGCGAGACAGCCCACTAGTAGTCGTCTTCGCTCCCATTGGCAGGGACGGGCCCGCGACCGCCGACCTGCTACGCCGCAGCGGCATGAATGCCGACGTCTGCCACAGCGTCGGCGAGGTACTGGAGCGGGCCGAGTCCGATGCCGATGCGGTGTTCATTGCCGAAGAGGCGTTGTTCGGCCAGGACCTCCAGGACCTCGCCGCCTGGGTGGATCGTCAACCGGCATGGTCCGACTTCCCATTCGTGGTACTGACCAGCAAGCACCGTCAACCGGCTGTCAGTGCCTGGCGACAACGCCTGGTCGCAACGCTGCGCAACGTCTCGCTGCTCGAACGGCCGGTGCAAAGCATCACCCTGACCAGCGCCCTCCAGGCGGCGGTGCGCGGTCGCCTTCGCCAATATGAGGTCCGCGCGTTGATCGAGGCCCGCGAGCAGGCCTCGCATGAACTCGAGGCGCTGGTTGTCGAGCGAACCCGCGCGCTCGAACAGGCCAACGTCGAGTTGCGCACGCAGATGGCCGAGCGCGCGCACATCGAAGAAACACTGCGCCAGACACAAAAGATCGAGGCCATCGGACAACTCACCGGCGGCATCGCCCATGATTTCAATAATTTGCTGATGGTCATTGCTGGCGGCCTCGACATGATCGATCGCCGCTCCGATCCGGAACGCCGCCAGCGTTTGATGGATGGCATGCGCCAGGCCGCACAGCGAGGGGCCGCGCTGACCCGCCAGTTACTCGCCTTTTCCCGGCGGCAATCGCTGGCACCCGAGCCGGTCGACCTCGCCCATCGCATCAGCCGGATGCGCGAGCTGCTTGACCGCAGCCTGCGGGGCGACGTGCATGTCGAGGTGCAGTTCGCTTCGGACCTGTGGCCAGTGGAAGTCGATCCGGGCGAATTGGAGCTGGTGATTCTCAACCTCGCAGTCAACGCACGCGACGCGATGCCTGAAGGCGGAACGATTTTGCTGCAGGCCTCGAATGCGCCTGACGAGCACGTGCTTGGCCGACGCGGCGATTTCGTTCGCCTGGCGGTGATCGACACCGGTACCGGCATCCCCGCCGAGGTGCGCGGCCGCGTATTCGACCCCTTTTTCACCACCAAGGAAATCGGCAAGGGCTCCGGCCTCGGCCTGGCGCAGGTCTATGGGTTCGCTCGGCAATCCGGCGGTACGGTATGGATCGACACCGAATGCGGCGAGGGCACCAGCGTGATTCTCCTGCTGCCCCGCTCGGCCACCGCGCCGGACGAGCCTGGCCAGTCCGGCAAACTGCAGGTGGACATACCCGTGGGCGCGTCGGCCGGCAACGTTTTGTTGGTCGATGACGATGAAGAGGTCGCGGCGCTGGTGGGCGAAATGCTCCAGCACCTGGGCTTCACCGTGACCCATGCCGCCAGTGCCGCTGCGGCACTCGGCGCGCTGGCCAATGGACGCGCGGTGGACATCGTCTTCTCCGACGTGATGATGCCCGGCGGCATGAATGGCGTGGAACTGGCGCGTGAGATCCGCGCAAGGCGCCTCGATATTCCGGTTCTGCTGACCAGCGGCTATGCCGAGGCCGCAAAAAAGGCGGCGGCCGACGAAGGTGTCTACGTGCTCGCCAAGCCCTATCGGCTGGAAGAACTGGCCCTTGCGATCCGCGAGGCGATGACCAGCGCGGCCGCAAATCAAATGGCATGACCACGCCCGGCGCGTCGCGGCAGCGATCGGGGACCGCCGAGGCAGCAAGAGGCCGAACCAAGCGGCGCTCGCATCGTCGAAACGCAGTCGTCGAAACGCCAAACCGGCCCTAACGAAGGATTGGCCATGTCCGAACCGTCCCGAATCTGCGCACACTCATCCCGCGAAGCAGCAGCCACACCGCGCTGGACCACGGTAATACTGGGCGCGGTGCTGCTCGCCGGCCCCCTGGGCTCGTTTGCCAACGACCCGTCGCTGGCAGACCGCGATGCGCAGAACAAGCGCTTCAGCGAGCGGCTCATGGCCCAACCCGCTCAACATGCCCCGATGCCGACGGCGAAATACAACCACGTCATCACCTACGGTCAGTCTCTGGCTTCGGCTGCCGAAGGCTGGCCGGCGCTGTCGAAACAACCGCGGTACGACAATCTGATGCTGGGCGACTCGGTGCGTTCAGCGACTTACAGCGGAGCCCGCTTCGTACCGGTCGGCGGCGCGTCGTTCAAGCCGCTCAAGGCCGTGGTCCAGCTCAAGCGAGATCCGAAAATCATCCTCGATGGCAAGGCGGTGGCCCTGCTCGAAGACGCTGCGCAGGAGGAAGGCGAATCCGTCGAGGTCGGTGCGCTGAACATGGCCCGCCGCCTTTACCTGGAGGCACGAGGCACCGAAGCCGACCCCGAACACATATTCGTCGCAAGCAACGCCTCCACCTCCGGGCGCTCCATCGCGCAGTTGTCCAAGCGCGGCGGCACCGGCGAATACCGCCGCGTACTGCAAGCAGTCGACCAGGCCAGGCAGGTAGCCGAGGCCGAAGGGGCCAGCTACAGCCTCAGCGCGTTCTTCTGGCTGCAGGGGGAGTACGACTATTCGCAGGTCCAGGGCGGTGTCAACGACAAGGCCACCTACAAGAACATGTTGCGACAGTTGCGCGATGACCTGAACGCCGACACCGCGCAGGCGCTCACAGGACAGCAACGGATGCCAGCGTTCATCAGCTACCAGACCGATGCCAAGTCATCGGTGGTCAATGGCAGCCTCGATATCGGAATGGCGCAGTGGGAACTCGCTCAGGAGCAGCCGAACTGGTACCTCGCAGGTCCCGTTTACCCGTACGTGGACAAGGGCACGCACCTGTCGGCGAACGGTTACCGCTGGTTCGGACAAATGCTCGGGAAGGTGTTTCATCGGGTGATCGTGGAGCGTCGCGACTGGCAACCGCTATCACCGCGCGGCGCCACCGTCGAAGGCCGCGAAATACTGATCGACTTCCATGTGCCGCATCCGCCGCTGGTGTTCGACCAGCCCTATCTCGGCTACCAGCCGCGCACGATCGACAACCGCGGCTTCACCCTGGCCGACGAACTGGGCGAGGTGCCCATCGGGTCCGTGGACATCGCGGCCGATACGGTGGTGCGGCTGAGCGCCAGCCGCGATCTGGTCGGATCACCGCGAATCCGTTATGCCAGCCATGCGGTCGGCGGCGCTGGCGAACTGCGCGACAGCGACCCGACCCGGGCCGATGCCGCCTATCGATACCTGCCGCACGAAGGCATGCCCCGCGAGGCGAATATCGCCGCGCTGGTCGATAAGCCTTATCCCTTGCACAACTGGAGCATTGCGTTCGAAATACAGGCGCGCCGCATCGATGCCGCCCGGCCTCAGCCTTGACGCGACGGTCCCCTCAGGCGCCCTGCTTCAGGCGATGCTGCGCAAGCGAGCCATGTCCTTGACCGGCGAGGCCCCGAACAAGCGGCTGTACTCGCGGCTGAATTGCGACGGGCTCTCATAACCGACCCGGTACCCGGCCGCTGACACTTCGAGTCCTTCGGTCATCAGCAAGCGCCGCGCTTCCTGCAAACGAAGCTGTTTCTGATACTGCAACGGGCTCATGGCGGTCAGCGCCTTGAAGCGATGATGCAGGCTGGAACTGCTGAGGTTGACCCGGTTCGCCAGCTCCTCGATGCGCAGCGGCTCGACATAGTTCTGGTTGAGCCATTCAATGGCGCGGTTGACCCGGTGCGACTGACTCCCCTGCAGCGCCACGTCCCGCAGATGGCGCCCCTGCGGCCCGCAAAGCAGCCGATAGAAGATCTCGCGCACAGCGAGCGGCGCCAGCACCGGGATGTCGTGTGGGCTGCCCAGCAGACGCACCAGCCGCAGGGTCGCATCCAGCAACGGCGCATCGATGCGGTCCAGATACAAGCCTCGGCCGTTCGGCTCGGAGCTGGACATGAGCGGCGCGGCCTCGTTGACCAGCCCGGCGATCAGTGAGGGGTCGATGTCCAGCCGGATGCAGATGTACGGTTCGGCGCTGGAGGCCCGGACCACACACCCAGCCACTGGCAGCGTCACCGAAACCACCAGATAGTGCAGCGGATCGTAGCAATAGCGCTCATCGGCCAGACGCACCTCCTTGCCACCCTGGACGATGATGCACAGCGCCGGCTTGTGCAGCCCATAAGTCATCTCGCCGGGCTTTTCGCAACGAATCAGGTACAGCGGCTCGATAGCCGTCGGGTGCATGCCGTCACCGCTGACGTAATCGTCCACCAACCGCGCCAGTTCGGCGCGCTGGGCACGGGTGTCATCGGCCGGGGGAGTAATGAATGAGTTCATGGCAGCCGGCTCTCGGAAAAGACGAAGGGAAAGAGCTTAGCAGCTCGCGTGCGCAATGCATTATCCGGTCGGCTGGGCCGCGCCAGACAGCCAACCCGCAGGGCGCGTCCGTCAGTTGATGCGCCTGAGCGTTTGACAGATCGGCGAGCCGCCCTAGTATCAATTTCAAAACATGGTATCGCACTGCAAAATAAAAACAGGCTTTCAAGCCGAGGAGTGAACGATGCATCGCACTGCCCGCCCCATCCTGCTGGCCCCTTTCGCGCTGTATATGGGATTGACCGGAACCGCACTGGCCAAGGAGGTCGAGCTGCCCAGGACCATGGCCTGGTCGGCCTACGGCACCAATTCCAGCGGTTACACCCAGGCTGTCGCCATCGGCGCGATGCTGCAGAAGAACTACGGTACGGCGCTGCGCATCCTGCCCGGGGAGAACGACGTGTCGCGTATGACGCCGCTCAAAGGCGGTCGCGTCGACATCTGCGCCTGTGGCATCGCCGCTTACTTCGGCGCCGAAGGCGTGCTGATGTTCGCCACGCCGGACTGGGGCCCGCAACCGCTGCGGGTGATCACCACCTCGATCGCCTCGTTCTCGATGTCCCCCGCGGTGGCCGGCGACCTTGGCGTGAAGACCCCAGCCGACCTGAAGGGTCGCAAGATTTCCTACATTCGCGGCGACGACGCCTTGAACAAGGGCACCGAGGCCTATCTGGCCTTTGGCGGGCTGACCTGGGACGATGTCGAGCGGGTCGATTTCCCGGGCTATGGCCGCTCATTCGACGGCATCATCGCCGGCCAGTCCGACGCGGCCTTCACCAGCACGGTGACCCCGGTCGCCCAGCAACTGGCCAGCAGTCCGCGCGGGATCACTTGGCCAACGCTCGCCCCGGACGACCAGGAAGGTTGGGCGCGCATGCAGAAGGTCGCGCCCTATTTCCAACCGCACGTCATGACGTCCGGGGCAGGCGGGGTGTCTCAGGACAACCCGGTCGACAGCGCCAGCTATCCTTACCCGATCATCGTCAGCAACGCCGATTTCGAGAACGACACCGCCTACTCGCTGATCAAGGCCCTGCAGGACGGTCATGCCGACTACAAGGACGCCGCGCCCGGCGCCGCCGGCTACGCAATGGACAAGCAGAACATGACGTGGGTGATTCCGTTCCATGACGCCGTGGTCGAGTACTACAAGGAAAAAGGCGTGTGGACCGACGCCATGCAGGCCCACCAGGACCAGTTGGTCAAGCGCCAGAACCTGCTGATCGATACCTGGAAGCGGTTTACCGACAGCAACCCACCGCAAGACGAAGCGGCCTTCTCCCAGGCCTGGATGACGACCCGTGCCGACGCCCTGCGCCAGGCCGGGCTGGACCCGGTGTTCGAATAACCACACCCCGGCGGTCACGACACTCAGGCGGCCGGCATCGGCCGCACGTTCGCACCCGACAGGTCCGGAGCAGCCGATGAATGCCACCACTGATCCCGCGCCGCAGAATCTCGGCGAGCAGATATCCCGGGTCCGCGTTCTGCCGCCGTCGCTGCGCTGGCTGCCGGGCACCGTGACGGTCCTGCTGACCCTGCTGACGCTCGATTATCTGTTCAATCTGGGCCTGCTCACGGTCGTGACTGGCCTGGAGACGCAGTTCTATTACGCCGTGGTCGCGCTGCTGCTGCCGCTGGTGTTCCTGCTCTGGCCCGCGCGCGCGAGCGGGCAGGACAAGCCGGTGCCCGGGTACGACTACCTGCTGTTCATTGCCGCTGTGGTGGTGGCGGGCTATTTCGTGGTCAAGGCCGAGACCATTCTCGAACGTGGATGGGGCTTCGATGCCCCGGCGCAAGCCGTGTGGATGAGCTATGCGTTCTGGCTGCTGATTCTCGAAGCGGCGCGACGTGCCGGCGGCTGGCCGATCGCGCTGATCGCGGCGCTGTTTTCCTGTTACCCGATGTTCGCTGACGTGGTACCGGGGCCCATCCAAGGGTTCGCCTCGACGCTCGAACAGACCGCGATCTACCACACCATGAGCACCGAGAGCGTCATGGGTGTGCCGCTGCAAGCGTTCGCCGGCCTGGTGATCGGGTTTCTGATCTTCGGCGTGGTGCTGCAGAAGACCGGTGGCGGCGCGTTCTTCATCAATCTCGCCTTCGCCCTGCTCGGTCATGTGCGCGGTGGTCCGGCGAAAGTGTCGATCTTCGCCAGCGGGTTGATGGGTTCGATGAGCGGAAGCGTGATCACCAACGTACTGACCACCGGGGTGCTGTCGATTCCGGCGATGCGCAGGATCGGCATGAGCCGGTCGTTTGCCGGTGGCGTCGAGGCCTGTGCCTCCACCGGTGGCGTGCTGATGCCGCCGGTCATGGGCGCCACGGCATTCGTCATGGCAATGTTCCTCGACGTGCCCTACGGCGAGGTGGCGCTGGCGGCGGTGATCCCCTCGGTGCTGTACTTCCTCGGGCTTTTCATCCAGATCGATGCCTATGCCGCGCGCGCCAATATCAAGGGCATCCCCAGGCACGAGCTGCCGTCCGTGAAAGAGACGCTCAAGGACGGCTGGTATTTCATCTTCGTGTTTGCCCTGCTGGTGTGGATGCTGCTGGTGATGCAGCGTGAAGCAGTGGCGCCGTTCTACGCCACGGCGTTGCTGCTGGTGATCAACCAATTCTCCCGCAAGCACCGCTGGGGTTGGGCGCAGCTGCGTGACACGCTGGGCTCTGCAGCCAAGCTGTTCGCCGAACTCATCGCGATCCTCACGGCGGTGGGCATGTTGGTCGGCGCGCTGTCGATGACCGGCCTGTCCGGCACCATCGCCAACGACTTCATTCACCTGGCCGGTGGCAACGTCGTGCTGCTACTGATCATGGGCGCGCTGACCAGCTTCGCCCTGGGCATCGGCATGACCGTCACCGCCGCCTACATCTTTCTCGCCGTTGCGCTGGCACCGGCGCTGATCCAGGGCGGCGGGATGGACCCGATGGCGGTGCACATGTTCATCCTTTACTGGGGCATGCTCAGCTTCATTACCCCGCCCGTGGCGCTCGGCGCCTTCGCCGCCGCCACGCTCGCCGGCGCTCGGCCAATGGTCACCGGTTTGCAGGCCATGCGACTGGGCAGCGTTATCTATTTCATCCCCTTCCTGTTCGTACTCAATCCGGCGCTGCTCATGCGAGGGCCAGCCTGGGAAATCGCCCTGGTGTTCTGTCAGGCCGTGGTGGGCATCATCCTTTTTGCATCGGCGATGCAGGGCTATCTGATCGGCGTTGGCCGGTTGGGGCACAACCGGGCGACCGAGGCGCTGAACCGTACCCTGATCCTGTTCGCCGGCCTTTGCCTGGCATTGCCCGGTGGCGGGCCGATTCCTTTCACCCACCTGCAGTTGCTGATGGCGGGCGTCGCGGCCGCCTTGCCGGCGATCGGGCTGGCACGCTGGAGTCAACAGCGCAGCGCAGCCTCGCACTCGCCGGCGGCCTGAAGGCTGGGTCAGCGCGGCCCGGCCATGGCTTGCGCACGCTGACGCAACTGGCCCTTGAGGACCTTCCCGGTTGCGGTGGCGGGCAATGCATCGACCAGGATGAGCTGGCAGGGCCGCTTGTAAGGCGCCAGGCGCTGGGCCGCGAAGCGCAGCAACTCCTCCTCGCTCACGTTCGCGCCAGCGGCGCACTGCACGAAGGCCACGACTTCCTCGTTCCCGGGAACCTGCCGCCCCACGACGGCGCACAGGGTCACCTGGGGATGCGCATTGAGCACCGCTTCGACGTCCGGCGGATAGATATTGAAGCCTGAACGGATGATCAGCTCCTTGCTGCGTCCCACGATGAACAGCTCGCCGTGCTCATCCACGCGTGCGATATCGCCCGTGTTGAGCCAACCCTGCGCATCCAGACAGGCGCGCGTGGCCTCAGGCTGACGAAAGTAGCCCCGCATGACATTCGGCCCGCGGACCCACAGCTCACCGGTTTCCGGGGCATCCGCATCGGCACTCTCAAGCGGCTCGAGACGGTACTCGAGCAATGGCAGTACACGTCCGACGGTGGTGCTCGTGTGGTGATCGTCCATACGCGTCTGGCTGATCGTGGGACTCGCCTCGGTGAGTCCGTAGCCGTTGTGCAAGGTCAAGCCGAAGCAGGCCTCGACGCGCCGCTTGGTCTCACCGTCCAGCGGCGAGCCTCCGGCCGAGATGTATCGCAGCTCGGGTGCGGTCAGCGTCATGCCCTGCTGTTTGAGCGCCTCCAACAGCCGTGCGTACATCGCCGGCACCCCCGACAGGACGGTAATCCGTTCGCTGGCAAGCGCGTGCAGCAGCGCGGCAGGCTCGAACCGTGGCGCGGGGTACAGGCACGCACCGTTGTACAGCGAGCCCACGCACACCGACGCCAGCCCGAACACATGCGACATGGGCAGCACGCCGTAGACCCGATCACCCTCACCGAGGCTGCGCATCCCGCCGGAGATGGAGGCGATGAACAAAATGCCCCGATGGGTCAGCATCACGCCTTTCGGGGTGCCGGTCGTACCGGAGGTATAGATCAGCGCCGCGACCTGCTCTGCACCCCTGTGATGAACCGGCTCCGCCGTCGTCTCGGCCAGGGGACCGATCATCAATTCGCCCAGACCGGCATGATCGAAGCGTCCAGCGCCGTGGCGCTCGCCATGCTCGCGGGCTTCGACCGACACGCCGGTGGTGTAGAAGACCCGGCGTGGCTCGCAATTGTCGCGAATCGCATCCACTTCCGCCGCGGACAGCCGCGCATTGACGATGGCTAGCCAGGCGTCCAGCTCGCTGGCTGCCAGCAGCAGCACGACCAGCGCCCGGCAATTTTCACCTACGCTCATCAACCGATCGCCAGGACGTACGCCCAGCTCGCGCAGCCAGTCGACCGCTTCCCGGACCTGGCAGCCCAGCTCGGCATAGCTCCAGCGCACATCTCCTTCCACCAGCGCGCTGCGCTCAGGATGGGTTTCGCCGAACGCCAGCACCCGCGTGCTCAGCCGGTCTGGAAGTTCAGCGAGCAGCTCACTCGCCCAGCGGCCATTGATGAGTTCGTCCGGAGCGGTAAAGGCTTGGGAAAGTCGCATCAGCGCACCTCGCATGGCTTCAGGAGCCAATGAGGGATGCACGTCATGGCGCAGCAAGGCTCGGATTGAGGGCGACCGTTACACCGGGAATGAGGGTTACTCATGGCATTCGTCCTGACCATTTTGTCGTTTTTGTAGGGATGGCAAAGAATTCTGCGTTCAGTCGGTGCGTTTCGCTGTGCGGAACGTCATTTCGACCGAATCCCCTCGACTTTTGCACAGCCAACCGAGCGGGTCAATTCGCGAGCCATCGACAAAACAGCCGCTGCCGGCATAAGGGCCGAGCCAGTAGAACGGATGAATCGGCATTGATACGTGACGAATGCGACGTCCGCCCCCGCTCGTCACGCCTGCTGGGCGCGGTCAAGCCCGGCGGTGCGATTGCCGCCGGGCGCCACCCTGTGTCGGATCAGCCGCGCGCACGCTCGGCGTCACGCAACGCCTTGACCTGATCATGGTTGCGCTGAACGCCCTGGAGCTGGCGCTCCACGACCGCGCGGACATCGACCGGCAGGTCCTTTTCCAGCGCTTTGCGATAGCTTTTGAGCGCAACGTCTTCACCGCGCTCACACTCGTTGAGAATGGCCTCGTCGCTCTTTCCGGTGATCATCGACTTCAGGTCGACCCAACGCCGGTGCATATCGCCCGCGGTGCTGGTAGAGGTTTCCGGATCGCCGCCCAGGGACCTGACCAGTTGCTGCAACTCGGCGGCCGCCGTCGCGCAGTCCTGGGCGCGCTGGGTCATGGTGGTTTTCAACTGGGGGTTCTTGAGATCCTCGGCGCATTCGAGGAAGCCCTTCTCACCGTCCTTGCTGGTTTCGATGAGGTCGTTAAGCACGGAAATGGTGTCATTGGTGTCCATTGAACAGTCCTCCTCAGGCTCAGTCAGAGGCCGTAAGCAGCACGGCCAACCTGTTGAGTCGACTGTCGCGCTTCGGCAAAGGTTCAGCCGGCCCGGCCGTCGAGGGCCCGCCGGCAAGCAAGATCCAGCCGAACCCACCGACCGCCATGATGTGACCAATCATTTCGTGCTGGCAGGTGTCGTAATGGATGTCCGCCGGCTTGGCGGTCGTTCGCAAGCCCCTGACCCAACCGCCGAGTCCTGCACGACATGCCGGAATACCTCGCTCCCGTACCCCGCTGGGAACCCCATGAACGCCCGTCCATGCCGGGTTCGCCAGCGACCCTGCTGCACCCGACGCCGGTGCGCATCGCCTACGCCTGCGTTGCGGTGCTGGTCGGCATCACTGGCGGGCTCGGCAACGCGCTGTTCATTGCCAATCTGCCGAGCATCCAGGGCGACCTCGGCCTGACGCCGTCGCAGGCGGCATGGCTGCCGGCGGCCTATTTCATGGTCAACGTGTCGGCCAATCTGCTGATGATCAAGTTTCGCCAGCAGTACGGCCTGCGCCGCTTCGCCGAGATCGGCCTGACGCTGTACGCGCTGCTGAGCATCGCGCACGTTTTTGTCGAGGGCATGGGCATGGCCATCTTCGTGCGCGCCGCCAGCGGGCTGGCCGCCGCCACTACGTCGTCCCTGGGCCTTTTCTATATGCTGCAGGCCTTTCGCAAGGCAGACCTGCCGAAGGGCGTGATCATCGGCTTCGGCATCTCGCAATTGGGCACACCCTTGGCGTGGCTGATGTCGCCAGCGCTGCTGGAAATGGGCGAGTGGCACAGGCTGTATCTGTTCGAAAGCGGCCTGGCGCTTTGCTCGCTGGCCGCGGTGGTCGTGCTCAAGCTGCCGCTGGGCGAGCGCATCAAGGTCTTCGAACCCTTGGATTTCGTCACCTTCGCCCTGCTCGCCCCCGCCTTGGCGCTGACCGCAGCGGTGCTGGCCCAGGGCCGCATCCTCTGGTGGACCGAGCAGCCCTGGCTGGCTTATGCCTTGATCGCGGCGCTGTTGCTCACGTGCGCCGCCTTCATGATCGAGCATCACCGACGCAATCCCCTGCTGCACACGCGCTGGCTGGGCACCGCCGAAATGCTGCGTTTTGCCTTTGGCGCGCTGGCACTGCGCCTGTTGCTCTCGGAGCAGACCTACGGCGCGGTCGGCCTGCTGCAGACGCTGGGCATGGGGACCGAGCAGCTACAACCGCTGTACGCTGTCATTCTGTTGGGTCTGACGATGGGCATTGCCGGCAGTGCGCTGACATTCAGCCCAGCCACCGCGCTCGCGCAAATACTGCTGTCGATCGTGCTGATAGCCGTGGCCAGCTTCCTCGACATCGAGGCGACCAGCCTCACTCGCCCTCACGACATGTTTCTCAGCCAGGGCCTGCTGGCCTTTGCCAGCGGAATGTTCCTCGGTCCGCTGCTGATCACCGGCATCGGCAAGGCGCTGCGCAACGGCCCCAATTATCTGGTCAGCTTCATCGTGCTGTTCACCATGACCCAGAGTCTCGGCGGGCTGGCGGCGCCGGCGCTGTTCGGCACCTATCAGGTGTTGCGCGAGAAACACCATTCCAGTTACCTCACCGAACAAGTGATCCCTGGCGATCCGCGCGTCGCCCGACGCATGCAGGCGCAGGATCAGACGCTGGCACCGCGCCAGAGCGACCCGCAGTTACGCCAGGCGCAGAGCGCGGCGCAGCTGGGCCAGGCTGCCACCCGCGAGGCCAACGTGCTGGCGTTCAACGATGTGTTCCGGCTGGTTGGCCTGCTTGCCATCGGCGTATTCGGCTGGACGCTCTACCACACCCTGCGCATCGCGCGGCAGAACAGGAACGTTTCCCCTCCATGAGTGACAATCGCCAGTCCGAGGACCAGGCTCTGCAGACGACCCCGTTGCCCGAAGCATCGGCCTCGGCGACTGATGCCGGCCCGGCGCCGGATGATCCACCCAAGACGATCAGGCCCAGTCGCCGGTCGGTGCTGCTGATGGTCCTGGTGGCGCTGACCGGTGTGCTGGCAATTCTCTACGCCTGGCAGCTATGGCCGTTCAGCAATCACGTCGCGGTCACCGAGAACGCCTATGTACGAGGGCAGATCACCGTACTCGCGCCCCAGGTCAACGGCTATGTCACCGCAGTGACGGTGCAGGATTTCGAAGCGGTCAGGCAGGGTCAGCCGCTGGTCAGGATCGATGATCGCCAGTATCGCCAGTTGGTCGAACAGCGCCGCGCCGAGCTGTCGGCACGACGGTTCGAGTTGGAAAATCTCGAACAGACCCTGGCATCCAACCGCGCCACGCTGCAATCGCGACGAGCCGAGCGGTCTGCTGCCGAAGCGGAGCGGCTGCGCGCGGCGGCTGACGAAAAGCGTGTCAACGAGCTGGCCGCGCGCGGCTCGGTATCGATCCGTGAGCGTGACCAGATACGCGCCAGTGCGCGCGCCGCAGGCGCCGCCGTCGCGCAGGCCCAGGCGGCGATCGCGATCGCCGAACAGACGCTCAAGGCCAGCGAAGTCTCGCGCGGTGGGCTGCAGGCGCAGGTCGAGATCGCCGAGGCGGCACTCAAGCGCGCCCAGATCGATCTCGACAACACCGTGATCACGGCCCCGCGTGACGGTCGCGTCAGTGAAGTAACGGTTCGCCAAGGGCAATACGTGGCAGCGGGCGCGCAGTTGCTCTACCTCGTACCCGAGCAGCTGTGGGTCATCGCCAACTACAAAGAAACCCAAACCTTCGCCATGCGGCCGGGGCAACCGGTGACCATTGAGGTGGACGCGCTGGATGGCGCGCGCCTGACCGGTCGGGTGCAACGCCTGGCGCCAGCGACCGGCTCGGAATTCAGCCTGCTGCGGCCGGACAATGCCACTGGCAATTTCACCAAGGTCGTGCAACGGGTGCCGGTGCGCATCGCCATCGACCCGGACCAGCCCCTTAGCGAACGGTTGCGTCCAGGCCTGTCGGTCGTCACCTACGTCGATACGGCACGCGCCGACGAACCGGCTGCGGATGTCGCGAGATGAGCGGTCCGGTCAACGCCCTGCCGTGCGCTCTTGCACTGTTGCTGTTGGCGTTGGGCGGCTGTATGCCGCCCCATCAGCCGCCGCCTCCCGAAGCCGAACGGACGACGCCTGACAGCTGGCGAGCCGATGGCGCCGGCCAGGCGGCGCTGTCGGCGAACTGGTGGCAGGCATTCGGCGATGCACGGCTCACGGCGCTGGTCGACGCCGCGCTGGCGCACAACACGGACATACTGAGCGCCGCTGCCCGGGTCGATCAGGCACGTGAGCAGATCCGCCTGTCGCGCGCCTCGCTGCTACCCAGTCTCGATGCGACCGTCGGCGCACAACGTGCGCGGGAGCTCAGCGTGCTCGGCCTCACCCATACCACCGCGGTTCAGCCTGCGCTTCAGGTGTCCTACGAGCTGGATGTCTGGGGCCGACTGCGGCGCCTGCGGGCGGCGGCCGAGTTGCAGTATCGGGCCACTGAGGCCGAGCGCGATGCCGTGCGCCTGGCGGTTGCCAGCACCACGGCACGCGCCTATGTCTCACTGCTTTCGCTGGACCGTCAGTTGTCGGTGACGCGTGAAACGGTGGACTCGCGCCAGCAGGCACTGCGCGTTGCCGAGGACCGCGCCAGCCTCGGCTACACCTCGCAACTGGAACTGAGCCAGGCGCAGTCCGAATTCGAAGCCACGGCGCAGCTTCTGCCCCAGCTGCAACAGGCGATCAACGAGCAGGAACAGGTGCTGCGCCTGCTGATCGGCGAGTTGCCCGGTACGGTGCAACGCGGCGAGGGTCTGCTATCGCTGAGGCTGCCGCCCGTACCCGACGTACTGCCCTCGGAACTGCTGAGGCGGCGACCGGACATCCATCAGGCCGAGCTGTTGCTGGCCGCGAGCGATATCAACCTGCAGGCCCAGCGCGACCTTTTCCTGCCGCAAGTGCAGCTATCGGCCAGCCTGGGCCAGCTTTTCGTCGATTCGCATGACTTCGACCCGGTCCGCATCTGGGATATCGGCGCCAGCGTTCTCGCGCCGATCTTCGCCGCGGGGCGCCTGGAAGCCGGGGTGAACATCGCGGTTGCGCAGCGCGATCAGGCGGCCATCGCCTATCGCGCCACCACGCTGGAGGCGTTCGCGGACGTGGAGGACAGCCTGTCCGCGGTGGGCAATCTGCAACGGCAGATCGAGCGCGTCGAGGCGCGCCGCGCGGTGCTCGCACGTTCACTGACCTACGCGCGAGATCGCTATCGCGCCGGGTATTCGTCGTACCTCGAAACCCTCGACGCCCAGCGCAACCTGTTCGATACCGAGCTCACCGTCGTGCAACTGCGCGAGCGCCAGTTCAACGCGCTCATCCGCCTCTATCAGGTCCTCGGCGGTGGCTGGCAGGCCAGCGCCGGGCGATGACGGCTTAACCGGCCTGCCGACGGCGCGCGTGATCGGTTCGTCGCCACCCGGCCACTGCCCACTCGGCAAAAAGAAACAGCAGCAGGCTGCCGCCAAGCACCGGCAGGCAGTAACCGAACAGCGCCGCCACCGCTACCGTGGTCAGGCGAGTCGCTGGAGAAAGACCGCGAAACGCCTGCAGCAGCCCGGTGCCGCGCACAGACGAACGACGGCGCCACGCCATCAGGTAACCCCAGATCACCAGCGTCGCCAGACCGAGCGCAGTGACCGCGAGCAATAGCTGGTTGGCCAGGCCGAACAACGACCCCATATGCGCGTCGATGCCCCAGCGCGTCAGCTTCGCGGCCAGCGGAAAGGTCGCGAAATCGATGCGATCGGTAACCGCCAAGGTGCGCGGGTCGACAGCGACCGCGTCAACCTGAGTCGGCCAATTGCGGTCGATCTCAGTCACCGTCCAGGCTCGATCAGGCCCGGCGGCGGGCACGATTTCCAGCTTGGCGGCATCGATCCCGCTGCGTCGCGCGACTGCCAGCACGGCATCGAACAACGCGGGGGCGACGGCCTCGCCCGACGCCATCGGCATTCCGTGGTGGTGGGCATGTTCAGCGGCGGGAGCCGTAGCCTCGCCAGCCAGTACCGTCGATACGCTTGGCGTGGACATACCGAACGCGGCCCTTGCCACGCCGATGTTGCCTCCCGCCCAGCGCGACCAGGTGAGCCCCGTGGCGGAAAAGAACAGCAACCCCACCAGCAGCCACACCCCCAGCGTGGCATGCCAGCGCCGTAGAGCTTGCGTGCTGGCCGAGCGCCCAGCACGGCGGCGGATCGTCCAGAGCACCAGCCCGCCCAGTGCCGCCACCCACAGCCAGGACGCTGCCAGCTCACTGTAGAGCCGGCCCGGCTCGCCCAGTAGCAGGCTGCGATGGAGCTGATCGAGCCAGGTCCGCAGCGGCAGCACCCCAGTGGTGCCGTATACCGGCAGATCGCCGCGAATCTCAGCCGTCACCGGGTCGATGAACACGGCGTGGCTCTGTGAAGCCGTCAGGCCCGGTGCGTTGAACATGACCCGCGTGGTGGTGCCGGGTCGCGGTGCCGGACGCACCGCCGCCAGCGTTGCCGCCGAGCCGACATGGCGCTGGGCGGTCTCCACCTGGCGTGCCAGCGGCAACGGTTGGCCCTCGCTGTGGGTGAACAACTGCTCGGCATACAGTCGGTTCTCGAGCTGTGGCGTCAATGCATAGACCAAGCCGCTCAAGGCCGCCAGGAGGATGAACGGGCCGACGAACAGGCCCACGCAGAGATGCAAACGGACGACCAGCGCCAACAGGGGGCGCTGCGCCCGCGCGGCAAGGGGTGGCGCCTCGGGCTGGGTGCCAGGAATGGATGATGACATGAAGGCTCACTCGATCGAAAAACAACGCCCTTCCGCCACCGGGAGGGCAACGCGGATCGCCGCCAGCCGAACTCAGGCGGCAGACGGGTGGGATCCAGGTCCAGTTCGAGACGATCAGGCGTACGGAGAAGCGCGAGGGTTGAGGCTGGGCCAGCGATGACGTGGCGATAGCGGCGGCGAAAGCGCCGGCGCGACGGCGCATGAGCGCGCCAGCCGCGGTGGATTCAGCGCCGGCGCATTGCCCGGTATCGCCACCAGCAATCCCGCCGCGCAGCAACAGGGCATGTCGGAGTGGTGCGCAGGCGCGGGCGTTTCGCCGCCAGGCGCTGCGTGGCTGCCGTGGCCCGCAAGGTGCTCGTGCAGGGCGAGCGCCTGTACAGCCTGCCGGCTGGTCTCGGTCACCGGGCAGTGTCCGGCCATGCGGGGCATCGGCGCACTGCCCCCCATCAGGGGCATCATCACCAGATGCAGCAGCATCGCCAGGGCAGCGATCCAGACCGGGGCGCGACGGGGGTTGAACATGGGGAAACTGGAAACTCCAGCCGGATTGGAATGAGCCAGCGCACCGGCAGGGCGACGACCGGCACGCACGCCGACAAGACAAGACGCGGCGGACTGGATTGTAGACGGCCCCGCCCATGCGCACCACGCGCGGCTCATCGCAACGTGGCCCCGGCGACCGGTCGCACCGCCTCGATGCGGCATGCGCCCCGTGCCTGCCTCAGCGACCCGGCTCGTCCAGAGGCTGCGGCATGCCCAACAGGTAGCCCTGGGCCTTGGTCACCTTCAACCCGCGCAGAACCGCCAGCTCGGCATCCGTTTCGACGCCCTCGGCGATGATTTTGCTGCCGGTCTGCTCGGCGAACCGGATCAGCGCTGCGGCCATCGCACAGCAATCGCTGTCGCTGTCGAGATTACTAATCAGGCTCCGGTCCAGCTTGATCACATCGGGTTTGAGCTTGAGGATGTGGCGGAAACTGGCGTAACCGGCGCCCGCATCGTCCACCGCCAGGCGCAGGCCAGCCTGACGCAACGGCTCGAGGATCGTGGCGATCAGCGCATAGTCGACGATGGATCGATGCTCGGTGACTTCGAGCATCAGGCGATGCAAGGGTTGCCTGGCGAGCAGTTCGACCACCGAACCATCGAGCAGCGCGTCAGGGCAGACATTCAACGACAGGTACACGTCATCGGGTATCAGGCGCAGGCCGTCGAGCGCGGTTTCGAGCAGGACGGTTTCCAGCTCCGTGCGCAGCCCGACCTCGCCCGCCTCGTCCATCCAGCGGTCCGGCGCACGATAGGGTTCGGGGCGAAAACGCGCCAGCGCCTCGTACCCGACGACGACGTTGTGAGCCAGATGGAAGATCGGCTGATAGACCATCCAGAAGTCCCGCCGCTGGATCACCGCCCTGATGCGCTCTGATTTCTCGCTGCGTTGCTGAGCGCTGAGTGCATGCCGCTCGAGCAGCCCGCCAGCGAAGCGGGCGAACAGGCGCATGGCTCCCAGATCGGTGTCGTCGAGGCTTTGGTCCGCTTGCCGACTGAAGCAGCAGAAGGTGCCGTAGAGCGAACCATCGCTGAAGCGGATAGGTACGCTCATGTGTGCGCCGATCGGAATGCTCCGGGTTTCGGGAAGCGCCAGCGCTTCCTTGAACTCAGGCGCATCGCGGATCAATTCAGGCAGGCGACCGTCGATGATGCGCTGGCAATAGCTTTCTTCCAGCGGCCCGCCCTCGCCGACCGTCAATGCCATGCTGCGATGGCTGCCCTCGATGTGGCGAAACACCCGCAGCCCTTCGCGAAACTCGCCGATGAAGGCGACATCCATTCGCAAGTGGGCCCGCACCGCATGCAGGGCCTCGCTCAGCACCTCATCGATGGACAGCTCGCTCCGGTCGTCACCTGCCACTTTCAACGGTGATCCATTGCCGCCAACCAGATCAGAATCCCGGTTCATCATGGGTGCTCCTTTCGTTCTTCCATCGGAAGAATCCAGGCGTGCCGACGGACTCAGACACAAGACCGGAACGGGTTACCGAGCCCTGCCTTGAGCCTAGCGCTCATCACGCGGCTGCCCGGTCGCGGACGACGATCGGCGCCTGGACGGTTTTTTCGGCGGACTGGCTTCCGCATCGCCTGTGGCCAGCGTGATCCAGGTCGGTGCGTGGTCGCTGGCATGCGCCTGATCGCGCACCCAGCGGTCCACGCCGGCATCGAGCAGGCGGGGCGCCAGATCGGCACTGAGCAGCAAATGATCGATACGAAGGCCGGCGTTTTTCTGCCAGTGCTGGCGAAAGTAATCCCAGAACGTGTAGATGCGCTCGTCGGGATACCGGGCGCGCAACGCATCGGTCCAGCCCTGCTCCAGCAGACGCTCATAGCAGGCACGGCTTTCCGGCTGCAGCAGCGCATCCTTGGTCCAGGACCGCGGGTTATAGATGTCCTCATCGGTGGGCACGACGTTGTAATCGCCGGCCAGCACCACCGGATGACCGCTGTCGAACAGGCCGGCCGCATGCTCGATCAGACGCTCGAACCAGGCGAGCTTGTAGTCGAATTTCGGCCCCGGTTGCGGATTGCCGTTGGGCAGGTAGAGGCAGGCGACGATGACGCCGTGGGCCGCGGCTTCCAGATAACGGCTGTGGCTGTCGTCCGGATCGCCAGGCAGGCCGCGGCGAATCTCGAGAGGGTCATCACCGCGTGAGAGTATCGCCACGCCATTCCAGGATTTCTGCCCATGCCAGATCGCCCCGTAGCCGGCGGCGCGGATATCGTCGATGGGAAAGTCCGCGTCCTGAGCCTTGAGTTCCTGCAGGCAGACCACATCGGGCTGTTCACGCTCAAGCCAGTCGAGCAGGTTGGCCCGGCGCGCACGAATGCCGTTGATGTTGAAGGTGGCGATTTTCAGAGAATCCACGGGTAGCCTCGCACCGATAGCTGTCTGTGCTGAGACTAGCAGCCGGCCCCCGAGGTTCGACCCGGTTGGCCGCTAGCGGATTCGCCTCAGGCTCAGCGGACCTCCCAGTAGCCGGGTGCGTTGTAGATCGCCTTCAGGTAGTCGATGAAGAAACGTACCTTGGCCGGCAGATACCGCTGCTGCGGATAGACCGCCTGGATGTCGTAGGCCGACAGCGCGAACCCATCGAGCACTGTCACCAGTTCGCCGCGCTTGAGTTCGGCCTGAATCTCCCAGGTCGAGCGCCAGCCGATGCCGATGCCCTGCTTGACCCAGTCGAACAGCAGCTCGCCGTCGTTGCAGTCGAGGTTGCCCGACACGCGCACCGCCACTTGTTTACCGTCGCGCAGAAAGGTCCAGCCGCGCTGCTGCCCGCCCTGCAGGTTGAACGCCAGGCAGTTATGCCGCGAGAGGTCTTCCAGCGTGCGGGGCACGCCCTGCCGCTCGAAATACTCCGGCGCGCCGCAGACCACGCGGCGGTTTGGGAACAGCTTGATGGCGACGTAATTGGGGTCGGTCACCTCGCCGATACGGATGCCCATGTCGTAGCCGTGACGCACCAGATCGACCACGCTGTCGGTGAAATTGAACGACAGTTGCAGGTCCGGATAACGCGCCTGGAAAGCCGGCGCGTGCGGGCCGATGTGGCGGCGGCCGAACGCGGCGGGCGCCGACACCACGAGGTGCCCGCGCACCGAGGTGCGGTCGTGGCTGATGCTGGCGTCCGCTTCGTCGAAATCCTTGAGCAGCCCGCGCGCGCGTTCCAGATACTGCTCGCCCAGATCGGTCAACGCCAACCCACGGGTCGAGCGGTGCATCAACTTGACGCCCAGGTGGCGCTCCAGCGCGTCGAGGCGCCGGCCCATGACCACCGGCGTGACGCCTTCCTTGAGCGCCGCGGCGGCGAAGCTGCCGTTCTCAGCGACCAGAACGAAGCTGTGCAAGGTGGTGTAGCGATCCATTCGATACTCCTGATATCGACAGAACTGAAGTTTCGGCCAATTCCGCCTCGGGTTCCAGCGCTGCATGCTTGGGCCACGTATAAAAACTATCGAGTACACGTAGGAGGAACGATCCATGGCCCGAATGAGAGCAATCGATGCCGCGGTTGCGGTCTTGCGCAAGGAAGGTATCGACACCGCCTTCGGCATCCCCGGTGCCGCGATCAACCCGCTGTACTCTGCCCTGCGCGCCGACGGCGGTATCCGCCACATTCTCGCTCGCCACGTCGAAGGCGCCTCGCACATGGCCGAGGGTTATACCCGTACCAAGGCGGGCAACATCGGCGTCTGCATCGGCACCTCCGGCCCCGCCGGCACTGACATGATCACCGGCCTCTATTCGGCCTGGGCCGACTCCATCCCGATTCTCTGCATCACCGGCCAGGCGCCGCGCGCTCGCCTGTACAAGGAAGATTTCCAGGCGGTGGATATCGAATCGATTGCCAAGCCGGTGACCAAGTGGGCGGTTACCGTGCGCGAGCCGGCCCTGGTGCCGCGCGTGTTCCAGCAAGCCTTCCACGTGATGCGCTCGGGTCGCCCCGGTCCGGTGCTGATCGACCTGCCGTTCGACGTACAGATGGCCGAGATCGAATTCGACGTGGACACCTACGAGCCGCTGGCGGTGTACAAGCCCGCCGCGACCCGCAAGCAGATCGAAAAGGCCATCGACATGCTCTGCGCTGCCGAACGCCCGCTGATCGTGGCCGGCGGCGGCATCTACAACGCGGGCGCCGAAGCGCTGCTGGTGGAATTCGCAGAGACCGTTGGCGTCCCGGTGATCCCGACGCTGATGGGTTGGGGCTCGATCCCCGATGACCATCCCTTGATGGCCGGCATGTGCGGGCTGCAGACCAGCCATCGCTACGGCAACGCCAGCATGCTGGCCTCGGATTTCGTGCTCGGCATCGGTAACCGCTGGGCCAACCGTCACACCGGTTCGGTCGAGGTCTATACCAAGGACCGGACCTTCGTACACGTGGATATCGAGCCGACCCAGATCGGCCGGGTATTCTCGCCGGACTTCGGCATCACCTCCGACGCCGGCGCCGCGCTGAAGCTGTTCGTCGAAGTCGCCAGAGAACGCAAGGCCGCCGGCAGGTTGCCGGATCGCACGCCATGGGCTGCCGACTGCCAGGAGCGCAAGCGCACCCTGCTGCGCAAGACGCACTTCGACTCCGTGCCGATGAAGCCGCAGCGCGTGTACCAATGCATGAACAACGCATTCGGCAAGGATGCCTGCTACGTCAGCACCATTGGCTTGTCGCAGATCGCCGCCGCGCAGTTCCTGCACGTCTACAAGCCGCGCCACTGGATCAACTGCGGCCAGGCCGGCCCGCTCGGCTGGACCATTCCGGCAGCGCTCGGCGTGGTCGCGGCCGACCCGCAACGCAAGGTGGTGGCGCTTTCCGGCGACTACGACTTCCAGTTCATGATCGAGGAGTTGGCGGTGGGTGCGCAGTTCAAGCTGCCCTACATCCACATCCTGGTGAACAACGCCTACCTCGGGCTGATCCGTCAGGCACAGCGCGGATTCGAAATGGATTACTGCGTGCAGCTGGGCTTCGAGAACATCAATGCCGACCAGAGCGGTATGGAAGGCTACGGGGTCGACCACGTCGCCGTGGTGGAGGGCCTGGGCTGCAAGGCGATCCGGGTGTTCAGGCAGGAAGAGTTGCGCCCGGCCATCGAACAGGCCCAGGCCTGGATGGCCGAGCATCAGGTGCCGGTGGTGATCGAGGTGATTCTCGAGCGCGTCACCAACATCGCGATGGGTACCGAGATCGACGCCGTCAACGAATTCGAGGCGCTGGCCCAGGGCCGCCAAGACGCCCCGACCGCGGTTGGGCTGCTGGACTGATTGACCAAACGCGCGGAAGACGCTTCACGGTCTTCCGTCCTACGGGCAGGAACACGTCGGGCCCGTAGGTGTGAATGTCGCGAAGCACATCCACCGAAACCGCCACACCGAGGATGGCCGCGTGCCGCGCGACCACCACGAGCATCACCGGATTGTCCCTACAGACAAAAAAGGAGAAACACCATGCCCCGTTTTGCCGCCAACCTGTCCATGCTGTTCACCGAGATGGATTTCCTCGACCGTTTTGCCGCCGCTGCCGAAGCAGGCTTCACCGGCGTCGAGTACCTGTTCCCATACGACTACCCGGTCGAGGACATCAAGGCCCGCCTGGACGCCAACGGCCTGACCCAGGTGCTGTTCAACCTGCCAGCCGGCGACTGGGCCAAGGGTGACCGCGGCGTCGCTTGCGATCCTGAGCGGGTCGAGGAATTTCGTGCAGGCGTAGACCAGGCCATCGCCTACGCCAAGGTGCTGGGCAATACGCAGATCAACTGCCTCGCCGGTATCGCACCGAAGGGCGCAGACCTGGGTACGCTGGAAATGACCTTCATCGAGAACCTGCGCTACGCGGCCAAGAAGCTCGAAGCCGTCGGTATCCGACTGGTCATGGAAATGATCAACACCCGCGACATCCCGCGCTTCTTCCTCAACAACACCTCGCAGGCCATGGAGATTCGCGCCAAGGTCGGCAGCAGCAACCTCTTCCTGCAATACGACATCTATCACATGCAGATCATGGAAGGTGATCTGGCGCGAACCCTCGAAACCAACCTGGCGGCGATCAACCATGTACAGCTCGCCGACAACCCAGGCCGCAACGAACCGGGTACCGGCGAGATCAATTACCGCTTCCTGTTCGAGCATCTGGACCGCATCGGCTATCAGGGCTGGGTCGGTTGCGAATACAAGCCGGCCACCACTACCACGGCCGGCCTCGGCTGGCTGAAAACGCACAACGCCATCTAAACCGTTGAGAACACACCCGATGCAGGCAAGACGAGGCCCCCGGGCCACGCGGAACGGTGGATGTTGGCCCAGGCCTCCGGCCGCGGGCGGTTTCGACAGCGTCTTGCCAACCGACAGTGTTGCAGCGACCCAGACTGAATCAAGAGGAAAACATCATGGCTAAAATCGGATTTATCGGCACCGGCATCATGGGCCTGCCCATGGCTCAGAACCTTCTCAAAGCCGGGCACAGCCTCTTTCTTTCCGAACACCACGACCGGGCTCCCGCCGCGTTGATCGAAGCGGGCGCCGTCGCCCTGGCCAGCCCGAAGGAAGTGGCTCTGGAAGCTGAATTCATCATCATCATGGTGCCGGACACCCCGCAGGTCGAAGACGTATTGTTCCGCGAGAACGGCATCGCCGAGGGTGTCGGCCCCAACAAACTGGTGATCGACATGAGTTCGATCTCCCCTAGTGCCACCAAGCAATTCGCCGAAAGGATCGACGCCACCGGTGCCCGATACCTCGATGCGCCCGTGTCGGGTGGCGAAGTCGGTGCCAAGGCCGCCACGTTGTCGATCATGGTCGGCGGTAGCGAGGACAGTTTCGCTCGCGCCCTGCCGCTGTTTCAGGCCATGGGCAAGAACATCACCCTGGTAGGCGGCAACGGTGACGGCCAGACCGCCAAGGTGGCCAACCAGATCATCGTCGCGCTGAATATCCAGGCCGTCGGCGAGGCCCTGCTGTTCGCGGCGAAGAACGGCGCCGATCCGGCACGGGTACGTGAAGCGCTGATGGGCGGCTTCGCCGGTTCGAAGATTCTTGAAGTGCATGGCGAACGCATGATCAAGGGCACCTTCGATCCAGGCTTCCGCATCAGCCTGCACCAGAAGGACCTGAACCTGGCGCTGGCCGGCGCTCGCGAGCTGGGTCTGAACCTGCCCAACACCGCTAACGCCCAGCAGGTGTTCAGCACCTGCGCGGCCATTGGCGGCAGCGGCTGGGACCATTCCGCGCTGATCAAGGGGCTGGAGCACATGGCCAACTTCTCGATCCGCAAAGCATGACCTGAGTTGAGTTGAGCCGCGCCATCCTGCGTTGGACCCAGACAGCGACGCAGGATGGCGCTGCGCTCAACGCCACACAGGAAAACGGATGTCTCACGGGGCGCTTGGAATCACCGCTTCCCCACGACGCGACGCCCCGGTCGACAGCCGCTTTCCTCGCCGCCTTCGGGCGGCATCCTTTCGACCTGTCCGGCAGAAGGTGTCACGGCCCGACTGCCGGGTGGGTCGATTCCAGACCTTAATGCTTGCGTTATCGAGCCCTAAGGTCTGGAATCGGCAGCAGAATCCAATAGAAGGAGCTGTACATGAGCCTCGACCCGCAAGCCTTGCTGCGCGAGCTGTTCACCGCCGCCATCGACGCCGCCCATCCACGCCAGGTGCTGGCCGACCATCTGCCCGCCGATCGCAGCGCACGCGCCATCGTCATCGGCGCCGGCAAAGCCGCTGCAGCCATGGCCGAAGCCATCGAAGGTGTCTGGGAAGGCGAACTGTCCGGCCTGGTCGTCACGCGCTATGGCCATGGCGCCGACTGTCGCAAGATCGAGGTGGTCGAAGCCGCGCATCCCGTGCCGGACGATGCGGGCGAGCGCGTCGCCCGTCGAGTCCTGGAGCTGGTCAGCAATCTCGACGAAAGCGACCGGGTCATCTTTTTGCTGTCCGGTGGCGGTTCCTCGCTGCTGGCGCTTCCGGCCGAGGGCATCAGCCTCGCCGACAAACAGGCCATCAACAAGGCGCTGCTGCGCTCCGGCGCGCACATCGGTGAGATGAACTGCGTGCGCAAGCATCTCTCCGCGATCAAGGGCGGTCGGCTGGCCAAGGCCTGCTGGCCGGCCAGCGTCTACACCTACGCGATTTCCGACGTACCCGGCGACGAGGCGACGGTGATCGCCTCCGGTCCGACCGTGGCCGACCCGACGACGTCTGCCGAGGCGCTGGCCATCCTGGCGCGCTACGACATCGAGATCCCGCAGCATGTGCGCGCCTGGCTGGAGGACCCGCGCTCGGAAACCGTCAAACCGAACGACCCGTGCCTGTCACGCAGCCATTTCCAACTGATCGCCAAGCCACAACAATCGCTCGATGCGGCGGCGGAGAAAGCCCGCGCGGCTGGAATCACGCCGCTGATTCTCGGCGACCTGGAAGGCGAGTCGCGGGAAGTGGCCAAGGTCCATGCAGGCATCGCTCGCCAGGTGGTGCTGCATGGACAGCCGATCACCCCGCCCTGCGTCATTCTCTCCGGCGGCGAAACCACAGTGACGGTACGCGGAAACGGCCGTGGCGGCCGCAACGCCGAGTTCCTCCTGAGCCTCACGGAAAACCTGCAGGGACTGGCGAACGTCTATGCGCTCGCCGGTGATACCGACGGTATCGACGGCTCGGAAGACAACGCCGGCGCGCTGATGACGCCGGACAGCTTCGCCCGCGCCGAAGCGCTCGGCCTGAACGCGGCCGACGAACTGGCCAACAACAATGGCTACGGTTATTTCCAGGCACTCGATGCCCTGCTGATGACCGGCCCGACCCGCACCAACGTCAATGACTTTCGCGCCATCCTGGTCCTGCCGCCATCGCCGTGAGGGCGGTGGCAACGCGCGTTCGCCTCAAGCGTCCGTCTGTACGCGCGTCTGCTACACGCGTCTGTTACACGCGTCATCAACCACTGCCGATAGAGCCCTGCCATGACACCCGACAAGAAGGTCAAGATTCTCGCCACCCTCGGACCGGCCACCCGCAGCATTGCCGATGTGCGCGAGCTGGTGGAGAACGGCGTCAACCTGTTCCGCCTCAACTTCAGCCACGGCGAGCACGCCGACCACGCCGAACGCTTCGCCTGGATACGCGAGGTGGAGCGCGAGCTGAATCAGCCGATCGGTATCCTCATGGATTTGCAGGGTCCCAAACTGCGGGTTGGGCGTTTCGCTGAAGGAAAGGTCCAGCTGGTGCGCGGCCAGACCCTGCGCCTCGATCTCGACCCGACACCGGGAGACAGTAGCCGCGTGAATCTGCCCCATCCGGAAGTCATCGACGCGCTGCAGCCTGGCATGAGCCTGCTGGTGGACGATGGCCGCCTGCGCCTGACCGTCATCGCCAAACATGACAACGCGATCGACACACGCGTGGTCGCGGGCGGTGAGCTGTCGGACCGCAAAGGAGTCAACGTGCCCGAAGCGGTGCTGGAGCTGAGCCCGCTGACTGACAAGGATCGCCGCGATCTGGCCTTCGGCCTGGAGCTGGGTGTCGACTGGGTGGCGCTTTCCTTCGTGCAGCGCCCCCAGGACATCCATGAAGCACGCGGGCTGATCGACGGCCGCGCCTTTCTCATGGCCAAGATCGAGAAGCCTTCGGCGGTGCAGCATCTGCGCGAGATCGCCCGGCTGAGCGACGCGATCATGGTGGCGCGAGGTGATCTGGGAGTAGAAGTACCGGCCGAAAACGTGCCGCGTATCCAGAAGAATATCGTTCGCACCTGCCGCCAGCTCGGGCGTCCGGTGGTCGTGGCCACGCAGATGCTCGAGTCGATGCGCTTCTCTCCTGCACCGACGCGCGCCGAGGTCACTGACGTGGCCAACGCTGTGGCCGAAGGCGCCGATGCGGTGATGCTTTCGGCCGAAACCGCGTCGGGCGACTACCCGCACGAAGCAGTAAGCATGATGAGCAAGATCATTCGGCAAGTGGAAAGCGGCCCCGACTTCCAGGCTCAGCTCGACGTGCATCGGCCAAACGCCGAAGCCACGCTGCCAGACGCCATCAGTTGCGCGATCCGCCGAATCAGCTCGATTCTGCCGGTCGCGGTGCTGGTGAACTACACCGAGTCCGGCCGTTCCAGCCTGCGCGCCTCTCGCGAGCGGCCAAGTACGCCGATCCTCAGCCTGACGCCCAACGTCGCGACTGCCCGCAAGCTGACCGTGGCCTGGGGCGTCTACTCGGTCATCGATGCGCCGATGCATGACATGGAGCACGTTTGCCTGAACGCCCTCGAACTCGCCCGAGCACAGGGCATGGCCGGTACCGGCGATACCGTGGTGATTACCGCTGGCGTGCCGCTGGGCCAGCCCGGCACGACCAACTCCCTGCGGATCGAGACGCTCAATTAGATGATTCTCAGCGGACGAGACGGGCAAGTGAACGCAGTGCTCGTCCGTCCGCCAGCGGGCATCAAGGCCAAACACTCATGGGTCGAGAATCCGGACTCACAGACACGATGAACACCCCGCGCTGGTTCGTGATCGAGCCCGTTCACGGCCATGCCTCGGCCTTGTTGCTGGTCGTCGGCAGCGCCTGTTTTCACCCGCGCGGCCCCGCACCTGCCGGAGCGCAGGCCCGCTTTGGCCGGTGGGCCGGGCTGCCGCTCGCTCGTCGCGGCTAACCATGTGGCGCCGCCCTTTTCCGCACGCCGCCCATGCGGTACTCAACGGCCTCAGCCAGATTTTCCTTCAGGCGAACCCGGCATGCGGGTTACTGATCCTGGTCGCAATCATCCTCCATGCGCCTACGCTGCTGGCCGGCTGCCTGCTCGGTTTGCTCAGCGGTACGCTGACCGCCTGGTGGCTGGGCTATGCGCGCCAGGACATCGAGACCGGGCTGTACGGCTACAACTCCGCTCTGCTGGGCCTGCTGATCAGCCTCGCACTGGGCCCTTCTGCATGGGCGCTGCTCCTGGCAACACTCGGCGGGGCGCTTTCGAGCGTGTTGCAAAGGCGCCTGTTGAACGTCATGCGCGAGCGTGGCGGGCCGGCGGTGTTCACGCTGGCGTTCGTGCTCTTGGGCTGGGTGACGCTGGCGGTCGCCGGCATGCTCGCCCCGGCCACGGCCACCACCTTAGCCGAGTCCGCACCGGACGCCCTGGGGGCGCTGAGTGCCATGGCAAGCGGCATTGGCCAGGTCATGTTCCTCGGTGGCCCGCAGGCAGGGCTTTGCCTGCTGCTGGCCGTTCTGGTCGCCGACATTCGATCAGGGCTATGGGCACTTTGCGGCTCGGCGCTCGGTGTGTACTGCGCGCTACTGACCGGGGTGACCGAGGCGCAGGCGCTCGCCGGGCTGGCCGGCTATAACCCCGCCCTGGCGGCGCTGGCGCTGAGCCAGGTGCACCGCTCGGCGTGGGTACCCGCGCTGGGCATCGCACTGGCCATAGGTTGCAAGCTGGTGTTCGATCAGTTGAGTCTGCCCGCCCTGACGATGCCATTCATCCTTGCCTGCTGGACGGTCGCACGGGTCACGCGGCCCGCCCGGCGGCGCGTCGACCCACGGCCCGCCTGACTTCAGCCTTTGGTCGCACGGGGGTCCTGGTCACGTGGGTAGGTCCGTTCCTCCTCGATCTTGCCATCCTGGGTATGAATCTTCACTGAAGCGGTACGCAGCTTCATGTAGTCACGGGTTTCGTTGATGATGTCTTCCTTGGTCGCGGCTTCGAGCAGCGCCCGCTTGTCTCCTTCCTCGCGCAGTACCCAACGGTCGCCGTCTTGCGTGATGTGATAGTTTTCCATGCTGCCTCCACAGGCTCGCCAATAGACAAAGCTATAGAGCCCGGCGGCGCGTAGCGGTTCGATTGGCAACGCGACCGGGAGCGGTCGCTTTCACCACGAACGGTTCACGAAACCCTGCCAGTGGTGACATTTGTACGGCGCTCGCGCCACGGCCCTTGAGTCCGGTCAATTGGGCAGCGGAACGGCCAGCGGGTACTGGCTGTATGCAATCAACGTGGCGGCGTTAGTTCAAACGAAACTGCAACTAAGCGGGTTCCGTTTCGCTTGTTTCATAACAACCGTAGTTCGAATTAGCCACGACAACCATTCGTCTGCCGTTTGTTACGCGTGGAAACTCCTGAGGCGTAACCGGGCTCTGAAATCATGAAGGCTGATGAGTATTGTCAGCCCTGTAGAGTCTGTATCCATTGAGGAGAAAAAGACATGCCAAACAAGAATCCCGGCAACTTTGCCAATGATCGCGAAAAAGCGTCGGAAGCAGGCAAGAAAGGCGGCCACAACAGTGGCGGCAACTTCGCCAACGACCGCGAAAAGGCCTCGGAAGCAGGCCGCAAAGGCGGGCAAAACAGCCACGGTGGTGGACGCAGCAGCAATAGCTGATTTGTCCCGCTACAAAAAGGGCAAGGGTTAAACCTTGCCCTTTTTGTTTTTCTACTGCTTACCGCCAATTAGCGTTAAGTTAAAGTAGCGCGATCAGGGCGACAATAAACCGACACATGAAAAACGTTGATCGTCTTTAACGTTTTTTATCGATGTATCCGTGACCGATATGACAAACCAGCCCAACGGAAGCTATCGACATGACCGACTCTAATAACGCGAATCCATTAACCAATCCCGGAGATGAAGCGGTGCCGGGAACACCTGGCACCGGCGAAAATATCTGTCCGGTGTGCAACGGCAGTGGTCGAAGCGAATCGGGGCAGTGCCAAAATTGCGGCGGCACCGGTAAGGTGATCGAAGGTATCGGAGGAGCCTGATACCCGCCCGCACCTTCAGGAGCCGCCGATGAGCGAGAAGATCTTTTCGAACCGTATCGTTCAAAGCCTGCTGGATACCGACTACTACAAGTTGACGATGATGCAGGCTGTGCTGCATCACTACCCCAACGCCGAAGTCGAATGGGCGTTTCGCAGCCGCTCCGGCGAGGACCTGGCGCCCTACCTGGATGCGATCCGCCAGCAGATCGAGGCGCTCGCCGAGCTCAAGATCAGCCAGGACGAACTCGCCTTCCTCGACCAGATCCCTTACATGCAGCCGGACTTCATTCGCTTTCTGGGGCTCTTTCGCTTCGATCTGCGCTACGTTCGGGTCGAGGTCGAAGCCGGCGAACTGGTGGTCTACCTGAAAGGTCCGTGGCTCCATGTGATCCTTTTCGAGGTGCCGCTGCTGGCCATCATCAGCGAGGTGCGCAATCGCGCGCGCTATCCGGACGTGACGCTCGAGCAAGCCGAGGCACGGCTCGACGAAAAGCTCGAATGGCTGCGCGGCGAAGCCACCGCGGAAGAGCTCACAGGATTCAATCTTGCCGATTTCGGTACGCGCCGGCGCTTTTCCTATGCGGTTCAGGCCATGGTCGTGGACCGCCTAAAGGATGGGTTCCCGGGGCGTTTCGTTGGCACCAGCAACGTGCACCTGGCCAGGACGCGCCGGCTCAGGCCCATGGGCACCATGGCGCATGAATGGATCATGGCGCACCAGCAGCTGGGGCCCAGGCTGATCGACAGCCAGAGCGCCGCGCTCGATTGCTGGGCCCGCGAATATCGCGGGGCACTGGGCATCGCCATCACCGACTGCATCACCATGGATGCGTTCACGGCCGATTTCGATCTGTACCTGGCAAAACTGTTCGACGGCCTGCGCCATGACTCCGGGGACCCGGTCGAGTGGGCTGAAAAAGCCATCGCCCACTACCGCCACCTCGGCATCGATCCGATGACCCGGCAACTGGTGTTCTCCGATGGCCTCGACTTTCCAAAGGCACTTGGCATCTATCGCGCGCTGGCCGGCCGCAGCAATACCAGCTTCGGTATCGGCACCCAGCTGACCTGTGACATACCGGGCGTCGAGCCGACCAACATGGTGATCAAGATGACCAGTTGCAACGGCCAACCGGTTGCGAAAATCTCCGACTCCCCCGGCAAGACCATGTGTCGGGACGAAGCCTTCGTCGCGTACCTTAAGCATGTGTTCTCGGTTGATGCCTGAGGGACGCCGTCATTTCGAGGCGGCGGCCGACGGCGTGCCGACCACGCCATCGGTATCGAAGCAGAGCCTGTTGCGCCCGGTCGTTTTTGCCACGTACATGCGCTTGTCTGCCAGTTCGAGCAGGCCGCGCGCGCTCTCGGCGAAGTCCGCGCAGCGTTCGGCCACCCCGATGCTGGCCGTCAGGCGATTGCCGTCAGGACGCGCTCCCAGGCCATTGCGCACCATGCGCGTCAGCGCCAGTCGAGCCTGATCGAGATCAGTGTCAGGCATGATCACGACGAACTCCTCGCCCCCCCAACGCAACAAGGTGTCCGTGCTGCGCAGACTGGACAGCATGTGCTGGGTGCATTCACGCAACATGAGGTCTCCGGCCTCATGGCCGAAGGTGTCGTTGATTGATTTGAAATGGTCGAGATCGATGAATGCGACGGCCAGGCCAGTGTCGTGGCGTCGCGCGGTATCCCACTGCAATTGCAGGATTTCCTGACCGCTGCCGCGCGAGAAGACGCCGGTGAGCGGGTCGCGAATGGCCTGGCGCACCAGAGCGATCATGAACGCCAATTGGCTGAGGCTCGCGAGCGTGGTGACCCCTGCGATCAGGATCAGCAACCAGAAGCCGCCAGCGAACGACGGCCAGTTCAGCGTCGCCCACGACAGATATCCGGCCAACGCCTGCGCCAGCAGCAAGACACAAGCCATCACGACGTTTTCCACAAGCGTGAGCGGAAATATGGCCAGGCCAGCCATCAGCACGAAGGGTAGAAAGGCATAGCCCGTCGCCACGACAGCCGACAGTTGCGTGAGCTGAAAGCCGCCGAGCAGCGTATGCGAGGCGATATAGAACAGGGTAGGAATGGCAAACAGCAGCGCAACGGCGCGATAGGCATCGAACAGGTTGCCGCTGGGCCGATAGAACAGTAGGAGGCATGCGAAGGCCGCGCAGGCCAGCAACCGGAAGGTGGCGAGGCCAAGCCACAGCGGGTAGCTGAAAACCATCAGGTCGATGATGCCCCAGACCGGGGTGAGCACGGCAAAGAGGAAGGCGAACAGCCTGACCCGGTTGACGATCAAGGTCGCCCGGCGCTGGCTGAGCAACAGCGAATGGCGGTGCGGAACGATCAGCTTCATGAACTCGTCCGGTTTGAGTTCACTGGGCAGCAAGGTGGCCAGGCGGCTCGACAACACGTCGATCAAGGACGTCATGTTTCGTATCACTCGAGAGAAGACTTGGTAACGGCTATCCACACCCTTGTGTCAGCCGCAGCGAATGGTAGCACCTCGACATTCGATCCTGACCGAGCCGCGCTTGCCGTTGCGCCTGGACGGTGATCAGACAGTCAATCGCTTGCCCCTACACTCCATGCGGCTTTAACGGATTCGCAGGCCAGCGCCCGGCGCCATCGCACCACGAACGAGCGCTCTTGAATTTGTAACAAATAGATTCAGACGGCCGTCGCGTCAGTAATCCGTTAGAGCGACAGCGGCGCGGGCTGAAAAATGACGCTTTCGAGGGCTTATGTCGGTTACGCGGGGCGACTAGCGTTGAGAGGTCGGCGCCGAACGCGCCTGACGCCAATAACAATAAGGAGATACCTCAAGTGCAGAGCGTGCTCAAACCCCTTGCTCTCGCCGTGCTGCTGGCGGGGACGTCCGTTGCGGCCCACGCGCAAACCGGCCCATACAGCCAATTCGTCACCTTCGGTGACTCGCTGAGCGATGCCGGCAATTTTCCGGACACCGCAAGCCCGCTGGCAGGCGGAAACCCAACGGGCGGCCTGCGCTTCACCAACCGCACCGGTCCGACCTATGCCGCTGACAACAGCGAGTATGCGGGCCAGGTTGTTACCCAGGTACTCGCCAATCGCCTGGGCTTGCAGTCACTGCCCTCTACCCCCCTGCTGCCGGAGCTGCTGACGGGCAATCCAGACGGTACCAACTATGCGGTGGGAGGTTACCGTTCGGATCAGATTCTGGATTCGCTGATCGGTACTTCGACCGTTGCCGCCGGTGGACTGTCGCGCAGCCGTCCGGGTTATCTGGTGGAAAATCCGCAGGTCGATCCAAACGGCCTGTACTACCTCAACGGCGGCGCCAACGACATTTTCCAGCTCGTCCAGAACGGCTATCCGGTCACGATGGCGCAGGCCGCCGCGAACATGGTCGCAGCCGTCGGCTCGCTGCAAGCGGCCGGGGCCCGCTACATCGTCATTTCAGACCTGCCCGATGTGGGCAGCACACCCCTGGGCAACAGCCTGCCGGGCTTCGAATCGTTCCTCAACGGTCTCAGCGACACCTTCAACGAAGAGATGGCGGCCGGCCTGCAGGCACAAGGCGGCAACTATGTGCTGCTCAACAACCGCCTGCTGCTCTCGGAGGTTCACGCCGATCTCGCCCGCTTCGGTTTCGACCCGACGATCAACCAGAACGCCGTCTGTTTCGAAGGTGCCGGTTGCCAGCTCGATCCAACCTACGGCCTGGGTACCGCCAACGCAGACCCCAATCGCCTGCTGTTCAACGACGCCGTGCATCCGACCACCGCCGTCCACCAGATCAGCGCCGACTATGTCTATTCGATTCTCTCGGCGCCGGCAGAAATCTCGCTGCTGCCCGAGATGGGCCGCTCGGCGTTGCGCAATCACCTGCAGATGCTCGACAACGAGCTGGCCGTGCAGCGTGGCAACTGGCAGGCGATCGGTACCTGGCGAACCTTCGTCCAGGGCGGCTACAACCGACCGGAGTACGACGGTTTTGGCGGCGGTGACGGCGACAGCCCTGCGCTGGCCATCGGACTGAGCAACAGGATCAGCGAAAACTGGCTGGCCGGCCTCAGCCTGGGCCTGGCGCAGAATTCACTGAGCCTGGGCGCCGCGGATTCGGATTACGACATGCGCAGCTACCTGGCGAGTGCGTTCGCCAGCTACCAGCAGGACCGCTTCTTTGCCGATCTGAGCCTCAGTGCCGGCTATCTGGACTACGACGACTTGAAGCGCACCTTCGCCCTGGGCATAACCGAACGCTCCGAACAGGGCAGCACTGAAGGGCTGCTCTGGGGCGTAGCGGCCAAGACCGGCTTCAATCTGATGCAGATCGGCGATCCGCTGCAGTTCGGTCCGTTCATCGGCGCGAGTTACCAGAAGATCGAGGTGGACGGCTACCGCGAGAAAGGCACCAGTGCGACGGCCTTGAGCTATGAAGACCAGGAACTCGACTCGCTGCGTCTATCGGTCGGCCTGTTCGGCAACTACGCCCTCACGCAGCGCACCCGCTTGTTTGCCGAGGTCGCCCGCGAAGTGGAACGCGAGGATGACGAACGTGACGACTTGCGCATGTCGCTGAACAGTGTCGAGAACAACACCTTCACCCTACCCGGCGCCGTCCCGACCGGCGACCAGACCCGTTTCAGCGTGGGCGTCGCCCATCAGCTGGCCGCGGGCCTCAGCCTTCGCGCCAACTACAACTACCAGGGCAACGACAACCGCAACCAGGGCATCGCGCTGTCCCTGGCCCTGGACCTGTAAACCGCTGCTCCTCGTTTGGCTGATTCGCCTACCCGCTGCGCGCGATGCTCAGCGGGTTTTTTCCGTTCGACGCTAGCGCTGGTCGATCTGCCGCTGCAGGTTGGCGACCTGGCCCTGCAACCCATTGATGGTGCGGGTCACCTGAGCGCGGAACGAATCGAACTCCGACGTATCGACGCCAGGCCTGGCTGCCGGCCGGTTGTCCAGTTCGCTGCGCAGGATCAAGAGGTCCTGTTCGAGCCGGGTTATCGCCGGGCTGGAATCGCCCCGCTGCTTCAACGCGGCGATATCCTTGTTCAGCCCGTCGATCCGGGCGGGCAGCTTGTCCAGACCGTCAATGCGAGTCGACAGCGTGGCCAGTTCTCCCACCGACTGTTCCAATTGCGAGACCGACGATCTGAGTTCGGCCTGTTCGCCGGCAACACCCTGGACGGTCTCGCCCAACGTCGTGGTCGCCGACCGGTGATCGCGTACTTCGGCGACGATGCGGCCGATTCGAATGCCCTGCTCATCCAGGCGTTGATCTTGATTACCCTGCTTGCCGGTCAGGCTCTCCTGCTGGGTCGTGATCGCACGCTGCTGCTCGGCCAGTTCCAGCGTCTGCTGCTCCAGCTGCTTGATACGCAGCTTCAGGGCCTCGCCTTCGGTAGTGACACTGGACTCCGTCGCCACCACCTTCCCGGAAATATCCTGCAGGCGCCCTGCCGCATCTTCGCTGATGCGCGCAAAGCTTTCCTGGGTGGCGACCAGTTGCGTCTCGAGCCTGGACACCTGCTGCATGCTCCACCAGCCCAACGCGACCAGCGAGGCGAACAGCGCCACGATCATGATCCACAGCGGCGCAGTGCTGAAGGCACGGCGCTTCTGACGCGGCCGTGCATCGTCCGGATCACCACCCATGGGCTTGCTGATCGGCTCGAGCTCAGGCGCAGGATAGGGGTCGCGGCCACGGCCGGCGGTCAGGCTGGGTACGTGGTCCAGTTCGTCGTGAGCATCGTTGCGCATGGGGTACCTTCAATGGCGCGAAGCGAGAAACAACGCGCAGTATAACGATTCGGCGGCACCACTTCAGCGAGATCGACCGGCTGGGGTGCACCCTCGGCAGGCGTTTGTCGCCACCGCGGCTCAAGATCGGGCATCCAGGCGCCGCCGACTATTCGCAAGCACGGTGCCCGGCGCATCCTGCGGCCATGCTCAACGCCGGCCACGCCTGGCCTTGGCAGGTTTCAAAGGCGATCACGGCTGCGACGGCGCGAACTGGTACGCCTGTTGCTACATCAATCCTGCCAGTGGATAGCGCTTTCCGACACGGATGTCGGGCCAAGAATCGGATGACGGCATGATCAGGAGAAACTCATCATCATGGAGTTCAACAAGGCTGTGCTCGATTGCATGCAGCGTTTGCGGCGCCGGTTACGGGACGAGCAGCAACTGGACATCCGCCTGAGCCAACCCGACGCCATCCAGGCCATGCTGACCGCCTGCCTCTGCTCCGGCGATGAAACGACGCGCGAGCTGGGTAAGCAGCTGGCGACCTACAGCGACATGCCCGCCCCCATCGTGACGAAACCGCCACGCCCACAGGCCAGTGCCAGACCCGACCTTTCGGTGCGCATCTATCGCGGCCAGCGTGTCGTGAACTGACGCGAGGTCATTCGACCAGCCACTGCCTCGCGGAGCGCGCCAGCTGACGGGTCAGTTCGGCGAGCAAATCGCCGCCATTGCGCCAGTGATGCCAGTAAAGCGGGACGTCGATGGGCATGCCCTGGAACACATCGACCAGTGCTCCGCTGGCGAGTTCCGAACTCACCTGAAGTTCAGGCACGAGCCCCCAACCGAGATCGCTCTGCAGCAGACGCACGAAACCTTCCGACGATGGGCACAGGTGATGGCTGAAGGCACCGCTCAAGCCCAGCGATGCGAGATAGCGATGCTGCAGCTGGTCGTCAGGGCCGAACACGATCGCCGGTGCCCTCAAGAGTGCTTCGGCCGACGCCCCGCCCCCCAGATGCCGCGCAACGAACCTCGGACTGGCGAGGGCGCGATAACGCATGGCGCCTAAGAACTGACTCCGCGCGCCTGCCAGGGGCCGCTCCACCGCACATACGCAAGCGGCCACTTCGCCGGCCCGCATGCGCTTGAGGCCGACGTCCTGATCTTCCAGGACATGATCGAGCACCACACCGTGGGCGGTACAGAACGGGGCCACGGCCTCAGCCCACCAGGTCGAGAGGCTGTCGGCGTTGAGGGCGATGCGCAACCGCTCGGGCAGCCGGCCTTCATCCAGCTCCGGCACTTCCCCCTGGAGATCACGCTCCAGCAGCCGTACCTGCTGCACGTGGTTGAGCAGGCGACGACCGACCTCCGTCGGCCGGGGCGGCGCGGCACGCAACAGCACCGGCTGCCCAAGCCGGGCTTCCAGCAATTTGATGCGTTGGGAGACGGCCGATTGCGACAGCCCCAGCGCCTGCGCGGCACGTTCGAAACCGCCCTGCTCCACCACGGACGCTAACGCGGCGAGCAGCTTGTAATCGAGCATCGATTTTCCTTATGTAACATTATCGTTTTTCGTTTTTCTTATACTGCGCTTCCGCTGAGACTGCGAGCAATCCAGTTAATGCAGAACAGGCAGAGCGTCATGTGGCAGAGCTATTTCAACGGGTTGTTGGTCACCGCGGGCCTGATCATCGCTATCGGCGCGCAGAACGCCTTTGTGCTCGCGCAGAGCCTGCGCCGAGAACATCACCTTCCGGTCGCCGCCCTCTGCATCCTGTGCGACATCGCACTGGTCAGTGTCGGTGTCTTCGGCCTCGCCGCCGTACTGGCCGAAAGCCCGCTGCTGCTACACATCACGCGTTGGGGCGGGGTGATGTTCCTGGTGTCGTACGGTGTCATTGCCTTGCGTCGAGCGGCACGACCTCAGGCACTCAGGGAAGACGCTCGGCGTGGCCCGCGCTCGCTGCAGAGCGTCCTGCTTGCCGCGCTGGCTGTCACGCTGCTCAACCCGCACGTCTATCTCGACACCGTACTGCTGATCGGCTCTCTCGGTGCCCAGCAACCCGAGCCAGGTGCCTATACGCTGGGCGCTGCCAGCGCGTCGACCTTATGGTTCATGATGCTCGCGCTTGGCGGAGCGTGGCTTGCGCCCTGGCTCGCACGCCCGCTCACCTGGCGCCTGATCGATCTAGGCGTGGCGGGAATGATGTTCGCCATCGCCGCGCAGTTGGTTGTTCTCGCCTGAGGAACACCATCTGCGATCGGAGGTCCACGCAGAGGGCTCGAAGCACCCACACACCCGTACGGGCCTGGAGCGAGCGGCTCTGGGCTCGGCTTTCCCACACAGTTGGCGCGTGGTTTTGCCGCAGGCTGGGTGCTATGATCCCTGATTCGCGGGCATGGAGCGGAACGCTTCAGCCCGCTGTTACGGCCGCCCGTGATCGGCCAAAGAATGCGCACGCATGTAGCGAGCGAAGGGAAAGACAGGCGTCAACGGACGAACATCAGTGCAGTAGTTTTCTCCGTTCCGCGAGGCGCTGGTAGCCAGCGCAGACTGCCTCCTTCCGAGCCGCATCTATCCTCGACACCTGAGCAGGAGATACACACCATGGCTTTCGAATTGCCGCCGCTTCCGTTTGAAAAGAACGCCCTCGAGCCGCACATTTCCGCCGAGACCTTCGAGTATCACCACGGCAAGCATCACCAGGCCTACGTGACCAACCTGAACAACCTGATCCCGGGCACCGAGTTCGAAGGCAAGGATCTGGAAACCATCATCAAGACGTCGTCCGGCGGTATCTTCAACAACGCCGCTCAGGTCTGGAACCACACGTTCTTCTGGAACTGCATGGCGCCGAACGCTGGCGGCCAACCGACCGGCGCCCTGGCTGATGCCATCAACGCCTCCTTCGGCTCCTTCGACACGTTCAAGGAAGAGTTCACCAAAACCGCCATCGGTACGTTCGGCTCCGGCTGGGCCTGGCTGGTCAAGAAGTCCGACGGCAGCCTCGGCCTGGCCAGCACCATCGGTGCCGGCAACCCGATGACCGCAGGCGACAAGCCATTGCTGACCTGCGATGTCTGGGAACACGCCTACTACATCGATTACCGCAACGCGCGCCCGAAGTTCGTCGAAGCGTTCTGGAACATCGTCAACTGGGACTTCGTCGCGAAGAACTTCGCCGGCTGAGTCGCCTGGCTTGCGGCATGGGGGCTTGCCACCCATGCCCTGGCTACCAAAATGCCCGCATCCTCCGATGCGGGCATTTTCGTTTCAGCGGCACGCCGTTGTGCGACGTTGCCCCGACGGCATCGGCTATGCTTGCCAGCCCGTCCATTTCGGAGCGCCATCCATGTCCAACACAGTCCTGATCATCGGTGCATCACGCGGCCTCGGCCTGGGCCTGGCGAAGCAGTTCGCCCAAGCGGGCTGGCAGGTGATCGCGACCGTCCGCGACCCGCAGCGCGCGGATGCGCTGACGGCCGTCGCGAATATCCGTGTCGAAACGCTGGATATCGAAGATACCACAGGCCTCGATGCCCTGGCCGAGCGGTTGTCCGGCATCACCTTGAATGTGCTGTACATCAATGCCGGCATCTCCGGCGCCCGGTCGATTTCGGCCGACACCGCCACCCCTGGTGAAGTCGGTCAATTGTTTTCGACCAATGCCGTCGCGCCGGTACGTCTGGCCAAGCGCCTGCTGCCGCTTGTCGAGCCGAAAGCCGGCGTCATTACATTCATGAGTTCGATCATGGGCAGCGTCGAAACGGGCCCCGGAATGGGCATGCCGCTTTATGGGGCAAGCAAAGCGGCGCTGAACCATCTGACACGCACCTTCGTCGCCGAGCTTGGCGACGACACGGCCATTACCGTGCTTTCGATGCACCCAGGCTGGGTGAAGACCGATATGGGCGGAGCGGAGGCGCCGCTGGACATCGAAACCAGTTGCCGCGGCATGGTCGAGCAGGTCGCGCGTGCCGCCGGACAGGGCGGCCATCGATTCATCGATTATCAGGGTGAACCGCTGCCCTGGTAAGGCACGCGCCGAGCGGCCCTCTTGGGCGACGAGGCGGGCGGCAGCGGCCCTTGACCGCCCGCCTCGAGGACATTCAACGATCCACCTGGCGGCTTACGCTTTAGGCAACGTCACGCCGCGCTGGCCCTGGTATTTGCCACCGCGGTCGCGGTAGGACGTCTCGCACTCTTCATCGGACTCCAGGAACAGCATCTGCGCCACACCCTCGTTGGCGTAGATCTTCGCCGGCAGCGTAGTGGTGTTGGAAAATTCCAGCGTGACGTGCCCTTCCCACTCCGGTTCGAGCGGCGTCACGTTGACGATGATGCCGCAGCGGGCGTAGGTGCTTTTGCCCAGACAGATGGTCAGCACGTTGCGCGGAATACGGAAGTATTCGACGGTGCGGGCCAGCGCGAACGAGTTCGGCGGAATGATGCAGACATCGCTCTTGATGTCGACGAAGCTCTTCTCATCGAAGTTCTTCGGGTCGACCGTCGCCGAATTGATGTTGGTGAACACCTTGAATTCGTCGGCACAGCGCACGTCATAGCCATAACTGGACACGCCGTAGGAAATCAGGCGCTCGTTGCCCTCGGTGCGCACCTGGCGCTCCACATAGGGCTCGATCATGCCGTGCTCCTGGGCCATCCGGCGTATCCACTTGTCCGATTTGATGCTCATGGCGGGCGTCCTGATTTGGCTGGTGGTTGTCAGATAAAGGCGTGCATCTTACCGAGCCCACGGGGCGGGTTCAAAGCCCGGCGCCTGGGACCGTGCGCCGCGCCCGTCGCGCGCAGGGAAGAAACTGAAAATAATCCTCGCATTGCTACGGAAATGCGGTATCTTTCGTTGGCTGCTGCTGCATGTGTCACCGTGAATCGCTACATGTTTAGATTTCGATCCGATCATTGCTACGACTCCTTTAACTCCTTGCACACAGTCACCGTTCGGGGTATTTGCCCGTTCAAATCATCTCTACATCGTTCAAGGAGACATTCAAATGTCCAATCGCCAAACCGGTACCGTCAAGTGGTTCAATGATGAAAAAGGCTTCGGCTTCATCACTCCGCAATCCGGTGACGACCTCTTCGTACACTTCCGCGCCATCCAGGGCGACGGTTTCAAGAGCCTGAAAGAAGGCCAGCAGGTTTCCTTCGTCGCTACTCGCGGCCAGAAGGGCATGCAAGCTGAGGAAGTTCAGGTTATCTAACCTGAGTCTTCTCTGAAAAAAGCCCCGCTTCGGCGGGGCTTTTTTATGCCTGCGATTGCTGAGGCGAACCTCGGTGCGGGTGACGCAAGGCGTCACCCGCTGCCGCTCAGTCGTCGGAAACCGTGATGTTCGGCATCGACTGGGCAATGATTTGCCCGCTTTGAGAAATCCGCGCACCGACACTACGGGCCATCTGCTGATAGATCATGGCGATCTGGCTTTCCGGATCGGCGATCGCGGTCGGCTTGCCCGCATCGGCCTGGGTGCGAATCGCCATCGACAGCGGCAGCGATGCCAGCAGTTCGACGTTGTACTGCGCGGCCAGCTTCTCACCGCCGCCCTCACCGAACAGATGCTCGGCGTGCCCGCAATTCGAGCAAATGTGGATGGCCATATTTTCCACCACACCAAGCACCGGAATGTTCACCTTACGGAACATCTCGACGCCCTTCTTGGCGTCAAGCAGCGCCAGGTCCTGAGGCGTCGTGACGATGACCGCACCGACCACCGGCACCTTCTGCGCCAGCGTCAACTGGATATCGCCCGTGCCCGGCGGCATGTCCACCACGAGATAGTCCAGATCATTCCACGCCGTCTGGGTGATCAATTGCAGCAACGCACCCGACACCATCGGCCCGCGCCAGACCATGGGCGTCTTGTCGTCGGCGAGGAAGGCCATCGACATGATCTGCACGCCATGAGCCTCCAGCGGGATAAAGGCCTTGCCGTCCCGGATCTGTGGGCGCGTGCCCTCGGCAATGCCGAACATGATGCCCTGGCTCGGCCCGTAGATATCTGCATCCAGCACCCCGACACGCGCGCCTTCGCGTGCCAGTGCCAAGGCAAGGTTGGCCGCCGTGGTGGACTTGCCCACCCCGCCCTTGCCCGAGGCCACGGCGATGATGTTCTTAACATTGCCCAGCGATTCGAGCTGATCCTGCGCCTTGTGCGACTGGATCACGCAGTCGACCTGCACATCGGCGCGCGTCACACCGTCGAGCTGTTCGATCGCCATCGCCAGCATCTGCGACCAGCCGCTACGGAACAGGCCAGCCGCGTAACCGAGTTCGAGTCTTACACTGACGCGGTCTCCCTGGATATCGATCGAACGCAGGCAGCCGGCAGCGACCGGGTCCTGGTTCAAGTGCGGGTCGGTGTACTGACGCAGTACGGCTTGCACAGCTTCGCGTGTGACGGACATGACTACTCCCAAGAAAAACCAAGCAAAACAGGCAGGCATCTTACCCCCTGGCGCCGCTTCCGGCCCATCAGGCAAATACGTCGGCCAGCGCAGGTCATTTGACCCGACTCGGGCGCGGCCGTGCGGATGAAAAAAAAACGCCGCACCTTTATAGTGACCGACTCACTTCGCAATCCCGACTGCAGATTTCCCAATGCCCGAAGCTCGCCAGATCCTCGTTACCAGTGCCCTGCCCTACGCCAACGGTTCGATCCACCTTGGCCACATGCTCGAGTACATCCAGACGGACATGTGGGTGCGGTTTCAGAAATTGCGCGGCAACCAGTGCATCTACGTTTGCGCCGACGATGCTCACGGCTCGGCCATCATGCTGCGTGCCGAGAAGGAAGGCATCACCCCCGAACAGCTGATCGCCAATGTCCAGGCCGAGCACAGTGCCGACTTCGCCGATTTCCTGGTCGACTTCGACAACTTCCACTCGACCCACTCCGAGGAGAACCGCGAGCTGTCCGAGATGATCTACGCGCGACTGCGCGACGCCGGACACATTGCCACGCGCTCGGTAACCCAGTATTTCGATCCGGAGAAAGGCATGTTTCTCGCGGACCGCTTCATCAAGGGCACCTGCCCGAAATGTGCCGCCGAGGACCAGTACGGCGACAATTGCGAGAAGTGCGGGGCAACCTACGAGCCCACCGAGCTGAAGGACCCGCGCTCGGCCATCTCCGGAGCAACGCCCGTACTGCGTGACTCGACGCATTTCTTCTTCAAGTTGCCGGACTTCGAGGCCATGCTCAAGCAGTGGACGCGCAGCGGCACACTGCAGGACTCCGTGGCCAACAAGATCGCCGAGTGGCTCGACGCCGGCCTGCATGAATGGGACATCTCCCGCGACGCGCCCTATTTCGGTTTCGAGATCCCTGACGAGCCCGGCAAATACTTCTATGTCTGGCTGGATGCACCGATCGGCTATATGGCGAGCTTCAAGAACCTCTGCGCCCGCCGCCCGGAGCTGGATTTCGATTCGTTCTGGAACCAGGACTCCACGACCGAGCTGTATCACTTCATCGGCAAGGACATCATCAATTTCCACACCCTGTTCTGGCCGGCGATGCTCGAAGGTGCCGGCCTGCGCAAGCCCACCGCGGTGGCCGTTCACGGCTACCTGACGGTCAATGGCCAGAAGATGTCCAAGTCGCGCGGCACCTTCATCAAGGCGCGCACCTACCTGGAACACCTGAACCCCGAATACCTGCGCTACTACTATGCCGCCAAGCTCGGTCGCGGCGTCGACGACCTCGACCTCAACCTCGACGACTTCGTGCAGAAGGTCAATTCCGACCTGGTCGGCAAGGTGGTCAACATCGCCAGCCGTTGCGCCGGCTTCATCCACAAGGGCAACGCGGGGCTGATGGTGACTGAGAATGCCGCACCCGAGCTGACCAATGCTTTCCAGGCCGCTGCGCCGTCGATTGCCGAAGCCTACGAAAGCCGCGACTTCGCCCGCGCCATGCGCGAAATCATGGGGCTGGCCGACCGCGCGAATGCCTGGATCGCCGACAAAGCGCCCTGGGCGCTGAACAAGCAGGAAGGCATGCAGGCCGAGGTCCAGGCCATCTGCGCCACCGGCATCAACCTGTTCCGCCAACTGGTGATTTTCCTCAAGCCCGTCCTGCCGAACCTGGCAGCCGACGCGGAGCGCTTCCTGAATATCGGGCCGCTGACCTGGAGCGACCACGAGGCGCTGCTGGGCAACCATCAGTTGAATGCTTTCACACCCCTGCTGACCCGTATCGAACCCGCGAAAATCGAAGCCATGATCGAATCCTCCAAAGAAGACCTCGCCTCCACCGAAGCCGCCGCGCAACCGGCAGGCAACGGCGAGCTGGCCAAGGAACCCCTGGCACCGGAAATCGCCTTTGACGCCTTCGCAGCCGTCGATCTGCGCATCGCCCTCATCGAGAAATGCGAGTTCGTCGAAGGCGCCGACAAGCTGCTGCGCCTGACGCTCGACATCGGCGATGCCAAACGCAATGTGTTTTCCGGCATCAAGAGCGCCTACCCCGACCCGAGCAAGCTCGAAGGCCGCCTGACGCTCTACGTCGCCAACCTCGCCGCGCGCAAGATGAAGTTCGGTGTCTCCGAAGGCATGGTGCTGGCGGCGGGCCCCGGCGGTGACGATATCTACCTGCTCAGCCCGGACAGCGGCGCCAAGCCTGGGCAACGCGTGAAGTGACCACGACTCGACCGTGCAGCGCTACACGTAGAGCTGCACGGTCGACTGGCCTCGCCACGCGCCCCTAAACAGCCGACCAGCGGACCCCGCCATGACCGACGCAGTCGACGCCACCCGTTGCCCGCTATGCGGACAACCCAATCAGTGCGGCCAGTGCGATCCGCAGGCCACGCAGCACCCGTGCTGGTGCTTCACCACCGAGATTACCGCCGAAACCCGGGAACGGATTCCTGCCGCAGCCAGAGGCAAAGCCTGCGTGTGCGCTCGCTGCGCCCGCGGCGAGCGCCCCGTCGTATCCTGATGCGCCTCGATCGTTTCCTCGCCAACCTCCCACGATTCAGCCATCAACAGGCGCGCCATCTGCTGGCAACAGGACGGATCGAGGTCAATGGCCAAACGGTACGCGACGGCACCTGCGATATTCGCCCGTTCGACCGCGTCGAACTGGACGACCTCGTATTGCAAAAGGGCAAACCCGCGCGCTTCTTCATGCTGCATAAACCGGCCGGGTGCGTCAGCGCCACGACCGACCCGCAACATCTGACCGTCCTCGACCTGCTCGACGAACCGGACAAGGCCGAACTGCATATCGCCGGACGGCTCGACTACAACACCACGGGCCTGTTGATCATCACCAATGACGGGCTCTGGTCACGCCGCCTCACCCAACCGGACAACCGCCAGGGCAAGACCTACCTGGTCGAGACCGAAGCCCCCATCGACCCGGCCTGCGTCGATCGTTTCGCAGCGGGCATCCATTTTCGCTTCGAAAACCTCACCACCTTACCCGCCGAGCTGGAGCTGCTCGACACGCACCGGGCTCGCCTGACCCTGCACGAAGGCCGCTACCATCAGGTCAAGCGGATGTTCGGCCACTTCGATAACAAGGTCATCCGCCTGCACCGCGAACGCATGGGCCCCTTGTCGCTGGACAGCACCCTCGCGCCCGGCGATTACCGCGTGCTGACGCCAAGCGAAATCGCCCCGATCTGAGCCGCTCACCGAAAAGGCTGAGCGCGCGCTTCAATTCCACACGCCCTTCTGGTACAAAGGCACCCCTGAGCGGGCGTCGTATAATGGCATTACCTGAGCTTCCCAAGCTCATGACGAGGGTTCGATTCCCTTCGCCCGCTCCAGATACCACACGCTAAGGCCCTGTTTTACAGGGCTTTTTTGTTTATGGTATTTGGTGGTGTCGAAGAAGTGTCGAAGCTGATCACATTGGCGTGGACTCCGCACAGAGGCCCAGCCCAACCGCCGATTACCATAGGTGCGGAAATAGCAGCTCAATGGAGCTGGGAGACAAGCTCAAAGAAACTGGCTTTCTTGCGTCGGAGCTAATTAGCCGCTCATCAGCCATCTGTCCGAGTATTGTCCTGGTTGTCCTCTCGCTAACTCCGAGCATCGCTTGAATGTCCGCTCGCTGCTGATTGCCGTGATAAAGCAAAGTTTTATATATTTCTTTCGCCTCAATTCTGAGCGGAGCCAAAAGCTGGCCTTTACTATCCGTAAGCACACCGCGCCTTCGCATCTCAAAATACACATCTATGCGTTGATTGAGCTTGTGCGGCTCCAATAACGAACTAAAGTACTTCACTTGATCGAGAGCCGTCTCAATGAAATACTTAGTGAAAGCCAATAAGCCCGAGTCAGATAGCGCGCCGCGACCATCTAGGTCACCTTTTCGAGGTTGATCAGCTTTTGATAGCGCATCGTAATACGCTTCAACGTTCCGCCCAAACCCTCTGCTCATCGACCACAAGCCATACCCTCCTAGACCAGCTGCACGTAGATACTGATCAGTAAAGAGCCTACCAGCACGACCATTTCCGTCTAAAAAAGGATGAATCCACATTAATCGATGATGAGATCCGGCCGCTGCGAATATCGGCGTCAACCCAAATAAGCGATCAAGCCTGTACGCACTCTCAAACCACCGAATATATGCTTCAACATCAGCGGCTGCCGGCGGTAAGTGCTTTCCAACTTTTACATCAGTTTCCCGCAGAGCCCCAGGGACAAGCTTTATCTCACCACCGTCGTTTTTTCTTATATTTAAGAACTTATCAGGAACCCCATCATAGAACTCGCGATGAATTCTAAGAAGGTATTCCTTCCCACATATTTCTAATTTATCAACTGGCGAAAGCGCTAAGTTTTTCTGAACCTCAATATGTCGCTTTACCTCCAGCAGTTCATCACTAAGCGCCCTTTCTTCCGCCTCTTCTTGAGCGTGAAGAATATCGGCCGGATGAGTAGGATTACCCTCAATCCGATTGCTGTAAAAAGAGTTCACCGCCCTGAGTAGGACAGTCATCGGTCGTCTTAACGGATCAGGAATATTTGCATGCAACGCAGCATCCAAGCGACAGAGCTCGACAACCGCGTCCTGAAGCTCGCCAGGAGCACTATCTTGACTAAGAAACGGAACAACGTTAATCATTTGCCGGCCTCATAATTCCTTTCAAGCCTTTATTCTAGAGGCTTTTGATCTTTTTTTCGTCTTGATTTTGCCGGAAAAATTGCCGGCCGTCTAAATCCTTGAGTCAGCCAACGGTCCCAACCTGATCGCATCGTGCAAATGCTCAGGCGCAAGGTGTGCATAGCGCATCGTCATGTTCAGCGAGGCATGGCCCAGGATTTCTTTCAGCGTCACGATGTGCCCACCGCCCATGATGAAGTGAGCGGCGAAGGTATGGCGCAGGATGTGGCTTGATTGCCCACGTGGTGGCTTGATCGTGGTCGAGAGAAGGACCAGCCGAAACACGCCGATGCAGTTGGTGAACGGCCCGTAGGTTTGCCAGTGCTTCTTGATCGCCGCCACCAGCTCGGGCGTTACCGGGACCACCCGCACCCGCTTCGATTTCGTATTGGCGAACACCAGGGCGTTGCCTCTAATCCGCTCCGGTCGCAGCGCTTGAGCCTCACCCCATCGAGCACCGGTCGCCAAACATATCCGCGCAACAAGGGCCGGATGCGGCGACGTGGTGCGAGCTTGGAGCGCATCGAGCAGTTCGGTTATCTGCGGCTTGGTCAGGTAGGCCAAGGGGCGTTCCTGCAACCGAACGGGACGAATACGGGTAAAAGGACAGGGATAGTCGATCACGTCGAGTTTGTGCAGCTCGTTGTAAACGGCTTTCAGGTAACCGAGCCGATTGTTCGCCGTCTTGCCGGTTACGCCTGCAGCCATCCAACGCGCGCGCGTGGCGGCGATCTTCGCGCCGTCGACCATGCGAGCTATCGGGTCGCCCATCGCCTTCGCACACGCCCGCAGGATCGCCACACGACGAACGCCATCGGACAGCGAGACGCCGTGAAGATCGAACCATAGCTCGACCAGCTCTGACAGCCTGCGCTTGTCCTTTGGCCGTGGCGCCCAATCGTTAGATTCGCTGCACTTGGCCCGACAGGTCGCCTCGAAGCGCATCGCCTCAGCCTTGGTCTTCAGCGTCTTGCGAAACCGCTTGCCTTTGACCGGCTCAACATCGACCAGCCAGCGACCATCCGAGCGCTGATGAATCGCCATCAGACCGCCCTACCCCACCGCACATGCCGCTCTTGGAGCAGGTTCTTGATGTGCTTGTACAGATCACGCTCGCTCATATCCTTGGCGGCGTAGTGGTCACGGATTACGGGCCAGCATTCCCAGTCCTTCAGTCGATCAAATGCGGTTTTAGCGCCCACCCGCTCCCTTGCTATTAGGCTTACGAAGTTTCCCAGGAACAGTTCCACGTTCTTTCCACTGAAGCCACGGCTGGTCTTGTAGTAGCGCTTGTACTCGGTCTCATCGACCAAGGAATCAACCGCCACATCGACCCGCACGTCATCACGCATCAGCGTCCAGATCGGCTCATATTGCCCTGGACGATGCAGCAACTTGAACTGGCAAAGCCCGTAGCTCCAAAGGCCGTCCAGGTGAGCCGAGAATGCAGCGAAGGAATCCGTCTCGATAGCCTCACCGGTCTTTGCGCTGATCGATCCACTGGCGAACTGCTGGATGACCGAATGGTGGTAGCGTAGCTCGACACGCCAAACGTCCGCTTTCGGGTCGTAGTTGTCCGGGTCGCCAGCATCGAACGAGTCCCGACGACGCCAGACGCTTTCCCAGAAGTCGAGCTTATCGGTAGCGCGGGCCTGTTCGGTCTTGTTGTAGATACAGAGCTGCACGCCACCAGCCGAGCCAAACATTGATGTTTCGCCACGACCGTAGACGCTGGACTTGGTCGCCCAATTGATCTCGTTGATGCCCGAGATATCGCGGTGCGTCCTGGCGCGACAGTGCAGACGTGCCACCAGATCCACCGGAGGCTTCCAGCCCTGGATATCCAACGCCAGATGGACAGCGCACTGGTTGCGTTCGCGGTGTGTCATCACGGCTGCGGCGTAATAGTCCATCCGCTCTTGCAGGCGCTCAGGCGACAGCGCGTCGATGGCATGCGGTGACACCTCGATTTTCAGGTGTGGGCCGATGTTCTCAAGCTTGGCGTTGAAGTTCTTGATGAGCAGGATGAACCCGAGATCGGCGTTCTGGAGCTTGTACTGGTAGCCCGAGTCCCGGCCAACACGACCGGCGTGCCAGAACTCTCCGGCAAACTCGACCATAGCGCCCGGTTTCTCAAACAGCGCCATGATTTCCGGGCGGATCAGTCCGCGATAAAGCTGACGGACCGTGTCGACACCGCAACGTAGCAGGCGAACGCCTGTCAGGTCGGTTAGCTTTGCCGAATGGCTGTCGAAGAACAGGCGTCCGTCAGGCGTTTCTTCGAATTGGCGATTAACTCTGATCTGGTCTTTAACGCTCATTTTCTAGTGCTCCAAATAGCAACGAATCGACACTGTTCAAACTGGTTTATCTGACGTGTTACAGGGACGTCAGCGCGCGCGCTTGCACGCCGGCTCGTGCCTCGCCGTGCGTGCAAAGGACGCGCTGACGGTCTTCACCACAGGAATTGCCCCTTCTCATACGGCACGCGCGTGATGCGGGTGCCGTGGCTTTCGTTCTGGTCCAGGCGAGGCTGTGCAACCGGCTGCGGTGCCGGTAGCTGGCTGTTTCGGTTCTGGTCCTGCATCGAGCCTCTGTCGGGCTTGGTGTCATCGAAATAGCCGTTCTGCACGACCGACAGGCAGAACTCGAACGACGCTTCCAGCAACGTGCCCTGCTGTGTGTTGCAGCGGCACCCGGTCAGCCCGTCATCGGTGTCACCAATGCTCATGCGTCGTCGGTTGCGGCTGATCAGCTCTCGGTCGGTGGTGGCGATGCACACCGGCTTGGGAAAGGATTGCGGCGTATTCAGCTGGTCATAAATCGGCGCGGAGCCGGGAACATCCTGAATCCGGGGCACACGTGAGCCGAGGTACTGCTCAAGCGTTTGTGGCTGCTCTGCGCCTTGGGTGCCGATGGGGTTGATGAACGAGCCGACCACACTTTTGGCTTGATCGACCATGCTTTCGGATTCGACCTGCGCGCCGATCTGGGCTGTTGATTCGTGCGCGGTCTTCTCCTGTTCATATCGGGCATAGGCGCGGTACACGAGGAAGCCCGCCCCGATGATCACCGCCGCGGCCAATAGGAACTTGGTCGGCACCTTGGTCTGGAAGTGGTGCTTGGCGTTGGTGCTGGTATAGGCACCGAAGTACTTCTTATCCAGCCGGAGCGACTTCTTGTCGGCATCCTTGAAGCTGGATTTCACCTCGACCTTTTCCACCACCACTTCCGACTCGAAGCGCAGCAGCTGGGACGATTTGAAGACGCGCCAGTAGTGAATATGCGAGTTGCACAGGCGGCGCAGATGAACATCGAGGTAGCGCGGGTCCTGGGTGACCAGATGCACTTCGTGGCCCTGGTGGCGCATGGTCTCGAAGCGGGTGATGTGCTCCGGTGGCCGTGCTCGTGGATCGCGTGAACCAAACCAGCCTTGCGCCTCATCGACCACGATGATCGCGTCGGCCGGTAGCTCGTACCACTTCTCGGGATCTTCAAACACGAACCAGCTCGCCTTGAGCTGTTCGGGTTTAAGACCATTGATGTTGTGGTAGTAAACGACGCGCCCTTGGGCGTGGGCGCTTTGGTCGACTTCGCGGATGGTGTTTAGGGTCTTGCCGTGCCCCGGCTTACCCGTGCGGATGATGAGCATGGGATCAGGCCGTGAAGGTGGTGACGTTGCCGAGCTTGGTGCGGCGATCGGCAAGTTTGTCGATGCCGGTCAGCACCAGACGCGTAGTGATCGCAGCGAAGTACATGTTCAGCGCCACATCGATCTTCGCCAGCCCCAGGATCATCTGGATCGACTGAGCGACGTTGCCCATGTTGGCAAGCATGTAATCCTTCGCTTCCCCGATCACGAAGTTGATGCCGAGGTAGCTGACCATTCCAATCCCAAGCACCCTCAGCACCATCATGACCAGGGGTTTGACAATCATTACGGCGAGCATGGCGAGGTAGTAAAAGTGCATCAGGCACCTCCAAACGCGCGGCCGACGTAAACGGCGCAGAACATTGCGGTAAAGGCGACGATCAGCCAGGACATGTCCGTAGCCGCTTGGCAGAGAGGTTTGTAATCAAGTTGCAGGGTGCGTCCACCGCTTGAGCGAAGGTTCATGCTCTCGGGTGACGGGCAGCCGGACGGCAGGAAGCGCCCGGCACCGCTGATGAAACTAGGGGCGTTAACCTCAGCTTCTTTCAGCTCGAACTCTTCGCCCTGGAACAGCCCTTCGATATCGGATTTCTTGTTTTCAAAATTGGCCTGCTCTTCGGCGTTGCAGCGCATCTGCTTCTGCTGCTTGAGGATGGCGCACTGGACTGCATCGCCTTTGCAGCTGATCTCGGCATCGCACTCCTCACCGGTTACGCCGGGCTCAACGCATTTGTTCGGATCGGTGGCCGGGTCGCATTTGTCGTCTCCCTTGCCGTCACCTTCGCCTTCGCTTTCGCCATCGCCATCGCCATCGCCATCGCCATCGCCATCGCCATCGCCCTCACCGTCGCCTTCTCCATCCCCTGTGCCATCCCCTTCACCCCCTCCGTCTCCGTCTCCTTCGCCAGAGTCGTCACCCTCTCCGTCTCCCTCGCCGTCACCCGGATCATCCGGATCGGTCGGGTTCTCCGGGTCGGGGTTCTCAGCGTCATCGCAGCCACCCACCTCAACGTCGGGGTCACAGACCTTCGGTGGTTCCTCGCTGCAGAACGTACCGTTCCACACATGGCCGTCAGGACAGCCGTTGTCCGGGTCAGGCGCCGGGGTGTCGTCGGGATTGGTGGTGTCGCTTGGTCCTGCGGGCGCGGTGCGAGTCGGTTCGCCACCTGTGCATTCAAGCCCCGCGCTTTTGTATTCAAAAGAGCCGAAGACGCCGGGAGGATTGCCGCTGGTGTAGGCGTACACGTTGGTCGGCGCAGTGAAGCCCCAGGTGTATTGGCAGCTATTGGCGCAGACGCTGCCTGGAGGCTCGGTCGAGGGCTCGCCGACGGCAGCTTTGATCAGGTGCTGGTGAAGGATGGTTTGGCCGTTGGTTGTCTCACACTGACTATCACAAGCACCTGTCGTGGTGTTGTAAACGCTTCCTGCAGGGCAGGAAGCGCCAAAACGGCGAACGGTATAAGTGTTGTTATAAGGGGTATAGGTGGGCGAGCCGGACTTGATTACATAGCAATACGCGACAGATTCGCTACCAGGCATCATTTTCGAGTAGGCATAAGGAAGCGTCTCCTGAACAGCAATATATGCTCGACATGCGGCATCATGGTTTATGTATTTCGTTGACGTGGCAGCGGAGCCAGCTGTAGCGGCTACGGACCAAAAATAATCCGCCGCATATGCCCTCATCGAACCAGCAATAAAGAGGATTAGCAGCAAAACCTTTGCCATGCCCTTCATCCCTACACCCGCCCAAAAAACACGAGATAGAACGCCAGGGTGGTCAGGATCAGGACGTACAGTTGGTAACTCATTGGCGTTCCCTCGGAAGTGAAAACCCCGCCGGAGCGGGGTTTGTTTGCTTCGGCACGTGCGGTGCGCAACCCCGGCTTACAGGGCGCGGCGCATGTACTTGAACGCCATGGCGGCGATGATCACGGCGAACACCGCCCAGCCGATGGTGCCGACGTCGGTGCCCGCCTCATCCAGGGCGCCAGTGGCTTCGGCAGGCACAGCCGCATAGACGGTGCCGGCCAGGGTGGAAAGCGCGGCAGCAGCGCCAACGCCGATTTTCTTGATGAAGTGCTTGTTCAGTTGCATGGGTGATACCTCACTGTTTCAGGACTTTTTTGAGGACCAGGAAGCCGAACACGGTGGCGAACAGAACAATCGCTTCGCCCTGTAGCTCGGTGACTTGGTCCCAGGACAGTGCAGCGCCGTAGAGGCTCTGCATTTCCTCGACCGTGAGGGCAACCAGCGACCCGGAGCAGACAGGCGAGCCGTCAGCGCCTTGCAGCCAGTCACCCTCACAGGCGAGAAAATTCATGCACCGGCCTCAATGAGGTCGGCGGCTTGTTCGAGGGGTTCGCAGTCAGGGCAGACGGCAAAATGGGGCGGCAACCGCAGATCGAGCAACAGATCGCTCTGCGCTGCGGGCAGGCGCATGAGCTTGCCCATGTCGTTGCCGCAGCAGTCACAGATAACGCGGTCACCGATCAGCATGGTGGGCCCCTCCCCTTAGTTAGCTTTTGCCGGTTCGCCGGCTTTGGCTTGCGGTTGTGGGGTCGGGGTGCGCGGGGTTTCGGTGCCGTTGCGTGGCTTCACGGCTTCCAGTTGCAGGGCTAGGTTCTTGCCCTTGTTCTGGCCGCCACGGGCAATCTCGAAGTGGATGCGCACCAGTTGCAGCGGCTCGAAGTGGGCACCGGCTGCGAAGATTTCGTCGGCTACTTCGTCCGCTGCTGCCATGCCGATGATGGAAAGACCGTGTTCGGTCTTGCCGTCTGGTTCGTCGCCGTAGAAGACCTTGATGTATTTCTGGCCGGCTTCACCGTCGAAGCGTTGAGTGCCGAGAAATGCAACTTCCATAGTCGAACGTGCCATCTGTGTTTCCTCTCTCTAGTTGCGCCTGATTGCGCTGCTTTGCTTTCGGCAGGCCGAGCGATTCCGAACGAGTGAAAAGCAATTTCACTGCGACCGGCTTGTTACTTGGCTTGCGGGATATCTATAGCTGTATTTTTACGCTCTTGAAACAACTATTTATGACGTATTAAAATAATCAATATTTAATTTTCACAATGAAACAAATAGTGCTGAATTGACACTTCCCATTTGATCAACCATTAAATTTGTTAATTATCCGCAACGCTGTTTAACACCAAGGGCTTTGCCCTTGTCATCCCACTCTTGCCGCCGAGGGCTCGGGAGCGCGGGAGGGAAAAGCTCTCCCACACTCCCGAGCGGAGGCTGTTTCGGTTCGTGCCGGGTCAAGGGTGCGCTCTGCCCGTGCTTCCGTTTGTCCGAACGGTGAAGCGTGTTCGGACAAGCCGGGAGCGCGGCCCTGGACCTGTTCGGCTTCGTGTTGAGCCTGATAACGATCAGCAACATAGCGACGCAGTTCGACAAGGGTCCGGTGCTTCGTTGGCTCGCTGCCATCCAACGGGATGAATAGCGGAACATCGCGGCGATAGGTGACGTGCCCGTACAGCTCCCCGCCAACGGTCAGCTCTCGACCGATTTCATCCCATGTAGGCGCCGCGATACGGACCTGCAGGCGCTTACGTCCTACTCCACCAGATCGAACGGTTCGTGAATCGGCACGTAGGGCGTGGGCTTGCCGGTGTCGAGCACAACGCTCCAGTACTTCGGCGGTCGGTCGGGTGGCGCGTGTTTCTCGCAGGTAGAGGCCGGTATCACCGCCCATTCCGAGGCCAGGACTGTCCAGACACCAGCGATTTTGCCCATGCGTGTGGCGCGAATCGGCTGAACAGATGCGGGGCGGCATTGGGCGCAGGGTGTGGACCGGGAGCGAGCGGGTTTCGCCACTTCGCGTCGGGACCAGCAGACAGAGCAGTCGCAGTGCTCGGGGTGCGGCAGCCGCATATAGGTCGACAGGCTCATACGTCATCCCCTCCCCTGGCTTTCCGTAGGCGGCGCGGATCATGCCGTCCACTCCTGTTCCAACAGCCAGCTACGCAGCAGCGCACTGTTAATCATGCGGCGCTTGCCGAGCTTTACGGTGGGGAGTACGCCCCGGTAGACCCAGGCGCGGGCCATGGAGCACGTCAGGCCGTTGCGTTCCGCCCAGGATTCGACGGTTTCCACGTCCTGCTGTGGGCCAATCAGCTTTGAAGGTTCTAGCTCTTCCAGTTCCATGCTCGTTCCGTCACTATTCGTGTCAATACATACGGATTGACCCTATCCGTTTTGACTAGAGTCGAAACGAATCATATTCAGATAGAGTCAAATTGGATAGAGCTTACTTAGATCAATTTGGAATGATAAAAGACAGAGTTATAACAGTCCTCAAGCACAGCGGACTAAAGCTGCCGCAACTCGAGCAGCTGACCGGAATCAGTCGCTATACATGGAGCAACTTGAAAAACCCTGCCAAATCTCGAGAAATCAAAGCTGATGAAATCGAGGCAGTCGTCAAGCTGTATCCACAATTTGCACTTTGGATAGTCAGCGGCAACATCCATCCTGAATGCGGGCAAACGAGCCCTGAATACGAGTCCGCCCATTCAAACTTGTCCAATCGAAGCGCGGGATAGCGATTACCACTGAAGTAGCTGTGCGCTGGTACGCTCGAATAAGGAAATAAGGGCATTTAATATGAATGAATCAGCCGACTTTGATTTTTATTTTATCTGGAATTTCTTAAAAACTTTCCTTAATACACTCCATAGCTTCGGAACAAATTCATCCAACTATGGTTCATTGGTGGCGGCTGTCCTCGCAGCAATGATTACCGCCTTGGTGATTTTCCTCATCAAAGAGAGCCGGATTCCAGCATCTAGATTCTGCGGAGTCTTCTATCTTGAAACAATAACTATAGAAACCGCTTACAACCCCTTCAAAGATATGCGAACCTTCAGAACAATAATAATGTTTACTGACGGCCACTTCATTCAAGGTACATCAGAACGAACTGGCGAGATAAGTAGAGAAGGATCAGCCGAGCACATTGGAGATAAAAGATGCCGCGGCATTGTCAATGGCCGCATAGAGAAAAACTATACCCGGGGGAGCGTATTGCATTTGCAAATAGTCGAACAAGGCAGAAAACGGGACTCTTCAATTTACCTGAAAATCCCGATCAGTACATTTGAAAGAAAAGGAGCGCTGACGGGGAGATTCTACACCACGGCTGCCAACTCATCTGGAGACGTGTTGTGGCAACGACAATCATTCGAAGATCATCCTTCTATATCTCTACTCTCCCAATCTTCATAGTCGCCGCGATAACCAGACTATTACGTTACAATTCTTTAATTATTGATTACGAGAAATGCGCCAAACTAATAAATAGCATAGATTTAGATATTGAAATTATCAATCAAAACCTGATTCAGACACTTGTGGCAGCGGAAGACCATAGAAACGACATGCATTATGGCATCGATCAGCTTTCAGTCATTCGAGTGATCATACTCAGATTTCTAACTGGAAAAGTGCAGGGCGCAAGCACCATTGAACAGCAATTTGTACGTACTGTTAGCGGGAGATATGAGCGGACAATTCGGAGAAAGCTTAGAGAACAGGTGCTTTCAGTGATGATTGGCCGTGACTTTAGCAAAAAAGAAATATGCACCTCTTATATGTCATGTGCTTTTTTTGGCAGCGGCCTCATCGGTGCAGAAGGTATCCGGTCCATCAAACAAAAACCAGAATACCTAGGCGATGAGTCGGTTATAGCGTGCTTAAAATATCCCATGCCTCTAAACCCCACGAAAGAATACCTTGAAATTTACTTTCAACGAGTTATTCATATTCAACGTCTGAAGGCGTCCTATGATAAAACGCCATAAAGGGAACAGATTTATTAACGGGCCCGATCACTAAGCAAGGAGGCGATATGAAATCGGAATGGGACGATGCACCGGAATACCTGCGCAGCAGGAAGAAGCAAGGGCCATGGCGATTCCTCGCGATACTTGGAATTGGTTCAGCTGTCATTACGGCACTGGCATTGACGTTCGGAAAGCCGATCGTGCTGGACCTGAACCAGATCAAACAGGGCATTCATGTCGGCGGCAAGCCTCTATTTAGGCCAGAGCCAGCACAGCCCATGCAGCCGATTAGCCAGCCGTCCGTTGCAAACCACGAAGCCTCAGCATTAGAACCGACACCTGCGCCCCAGCAGCATCAGCTGAGCCAGGAAGAAATCGAGTCGTTCGCGGAGCGTTCGGCGGAGGCAACGCAGTCTCGCCAAACATCATTCAATGACGAAAACTACACCCCCCGCCCCGCCGCCAACACGATGCAGCCACCACCGGCCCGCTATTACGCTTCCAATTCGTCCAACAACACTCGGAAGCGCTCAGTAAGCCGTGAGACTCATCTCAGCAACTGGAGCTGGGAGATTGGCCACAATAAGCAGCGCGTCGGAGGTCAGTTCCAGTGGACGGTCGTAAACGACCAGATCGACTTCAGTAGCGTGTGCCAAAACTACAAACGCGGCTCGCTGATCTATCGCGACTGCCGTAAAGGTGCAAAGGTTGCGTTCAAGAAAATGTGCAGCCGATACGAACCTGCTTGCGCCGCAACAAACAATTTTCTGCCTTGACCAGCATTAACATTCTTTTATTTATACGGCCGCCTTATGTTGACAGATAAAGAAGCAATCACATCATTTGCAAGATCTGTGGAAGATCTCTTAAAGAAGGTCGAAAACTCACCAAACTTACGCCACTCCCAACTAGCTGACACGCTGAGGGAAACAATAGCTTTCTTCAGAAACAACTCATACAACGACCTAAAACACACGGAATGGCTACAAGAACTAGACATCTATTCTAGTTTATTAATTGGGCACCTCGAACAGCTTAGCGAAGCGAAACTAAGAGGTGAAATTATCGCTTCGAGATCTCGCCTTCTCAAAGAAATCAGACTTAGTCTTAAACCGTTTATTCACAGCCATTTTGACCTCGAAAACCAAGACGAAGGCTATGCAAGCAAAAAAGAGCTTGAAATACTGGCGGGACGCGCAAGAGAATTAATCAGGCAAATGTCCTCACGCCTATCTGAAGTCGACAGAATCAAGCAAACAACGAGTGAAATAATTGGGCGCTCGGATGCGGATATCAAAGCCTTAGCGCACCGCATAGATGAAATAGAAATAGCAGCAGAAGAAAAGCTGGCCAAAGTTGAGAGACTTCTAGATATTACAATTGACAGCACCATAGACAAAGAAAAACAAATAAATAAAGTTTTGGGCCATGTTTCAGGTAGAGTCATATCGGGAGACTTTGAGAAAAACGCAAGCGAAGAGCGTGACATTGCAAACATCCTTCGCTACGGCTCCATATTTTGCATGGTTTTAATTATTGGAATCGCTGGATATTCCTTTTTAGAAACAACTACATCTGATTTCGACTGGACGGAGCAACTAAGCAGATTTGTTCTTATGATATTACTTTCGATACCAGCAGCCTATCTAGCTCGCGAGTCAGAAAAACATCGCCAACAGCAATATAGTCATTTACAGAAGTCGCTTGACCTCAATACTGCAACTCCATTCCTGTCATCCCTACCTGAAGATGAACAGCATAAGCTCAAAATGCAGATTGCCGCAAAATTATTCCTGACCAATAATATTTCTGACACCAAGGACAGCTTTCCAATAAATACTCATGAACTGCTAATGGAATTATTAAGCAAGATTGATATTCAAAGGTCTGATCAGCCTGAAAGCCACGCTAAAAAGTCCTAAGGAGATAATATTCCGGTGGAGGTATAGGTGTCGAAAAACTGTCGAAATCACTGTGACGCATTGCGACGAAACGAGCAGTTGGATCAGCCGGAAACCCCCGTAACGACACGCTTTGAGACGGAACGACACACCAAGCAAAAGGGTTCGATTCCCTTCGCCCGCTCCAGACAACACGAGGCCTCTAGCGAGGCCTCTTTTTTTTTGGTGATAGTTACGGCAACAGTTTTGGCCTTTCAAATCCGCCGCAGTGATACCAACTCCGTAGTAACAAGCCATACCAAACCAGCGGCGGCTGGAAAGCCCGGCAAAAATATCGGCAGCGATACAACGCCACATGATTTCGCTGCCGCGCCGGTGTTTCATGACCAATCTCGTACCAACGGGACGCCTACACGAGGGCGAAACCTCTTCCGTTAGCTGTACGACGTCGAGCGTAGTCTTGGCTGCTACGTAGGCTGCCGTTGCTTGGAGCAGAGGCAGCCGACCAGGGATGGCGGTTGCGTGAATGATGACGGCCTCGCGTCGCGCCAGCATGTTTTTGGAGCAGGGCGCAATCCAGGCGCAGCCGGAAACAGATTGAGTCATGACCGAGCGAGTCCGGAGTCAGCTCTGCCGATGCTCGCCCCCTAAATCACGAAATGGCGATGGCCAACTTCATCTAGCCCTGCAGCCACTTCAATATCTCCAGGCAGGCTGACCAGTGAGCAGGAGGGTGTTACGCATCTGGCTGATCTTTTGATCGTGTGATCGCCGAGATTACGGGAGTGCCGTGCAAGGGATCGCGTAGCAAAATGCATTGGATACCATAGAGGGACTCGACCAGGCTCGGCGTCACGACCACGTCCGGGGCACCTTCCGCAATGACGCGCCCCCCCTCCATGGCCACCAGATGATCGGCGTAGCGGCAGGCACTCGTCAGGTCGTGCACGACCATGACGATGGTTTTTCCCGCTGCCGCTAGCTGGCGAATGAGCTCGAACACCTCAATCTGATGCCCGAGGTCTAGCGCTGAAGTAGGCTCATCGAGCAGTAGCAACGGCGTGTCCTGCGCGATGGCCATGGCGATCCAGGCGCGCTGGCGTTGGCCCCCAGACATTGATTGCAACGGGCGATCTGCCAACTCCGTCAAATCGGCGACGTGCAGGGCGGCGTCGACAACAGCCTGATCGTGTTCACTCCATTGCTGCAGCAGCCTTTGGTGCGGTTGACGACCAAAGCGGATCAGTTCGGCAACGGTAAGACCATCTGGTGCACTGGCTTCCTGGGGGAGCAGTGCCAACTGTTGCGCCACTTCGCGAGTCGGCAGTTGGGTAATGGCCTTGCCATTAAGCAGCACGGCGCCGCTGTTGGGTTTATGCAGGCGTGCGAGGCCGGCTAGCAGCGTGGACTTGCCGCAACCGTTGGGCCCGACGATGGCCGTCACCTTGCCCTTGGGCAATAGCAGGTCCAGCCCTTCGATGATCGGTGAGCCACCGTAGCCCATGCAGAGGGCGCTGGCCTCCAGCCGAACGTCAATGGCGCTTCGCTCTGTGAGAATGCTGGGAAGTTTGCTCATGAGAGGGTCCGAGAAGGTTGGCGTAGCAAGATCCAGATCAGATACGGCCCGCCTACGATGGCCATGATGATGCCGACCGGGATCTCGATTGGCGCGAACAAGGTGCGACCCACCCAATCGGCGATGATCATTAACAGCGCACCGCTAAGCGCAGCGTTGATTACCGGTACTCCGTATTGTCGGCACAAGTAACGAGCCATCTCCGGTGCGACCAGTGCGATCAACCCGACCGGGCCGACTACTGCAACTGCAAGCGCAGTCAGCCACACGGTCAACATGAGCGTCAGTAGTCGCATCAACTGCAGGCGCGTACCAAGGCCGATTGCGACGTTGTCAGAGAACCGCATCAGCGCCAGGGAACGGCTCAGCAGCTTGGCCGCTGGGAGGCCGACCGCCAAGCCTATACCTAACAGGAGCACCGATTGAGCGGGGCGTGCATTTAGGCTCCCGACCGTCCACGGGTAAGCGGCGTTGGCGGCATCGATGTCAGTACGCGCCAGCATCAGGTTCGTCAGTGCACCGAAGAGCACGCCGATGGCGATGCCCACGACGATGAAGCGATAACCCCGCGCGCCGGAGCCCATTGCTAGAGCGAACGTCAGCGCTGCGGCCGTGGCTGCACCGGACAAGGCCAGCATCGACGGGGCGATGCTGGTCGGAATCGCTACGATAGACGCGACGGCAAAAGCGGTCGCACCGTCGTCTATGCCGATAACACCCGGTGTTGCCAACCGGTTGCGTGCCAACGTCTGTAACAGGCAGCCCGCAGCACCAAGGGCCGCTCCGCTCAGCAAGCCAGCAATTAGCCGGGGCAGGCGCAACTCGCGGACGAGCAGAAGGTGCACCGGTTCGCCGTCGCCCAAGACCGCACGCAATGCTTGCCAGTGGCTCAGCCCCGGCGAGCCCACGGCAAGCAACCAGGCCACCGTAAATATCAGAGCCAGACACAGGCAAACGCCAACCAGCATGCTGCGCCGGTGGATGAGGAAGGACAGCGAGGCAATCCGCAGCAGGGTATGGCCTTCTGAGAATGTGGATGCTTGAGTCATAAGGTCGGCAGTCTATGGCTGCGCACTACGGCAATTAGGATCGGCGCGCCGATGAAAGCTGTGATAACGCCTACCGGCAGCTCATACGGCCGTACTAGCAAACGGGATAAGACGTCGGCAAATAGCACAATGCATGGCCCTATCAACATCGAAAGAGCAAAGGTTCGGCGAATGTCGGTACCGACCAGACGCCTTGCAATGAAGGGTACGACCAGGCCCACGAATCCAATCGGCCCAGCCGCAGCAGTGGCCGTGCCGACCAATAGGGCCACTGACAGAAGCGTGATCAAGCGCGTCACCTGGGGGTGATGACCCAGCCCGCTCGCGACGCGCTCACCTAAAGACAGTGCGGCCAATGCTGGAATGAGGGGCAGAGCCAGCAACAGCCCGGCAATAAGCCCAGGTAGGCTCCAGCTGAAGGTATCCAATGGGCGTCCGGCCAGCGCGCCGATCACCCAGAAGCGCATCTCGTCCGCGGTCCGCTGATCCTGGAGCAACAGCATGTTGCTAAGCGCCATGAGCAATCCCGAGAACGCTGCCCCCGCGAGCACCAAGCGTACAGAGTCCTCGCCCACGCCGCGCATCTGCGTCACCAACAACACCAGGACGCAACCTACGAGCGCTCCCCCAACGGCAACCATCAGGTTGATTGAGGCTGCGCTGGCGCCCAGGGCAATGGCCAGCACCACCGCGAACGAGGCGCCTGCGCTCACACCCATGAGACCAGGCTCGGCAAGAGGATTTCGCGTTACTGATTGCAGCAATACGCCAGCCGCGCCAAGTGCGGCGCCGACCAGTAGCGCCAGTTCTGTACGGGCCCAACGTAATTGATATAGGACGAACTGCGCCTGCTCATCATCTGCGCCAGAAAGCGTAAGGAGACTCCGCGACACACTGACGTCGCCAGCCCCGAACACCAGGCTGGCGAGGCACAGCAGTAAAAGGCAAAGGCCTGTAACTGCCAAAGCGCGCGATAAAGGAAGCCGGACGCTGTGCATCAGTCAAGTAATGCCTTTTCTACATCATCGAGAATGCGGTGTGCTGCGAGATAGCCCGCGCTGCTGCTCCATATCTGGCCATCGACCGACACGACATGATCATTTTTCACCGCACCCAAACGATTGAAGGCTGGCTGCTTGCGGGCTTCTTCCAGTGCCTTCTGACCATCGCTGTTAAGTGTCGCGAGGAAGATCCAGTCGGCGTCGGCCTTGCTGAGATTCTCCAGGCTGAGGATGTCCGTATGTGGCTTTTTCGTTTGGGTCGAAAGTTCGTTGGGCTTGAATCCCACGGCATCCAATAGCTGGCCAACAAACAGTTGGCTAGACATTATGAAAGGACCCTGAGGATTCCAGCGAATTACGCTGACCTTGGGGCTACCGGACAGGCCTTCACGTAAAGCGACTAACCGGGCATCAATTTCATCTCTGAGCGCCGCGCCTTCGTCCTGCTTGTCCAGAGCCAGGGCGTAGACATCATTGACCGTACGCCAGTCTTGAAACGAACCGCCTTTCGGCACGATGGTTGGAGCGATCAGGCTGAGTCTGTCGTATAGCGTCTTAGGCAACTCAGAGGACGCCAGGATGAGGTCTGGCTGCAAATTCAGTATCGCTTCCAGATTCGGCTCGCGGACACTACCGACCAGCGCGATATTGCCGGCTTTATCCTTGAGGTAATCAGGCACATCGGTGCCCCCACGGCTCGCCAAGGCACCCACTGGCTGAACGCCAAGCGCAAGTGCCACATCCAACGCATTTTCATCAAGCGCAACCACACGCTGGGGTACACCGTTGAGCTTCACCGGGCCGTATACACTGGCGACGAAGCGTTCGGCAGCCTGCAACTGTGCGCAAGACAATAGTGTGCAAACTATTATTCCAGCTAACGCTCGGAACGAGAAATGACGCATAGGATGTACTCCTTGTGAACCCGTACTAGTAACTGCTGAAGCGAACCACTCAGAACCTCCGTCGAAGTTTAATGGAAATCAATCGCGTTTACGAGCATTTACGTTCATGACTGAATGTTTTAAATCTTCGTAGCCGTAGACGTTCATTCGTTATCAATGGTGATGGTGACCCGCCTCGCTATGCCTGGCATGCCGCCAGCGCGATCAGTCCGGCGTCACCGTCGCTGGTGATTCTGATAGTTCGTTGAGCATGCGCTGGGTCAAGTTGGGCTCGCGCGCCTTCCATGAACCACGCCTCCGGAGCTGGCGGGGGCCGACACTCCGCATGGCTGACCTGCAAATCCAGCCGGCGCGCTTTCTGCTTGCGCGCGGAGCAACAGAACATTGGGTCGGCAGTCAGTGTCATTACCCGTACAGCGAACAAAACAACAAGGAACTGACATGAAGAAGCGCTCTTTTTTATTAGCCGGGCTTTGCGCGACCTTGATTGGCAGCGCCTATGCGCAAGAAAAGCCTACCGTTCAGTTCATTGCCACCGGTGGCACGATTGCCATGAAAATCGATCCGGTCAAGAACGCGCCTGTACCCGCGATATCCGGTGATGACTTGCTGGCCACCGTGCCTGAGGTGGCTGAGCTTGCAAAGATCGAAGTCACCAACCTGTCGAATGTGCCGTCTGACTACATGGACCCGCCGCGCTGGGTCGAGCTGTCGAAAGCAGTCGATGCTGCACTGACGCGTCCGGAGGTATCGGGTGTGATTGTTTCCCACGGCACCGATACGTTGGAGGAAACCGCATTCTGGCTGGACCTGACCGTTAACTCGGACAAACCCGTCGTGGTCATCGGCGCGCAGCGCAACGCTTCTTCCTCCGACTTCGACGGCCCCCGCAACCTGCTCAATGCCGTGCGCATTGCGGTTGATGAGCAGGCGAAGGGTATGGGCACGGTGCTGGCCATGAACAACCAGATCAATGCCGCACGCCATGTAACGAAAACCCATACGGCTAACGTAGAGACCTTTCAATCCGGCGATTACGGATTCCTGGGGGAGGTTTATCCCGACCGTGTGATCTTTGCCAGGGAGCCGCTGCGGCGCCAGCACATCGAAATCCGCACCGACACCATGCCCAAAGTGGAAATCGTCGCCATGTACGGAGGCGCTGATGGCAGCCTGCTGCGCAGCGCCGTCGACCAGGGTGCAAAGGGAATCGTCGTCCAGGCGCTGGGCATGGGAAATATGAATCAGCCCATGTTCGAGGCCGTCAAATACGCGCTGGGCAAGCAGATTCCGGTGGTGATCTCGACGCGCGTGTACAACGGACGCGTCATGGCCAACTATGGTTTTGAAGGCGGTGGGAAAACGACTGCCGATGCAGGTGCCGTCATGGCAGGGAATCTGAGCCCGCAGAAAGCACGCATTTTGCTGATGCTGCTCTTGCAAAGTGGAAAGTCGGGGCAGCAGGAACTACAGGCTGCATTCGACGCGATGTAGGGCTGGAACCCGCGCGACGGACCGAGCCAATTGAGCTGAGCGACTCGACGCCGCGCTACGGCACGCTAAGCAAAAGGGCTGATCCCTTCGGTCGCTATCGATAGAAAAAAGCCCTGCATACGCGGGGCTTTTTTGTGTTCGTCTGGCGCTGCAATGCCACGCAAACGGGTCAGCCGCGGATCAGCGTCGCCCCGTAGGGGACGTGGCGGCGGAGTTCGCGGCAATTGCCGGGCGGGGGCTGTTGGCCGGGCGCGCGGTCGGGATACCAGATGCGGCACTCGCCGGGAGGCGGCAGGTGTCCTTTCGGCACCTCATAGCCATGATCGCGATGCGAATGGCGGTCACGCTCGTATGGGCCTTCAGCGTAGGCAACGCAGCCCGCCAACGTCGTCGCAGTCATCGCGCCAAGCAAAATGCCGATCAGGGAAAGATGGGGCATGGTCGAACCTTCTCGTGAGTGAGCGTGAATGATAGCCCTGCCCGTCCGTGAAATCTGCCGAGGCTGGCAAGTCAGCGGTCAATGCTCGACGCGGCGGCGCGCGGCGCAGCCCCCATAGCCGGAGGCGAGGCCAGACACCGTAGGACGTCGCGACGACCGACCCGGAGACGCCGATGTAACCCGGCGAAAGCCCCGCCTAAGCGGGGCTTTCGCGTCGCAACCGTGGCCGGTCAGCTCATCAGCTTTCCGGACAGGCCGGGAGCAGCGCACGCGTCGGGATGCCTTCGTTGCGGGTGAACGAGCAGCCATACGCGGGATCAGCGACCACGCGCGGATTGAGGACGTCGTCGCCCGCAGGCTTGATACCCTGCTGTTCCCATTGCAGCATCGCGGCCATCGCTTCCACCTGCTCCTGGTAGCTGAAATCACAGTGGCTGGGCGCCCGGATTGCGCGTTGTACCAGCAGCTCGCCGTTGCCGTTTGCTTCGGCATTGCGGCGGTAGATCTGCTGGTGCTTGAACGGCACGTAGAGGTCGCCCAGGGTGTGGATGCTCACCACCGGCACATCGAACTGGCCGTTGACCACGGGAATCCAGCGCAGACCGTCCGGGCGAATGCTGTTGGCGGGCGGGTGCCCGATCACACGGATGATCGAATCATTGAATTCACGCTCCTCGGCAGACATGGCCTTGCGCGTATCGAACTGGTAGCGCGTGCCGAGGTTGCCGGTCAACGAGTCAGCCAGGATGCCGACGACGGAGCCGTCTCGCCCGCCGGTATCCAGCACGACGCTCTGCAGGCTGGTGCGGAACCCTTCGGCAAAGATCGGACGGTCGCCGCCGCTCAGTTCGCGCACGATGCCTTCGAGCTTGAGCCCCTGGGCAGAAGGTTCGGTTGGGTAGGTGTTCCAGAGCGCACCGATGATCTGTGGAAGCTTCGCCTGGAAATCGGTCGCCGGAAACGTGGTCGGGCCCAGGCCCGCCAGATGCTGCGCGGCCAGGGTGAAGTTCATCAGGTACTCGAATTCATACACGTCGCCGGTGACACCGCACATCGGCACCGAGCCGTCATACCGGACTCGATTGTTGGCGGTGGCATAGGTTTCCGCCTCCACCGCAGCCGCCGCCACATGGCCGCCCATCGAATGGCCGGTGATGTAGGTCTTGGACGGCTGGGACTTGCCAGTCAGGCTGCTAAAAGCCAGCGCCAGTGCATTGGTGTCTTCGATTCCGGCGCGTACATCGTAGTAGTTTTTGCTGTAACTGGACGCTGCCCAGGCATAGCCCTGTTGCAGGAGCCACGGGCGGATCGACGGCGGAGCGACGGTGAGTTCCGGGCCTGTTCCGCGGTAACCGTGGGCATACATCACCAGCATACCGTTCCAGTTCGGCGGCACTTCGATCTGGTAGGACGAGCCTTGGTAAATGCCGGTCCAGCGCTCGCTTGGCAGGCCCGGAAGAGCCGCCAGGGGGGATTCGATGGGAACGAAGGTACGCGAATCCTGTTCGCGCGATTCACTGTGGGACAGCGGTGGTTTGATCGGCCTTTCGCGCGCCTGGAGGTCGGCGGCGACCCCGAGGGTACCGACCAGCATCAGGCCGGCAGCGGCGCGCGTGCAGGCGGAAGCCAACTTACTTGCAAGCATATGAATGTCCTCATTTATTGTTGTTCTATCGATGCGAGCTTTACCGCGATACCGCGCGCAAGCACAACGCGCACGTCGACTAACCGTGGCAGAAAGGTTCGACCTGTCAAACCCGACGGATGCTCAGCAGACGACCGGTGGGGTTCGTCTCGGAAATGGTGCGGGTGCCGCCATGCTTATAGTGACGATGGAGCCGACGTCGACGTTGCGAACATCTGTGCTGCCTGACGCAAAATGCGGCGTAGCAAGTCTGCAGACACATCGCCTCGATGCGATCAAATCACCTGTCACGGCAACTCATAGACGTGGATACTGCACGGGGAACCGGAACGGCCGGCGCCTCTCATGCGTAAATCCAGGAGTATTCCATGAAAGCACAACCCGTTATGACTCGTGCAATGGCTGTCGTGCTGGCGGCCCTGTTGATGACCGGCTGCAGCCTGCGCTTGCCGGGTATCGGCATCGACATCGGTGATGGAGGCGGCCACGGCGGCAATCACTGTCCGCCGGGCCAGGCGAAGAAAGGCAACTGCTGACGGCGCAGGACACCGGACCGAGTCGCGCTGCCTATCGGTCCGCATCGTTCGCCTGGCGACCGCCGTTCACACCTGGATCTGCCCTGACGCAACGTCAGGCCGTGCGGGCCAGCGTCCTCATGCAGCGCGCAGCCGGCCCGCATGACCCGAGCGCAAGGTCGGTCTTTGCCAGGCCTGGCCGACCTGCAACGCGGCAGGTGCAAGCTGCCGCGCTCGCCGCAGGGCCCGCCAGGCTCGGCGCGCGCTCAGAAGGCCAGGCGCATGCCAACCGTCAGGTTGCGCCCCGGTAGCAGCACCTCGTCCTTGATGAAGGACGTATGTTGGCGTGCCTTTTCGTCGAGCAGGTTGTTGGCCTTCAGATAGAGGAGGTAATCGGTCTGGCTCAACGAGCCGCCGTAGCTGAGGCCGGCGCCGAGCATGTTATAGCCGCCGGTTCCGGTCTCGTAATCGGCCAGATCATCCTGGCGTTGCACACGGTAGAACTCCAGCTGGCCATTCAGCGCCGTGGTAAACGCCTGGTCCATCCGCACACCGAGCCGATCCGCCGGAATGCGCGGCAGATCGCCCTCGCCGTCTCGCAGTTTGCCGCGGACGTGATCGCCGAACAGCGTAAACGCGGTGCTATCGGTAGCCTGGAAACGGACCTCCGCCTCGGCCCCGGTGAGGACCGCGTCGTGCTGGCGGTATTCGATCTCGCGGTAGCCGCCGCCAATGTCGTGGCCCGTGTCGGCGGCGTAAATGAAGTCATCCACCTCGTTGCGGAAGAGGCTGACGCTGAAAGTGGTACGACCGGCGAACTTGCGCAGCGTGAGTTCGGAGTTGTGCGAGGTTTCTTCTTCGAGATCGGCGTTGCCCAGTTCGACCGTGCGAGTGGCCGCGTGCGGGCCGTTGGCATAGAGTTCCTCAGCCGTCGGCAGGCGTTGCGAGCGAGACAGGGACAGACCCAGCGAATAGGCGGGTGCGAACGTCCAGACCGCGCCAGCCGATACGGACGTACCGCTATGGTCGCTGTCGCGCTGGCCATCGGCCTCGATATCCTGCCATTCATGCCGCAGCCCCACCTCATAGCGCCAGGCCCCGACGCTGTACTCCTCAAGCACGAACAGCCCGTGGTTGCGGGTCAGCGTTGGCGGTACGTAAGCCTCCTCCCCCAGAGCCTCGAAGTCGCGGCGCAGCGTTTGCGCGCCGACCACGCCGCGCCAGCCGAACAGCGGTTGATGGGTCAGCTCCAGGCGCGCATCGGTGGCGTCATTGTTGAAGCGGGTCCCCACTTCTCCACCTTCGATCTCCTCATGTTGATAGTTGCTGTGGCCCACTCGCACACGCGCCAGCTCGAAGCCTGGCAGCGGGTCGCTCAGCTCACCGCGCAGGTCCCAGCGCTTCTGCCGCATGTCGATGTAAGGGACGCTGCCGTGCTCATGGTGGTCATGGTGGTCATGATCGTCATGCCCATCGTGATCGCCGTGACCACCGCAATGCCAATCGCTGCCGTGCGTGTGGCAGTCCGCATGTTCATGGGCGAGCAGGCCGTAGCGATTGTTCTGCTCGCCATAGGCCATCCCGATGTAGCCCCGCTCGCCAATGAAACTTGCGCCCAGGGTGAAGCTATCGGTGTCGTTGTAGGAGCCCGCCTGCTTATCCGGCGAACCCGGAATCTCGTACGCGTCGGCCTGGCGCTTGGCGCCCTCCGCGCGCACGGCAAAGTTGCCACTCCCTGCAGTGATCCCGAACACGCCAGCGCCTTCGTTCGCGGCACTATTGGCACGCAATTCCAGTTCACCCTCGTAGCCCTTTGTCGGGACATGCGTAGGGATCTTCTTGTCGATGACGTTGACCACCCCGCCGATCGCGCCGCCACCGTAGAGCAAGGTTGCCGGGCCTTTCAGGACCTCGATGCGCTCGGCCAGCAACGGCTCGCTGGTGACCGCGTGATCCGGGCTGATGGTCGACGCATCGAGCAACTCGATGCCATCGCTCAGCACTTTCACACGTGCGCCGTCCAGACCACGGATCACTGGCCGAGCCGCGCCGGCACCGAAGCTGCTGGAGCGCACGCCTGGCAGGCTTTCAAGCGTTTCGCCCAGGGTAGCCTCACGCCGCAGCACCAGCTCATCGCCCTCCATGACCGCTACCGGCGTGGTCATTTCATGACTCTGCTTGGCCAGGCCGCTGGCGCTGACCACGACAGGATCGAGTTGGACCGGTTCGGCGGCCCAGGCGGCGGGCACAAAGGCCAGGCCGACGGCCCAGGCCAGCGGGTGATGTTGCGGCTTCATACGACACTCCAGAGGAAAAAAATGCCTTCCGAGGCAGCTGTGCGGCACGGCGCACGGAAGCTCGCAAGGAGGTTATGACGGCCGCAAAACATAACATGTTATATCATAACGATTAAAGTATTTCAGGCCGACTCGCTCGCTTCGCGCCGTAGGGACGAACCACACGAATAGGCGAGGAAAAGGGCACAGTTTTCTTGCGCGGCCAGCGGGTTCAGGATGTACCGGCACGGGGTTGAGACGGTCGACAGCCGCTGCTATCGCATGTCCGGCATGGCATCTGTGGATTCATGCGAAAGCGCGCTGCGGGACCGCCAGTGACCGGGTGCGCAACGCTACACGTACGAAGCGGATCAGAGTTGGGCTGCGTTTCTTCGGTGGGCAGGTTCTGCTCGATAGGAAATGGCGTCATGATCGGTCTGGAGCGGTATACGCACCCTGCCGACTGGTTGAGCTCCAACCCGTTCATGTACAGCGCCGATAGCGCGGAACACTACACCCCCAACAGCACGAGCGCAGTGATCGGCCATGACGTCTGGATAGGCCTGGACGCCATTGTCATGGACGGTGTTCGAATCGGCACTGGCGCCATCATCGCCACTCGTTCGGTGGTCACGAAAGACGTCCCCCCATACGCCATTGTCGCGGGCACTCCCGCCAAGATTATCGGCTATCGATTTGACGAAGCGCTAAGGGAGAGACTGCTTGAAAGCCGCTGGTGGGATCTGGCTCCGGAAAAACTGAAGCTGTTACCGGCGAGCAACCCGCAAAGGTGCCTGGACATGTTGACGGCGTCTCGTGAGCCCTATGACTACAGATCGATCCGCATAGCGCACACAGACCTGTAATCGCGCGGTAAATCGCTCAGCGTACCGGCATGCCCGTTGAGTGACCAATCGAGGTTTTGAGCATTCAGCTATGCAGCTACTGGCGTTCAATAAGTTTAAACAACCGCGTCATTTCGATGCAGGGGCGATGAGGAACACGGGTAGTTTCACATCGCCCCGCTCGCCGGCCTGCTTCCGCAAGGCGCTGCGTACAGCCGGCACCGCATGCCGGCAAGGCCCCACCCGGAGGCGGGAGCCGCCTAACCTGAGCTAGACGCCCACGAAATGATCAACCGGCACGGTACTCCGCGTCCGCCGCCTCGAAACGCTGCTGGATGGAGGCCGCTGGTTCCCTACCCATCAGGCTGACGATATAGATCGCCAGGCTGGCGAGAATGAAGCCCGGAATGATTTCGTACAGACCGAGGCCGATGAATTGTTTCCAGACCACCACGGTCACGGCGCCGACCAGCATGCCGGCCAGCGCGCCGTTGCGTGTCATGCGCTTCCATACCAGCGAGATCAGCACCACCGGGCCGAATGCCGCGCCGAAACCGGCCCATGCGTAAGACACCAGCCCCAGCACCTTGCTGTCGGGATTCGAAGCAATGCCGATGGCGATCAGCGCGATCAACAGCACCATGGCGCGGCCGACCCAGACCAGTTCGGTCTGTGACGCGCCCTTGCGCAGAAACGCCTTGTAGAAGTCCTGCGTCAGCGCGCTGGAGCTGACCAGCAATTGCGCGCTGAGGGTGCTCATGACCGCGGCCAGTACGCCGGACAGGATGATGCCGGCGATCCAGGGATTGAACATCAGCTTCACCAGCTCCATGAATACACGCTCGCCGTTCTGGGTGACGGCGCCGGCCAGCGCCGGGTTGTCGGCGAAATAGGCGATGCCGAGAAAGCCCACGGTGACCGCGCCTGCCAGCGTCAGGATCATCCAGGTCATGCCGATGCGGCGTGCGTTGGGGATGGTTTTCACCGAATCGGCCGCCATGAATCGCACCAGAATGTGCGGCTGGCCGAAATAGCCAAGGCCCCAGCCCAACAGCGAAACAATCGCGATGAAGGACAGGCCCTTGAACATGTCGAAGTTGGACGGGTCCTGCGCAGCGATGGTTTCCATCGCCGTTCCCATGTCGCCCAGGGAGAGGATGACGAACACCGGCGTGATCAGCAGCGCGAAGATCATCAGCGTCGCCTGCACGGTGTCGGTCCAGCTCACGGCGAGGAAACCGCCAATGAACACGTAAAGGATCGTCGCCGCCGCCCCTACCCACAGGGCAACGCCGTAGGGCATGCCGAAGGTGGACTCGAACAGCCGCGCGCCGGCAACCACGCCCGAAGCGCAGTAGATGGTGAAGAACACCAGGATGACCAACGCGGAGAAGATGCGCAGCAACCGGCTGGTATCTTCGAAGCGATGCGAAAAGTAGTCCGGCAGGGTCAGCGCATTGTGATTGTGCTCGGTATGCACACGTAAGCGCCCGGCCACGAAGAGCCAGTTGAGCCAGGCACCGGCGATCAGACCGATGGCGATCCAGCTCTCCGACAACCCGGCGACGAATATCGCGCCCGGCAGGCCCATCAGCAGCCAGCCGCTCATGTCCGAAGCACCCGCTGAGAGTGCCGTGACGAAACTGCCGAGGCTGCGCCCGCCGAGGATGTAATCGTCGAAATTCTTGGTGGCGCGATAGGCGGTGAAGCCGATGAGGATCATCGCCACGATGTAGATCACGAAGGTGATCAGGGTCGGAGTGCTTACATTCATTGGAATATCCTTGTGCAGCGGAGCGCGCCCCACTGCCACTGACGAAACGCAAGACACCAGCTTGCACAGGCTTGGCAACGGCTGGCGAGTAATCCACAAGGATAGCGTCTGCCCGGCGCTTTGGCTCGTGACCGGCCGGTTTTACCCCTGGCGAGGGCGGCCTCGGTTTGCCGTGGTGGCTCGGGTTCGCCAGGCGCGGGCACCCTCGGCTGTTGCCCCGTGCCATTCCCCGCCCGGCGGCACCCGCCATACGCCTCGCTGACCCGGGCAACGGATCGACGCTGAGGCGGTCTGACGATCAAGGGCGCGCACGCCTGTGCCGCTTTGCACGACACACCTGGAGGTCCGCCATGTCAGTCACGATCGATATTGCCACCGGCACCTGTTCCACCACGCTCGAAGGCACCACGTATCGCAGCGCGATCATGGATACACGTATCAGCACCGACCCGAACGCGCGGATGTCCGTCGCGCATATCGACGGTGCCAGCGCTCACATCACCGAGGACCAGGCCGAACACCTGATCGCCGCCGGCGCCAAGGATGACCGTGAGAACCTTATCGTCGACGATTGACCGTTAGCCAGGGCGCCCCTCGAACACAAAAAACCCCGCTGTCAGCGGTGCCGGCAGCGGGGTTTCGGTACCTACCTGATCAGCGACCCTGGTATTCGCTCTCAGCGTCCTCGAAACGCTTGATCATGGTCGCCGAAGCGCCCTGGCCCACCTTGCTGAACAGCACGATGGCGATGCTGGCGAGAATGAAGCCCGGAATGATTTCGTACAGTCCCATGCCGACGAACTCTTTCCAGACCACCACGGTCACGGCACCCACGACCATGCCGGCCAGCGCACCGTTGCGCGTCATGTTCTTCCACAGCAGGGAGATCAGCACCACCGGACCGAAGGCCGCGCCGAAGCCGGCCCAGGCGTAGGACACCAGGCCCAGGACTTTGCTGTCCGGATTCGAAGCGATGCCCAGGGCGATGAATGCGATCAGCAGCACCATGGCACGACCGACCCAGACCAGTTCGGTCTGCGAGGCGTTCTTGCGCAGCATGGCTTTGTAGAAATCTTGCGTCAGGGCACTGGAGCTGACCAATAACTGAGCGCTGAGGGTGCTCATCACCGCGGCCAACACGCCGGACAGAATCACGCCGGCAACCCAGGGATTGAACAGGATTTTCACCAGTTCCATAAAGACCCGCTCGCCGTTCTGGTTGACCGGGCCGGCCAGTTCGGGATGCCCGGCGAAATAGGCGATGCCGAAGAATCCGACTGCGACGGCGCCGGCGAGTGTCAGGATCATCCACGCCATGCCGATCCGGCGGGCGTTGGGAATGGTCTTCACGGAATCGGCCGCCATGAAGCGGACCAGGATGTGCGGCTGGCCGAAATAACCCAGGCCCCAGGCCAGCAGCGAGACGATGGCAACGAAGGACAACCCGTTGAACATGTCGAACGCGGCCGGATTCTGTGTGGCGATGGTGTCCATCGCAGCCCCCATGTCTCCCAGCGCCAGCACCACGAAAACGGGCGTGATCAGCAAGGCGAAGATCATCAGCGTTGCCTGCACCGTGTCGGTCCAGCTCACCGCGAGGAATCCGCCGATGAACACATAGAGGATGGTGGCGGCGGCGCCGATCCACAGCGCGATGTCGTAGGGAACGCCGAAGCTGCTTTCGAACAGACGTGCGCCGGCGACCACGCCGGAGGCGCAGTAGATGGTGAAGAACACCAGCACGACCAGCGCGGAGAAGATGCGCAGCAAACGGCTTTCGTCTTCGAAGCGGTGGGAGAAATAATCAGGCAGCGTGAGCGCATTCTTGTTGCGCTCGGTGTGTACACGCAAACGCCCGGCAACGAACAGCCAGTTCAGCCAGGCACCGGCGATCAACCCAATGGCGATCCAGCTTTCCGACAGGCCGGCAACAAAAATCGCGCCCGGCAGGCCCATCAGCAACCAGCCGCTCATGTCCGAAGCGCCCGCCGAGAGTGCCGTGACGAAACTGCCCAGGCTACGTCCCCCGAGGATGTAGTCGTCGAAATTCTTGGTGGCACGATAGGCCGCGAAGCCAATCAACAGCATGGCGCCGATATAGATCACGAACGTGATCAAAGTGGGAGTACTGATGCTCATCTTGTTCCCTCGTTAGTTGTTGTTGATGGGCGCGAGGGTATTCCCGATCCCACCTGGCAGAGGTCGATGGCGGTTCGTGCCATCACCGGCGACGGGCCCAACCGGGCCCATCAGTGGCGGAAGAGCGATCCGCCATCTGTTCGATTGTTGTTTTGCCCAGCCGCCGAGGCGGCCGGGATGAAAGCACGTCCGGACAGGCATCTAGCAAGGCTTCGGCCCGCCCTTGCGACAATGAAAATGCCAGCGCAGACCTGCCCGCTTGCTCAGTCGTCGCCCAACGACAACAGCGATGCGTTACCGCCGACAGCCGTGGTATTGGTCGAGGTGGTGCGTTCGTTGACGAAGCGCAGCAGGTAGCTCGGGCCACCGGCCTTCGGGCCGGTTCCGGACAGGCCGCAGCCGCCGAACGGCTGTACGCCGACCACGGCGCCCACCTGGTTGCGGTTGACGTAGAGGTTGCCGACCCGCGCCAGCGCCTCGATCCGCGCGGCGGTTTCTTCGTTGCGGCTGTGCACGCCAAGCGTCAGGCCGTAGCCGGTGGCGTTGATGTCCGCAACGACCTTCTCCAGGTCCGCCGCGTCAAAGCGCACCAGGTGCAGCACCGGACCGAACTGCTCTTTTTTCAGTTCATCAATGCCGGTGATCTCGAACGCCACTGGCGCGACGAAATGACCATTCAGGCTACCGGGCAGCGTCGCTTCGGCGATCAGCTTGCCTTCGGCCTTGAGCTGCTGGATGTGAGCCAGCAGCCCCTCACGGGCGTCGGCGTCGATCACCGGGCCGAGATCGTTTTCACGCAGGTGGGTCGGGCCGACCTTCAGCTCGGCCATGGCGCCCTTTATCAACTCGATGACCCGGTCGGCGATGTCCCGCTGCACGTACAGCACACGCAGGGCCGAGCAACGCTGGCCGGCGCTGGTGAAGGCCGAACCGACCGCATCCTTGACCACCTGCTCGGGCAGCGCCGTGGAGTCGACGATCATCGCGTTCTGGCCACCGGTTTCGGCGATCAGGGTGGCGATGGCGCCTTCCTTCTCGGCCAGTTGCCGATTGATGATGCGTGCGGTCTCGGTGGAGCCGGTGAAGCACACGCCGACCACACGCGGATCGCGGCAGAACACACCGCCCAGGGTCGCGCCATCGCCCGGCAAGAACGCGATCGCCTCCTTCGGCAGACCGGCTTCGAACATCAGTTCCAGTGCGCGGGCGGCGATCAGGCTGGTCTGCTCGGCAGGCTTGGCCAGCACGGTATTACCGGCAACCAGGGCAGCGGTGATCTGACCGAGGTAAATGGCCAGCGGGAAATTCCAGGGGCTGATGCAAACGAACACGCCGCGACCTTCGTGGAACAGCTCGTTGCGTTCGCCGGTCGGGCCCTTGAGTTCCTCGCGGCCGAGCTTCAGGCGAGCCTGCAACGCGTAGTAGCGGCAGAAGTCCACTGCTTCACGGACTTCGTCGATGCCATCCTGCAGGGTCTTGCCAGCTTCCAGGGTACACATGGCCATCAGTTCGGCACGGTTGGCTTCGAGCAGATCGCCAAGGCGCTCGAGGATCTGTGCCCGCTGCTCGATTGGTGTGGCATTCCAGCGCGGCCAGAAAGCAGCCAGACCGTCGATGGCCTGCCTGGCCTGCTCGGCCGTGGCGAACTGGGCGGTACCGACTTCCCGACTCAGGTCGTACGGGCAGTGAACCTTGTGCGCCGCACCGGTGAGCGTTTCCCCACGGATCACCGGGGCCGCCTGCCACTGGCGAGTCAGGAAGCTCTGGTAGGCGCTGGACAGTTCGTTCCACTGAGTCTGGATATTCATGTTGATGCCTTGCGAGTTGGTCCGGTTGCCGTACAGCGCCGGCGGAAGCGGGATGCGATGGTTGCCGAGGGTCTTGAACTGACGCAGCTGAGTCACCGGGTGGTCGATCAGCGTTTCCACCGGTACGCGCGGGTCGACCAGCTGGTGGACGAACGACGAGTTGGCGCCGTTTTCCAAGAGGCGTCGCACCAGGTACGGCAGCAGATCCTTGTGGGCACCGACCGGCGCGTAGATGCGCACGTTCTTGCGGTATTTTTCGATCACGGTGTCGTATAGCGCGTCACCCATGCCGTGCAGCCGCTGGAATTCGAACTCACGCGGGGTCTGCAGCGCGCTCGCCATCGACAGGATGCAACTGACGGTGTGTGCGTTGTGGCTGGCGAACTGCGGATAGATCACGCCACGGGTGTGTTCGGACAACAGATAGCGTGCACAGGCCAGGTAGGACGTGTCGGTCGCCTCTTTGCGGGTGTAGACCGGATAGCCGCTCAGCCCTTGAACCTGGCACTGCTTGATCTCGGTATCCCAGTAGGCGCCCTTGACCAGTCGCAGCGGGATCATTGCACCCAGTTCCTTGCCCAGCAGGGTCAACCAGACCAGGACCGGCAGGCAGCGCTTGGAATAAGCCTGGATGACCAGCCCGAACTCGCCCCAGCCAGCAATGGCCGGGTCACGCATCAGTTTTTCGTAAAGCTCCAGCGACAGCTCGAGCCGATCCGCCTCTTCAGCATCGATGGTGATGCCGACATCCAGCCGGCGCGCCAGGATCGCCAGCTCGCGCACGCTCTCGAACAGCTCGCTCAGCACTCGCTCGCGCTGAGCCACTTCGTAGCGTGGATGCAGCGCCGACAGCTTGATCGACACCGACGGACGCGGGCCGGAACCGACCTGCGGCTCGGCACCGACGGTTTCCACGGCCTGGCGGTAGTCGGCCATGTACTTGCGTGCATCCTCGGCGGTGAGGGCCGCTTCGCCGAGCATGTCGAATGAATAGGTGTAGCCCTTCTCACGCTCGGGACGGCCGTTCTTCAAAGCTTCGCTGATGCTGCGGCCGAGCACGAACTGCTTGCCCATCAGTTTCATCGCCTGGTTCATCGCGGCACGGATCACCGGCTCGCCGGAGCGCTTGATGAGCCGGCCGATGACGTTCTTCGGGCGGCCGTCGGCGTTTTCCGGATCGACGACCTTGCCGGTCATCACCAGGCCCCAGGCGGCGAAATTGACCAGCACGTTGTCGCTCTGACCGAGGTGGCGTTCCCACTCGGCAGCGTTGAGCTTGTCGCGGATCAGCGCGTCCGCGGTCGCCGAATCCGGCACGCGCAACAGCGCCTCGGCCAGGCACATCAGCATCAGCCCCTCATGCGTATCCAGGCTGTACTGGCGCAGCAGCGCATCGAGGGTATCGACGGCATTGTCCCGGCCCCGCACGGCTTCGATCAGGCTGCGGGCTTCGCCGCGGATGGCCTCGATGCCGGCTTCTCCGGGGTCGGCGAGTTGCAGCAACTCGGTGAGGTAGGCTGCCTCGTCAACGCTGTAGTTGGCGCTGATGGCGGGAAAGAATTCGGCGGCTTTCAGATGGGCGAAATCGCCCTGCAAGACTTGACCGGCTTTGAACATCGCGCCGCTCCTCTCGTGGAGTGTTTGTTGTGTTGAAACAGGGCCAGCGGGCCGCGCACGTCAGTGATAGCGCTGCGGTCGTCGCCAAACGGGTAGGGGAATCTACGGCGCGAGGGTTTTGCGTTGTTGCGCAAATCTACGGAAGTTTTACAAAAAACTACGGCGTTCCCGTGTGGCAATAACGCCGTCACGAGCGTTTGTTCGTGCACGGCGGGACAGGGCCGAGCGAAGGCGAACGCGCCAGAACCGGCTGACGATCCGATCAGCCGTCGTTGCGTCTCAAACGCTTGGGCGTCAGCCCAAGGTAGCGACGCGTGGCGGTGGTCAGCGCACTCTGGCTGGAAAAACCGCACTCTTCGGCGATGCGTACCAACGGCAGCGGGCTTTCGCGCAGCAGCCGAGCGGCGCGATCGAGGCGACTCTTGAGCAGGTATTGATGCGGGGTAAGTCCGACGCTGTCCTTGAACTGCGCATGGAAGTGGCTGGGGCTCAGGCAGGCGACCTGGGCCAGCTCCGCGACGGTGATCCGGCGCGCCAGGTTGCGCTCGATATGTGCATCCAGCCGGGAAATGTCCAGCGGGCCGGTGGGCAGGCGTGGCGCCTCGCCGAACACCCGCAAGTGCAAGGCGCGCAACAATACGCCACCGAGCGCCCGGGCCAGCAGCGGGTCGCTGCCGTAGCGGGCCAGCTCGGCCCCGGCGTAGTTGAGCAGGTTGTGAAAATCGGCGTCCAGCGCAGGGTAGCGCGGGGTTTCGAACAGTTGCGCCAGCAGGCGCGGATCATCGGCACTCAGGTCCTGCTCATCGAGATCGATGATGAGCATGCGATTGTCGCCCTTGCCGGCGAACTCATGCTCGGCATGCCCGGGCACCAGGCATGCCCGCATGCGGCAGACCTCACCGCCTGAGCCGTCCACTTCGAATTCGGCACTGCCCGACAGCGACAGAACCAGCTGGTGGTAGTCGTGCGCGTGTTCGTGGGCCTTGTCATCGAGGCGAAGCAGACGGGCGTTGAGCATGAGGGGCACCTGGGTATCGGTGCACTTTACCGGAGGCACCGTTTTTTTCCCAGCCAGGCCGACGAGGGCGAAGGGCCAGATGGATTGAAATCATTCCGGCGATACCCATCTAAGGAGCATGTACTCGAGACAGGTGCCTCATGAACGACGACAGCAATCAGGAATTCGAGCAGAGCATATCCTCCACCGGGCTGGTTCTGCCCGACCAGGATCAGCCGGACAAGCTCTACATCATCCCGGTGCACAACCGACCCTTTTTCCCGGCGCAGGTCCTGCCGGTAATCGTCAATGAGCATCCATGGGCGGAAACCCTGGAGCGGGTCTCCAAGACGCCTCATCAGCGCCTGGCTCTGTTCTTCGTGGACACGCCAGCCCAGGAGGATACCGCCAGTTTCGATCCGAATGCGCTGCCCGAGCACGGCACCATGGTCCGCGTGCACCACGCCTCCAGGGAAAGCGGGAAGCTGCAGTTCGTCGCCCAGGGTATGGCGCGAGTGCGCATCCGCGGTTGGTTGCGGCGCAAACCGCCGTATCTCGTCGAAGTGGAATACCCGCAAAGCGACGAGGACCCGCGCGACGAGGTCAAGGCCTACGGCATGGCACTGATCAACGCGATCAAGGAGCTGCTACCGCTCAATCCGTTGTACAGCGAAGAACTGAAGAATTACCTCAATCGCTTCAGCCCGAACGCGCCGTCCCCGCTGACCGATTTCGCCGCCGCCCTGACCACCGCGCCAGGGCTTGAGTTGCAGGAAGTGCTCGATACCGTGCCCGTGCTCAAGCGCATGGAAAAGGTGCTTCCGCTGCTGCGCAAGGAGGTCGAAGTCGCCAAGCTGCAGAAGGAGCTGACCGGGGAAGTCAACCGCAAGATCGGCGAGCGCCAGCGCGAATTCTTCCTCAAGGAGCAACTCAAGATCATCCAGCAGGAGCTGGGCATTACCAAGGATGACCGCAGCGCCGATGCCGACGAGTTCCGCTCACGGCTGGAGGGGAAAGTGGTCCCCGCCGCCGCCCAGAAGCGCATCGACGATGAACTGACCAAGCTGTCGGTGCTGGAGACCGGCTCGCCCGAATACGCGGTGACCCGCAATTATCTCGACTGGGCCACCGCCATGCCCTGGGGCCTGTACAGCGAGGACAAGCTGGACCTCGGTCGGGCGCGCAAGATACTCAATGAACATCACGCCGGGCTCGACGACATCAAGAGCCGCATCATCGAATTCCTCGCAGTCGGTGCGTTCCGCGGCGAGATCGCCGGGTCGATCGTGCTGCTGGTGGGACCGCCCGGCGTCGGCAAGACCAGCATCGGCAAGTCCATCGCCGAGTCTCTGGGGCGGCCTTTCTATCGCTTCAGCGTCGGCGGCATGCGCGACGAGGCGGAGATCAAGGGGCACCGCCGTACCTATATCGGCGCCCTGCCCGGCAAGTTGGTACAGGCACTGAAAGAGGTCGAGGTGATGAACCCGGTGATCATGCTCGACGAAGTCGATAAGCTGGGTAACAGCCATCAGGGCGACCCGGCGTCGGCCTTGCTGGAAACACTGGACCCGGAGCAGAACGTCGGCTTCCTGGACCACTATCTCGATCTGCGCCTCGATCTGTCCAAGGTGCTGTTTGTATGCACCGCCAATAGCCTGTATTCCATTCCCGGCCCCTTGCTGGACCGGATGGAAATCATCCGGCTGTCCGGCTACATCACCGAAGAAAAGCTGGCCATCGCCAAACGCCATCTCTGGCCGCGTCAGCTTGAGCGTGCCGGGGTTCCGAAAAATCGCCTGGCGATCAACGACAGCGCGCTGCGCAACCTCATCGAAGGCTATGCGCGCGAAGCCGGCGTGCGACAGCTGGACAAGCAGCTCGGCAAGCTGGTGCGCAAGGCGGTGGTCAAGTTGCTCGACGAGCCCGACAGCAAGATCAAGATTGGCCCCAAGGATATCGAGCGCTACCTGGGCATTCCGTTCTGGCATCCCGAGCAACTGCTCACAGGCGTCGGCGTGGTGACGGGCCTGGCCTGGAACAGCATGGGCGGCGCTACCCTGCCGATCGAGGCGACGCGCATCCATACGCTGAACCGTGGCTTCAAGCTCACCGGCAAGCTCGGAGACGTGATGAAGGAGTCGGCCGAAATCGCCTTCAGCTACGTCAATTCGCATTTGAAGGAGTTCAAGGGCGACCCGGCATTCTTCGATCAGGCCTTCGTGCACATGCACGTGCCAGAAGGCGCAACGCCCAAGGACGGGCCCAGCGCAGGCATCAGCATGGCCAGCGCATTGCTCTCGCTGGCGCGTAACCAGGCGCCGAAGAAGGGTGTCGCGATGACCGGCGAACTGACCCTGACCGGCCTCGTCCTGCCGATCGGCGGCTTGCGCGAAAAAGTGATCGCAGCGCGCCGCTTGAAGCTGTACGAGCTGATCATTCCCGAGCTGAACCGGGGTGACTTCGAAGAACTGCCGGACTATCTGAAAGAAGGCTTGACGATGCATTTCGCCAAACGCTTCCAGGATGTGGTCAAGGTGCTGTTCTGATCTGTCCGACGCCGCGGGCTACGGCCATCGCGTCGGCCCATCCATGTGGCGCCACGACAGGATGAAGGCGGCAGTCGGCAAGCCGCCTTTACGATTGGGCGTCGGCGTCTTAAGGTTCCACCCGACGCCCGAGCGTTTCCATTCATCCAATCGAGTCGGTCGCCCATGCCTTCTGCCCTGCCCCACCTCTTGTCATCTGCGGCGCTGCTTGCCCTGGCCGGTTGCGCTGGCACGCCGCCCAGCAGTGTCGCGCTAAACGACGATGCTGCCTGCCCGCTGTCGCTGCAGTCCGGCCAGACCCTGATCCTCAGCTTGCCCAGCAACCCGACCAGCGGCTATCGCTGGATGCTTCGCGACGTCTCGTCCGAGCAGCTCGAGAGCCTGGGCCCTGAAGTGTTCAGCTCCGGAAAGAACGATCTGATCGGCGCCGACGGCATCTCCACCTGGCGCTTCGAAGCCGCCGAGCGCGGCAGCGGCCGCCTTTATCTGACCTATCAACGCCCTTGGGAAAACGACGCGGAACCGGCCGGCCTGTTCGACTGCCGCATCGAGGTGCAGTGAGGCGGCGACGCTGACGGACCCGCGCCGATCGTCCATTGGACAACGGCGCCCCAGGCGGCTTTCCGGTACACTACCGCCCCTGTTTTTCAGCCTGCCCAGACGCCGCCGTGATCCACGACCCAGACCGCCTGTTCGCCAAGCCCCTCGCCCAGCCCCAGGATTTCGCTTTCAACGAAGACGTGGCGCGCGTGTTCCCCGACATGATCAAGCGCTCGGTGCCGGGCTACCCGACCATCGTCGAGAACATCGGTGTGCTGGCCGCGCAGTTCGCCCAGCCGAATACGTGCCTGTACGATCTCGGCTGCTCGCTGGGGGCGGTGACCCAGGCCCTGCGCCGGCATGTAAAGGCCGACAATTGCCAGGTCATCGCCGTGGACAACTCAACGGCGATGATCGAACGCTGCCGCGAGTACCTGCACGCTCAGGACTCGATGTTCCAGGAGCTGCTGCCGGTCGAGGTGATCGAGGCCGATGTCCTCTCGCTGCAGTATCAGCCGGCCTCACTCGTGGCGCTGAATTTCACGCTCCAGTTCATCCCCCGCGAGCAGCGGCCAGCCCTGCTTGGCAGGATTCGCCGGGCACTGGTGCCGGGCGGTGCGCTGATTCTGTCGGAGAAGCTGCGATTCGAAGACGAGCAGGAGCAGGCGCTACTGACCGACCTGCACATCGCCTTCAAGCGTGCCAATGGCTACAGCGAGCTGGAAATCGCCCAGAAGCGCAGCGCCATCGAAAACGTAATGAAGCCCGACAGCCTCGAGACTCACCGCCAACGCCTGCTCGACGCGGGTTTCTCTCAGGTCGTGCCCTGGTTCCAATGCCTGAATTTCGCCTCGCTGATTGCCCTGCCATGAACCTCGACCTGACACCCCTCGCCTGGCGGCTGGCCGGCACGCCACTGGCCGCCTGGGCCAACGGCCTGCAGCAGCAGCTCGACGCCAAACTCGCCATCGGCCATGGCGATCTGCCGCGCTGGCGCCGGTCCGTCGATGCGCTGCCCGACATCCAGCCCACCGCGGTCGAGCTGCGCGACACGTTCCGGCTGGATGCCGATTGCGACGAGGCGACACGCGCCGTCACCCACGACGCGCTGTTCGGCCTGTCGCCCTGGCGCAAAGGGCCTTTCGATGTGTTCGGCCTGCACGTGGATACCGAATGGCGTTCGGACTGGAAATGGGACAGGGTCGCGCCGCACCTCGAGCTGGCCGGCAAGCGCGTCCTCGATGTCGGCTGCGGCAATGGCTATTACATGTGGCGGATGCTCGGCGCCGGGGCCGACGCAGTGGTCGGCATCGACCCGAACTGGCTGTTTTTCTGCCAGTTCCACGCGATGAAACGCTACCTTGCCGAATGCCCCGTCTGGCACCTGCCGATGGCCCTGGAAGAACTCCCCGCCAAGCTCGAGGGCTTTGACACGGTGTTCTCCATGGGCGTGCTCTATCATCGGCGCTCACCGATCGATCACCTTCTGGACCTCAGGGATTGCCTGCTCAAAGGGGGCGAACTGGTGCTCGAAACCCTTGTGGTCGAGGGCGACGAACACACCGCGCTGGTGCCTGAGGACCGTTACGCCCAGATGCGTAACGTCTGGTTCCTGCCGTCGGTGGCAGCACTGGAGTGCTGGCTGCGACGCGCCGGGTTCATCGACGTACGCTGCGTCGATGTCAGCATCACCGGTGTCGACGAGCAGCGCAGTACCGACTGGATGCGCTACCAGTCGCTGCCCGACTTCCTCGATCCGCAGGATCACCGCAAGACCATCGAAGGCCTCCCGGCACCGATGCGAGCCGTACTGATCGCACGCAAGCCCTAGGGGCCGGCCCCGTCCACGGAATAGCCGCTAACGCTCCCGTGAGCCGCGCTGCTCCGCCACCAGCTGCCGTAGCGGCATTTGCACCTTCTCGATCAGCTGGGGCCGGCTCAGGTCGCGCATGCGCAGTTGGCGATCACTGAGGCCGAGCAGGTGCCGGTAGAGTCGTCGCTTGCGCCAGGCGATGAACCAATCCACCAGCGCCTGCTGGAGTTCGACCGGCCACATCGCCGGCATATAGAGGTCCGGCATCGGTGGCCGGTCCTGATCGTTGCCCCCACTGCGTTGCTGCTGTCGTTCAGAATGACGCATTGCATCCTCCTGCCTTCTGCCAGGGCGCCAGGCGCACCCGATGCCAGTCGACCACCCCTGTGATCGACGGAATCAGATTGATCGCCCTTGACGATTCAGACAAACGACTACAATACAACTCTCGGTTCAGAAAAATTGAAGGCCAACCCATGCCCGGTATGCCCGAAGCGCTCCCTCAATCCGCTACGCCTCTGCTCGAGATCGACGTGTTGCGGACCTTCGTCTCCATTGCCGAGAGCGGCAGCTTCACCCGCGCCGCCGGTCAGATCTTTCGCACCACATCGGCCGTCAGCATGCAGATCAAACGGCTCGAGACCATGCTCGGCTGTACGCTGTTCATCCGTGAAGCGCGGCGCATCGCGTTGACCACCGAAGGCGAGCGACTGCTGGGATACGCACGCCGGCTGCTCAAGCTCAACGAAGAAACGGTCAACGCGTTCATCGCGCCCCGGCTGAATGGCCAGGTGCGCTTCGGCACCCCGTCGGACATCGGCACGCACATCCTGCCGGGGCTGCTGTCGCTGTTCGCCCGTACGCATCCGGGTATCGAGGTCAATGTCTCGGTGGGCCGCAGCCTGGACATGATCCAGCGCATCGATGCCGGTGAACTGGACGTTGCGCTCGTCAGCGTCGGCAATCTCGGCCAGGACGACTCCCGCGGTGAAGTCATCCACAGCGAACCACTGATCTGGGCGGGTCGAGCCGGTGGCGTCGCGGTCGAACGCAACCCGTTGCCCTTGGCCCTGTCGAGCCCCGACTGCGCGTGGCGACGCCAGGCGCTGGACGCACTGGACCGCGCGGGGCGCCCCTATCGCATCGCCTACTCGAGCGAGCAGTGCGCCGGCCAGGAGGCGGCCATGATCGCCGACCTGGCGGTGGCGCCGTACCCGCTGAGCCTGGTGAGGCCGCCTTTGAAGCGCCTCGAGGAAAGCGCCAGCCTGCCAGCCCTTGGCGTCTACCAGATCAAGCTGCTGCGCGCCGCAGGCCGCAGCGAGCCGGTCGAGGTGCTGTCACGGCATGTCATCGCCGCATTCGCCGCGTATCACCGATAGCTGGCGCGACGCGCAATCAAACGAGCAAGCAGCATGGCGAAATGTTGATGGCAGTGGGTTTGCTCGTGCCGGGCGTGGCCCTCACGATGAATCGCAGCGCAGCCGGACCTCAGTCCCACCACCTCGATGATCGTTCTCAGCGTCCTGCTGACCATTCTGCTGAACCCGTTCAAGCGCTAGAGCGATCCACCCGTGGCCGGATCGCCTGAGGCTTCATCCGCGCGCCGCAGCGGTGAGGATCAGATGCTTCATTTCCTTGACCGCCTGCTTGAAGCCGACGAACAGCGCATGTGCGACGATCGCATGGCCGATGTTCAGTTCGTTGATGCCGGCGATGGCGGCGATCGCCTCGGCGTTGTGATAGTGCAGGCCGTGGCCCGCGTTGACGATCAATCCGTGGCCAAGCCCGGCTTCAACCCCGTCACGGACCCTCGCCAGCTCGCAGGCACGCTCGGCAACGCCGTGGGCATCGGCGTAGCGGCCGGTATGCAGCTCGATGGCGGGAGCGCCGATCCGCGCCGCCGCTTCGATCTGCCGCGGATCGGCATCGATGAACAGCGATACCTGCGCGCCGCACGCGGCCAGGCGGTCGACTGCATCGCGAATGCGCGACTCCTGGCCAGCAACGTCGAGCCCCCCTTCGGTGGTCAGCTCCTGGCGGGTCTCCGGCACCAGGCAGACATGCTCCGGGCGCAACCGCTCGGCAAAGGCCAGCATCGCATCGGTCACACCCATTTCGAAATTCATTCGCGTCTGCAGCGCATCCTTCATCATCAGCACGTCGCGCTCTTGGATGTGCCGACGGTCTTCGCGCAGGTGCACGGTGATCCCATCGGCCCCTGCCTCTTCGGCATCCAGCGCGGCCTTGACCGGGTCCGGATAGCGCGTTCCGCGCGCCTGGCGCAGGGTAGCGACATGATCGACATTGACGCCGAGCAGGATTCGATTGGCTTCAGTCACGCGGAACCTCCTTCAAGTTCATGAACAATTCACGGCTGACCAGCGGTCGCCCCCCAAGATGCGGCGCCAAGGCCTGTCGCATCAACCGTTTCGCGGCGGCCAAAGCACCCGGAACCTCCCAATCGGCTTGCGCCATGGCCAGCAGTTCCGCGCCGTTGAACAGACCAGGCTGAAACTGCCCGACAGGCTCGAGGCCCGTATCTGGAAGCAATCGATAAAGCGTAGTCGCGACCACCGGCTGTCCCGCAGTGTCCTGGTCCAGAGCAAACCCGTAACCCAGCTCGGTCAGCAGCCGCCATTCGAATGCGCGCAGGATCGGCTCCAACGGACGCTTGGCCGCCAGCGCAGGCAAGGTTGCGACATAGTGGTCGAACAAGGCGGGGTGAGCATCCTCTGCCGGAAGCAGACGGATCAGCAATTCGTTGAGGTACATGCCGCTGAACAGCGCATTGCCATCCAGCCAGTACGCGAGCCCAACCCCCTCCAGGCGCGCCACGGTCTTCAGCTCGCCACGACCGCGAAACTCGACCTCAAGCGGCACGAAGGCCCTGGCCAGCGTGCCCGCCTTGCCGCGAGCGCCGCGAAGGACTGCCCGCAGCCGTCCTTCAGGCGTGAAGAAATCCACCAGCGCGCTGCTTTCGCGATAGGGTCGACTGTGCAGAACGAAGGCGGATTGAACGTTCATGGGTTCGAACCGAGCAGGCCACCAGATGGCGGGTCAACCATGCCGCTTGCCGCGGCCCGGCGCAACTGCAAGCGGTTATCGGAGATCAGGCAAGGTCGCTGCAATGGCTCAGCTGTAACCCAGCGAGTGCAGCGCTCGCTCATCATCGGACCAGCCGCTCTTCACCTTCACCCACAGGTTGAGCATGACCTTGGAATCGAACAGCACTTCCATGTCCTTGCGCGCTTCCTGGCCGATGCGTTTGATACGCTCGCCCTTGTCGCCGATGATGATTTTCTTCTGCCCGTCGCGCTCGACCAGAATCAGCGCATGGATATGCAGAACCCGGCCTTGCTGCTTGAAGTCCTCGATCTCGACCGTGATCTGATACGGAACCTCGGCACCCAACTGGCGCATGATCTTTTCGCGCACCAGCTCGGCCGCCAGGAAACGGCTGCTCCGATCGGTAATCTGGTCTTCTGGAAAGAAGTGATCACCTTCAGGCAGATGCGAAGCCACCAGTTTCTCGAAGACATCCAGGTTCTGGCCATGCTGTGCGGAAATCGGCACGATCTCGGCTTTCGGCAACTGCTGCGCCAGCCATTCGAAATGCGGCAGCAACTCGCCTTTGTCCTCGACGCGGTCGGTCTTGTTCACCGCGACGATAACCGGACCTTCTACATACTGGACGCGCTCGAGCACCAGTTGGTCTTCTTCGGTCCAGCGCGTACGGTCAACGACGAACACGACGACATCGACGTCCTTCAGGGCCGACGAGGCGGTGCGATTCATGTAACGGTTGAGCGCGGTCTCGCCGTTCTTGTGCAGCCCCGGCGTGTCGACATATACGGCCTGGACAGCCCCTTCGGTCTTGATCCCGAGCATGTTGTGGCGCGTGGTCTGCGGCTTGCGCGAGGTGATTGCGAGCTTTTGCCCGAGCACATGGTTGAGCAGCGTCGACTTGCCGACGTTGGGGCGCCCGACGATTGCAACGTAACCGCAACGGCTTACCGCATCATCATCCTGCAGGTGTTCATCAGTCATGACCATTCTCCACGCCCAGGGCGATCAATGCCGAGGCAGCGGCAACCTGTTCGGCAATACGCCGGCTCGCACCCTGCCCTTGGGTCTTTTCGTTGAGCAGCGACACCTGGCACTCGACGAAGAAGGTGCGGCAATGCGGCTCGCCCTGAATGGCTACCACCTCGTACTTGGGCAGCTCACAGGCCCGTGACTGCAGAAATTCCTGCAAACGGGTTTTCGGGTCCTTGTTGGTGTCGACCAGCGTCAGCCCTTCCAGTTCGTTGGCTAGCCAGGCGAGCACACGGTCGCGCGCCGCCTCCATTCCGGCGTCCAGGTAGATAGCGCCGATCAGCGCTTCGAGTGTGTCGGCCAGGATGGATTCACGGCGGAACCCACCGCTTTTCAGCTCTCCCGAACCAAGGCGCAGGTATTCGCCGAGCTCGAAGCCGCGCGCCAGCACCGCAAGGGTTTCCCCCTTGACCAGACGCGCGCGCAAACGCGACAGCTGACCTTCCTTGGCTTGGGGAAAGTGGCTGAACAGCGCCTCTCCGGCTATGAAGTTGAGAATGGCATCGCCGAGAAACTCCAGACGCTCATTGTTACGTCCGGCATAGCTGCGATGCGTCAGAGCCAGGAGCATCAGCTCCTGGTCCTTGAATTGATAACCGAGCTTGCGCTCGAGTCGGGCTAACGAAGTGCTCACGGCATCCTTAGGCGATATTCTTTATCGAAGTTCGCCACCAGATCGAGGTTACGGATCAGGGGCTCGCGTTTTTCGTAATCCAGATGGACCTTGAATTCATTGTTCTCGATGACGACTTTCAGCGCCTCCTCGAGATCGAGGTCGCGAATACCGTTTACATCCATCCCCTTTCGAACATGGCTGTAGAAGTCGCGGACGGTGCGGATGTCCATCGTCTTGTCACTTTCCACTCCGTTGATGATCTTGTCCATGGACATATAGTCGAAGTAATGCGGCATCATCTTGAATGCGGTGCTGGCGAAGAACGCCACCAGCGCAAGCATCATGATCCAGCTCAGCATGGACAGTCCTTTCTGGGAACGGGCAAAACTCATGTCGACCTCTGTGTCGTACGTCACCCACCGATCGGGGCTGCTCAAATATAGCGGGCCGGCCCGGAGGAACCGGGCCCTGATTCACAGACTCAGTGAATCAGCCCGACTCGAGAGAAATGCGGCAGGTTGCTGAACTTCGGATCCGGCCAACTCATCCATACGGCAAACGCCTTGCCGACGATATTGCGGTCTGGAACCATGCCAGCCAACTCGGAGGGAATTGCCGCGTCCTGCCAGTAGCGGCTGTCGTTGGAGTTGTCGCGATTGTCGCCCATCATGAAGTAGTGGCCTGTGGGGACGCGCCACTCGCGGTCGGGCTCGACGCGATAACGACCCATCTCCTTGCGAATCGTATGCTCGACCTCGCCCAGCTTTTCGCGGTACAGCTTGGCGCTGCCCAGACTGCCCGGTTCTTCACCGATCAGCATCTCGGGAACCGGCTTGCCGTTGATGCTCAAGCGTTTGTCGCTGCTGTAGCGAACCACATCGCCCGGCAACCCGATAACACGCTTGATGTAGTTGATATTCGGATCGCTCGGATAGCGGAAGACCATGACGTCACCGCGTTTCGGGTCACTGACTTCGATGATCTTGGTGTCGACCACCGGCAGCCGGATGCCATAGGCAAACTTGTTGACCAGGATGAAATCGCCCACTTCGAGCGTCGGAATCATCGAACCGGATGGAATCTGGAACGGCTCGATGAGAAAGGAGCGCAACACCAGGACGATGGCCAATACCGGAAAGAAGGATTTTCCGTATTCGATCAGGACCGGCTCCTTGTTCAGGGCCTCCAGCGTCGTCTGATCGGGCTCGCCACCGGTACGCCCCTGGTAGTTCGCTATCGCAGCCCGCCGACGCGGCGCGAAGAACACCAGGTCGATAAGCGTCAGGAAACCGCATACCGCAACGGCAATCACCAGTAACAGCGGAAAATTGATCGACATATCAGCTATCTACCTTCAGCACCGCCAGGAAAGCTTCTTGCGGGATTTCAACGTTGCCGACCTGCTTCATGCGCTTCTTGCCGGCCTTCTGCTTTTCGAGAAGCTTGCGCTTGCGGCTGACGTCACCGCCGTAGCACTTGGCCAGGACGTTCTTGCGCAGCGCCTTGACGGTGCTTCGCGCCACGATCTGGCCGCCGATAGCCGCCTGGATCGCCACGTCGAACATCTGCCGAGGGATGAGTTCCTTCATCTTCTCGACCAGCATGCGACCTTTGTAATGAGCGTTGTCACGATGCACGATGAGCGCCAGCGCATCGACCTTGTCACCGTTGATCAGGATATCCAGACGGGTCAGGTTCGCGGACTGGAAGCACTCGAAACTGTAGTCCAGCGAGGCATAACCCCGGCTGACCGACTTCAGGCGATCGAAGAAGTCCAGTACCACTTCGCTCATCGGCAGGTCGTAACGGACCTGCACCTGCGAGCCGAGGAACTGCAGATCGCGCTGTACACCGCGCTTCTCGATACACAGGGTAATGACGCTGCCCAGATGTTCCTGAGGGACCAGGATATTGGCCCTGACGATGGGTTCGCGCATGTCTTCGATCGAAGACAGGTCCGGCAGCTTGGACGGACTGTCGACGTAGAGGGTCTCGCCGTTCTTGAGCGCCAGCTCGTAGACCACGGTCGGTGCGGTGGTAATCAGGTCCAGGTCGTATTCACGCTCGAGTCGCTCCTGGATGATCTCCATGTGCAGCATGCCGAGAAAGCCGATGCGAAAGCCAAAGCCCAGCGCGTCGGAACTTTCCGGCTCGTATTGCAGCGCGGCATCGTTCAGCGTGAGCTTCTGCAGCGCTTCGCGGAAGTCCTCGAAGTCATCCGAGCTGACCGGGAACAGACCGGCATAGACCTGCGGCTTGACCCGCTTGAAGCCGGGCAGCATTTCCACGTCGGGGGTGTTGGACAGGGTCAGCGTGTCGCCTACCGGCGCGCCGTGGATGTCCTTGATACCCGCAATGATGAAGCCCACTTCACCAGCCTTCAGGTCAGCGGTGCTGGTGTGCTTCGGATTGAACACGCCGACGCTGTCGACTTGATGCACCTTGCCGGTGGACTTGACCAGGACCTTGTCGCCCTTCTTGATCCGGCCATGGCGCACTCGCACGAGCGAGACGACACCCAGGTAGTTGTCGAACCAGGAGTCGATGATCAGCGCCTGCAGCGGGGCGTCGATATCCCCGGTCGGCGGCGGGATCACCTGAACCAGGCGTTCCAGCACATCGTCAACGCCCATGCCGCTCTTGGCGCTGCACGCGACGGCATCGGTCGCATCGATACCGATGATGTGCTCGATTTCGTCCTTGACCTTGTCCGGGTCCGCCTGGGGCAGGTCCATCTTGTTCAGGACCGGCATGACCTCGAGCCCCTGCTCGATGGCCGTATAGCAGTTGGCAACCGATTGCGCTTCAACGCCCTGGCCCGCATCGACGACCAGCAGCGCACCTTCGCACGCGGCCAGCGAACGGCTCACCTCGTAGGTGAAGTCGACGTGTCCGGGCGTGTCGATGAAGTTCAGCTGGTAGGTCTTGCCATCTCGCGCTTTGTAATACAGCGTCACGCTGTGCGCCTTGATGGTGATCCCCCGCTCGCGCTCGAGGTCCATCGAGTCGAGCACCTGGGCGTTCATCTCGCGCTCGGTCAAACCGCCGCACATCTGGATGAAACGGTCGGCCAAGGTGGACTTGCCATGATCGATGTGCGCGATGATGGAGAAATTACGGATATGACTCAGGTCACTCACAGCTGAACACTCGAATATGCGCGGGACGATTGCCCGCTGAAAATAGCCGCAAAGTGTACCTGATCGGTCTATTCAGCGCCACGCCGGCCCCCGACCGATCATTGCTCCGATGGCGGCTGTCGTCTTGACGGCGCCCGCCCCAGCCGCTTGCGCATGAAAAAAGCGGCCCTCAGGCCGCTTTTCTTTACCGGCTCGCTTACTCGGCAAGCTTGAATGTAATGAAGCTCGCTCGTCCCTGGCGCAGCACGCGCATGGAAACCGACCGGTTCTTCGGCAATTGCTCGGCGACGCGGCCGAACGTCGAGGCAGAATCGATGGCCTGGTTGTTCAGGTGCGTAATCACGTCGCCGGGGCGCAAACCGATCATTGCCGCCGGCCCGTTCAACACCTCGGTAATCACCACCCCACCAGGAAGATCCAGGCTGCGGCGCTGCTCGGCGGTCAATTCCGACACCTTGACGCCAAGCCTGTTGCTGCTTTTCTCGCTACGCCCACTGGTGGCCGCCACTTCTTCGCCTTCTTCGGGCAGCGCACCGATCTGCATGGTGAGCGTCTGACGCTTGCCGTCGCGGACAATGCCCAGCTTCGCCCTGGTGTCCGGTTTGATCGCGCCAATCAGGTGAGGCAGGTCCGCTGACATGTCGATGGCACTGTCGTTGACGCTGAGGATCACGTCGCCGACGCGCAAACCGCCCTTGGCCGCCGGCCCGCCATCCATCACTTGCGCAACCAGCGCACCGGCAGGCCGATCAAGACCGAAGGATTCGGCCAGGTCCCGATTGACCTCCTGTATGACTACGCCAAGCCAACCGCGGCTGACCCTGCCTTCGGTGCGCAATTGATCGGCGACGTCCATGGCCACGTCGATGGGGATGGCGAACGACAACCCCATGAATCCACCCGAGCGCGTGAATATCTGGGAGTTGATGCCCACGACCTCACCCTGCAGGTTGAACAGCGGGCCGCCGGAGTTGCCGGGATTGATCGCAACATCGGTCTGAATGAACGGTACGTAGCTTTCGTTGGGCAGGTTGCGGCCCGTCGCACTGACAATGCCCGCCGTTACGGTGTGATCGAAGCCAAACGGAGAGCCGATCGCAAGCACCCACTCTCCCGCTTTCAGTGAGCTGGATTTACCCAGCTTGACCGTAGGCAGCCCCGTGGACTCGATTTTCAGCAACGCCACATCGGTCCGCGGATCCGCACCGACGAGCTTGGCCTCCAGCTCGCTGCGATCCGGCAGGCGAACGATGATCTCGTCGGCATCGGCAATCACGTGATTGTTCGTCAGTACGTAGCCGTCCGCGGAAATAATGAAGCCAGATCCCAGCGACTGCGCCTCGCGCTGTTGGCCACCCTCCGGGAGTCCAGGAATACTGTGCTCGAAAAACTCTCGAAAAATAGGCGGCAGCCCTTCGAGATCCGGCATATGCGGGTTCGCACCCCGAGCCGGGGCGTTCTGTTTGGTGCTTATGTTGACGATCGCGGGTGAGGCACTTTCCACCAAGGGGGTGAAATCAGGGAGCTGTGCATGGGCTACGGCGATCTGTCCCAGGCAAACCAACGCGGCGAGAAAAGCGAAGCAACTATTGCGTGGACCCTTCAAACTCATTCTCCCTTACGAACAAATCGTTCCGAGCGCTTGTTGCCGCACTCGCCAGCACCGCGCGCAACACCACCGGCTGCAACTCGGGATCGCCAGACGTCTGCTGGCTGCGCTTGCGCACTATCAGCCAGGCAACCACGAACCCCGCGACGGCGGCGAGCATCACGTACGGCTCGGCCGCCGACAACGCTGAAGCGATGAGCGCCGACGCGAGCAGCGCAAGCAGTGGAAACAGATAGACGAGGACGGCTCCGCGCAGCAGTACGCGCTCGCCAATGCCGACCACGACTGAATCACCCACGTTCAAATGAAGATCGGACAAGGCCCGTATCAGGCCCGCTCGCTCACGCACGCCGAGACGGTCCATCAAGCCTTGCCCGCACCCGTTCCTGGCCGAGCAGCCGGAACAGGTGCTGCGGCGTTGCGTCTCGACCCAGACAGCGCCGGTCTCCACAGCGATCACACGCCCTGGCTCTTCGATCATCGCGACGCCTGATCGGCTCCGGCGCGCATCGATAGAGCGACGCGCTCGGCCGTACCCAGCGGAATCTCACCGACCACCGTCACCATCACGTCGCCACCTGCGGTGGAAATACGTTTGGAGACCGCTACCGTCGGCCCCATCTGGCTGCGTGCGTCTTCGACCACCGCCCCTTTCAATGGCTCCAGGAATACCGAAAAGCGCGCAAGCCCGTCGCCATAAGCGAGCCAGGTCACCGGCTCATCGGAGGCGGGACTGGGGCGAACGTTCGAATCGAGCAGCTGGAAGCCCTCCGGAAGCCAGTCAGAGCGCCACTTCGGCGGCGTCGACTGCTGCGCCGCGGCAAGCGCGACAGGCTTGCACGCTGACCCGGCCTCCATATCCGCAGGCTCGATCGAGTCAGGCGAGAATTGTGTGAACTGAAACCGCTCGAGCAACTGTCCGCTTTCATCGAGCAGCAACGATTTGAGCGGCAGCGCCGTCTCGCGGTCGAGGTGCAGTTCGAAACCGTAACGGTGCTGATCCTGAGGCCGGATGGCCAACGCCACCGTAGGACGCCCCGCTACCCGGGACTCACCGATGACCTGGAAATCGTACCACTTGGACAGCGTGTTCGGCTCCAGAGGCTGCTGCCGCCAGGGCTTGGCATCGCGCACCTGCGCCGCCAGATCTTCGCTCGCGCAACGGACCTTGCCGTCCACCAGCGACACTTCGGCCGCCGGCCCATCGAGCTGCAAAAGGCGCTCGCGAAGCTGCTGGCCTTCCACGAGCTGCCAGACCGCGTGACTGGAAAAGCTACCGTTGCGTTCATAAACGAACGTGCCCTGGTAGCTCTGCTTCTTTTCGGCCGCTGCCAGCCGTTGCATCCAGGTGTTGGCATCAGCAGCAAAGGCCGGCATCGATAGCCAGCCTCCGAGTACCACACACAGCGGTATTACACGCATGTTGCTCCTTAACGATCTTCCATGCTGGCAGCACGCGCATAAGGCAATGCACTTTCGGATCCGCTACCGAAAGCGGCCTGCTGAGCGTGCTGGCGAACATATGCCGGCAGCCGCTTTTCATGCCAGCCTTCAGCCGATGCCTGCGCGCCTGCCGTCTCAGCTTCCGGCGCACCCGCGCCTTCACTGTAACCGGCCAGTACGGCTGGCCCCTGATTGGCCTGCGGCACCGCGATGCTAGGCTGCGGCGCCTGCTGCGCGATCTGCGGACCGGCCACTTCGGCCTGATTGTACAGGCGCACACCTGCCAGTACAGCAACGGTAACCGATGCCGCAACGGCCAGTCGACCTACGTTGCGCCAGGCGGAACGTTGCGGCTTGGCCGCAGTAATGGCCGGCTCGTCGGCCAGGGCTGCGGACACCGCCGAAGCGATATCCAGACGAGGCTCGATCAACTCCTCGTGCATCGCGGCACGAGCAATCTGATAACGCGACCAGGTCGATCGCATTTCGGTATCGCCGTCTGCGGCGAGCACTCGACGTAATTCCAACTCGTCCGCTTCGTTATCCATCACCGCGGACAGCGATTCATGCAGGGCTTCACGACTCATGGCGGTTCCTCTCTTGGCTGTCGCCGCTGTCTCAGGATTCATGCAACAAGGGTTGCAACGCTTTATCGATGGCTTCCCGCGCCCGGAATATCCGTGAGCGGACTGTACCCACCGGACACTGCATGACGTTTGCAATGTCTTCATAACTAAGACCATCAAATTCGCGCAGTGTTAGAGCCGTACGCAAATCTTCTGGAAGTTGTTGAATGGTTCTATGAACGGTGTCCTCTATTTCATCCCTGAGAAGTGCTCGCTCCGGCGACTCGATGTCCTTGAGTGCGTGATCGCCCTCATAGAACTCGGCATCTTCGGAACTGACATCACTGTCGGGCGGCCTTCTCCCTCGGGCCACCAGATGATTCTTTGCCGTATTGATGGCAATGCGATACAACCAGGTATAAAAGGCGCTGTCGCCGCGAAAGTTCGCAAGCGCGCGGTAGGCTTTGATAAAGGCTTCCTGCGCTACATCCTGAGCTTCGTGAGAATCATGTACGAAGCGCACGATCAACCCAAGAATCTTATGTTGATACTTCAGTACCAACAGATCAAAAGCCCGCTTGTCTCCCCGTTGCACTCGCTCGACCAGTTGTTGGTCCTGCTCCTGGGTTAGCATAAACACTCCTCCATGACCTGGAAGGGGTGCTGCGCTCGCCTGCGAGCTGACCTGCCAGAATAGACACGGGCTTTACACAAAAGTTCTCCCCCTTCAAGCAAGCTGTCCTGCAACACACCTGACGGCATTGGCGAGCAACGCCTCGAAACGATCCGTTCCGATGACGCTCTCCTGGTATCCACAGCAAAGCCCAGCCGCCCACCGAACGATGGCCAGCCGGCTTGCATCCACAACTGTCTATAGAGACAGGCTTGCAAGAAAAGTTCCAAAGCTTCAACCAGATAAACGCGGGGCCGCTATTTTGCCGGGGGATGCGCCTATATACTAGGGCCCGCCTCAACGTGAGATCCGAAATGAGCCGACATCACCAGTACGACGTTCTTGTCATAGGCAGCGGCGCCGCCGGCTTGACGCTGGCGCTGAATCTGCCCGCCGCGCTTCGCGTCGCGGTGTTGAGCAAGGGCGACCTGGCCAATGGCTCGACGTATTGGGCGCAGGGCGGCGTCGCGGCGGTGCTGGACACCGCCGACACGGTCGAATCCCACGTTGCCGATACCCTCGTCGCAGGTGGCGGACTGTGCAAGGAGCAAGCTGTACGCTTCACGGTCGAACGCAGCCGAGAAGCGATTCACTGGCTGATCGAGCAAGGCGTGCCCTTTACCCGGGATGAAGCCGATCGCGAGGATGGCAGCTTCGAGTACCACCTGACGCGCGAAGGCGGACACAGCCATCGGCGCATCATCCACGCCGCCGACGCGACCGGCGCTGCGATCTTCAATACCCTGCTCGCACGCGCCCAGGACCGCGACAACATCGACCTGCTTCAGCAGCGCGTCGCCGTCGACCTGATCACCGAACGCAAGCTGGGCCTGACCGGCAAGCGCTGCCTTGGCGCCTACGTACTGGATCGGACCAGCGGCGAAGTGGATACCTTCCAGGCGAAGTTCGTCGTGCTCGCGACCGGCGGTGCAGCGAAGGTATACCTTTATACAAGCAACCCGGACGGCGCATGCGGTGACGGTATCGCAATGGCCTGGCGCGCGGGATGCCGTGTCGGCAACCTGGAGTTCAACCAGTTTCACCCGACCTGCCTGTACCACCCCAAAGCCAAGAGCTTCCTGATCACCGAGGCCTTGCGCGGCGAAGGCGCACTGCTCAAGCTGCCCAACGGCGAGCGCTTCATGCCGCGCTTCGACAGCCGCGCCGAACTGGCCCCGCGCGATATCGTCGCCCGCGCGATCGACCACGAGATGAAGCGACTGGGCGTCGACTGCGTCTATCTGGACATCAGTCACAAGCCCACCGAATTCATCAAGGCACATTTCCCGACCGTCTACGAGCGCTGCCTGGAATTCGGTATCGACATCACCCGCGAGCCGATTCCGGTGGTTCCGGCGGCGCACTATACCTGTGGCGGCGTGGTGGTCGACCAGGCAGGCAGGACCGATGTTCCCGGCCTCTATGCCATTGGCGAAACCAGCTTCACCGGGCTGCACGGCGCCAATCGCATGGCGAGCAACTCGCTGCTCGAGTGCTTCGTCTATGCCCAGGCGGCCGCCCAGGACATGCTTCGCGAGCTGCCGACCATCGAGACGCCGCGCATCCTGCCTTCGTGGGACGCGAGCCAGGTGACCGATTCGGATGAAGACGTCATCATCGCCCACAACTGGGACGAATTGCGGCGCTTCATGTGGGACTATGTGGGCATCGTCCGTACCACCAAGCGCCTCGTGCGGGCCCAGCACCGGGTGCGCCTGCTGTTGGGCGAAATCGACGAGTTCTACAGCAATTACAAGGTCTCGCGGGACCTGATCGAGCTGCGGAACCTGGCCATGGTGGCGGACTTGATGATTCGCTCGGCGATGCAGCGCAAGGAAAGCCGAGGCCTGCACTTCACCCTGGATTACCCCGACCTGCTCCCGCATGCGCAGGACACTATTCTGGTGCCGCCCACCTTCGACGACTGAATTTCAATCTGAGCCGCAGGCGGCGATGCTGCTCGACGGACATCGCGCCACGCGGAATGCAGAGCCCTTTTGCGAACCGCTCGCCCGGCACCTTGAAACGCAGCACGACAACCAGCGGCAGCGCAAGGCTGTCGGGCAGTAACTGGATGGGTTGCCAGCCTAGACGTCGGCTCCAGAGCGACCACCCGTGCCGGTCGTGCCGCATGCCGCGCCAGGACGAATCGCGCCAAAGCAGGATGCGCGACGGTATGACCCAGGCGGCATGCAGCAGGCACAGCAGCAAGCCTGTCGCCTGAAGCCAGAGCGGAACCGGCAGCACCAGCAGCGTGACAATGGCCAGCAGGAGCACGCTAAGGTAAAGCGCCAGCAACGGCGCAGAGCCGCGCCAGCGGCACTCGAAGGTTCGACTACTTGGGTTGGACACGGTCGAGGATCATGCGAACCATGAGCCGCAAATCCTCATCGTCCGGCTCGGCGCGCTCCATGAACCAGCCAAACATGTCCTGGTCCTCGCAACTCAACAGCTTGCGGTAGCGGCGCTGGTCCTCTTCGTTCAACTGCGGGTAAACCTCCTTGACGAAAGGCACCAGCAGCACGTCCAGTTCGAGCATGCCGCGGCGGCTCTGCCAGAACAGGCGATTGAGTTCGGATTGTTCGACCATGCAAATGCTCCTGAGTTGAAGCCGGGCATTATAGCGACTGGCGCAACGGGGCGGCACAACCATCGGACCCGATGCGAACCGGCAACTGGCGCACGCTGTGTTTTACGGCCGTCCTGCTATGATGCCGGTCCGGATTTCTTCACGGCGACCCGTCATGACCGACACTGCTTTTTTCTGCGTCCTGTCGCACGAAGGCATCCTGGCCGTACGCGGCCCGGATGCGAGCAAATTCCTGCAGGGACAGCTGACCTGCAACCTGAATTATCTGGATGCCGAGCACTCCAGTCTCGGCGCGCGTTGCACGCCCAAGGGGCGCATGCAATCGAGCTTTCGCATCCTTGCGCAAGGCGATGGTTATCTCATGGCGATGGATCGTGAGCTGGTCCAGACGCAACTCGCCGACCTGACCCGATACGCCGCATTCTCGAAATCCAAACTGCATGACGAGAGTACCGAATGGGTCCGTTTCGGGCTCAGCGTCGGTGACGGGGCCCTGGTGAGCCTCGGCCTGGACCTGCCCCAGACTGCCAACCAGATGGTTACCGAGCATGGGCTGATCGCCGTCCGTCTGCCCGACGGTCGAGCGGAACTCTGGGCCCGTGCGGCGGAAGCCGAAACCACGCACCTGCGGCTGGCCGCCCAGCTTCCGCAAGCCTCGATCGAGCGCTGGCTGCTGGCGCAGATCCGTGCAGGTATCGGCCAGGTCGTGGCCGCTACCCGCGAGTTGTTCATTCCACAAATGATCAATCTCCAGGCGTTGGGCGGTGTCAGCTTCAAGAAGGGCTGCTATACCGGCCAGGAAATCGTCGCGAGGATGCAGTATCTCGGCAAATTGAAACGCCGCCTGCACCGCCTCGCCGCGCCTGAGGCCGACACCGAGGTGCCCGCGCCAGGACTGGAGCTGTATTCGCCCGTCCACGGTTCCAGCGTCGGCGAAGTGGTTCTGGCGGCCCATGCCGAAGGCGTGACGGAACTGCTCGCTGTGCTGCAGGAAGACGCCGCAGCCGATGGTCGGATTTCCCTCGGGTCCCCGGACGGCGCACCGCTGACACTGCTCGACCTGCCCTACACGCTGGACGCGGACCGAGAAATCCAGCGCTAGCCCTACTCGCCACGCCAATACAGACATCAATAAGGAACGACATGAGCACTCTTGCCGACAAGGTCCAGCAGGAACTGATGCAGGCGATCGAAAACGACGAACTGGTCCTGCCGACCCTTCCGGAAGTCGCCCTGCGGGTCCGTGAAGCCGCGGAAGACCCAGACGTGAGCATTCCGACGTTGGCCAAGGTGATCGGCAACGACACCGCCCTCACGGCACGCATCATCAAGGTGGTCAACAGTCCGCTGCTGCGTACCAACCGGGAGATCAACGACCTGCAGATGGCGATCAGCCGGCTCGGCATCAACTACACATCGAACCTCGCGACCGGGCTGGCCATGGAGCAGATGTTCCAGGCCACGACCGATGTGGTGGACCGCAAGATGCGCGAAGTCTGGAACAAGAGCACCGAGGTCGCGGCCATCAGTCATGTGCTGTGCCGTAACTTCACGCGGCTTCCGGCCGACCAGGCGACACTGGCGGGCCTGGTTCATCAGATCGGCGTGCTGCCCATCCTGACGTATGCCGAGGAACACGGCGCGCTGCTCAGCGACTCCATCAGCCTCAATCACGTCATCGACCGAATCCATCCGATCATCGGCGAGAAAATCCTGCGTGCATGGGAGTTTCCCGAGCCTATCGCGACGGTACCCGGCCAGCACCTGAGCTTCTCGCGTGTATCCGAGAAGGTGGATTACGTCGACATCGTTCAGGTGGCCACCCTGCAGAGCTATATCGGCAGCTCCCACCCGTTCACCCAGCTCGACTGGAACCAGATACCGGCGTTCGCCAAGCTGGGCCTCGACCCTAATACCCTGCTGCAGGAAGATGAAGACCTCTCCGCAGCCATGGACGCTGCGATGAGCATGCTGCAATAACCCTGCCCGGGTGCCGCTCGGCACCCGCCTCCTTCCGAAGCCGTGCCCGCCGCTGACCGCTCGCCGGAGCGCGAGGAACCGCTACTTCCCGCCCTAGTCACAAAATAGACGGCATTCTTGCCGCAACTCGCTGGTGCCCGTGGCCATGCCCGGCTGCACAAGCTTGTCAGGTAGAGGAAGGAGAACAACGATGACCCGCACGACCAAAGCTTTCTTTTCGGGTACCGCAGCCGTGCTGTTCGGTGTCGCGGCAAACTTCGCACTGGCTGCAGATGGCGAAAACTTCGTCGACGAAGCGTCCGCCAAGGGCATGGCCGAAATCGAAACCGCCAAACTGGCGCTGGACAAAGGCACTGCCGAAGACGTGAAGACCTTCGCGCAGAAGATGATCGATGACCACACCCGCTCCAACCAGAAGCTGGCTGAGCTGGCCGGCCAGCATGAAGATCTCGAGATTTCCGACGAAGCGAAGCTGATGGACAAGGCCAAGGCCATGATCCTCAATCTGCGTGATGGCGAAAACTTCGACAAGGCCTACGCCAACAACCAGGTCACGGCTCATGAGCAGACCATCGAGCTCTATCGCGAATATGCCCAGAACGGGGAAAACGCAGCGCTCAAGCAATTCGCCGAAACGACGCTCAAGGAGCTGGAGCAGCATCTGCAGCATGCCCAGGAACTGGCATCGGCGCACGGCAGCAAGCAATAAGGCCGTGCACCGCGATCGCGCCGCCGTCGCGGCGCGACGTTTCAGACCTGCGCCGGAAGTTTCCAGTCGATCGGCGCAAGCCCTTGCTGCCGGAGAAACTGATTGGCCCGGCTGAAATGACCGTTACCGATGAATCCCCGGTGAGCCGATAGCGGCGAAGGATGGACCGATTTGAGCAGCAGATGCCTGGTCGGATCGATCAGCTTTGCCTTGCTCTGCGCGTGCGCGCCCCACAGCATGAACACCACGTTCGAGCATCGTTCGCTGACCACCTCGATGATCTTGTCCGTCAGACGCTGCCAGCCCATTTTCGCGTGCGAGCCGGCCAACCCCTGTTCGACGGTCAGCGACGTATTGAGCATCAGCACGCCCTGGTCTGCCCAATGCTGCAGATAACCATGGCGAGGGATATCCAGATTCAAGTCGCGCTTGAGCTCCTTGAAAATATTCTGCAGCGACGGTGGAGGCGCAACCCCCGGCTGTACGGAGAAGCACAGGCCATGCGCCTGACCGGGACCGTGATAGGGGTCCTGCCCCAGAATGACCACCCGCACCTGCTCGAGGGGCGTCGAGTTCAGAGCGTTGAAAATCAACGGACCCGGAGGGTATACCACCTTGCCGGCCGCCTTCTCGCGCCGTAGAAACGCGCCCAATTCCTTCATGTACGGCTGCTCGAATTCATCCTGCAAGGCCAGCTTCCAGCTGTCTTCGAGTTTGACGCGATCCCCTTGGGTCATGGCGCTGTCCTGGTCTTCGAGGCGCTGAACCCTAAGCAATGGATTTCAGCGAGTCAATGCCCACGGCACGCACGAGGCTGTGCGCATCCCGGACGCGACGACCACCGCGCCCGAAATGTCGCTCACCGCACAATTGGCTAACCGGCTCCCCTATGCGACGAATGAACACGTGACGGATCGTTGCGACGCACAGTAAAAATGCGGTGTTGCCAAACACATACCAACAAGGATCATGCAATGAAACGGACTACCCTCCTGGCTTTGGGACTGGGGTTCTGCCTGGCCGCCGAAGCGGCCGATCCCATCACGCTTGGGCTCAATTACCCCCGCACCGGAAGCTATAAAGAGGAAGGACTTTCGCAGATGCGCGGCGCCCTACTGGCCGTCGAAGAGATCAACGCCCAGGGAGGCGTGCTGGGGCGCCCCTTGAAGCTTTCGACCCGCAACTCGGCATCACGACCGGAACAGGCCGTAGCCAACGTCGACAAGCTGGCCGACGAAGGCGCTGCGATGCTGTTCGGCGGTGCATCGAGTGCCGTCGCGATTGCCGCCGGCAAGCGTGCCAAGGAACGGGGGCTGCTTTACTTCGGCACCTTGACGTACTCCAACGACACGACCGGCAAGGATGCCCATCGCTACATGTTCCGCGAATGCAACAACGCCTGGATGAGCGCGCAAGTGCTCGGGCAGTACCTGAACAAGCACCTGCCCAACAAACGCTACTTCTACATCACCTCCGATTACACCTGGGGACATACCAGCGAAAGCTCACTGCGCGAGGCGACGGGCACTCAGAATGCCGACCAGCACCCCGGCATCAGGACAGCCTTCCCTGGCGCCCGGATCTCGGACTATCGCCAAGCGTTGGACCAGGCCGCCGGCAGCGACGCCGATGTCCTGGTGCTGGTGCTATTCGGGGAAGACCTGGTACGTGCCATGCGGATCGCGGACGATCTGGGTCTGAACAGGAAAATGCAGATTGCGGTACCCAACCTGACCCTGAGCATGGTCGAAACGGCAGGCCCGGACATCATGCGCGGCGTACTGGGCACCGAACCCTGGACCTGGCGCGTACCGGAACTGGAAGGCTCGGCTGCGGGCCAGCAGTTCGTCAGGAACTTCGACGAGCGCTACCAGACCCACCCCTCCAGTTCGGCCGCTTCGGCCTACAGCATCGTCTACCAGTGGGCCGATGCGGCCACCCGTGCGCGGAGCCTGGACAGCGAGCGGATCATCGCGGCGCTTGAGGGGCATCGTTACAGCCTGCTCAAGGACCAGCAGCAATGGCGCGCCTTCGATCACCAGAATGTGCAGACCGTATACGCGGTGAGGGTCAAGCCGCGCGAGGAGGCACTCAAGGACCGTTTCAAGCAGGACTACTTCGAGATCGTCCATCGCTTGCCTGGCGAGCAGGCCGCGCCTTCTCTGTCGGAATGGCAGGCCGAGCGTCGCGCAAGCGGCCAGGCACTGACGTTGCAATGACAACAAACGGGGCGGCACCGGCGGATGCACCGACTGGCGTGAGCCGCCCGCTGCGCCCAGGTCGTCATGCTTCACCGTTCGCGCGACGACCGGGCAAACGATACCGATCCGTCACGACGACCGTACTGCAACGCGCAGACGGTTCGCGTATCTGATGCAGACGAGTCGCACGCATTCGATCCGGACGAGGTGACACCACCATGAGCACGACCGCAGTTGAACCATACAAATCCGGGGTCTTCGACCTGACCCACAAGCTGACCGTGGAAAAGCATGGCCATACGGCGCTGATCACCATCAACCACCCGCCGGCCAATACCTGGGACCGCGAGTCCCTGATTGGCCTCAAGCAGGTCGTCGAACACTTGAACCACGACGACGAAGTGTATGCGCTGGTGATCAGCGGCCAGGGCGAAAAATTTTTCAGCGCTGGCGCGGATCTCAACCTGTTCGCCGACGGAGACCGCAGCCGTGTGCGAGAAATGGCGAAACGCTTCGGTGATGCCTTCGAGGCCCTACGCGCGTTTCGTGGGGTTTCCATCGCCGCCATCAACGGCTTCGCGCTGGGAGGCGGGCTGGAGTGCGCGCTGGCCTGCGATATCCGTATTGCCGAGCAACACGCTCAGCTCGGACTGCCGGAAGCTTCGGTCGGCCTGCTGCCTTGCGGTGGCGGCACGCAGGCGCTCGCGTGGCTGGTTGGTGAAGGCTGGGCCAAGCGGATGATTCTCTGTGGCGAACGCATCACGGCGGACACTGCACTGCGCATCGGCCTGGTCGAGCAAGTGGTGGAGCCTGGCGAGGCGCGCGGCCACGCGTTAATGATGGCATCGCGCGTTGCGCGGCAAAGCCCGGTTGCCGTACGCACCATCAAACCACTCATCGACTCGATGCGTAGCCGCGGCCCGGTGAGCCTGGCGGCGGCCGAACGCGAAGCCTTCGTCGACCTCTTCGAAGCCGAAGACACGCTCGAGGGCGTCCATGCCTTCCTGGAGAAGCGCGACCCGCGCTGGCGAAACCGTTGAGCATGATGGCCGGCAGGCCAGGATCAGCCCCGCCGCATCAGACCAGAAGCCTCCGTCCCCCCCCGCTCTGCGCCTCGATTCGTCGTTGGGGGCTCAGCGATGGTGACGCTCGTTGAAGCCACGACGCTGCTGCACCCGGTAATCGCGTCCATCGCGCACCAGCGGCGGCCGTCCCATGTGCCGCGAGTGGTCGCGATGCAAGCGATGGGGCTGGTCGAATCCAGGCTTGCGCCCATTGTTCCACCGTTGCGGCTGGCGGATGTCGCTTCGGCGCTCATGGCTCCAGCGCTGCCGGTCCGACCCACGGTGGCGGTCGTAATATTGTGGAGGCAGCTGCCCCTGGTAGCGTGGCGGCAAGTTCTGCGGATACTGCCTGTGCTGTGAGTACGGACTGCGCGGGTCGTACTGATACGGGCGGCTATCGACCCGATAACTACCGCCGTCCGGCTGGTAGACCCATACGCCCCCTCGCGAATCCGCGAATGCCTGGGTTCCGAGCCCCAGGGCCACTAATACGACCAGCGTTGAAATCTTCATCGAATACCTCCGCAGCCGCTGTGCCTGTTAGCGGCGGCCTCATCCCATCAGACCACAGCCGATGCAGGACTGACATTCCAACGGACGGCTGGTGCATTTCCATATGTGTCACCGAGCCGCAGTACGCGCCGACGCCCAGGACCTTCGCGGCCTTGTATGGCTGCCGCCGCTTCCCGATAATAGCGGCCTTTTAGCCTCGGCTCATGCAGAGCGCCACAGGAACCCCGCGATGACCGAACTCGCCCTGATCATGGTTAGCGCCATCCTGGTCAACAATTTTGTGCTGGTGCAGTTTCTCGGTCTGTGCCCGTTCATGGGTGTGTCGAAGAAAATCGAAACCGCGATCGGCCTTTCGCTGGCCACGACCTTCGTCCTGACCCTGGCCGCGATGTGCAGCTACGTCGTCCAGCAGTACGTGTTGAAACCGCTGGACCTCGAGTTTCTGCGCACCATCAGTTTCATCCTGGTGATCGCCGTCGTGGTGCAGTTCACCGAAATGGTGGTGAACAAGACCAGCCCGCTGCTGTACCGCGTCCTGGGTATTTTCCTGCCGTTGATCACCACCAATTGCATCGTGCTCGGCGTGGCACTGCTCAACGCCAACAAGACCGAGTTCACCTTCATGACCGCCACGGCAAATGGCTTTGCCGCCGGCCTCGGGTTCTCGTTGGTGCTGGTGCTATTCGCCGCCATGCGTGAACGCATCGCCATTGCCGACGTGCCCCGGTCCTTCCAGGGGGCGGCCATCGGCATGGTCACGGCCGGCTTGATGTCGTTGGCATTCATGGGCTTCAGTGGGTTGATCAAGCTATGAGTCTGGTTGTGATTGCCGTGCTCTCGCTGCTGGCGCTGTGCCTGGTGTGTGGCGCGATCCTCGGCTTTGCCGCGGTGCGTTTTCGCGTCGAAGGCGACCCCATCGCAGAACAGATCAACGCGCTGTTGCCTCAGACGCAATGCGGCCAGTGCGGCTACCCGGGCTGCAAGCCCTACGCCGAAGCCATCGCAGGTGGAGACAAGATCAATAAATGCCCGCCCGGTGGCGAGCCGACCATCCAGGCCCTCGCCGACCTGCTCGATGTCGAGCCCGAGCCACTGGACGCCGTGGAGGGGGAAGTTCCGCCCCGCGTGGCCTACATCCGAGAGGCCGAATGTATCGGCTGTACCAAGTGCATCCAGGCCTGCCCGGTGGATGCCATTGTCGGTGCCGCCAAGCAGATGCACACGGTCATTGTCTCCGAATGCACCGGCTGCGATCTCTGCGTAGAACCTTGTCCGGTGGACTGTATCGACATGATCGAACTCGGCAGCAGCCTGCAAAGCTGGACATGGGACAAGCCGCTGCTGCCAGGTCAACTGATCGCCAGTGACCGGGAGCAGGCCGCATGACTGCCTTGAACGTCTGGGATATCCACGGTGGCATTCACCCACCGGAGCGCAAGGCGCTGTCCAATCGCACGCCCATCCAGCAGCCGCCATTGCCCGGCCGCCTGGTGGTGCCGCTTGCTCAGCACCTGGGTGCCGCGGCCGAACCCTGTGTCGCGCCAGGCGAGCGTGTGCTCAAGGGCCAGAAAATCGCAGAAGCCACCGGCTTCGTCAGCGCGCCGATACACGCGCCGACCTCCGGAACGGTCGCATTCGTCGGCCCCCAGCCCTATCCCCACGTCTCGGGAATGCCCAGCGCAGCGATCGTCATCGAGAGCGACGGGCGAGACGAGTGGATCGAACTGCAGCCGCACGCGGCCTACCAGACCATGCAACCGCGCGAACTGCTCGAGCTGATTCGCCAGGCGGGCATCAGCGGCCTGGGCGGCGCGGGTTTTCCGGCTGCGGTCAAGCTGACCACACCGCCCGGCCAGACGATCCGAACGCTGATCATCAACGGGACCGAATGCGAACCGTACATCACCGCTGACGATCTACTGATGCGCGAGAAAGCCACGGAGCTGGTTGCCGGCATCGAAATCCTTGCGCACCTGATCCAGCCCGAGCAGGTGATGATCGGCATCGAAGACAACAAGCCCGAAGCCATCGATGCCGTACGCGCGGCGGTTGGCGAACGCGGCTATCTGGTCAAGGTGTTCCCGACCAAATATCCCTCTGGTGGCGAAAAGCAGCTGATCCAGATACTGACCGGCGAAGAAGTCCCCAGCGGCGGCCTGCCCGCCGACATCGGCATGCTCTGTCATAACGTTGGCACCTGCGTGGCGATCCATGATGCCGTGCTGCTGGGCAAGCCGCTCATCTCACGGATCACCACCCTGACGGGCGATGCGCTGGCACGGCCGATGAACGTCGAAGCGCTCATCGGCACACCGGTATCCGAGCTGCTGGCCTTCGCAGGCTTCGAGCCGAGCAGGCTCAACCGACTCATCATGGGCGGGCCGATGATGGGCTTCACGCTGCCGTCGATGGATGTCCCGCTGATCAAGACCACCAACTGCCTGCTCGCCAGCACCCTGGAGGAATTGCCGCCGCCACCTCCGGCACTGCCGTGCATTCGCTGTGGCGAATGTGCCGAGGCCTGCCCGGCCAGCCTGCTGCCGCAACAACTGCATTTTTTCGCGCTGGGTCAGGAACACGAACAGCTCAAGGCATACAACCTGTTCGACTGCATCGAGTGCGGTGCCTGTGCCTACGTTTGCCCATCGAGCATCCCGCTCGTGCAGTACTACCGCGCCGCCAAAGGCGAAATTCGCGCACTGGAACAGAAACAGCAGAAGGCCGAACATTCCAAGCAGCGCTTCGAATTGCGCCAGGACCGCCTGCGGCGCGCCGAGGAACAGAAGGAAGCTGACCGCAAAGCCCGTGCCGAGCGCGCCGCCCGGGCCAAGGCCGTTCAGGACGAAACCAGCCCGGCAGCCACCCAGGACGATCCGGTTGCCCGTGTCCAGGCGAACAAAGCCGGGCTCTCCGACGAGCAGAAGAAGCTCAAGATCGAAGCCAGCATGGCCCAGGTTGCCGTGAAGAAGGCCGAGAAACAGTTCGCCGTTCATGCCACACCAGAGCTCGAAGCCCAGGTCGCCGAATTGCGCCAGGCAGCCGCCATCGCGCAAAAGGCACTGGACGATGCCATTGCTGCCGCCCCGCCAGCAGCACCAGCCGCAGCCGTGCCATCCACCGATGATGCCGCCAAAAAAGCCAAGATCGAAGCCGCCATGCTCCGCGCTCAGGTCCGCAAGCTGGAGAAACTCGAAACGCTGGATACCGAGCAGCAGGCGGAACTGAGCAACCTCCAAGCGCAGCTCGCGACCGCCGAGCAGACGCTGGCTGCTGCACAAAGCGCAGCCCCGGCTAGCGCCCCGGCCAAACCCGCCGGCGACGAAGCGCTGAAAAAAGCGAAAATCGAAGCCGCCATGCTTCGCGCTCAGGCCCGCAAGCTGGAGAAACTCGAAACACTGGACTCCGAGCAGCAGGCCGAACTGAGTCGCCTCCAAGCGCAGCTCGCGACCGCCGAGCAGACGCTGGCTGCTGCACAAAGCGCAGCCCCGGCCAAACCCGCCGGCGGCGAAGCCCTGAAAAAAGCCAAGATCGAAGCCGCCATGCTCCGCGCTCAGGTCCGCAAGCTGGAGAAACTCGAAACGCTGGATACCGAGCAGCAGGCGGAGCTGAGCAACCTCCAAGCGCAGCTCGCGACCGCCGAGCAGACGCTGGCTGCTGCACAAAGCGCAGCCCCGGCTAGCGCCCCGGCCAAACCCGCCGGCGACGAAGCGCTGAAAAAAGCCAAGATCGAACTCGCGATGAAGCGGGCCGAGCTGAAGAAAGCCGAAAAGGCCGGCGCTGCAGAAGCCGAGCTGAGCCGGCTCCGTGATGGATTGGCCAGTGCCGAGCAGGCCCTGCACGACGCCGAATCGGCGTCAGCGAAGCCCGCGCCGGAACTGGTTCGTACCGATAAACGCCCGGTCGACGAGCTGACCCGTGCGCTGAAAACCGAGATCGCCTTCGCCCGTGCCGACCTGCGCAAGCTGGAACGCGGCGAGGCCAGCGAAGCCAGCGCCATCGAGGCGGCCCAGGCACGACTGAACGAAGCCGAAAGCAAGTTACAGGCACACACCGATTCTTCAAAGGTAGACGCGCCCCAGGCGTAGCGCCCAGGGCGGCCCCATCGAGCCGCCCGATTTCAAGTATCTGACGGAGAGCCAATGGCCCTGCCCCGCATCACCTCACCGCATACCAAGGGCAATAACCGCACGCAGCGGGTCATGTTGCTGGTACTGGCGGCAACCTTGCCCGGCACGATTGTGCTGACCTGGCTGTACGGCGCCGGCACGCTGATCAACCTGGCCTGGGCCTGCGCCGTGGCGTTGGGTGGTGAAGCGCTGATCCTCAAGCTTCGGCAACGCCCGGTGCAGTTCTTTCTGCGGGATGGCAGCGCGCTGGTCACGGCGGTGCTGCTGGCGCTGGCGCTTCCGCCTTATTCGCCCTGGTGGTTGACGCTGATCGCGACGGGCAGCGCCATCGTGTTCGGGAAACAGCTCTATGGTGGCCTGGGCCAGAACCCGTTCAATCCGGCCATGATCGGCTACGTGGTGGTGCTGGTATCCTTTCCGGTCGAAATGACCACCTGGCCGGTGCCGCACAGCGTGGGCCTCGGTGCCGGGCTGCAGCACATCCTCGGTATCGCCTCGCTGCCCGATGGCTGGGCCCAGGCCACTGCGCTCGACGTACTCAAGGTCAACAAAAGCCTGACGGTCGACGAGCTTTGGGCCAACCCGGCGTTCGGCCATTTCGGCGGTATCGGGTCCGAGGTCGTCAACCTCGCGTTCCTGGCGGGCGGCCTGTTTCTGCTGCACAAGCGCTTGTTCACGTGGCACGCGCCGGTGGGCATGCTCGCCGCACTGACCCTGATGAGTTTGGTGTTCTGGAACGGTTCCGGGTCCGATAGCCACGGCTCGCCAGTGTTCCACCTGCTCAGCGGCGCGACCATGCTCGGCGCGTTCTTCATCGTCACCGACCCGGTGAGCGGCGCTACCAGCAACCAGGGGCGGCTTATCTTCGGCGTTGGCGTCGGCGTCCTGGTCTACGTCATCCGCGCGTGGGGCGGTTATCCGGATGCGGTGGCCTTCGCGGTGCTGCTGATGAACCTGTGCGCACCGACCATCGACTACTACACCCGCCCGCGCACCTACGGCCATCGCAAGGCCGAGCGCGGCTTCAAGCTGGGCGAATGACATGATCCTTCCTGAACTCAGCCGCTCGATGCTCAAGAACAGCCTGGTGCTGGGCCTGTTCGCCATCGTGACAGTGGGCGCCGTGACCTTGCTGCAACAATTCACTGCTGAACGTATCCAGGCGTCCGAACGTGCCGCGCAATTGCGCGCCCTGAACGAAATCCTGCCCCGCGACAGCTACGACAACCCGCTGCTCGACAACAGCATCGAGGTACAAGACCCGTTGCTCGGCACCCGACAGCCCCTTGCCGCCTACATCGCCCATAAGAACGGCAAGCCGAGCGCGGTAATTCTGCAAGCCATCGCACCAGACGGCTACAGCGGTGCGATACATTTGCTCATCGGTGTTCAGGCGGACGGCCGGATCGCCGGCGTCCGTGTCGTCGGTCATCGCGAAACGCCCGGGCTGGGCGACAAGATCGAGCTGACCAAAAGCCCGTGGATACGCAGCTTCGACAACCGTTCACTGAGCAATCCCGAAGAATCGGGCTGGGCAGTCAAGAAGGATCGCGGCGAATTCGACCAGTTCGCCGGTGCCACCATCACGCCCCGCGCCGTGGTCGGCGCGGTGCATCGGGCCCTGAAATACTTCGAGGCCCACAAGGCCGAACTGCTCAACCCCAGCGGTAGCCCGATTGCACCGCAGCAGGCATTGGAGAATCGGACCGAACCGTCCGAAGTGACCACCCATTCGCGCGCCGGCACCGCCGCCACCCGTGACGAGCTGCAGGTCGACGAGCCGCAGCCCGAACAGAAGGGCCAGACACCATGAGCAATCCCAGCTACCGCGAACTGAGCATCAACGGCCTGTGGAAAAACAACCCGGCGCTGGTCCAGTTGCTAGGTCTCTGTCCCCTGCTCGGGGTCAGCAATTCCACCGTCAACGCCCTGGGCCTCGGACTCGCCACCGCGCTGGTGCTGATTTGCTCGAACGTCGGCGTTTCGCTGGTGCGAGGCGTGGTCAATACCGCGGTGCGCCTGCCGGCTTTCGTGATGATCATCGCGGCGCTGACGACCTGCATCGAACTGCTGATGCAGGCCTATACCTATGAGCTGTATCAGATCCTCGGCATCTTCATCCCTCTGATCACCACCAACTGCGTGATCCTCGGCCGCGCCGATGGCTTCGCGGCCAAGCACAACCCGCTGATCGCCGCCTTCGATGGCGTGGTCATGGGGTTGGGATTCGCACTGGTTCTGGTGGTGCTGGGCGGCGTGCGCGAGCTGTTCGGTACCGGTGCGCTGTTCGCCAACATGCACCTGTTGTTCGGCCCTATTGCCGATAACTGGGAAATCACGGTTTTCAGCGATTACCAGGGCTTTCTGCTGGCCATCCTGCCTCCGGGCGCGTTCATCGTGCTCGGCCTGCTGATCGCTCTGAAAAACCGCATCGATCAGCATCTGGCCGAGCGCGCCAAGGCCAGGCAGCCAGCGGAGCCGGTACAGAGCCGCCGCGTCCGTGTGACGGGGGTGATCGAATGATCGTGGCCGCAGCACCCGAGCCACGGGCGCCTCGGCTTTTCAGGGCGGGAGGCGGTTGGCAATGAACGCTGCGAAACGCCGTGAAATCTTCCGCCGATTTCACGAGGACAACCCGGAGCCCAAGACCGAGTTGGCCTACGACACGCCCTTCGAGCTGTTGATCGCCGTGATCCTGTCGGCCCAGGCCACCGACGTCGGCGTCAACAAGGCAACGGCCCGGCTGTTCCCAGTCGCCAATACGCCCGAGGCCATCCATGCCCTGGGTTATGAAGGCCTGTGCAGCTATATCAAGACGATCGGCCTGTATCCCAGCAAAGCCAGGAACGTGCTCGAAACCTGCCGCATACTCATCGAGAAGCATGGCAGCCAGGTCCCGGATAACCGCGAGGACCTCGAAGCCCTGCCCGGCGTGGGCCGCAAGACTGCCAATGTGGTCCTCAACACGGCTTTTCGCCAATTCACCATGGCCGTGGACACGCACATTTTCCGGGTCGCCAACCGCACCAATATCGCCCCGGGCAAGAACGTGCTGGAAGTCGAGCGACGGCTGATCAAGTTCGTTCCGAAGGAATATCTGCTCGACGCGCATCACTGGCTGATCCTGCATGGCCGCTACGTTTGCAAGGCACGCAAACCGCAATGTGGCAGCTGCCGGATCGAGGACCTATGCGAGTACAAGCACAAGACCAGCGACGATTGATTGGCTCCGCGAGAAAGCTATCGCCTGATTGAAAAAATCTTTTTTACGACCCACTCTTTTGTCGCTATAAGGTGCGCCAACAGCGCGCCTTAGCCGTGGAGTGAACCCCGTGTCCGAGAAAGAAGAAATCCAGATTGAAGATGACTTCGTCGCCGACGATGAAGACGATACTGCCGAGGCCCCGGTCGAAGTGGCCAAGACCAACCTGACCAAGCGCCGGATTATCGACAACCTGCTCGAAGAGCGCCGCTTGCAGAAGCAGCTCAACGAATTCGACTTCGATCTCTGAAATGAAAAAGCCCCGATCACCGGGGCTTTTTCATATGAACCATCGATCAGTCGCGGCGCGACGGCGATAGCAACTCCACCTTGTAGCCGTCCGGGTCCTCGATGAAGGCGAGGATGCTGGTGCCGTGCTTCATCGGGCCTGGCTCACGGGTGATCTTGCCACCGCGGCTGCGTATATCCTCGCAGGCCTTGTAGACGTCTTCGACCTCCAGCGCGATATGGCCGTAGCCGTCGCCCAGATCGTAGCTGTCGACGCCCCAGTTGTGGGTCAGCTCCAGCACGCTGTTATGCGCTTCGTCGCCATAACCGACGAAAGCGAGCGTGAACTTGCCTTCCGGATAATCCTTGCGGCGCAGCAGGGTCATGCCCAGCACTTCGGTATAAAAGGCGATGGATCGATCCATATCGCCGACTCGCAGCATGGTATGCAGCAGTCTCATGGTGTGGTTCTCCTCATTTCGGCCAGGCGTGTGGCTGTGCACAAAGCATAACCCCGGCCAACGCCGGGGTTATGACTCAAAGCGCGGTACAGTCGGCGATCAGAACTGCGTCCGGCCCTTGTTCGCAGCGATCCGCATGCGCAGTGCGTTGAGCTTGATGAAACCGCCTGCGTCGGCTTGATCGTAGGCACCGGCATCGTCTTCGAAAGTCGCGATGTTGGCGTCGAACAGCGAGTCGTCGGACTTGCGACCGGTGACGATGACGTTGCCCTTATAGAGTTTCAGACGGACCACACCGTTCACATTGACCTGCGAGGCGTCGATCATCTGCTGCAGCATGCTGCGCTCGGGGCTCCACCAGTAGCCGTTGTAGATCAGGCTGGCATATTTGGGCATCAGCTCATCTTTCAGATGCGCCACTTCGCGATCGAGGGTGATCGACTCGATGGCGCGATGGCCCTTGAGCATGATGGTGCCGCCGGGTGTCTCGTAGCAGCCACGCGACTTCATGCCGACATAGCGGTTCTCGACGATATCCAGGCGACCGATGCCGTTCTCGCCACCGACCCTGTTCAGGTAGGTCAGCACTTCGGCTGGGGTCATCGACTTGCCGTCGATGGCAACGATATCGCCCTTGCGGTAGGTCAGCTCGATATAGGTCGGGGTGTCCGGCGCGGCTTCCGGGGATTTGGTCCAGCGCCACATGTCTTCTTCATGTTCGGTCCAGGTGTCTTCCAGCACACCACCTTCATAAGAGATATGCAGCAGGTTGGCATCCATCGAGTACGGCGACTTCTTCTTGCCGTGACGCTCGATCGGAATTTCGTGCTTGGCGGCATAGTCCATCAGCTTCTCGCGCGAGAGCAGATCCCATTCGCGCCAGGGCGCAATGACCTTGACCCCGGGCTTGAGCGCATAGGCACCCAGTTCGAAACGCACCTGGTCGTTGCCCTTGCCGGTCGCGCCATGGGAAATGGCATCGGCGCCCGTCTCGTTGGCGATCTCGATCAGGCGCTTGGCGATCAGGGGGCGTGCAATGGACGTACCCAGCAGGTACTCACCTTCGTAAACGGTATTGGCGCGGAACATCGGGAAGACGAAGTCGCGAACGAACTCTTCACGCAGATCGTCGATGTAGATCTCCTCGACACCCATGGCCTTGGCCTTGGCGCGCGCTGGCTCGACTTCCTCGCCCTGCCCGAGGTCGGCGGTGAAGGTCACCACTTCGCAGTTATAGGTGTCTTGCAGCCATTTGAGGATCACCGAGGTGTCCAGGCCACCGGAATACGCCAGGACTACCTTCTTTACGTCGGCCATTGCCATCCACTCCCGGGATTGTAAGGAAAGCGGGGATTCTACTGGTCGCGGCGCTCGTTTTACAGGGGCGCGAGCGCCGCTCGGCATCAGGACGACGGAGCGCCGGACTCGCCTGCGACCGTGGTGGCCGCCGGGCCGCGCTCCAGGCGCAGGCTCACGCGCCGGTTCTTGGCCCGGTTGGCTTCGCTGTTGTTGGGAACCAGCGGGTAGCGCTCGCCGTGAAAGCGCAGCGTAATCTGCTCTTTCGCAATGCCATTTGCGATCAGGTACTCCTCCACCGCAAGCGCTCGTCGACGGGACAGGTCGCGGTTGGTCAGCCGGTTGCCACTGTTATCGGAGTGGCCGTCAAGCTGGATGCGATTGACGCTCGGGTCGGCCTTGAGGAACTGCAGAATGATATCGAGCTTGGCCTGGGCCATCGCATCGAGCGCGACGTCAGCGGCAGGGAATCCGACCTGCGACTGTCGGATCTGCTCGAAATTCACGGGCAGCAGCTTTGCCGTACAAGCACGGTAATCCTCGTAGGCCTTGGCGAAGCGTGCAGGCAGAAGCCTGACCTCCAGCGCCTCGCCTCCATGCCGCGTGCGATGACGCACCACGGGGCTGCGGCCTTCCAGCAAGCCGCTGAGCAGGCGCCCGGCCTGCAACTGAGAACTGTTGAACACAATGTCGCCCGCCGCCACGGCCACGACGCCGAGATTGAGATCGCTGCGCTCTGGCTGCCAGGGCGCGGCGGCTGCGAGCAGCGTCGCCGAGCCTTCGCCCAGCCAACGGTCGGCCGACTGCAAACGGAACGTGGCCTGCTCCCCGGCGCGCCGCACGAACGCCCCGGCGCCGAAGCCTGCGACCGGCTGCGTCAGGCGACACTCGAACTGATCACCTTCGACCTGCCACTGCGCACGCTCCAGACGTGTCTGGAACGTCAGGGCATTGGCCGGAGAAGCAAGCAGGCAAGCCAGAATAAGAAGGCGCAGGCGCACGAAGGACTCCAAGAGCAGCGTAGTCTCATGGGTATCGGTCGCAGTGTCGGAAACTTGAAACCGAAGGGCCGGGCGCGGCTACCGTTGGGCCAGGCCTTTTTATGAGCGATACTGCGCCCTTTATCGCGCACCGCCCTGTATCAGCCCGATCACCATGAGTAAGCGATGATCACCCGCAAGACGTTTCGCCTCAGCAACACCCTCGCCGGTTGGAGTGCTCGTCTGCTCCTGCTGCTCACCGGCCTGCTCGGCGGTTGCAGCCTGCCCGGCCTCGAGGGGCGCACAGGCTCATCCGCCCTGAGTCAGGCCGAAAGCGCCAACACGGCCCTGGGTCGCGCCCTGTCGGCGCGTGGACGCGCGCACCCGGGCAAGACGGGCATTCATGCATTGATCGATCCGCGCGACGCCTTTGCCGCACGGGTCCTGCTGGCCAGACAGGCCGAAAAGACACTCGACGTGCAGTATTACATCTGGCGCGCCGACACCACCGGCATCCTGCTGTTCGATGAGCTTCGGGCTGCCGCGGAGCGCGGCGTCCGGGTGCGCCTGTTGCTCGATGACAACGGCACGGCAGGGTTGGATACCGAGTTGGCCGCGCTCGACCGCCACCCCAATATCGAGATACGCCTGTTCAATCCGTTTCGAATCCGAACGCCCAAGGCCATCGGTTATTTCACCGATTTCATGCGCGTCAATCGCCGCATGCACAACAAGTCGTTCACGGCCGACAGCCAGGCCACCATCGTGGGCGGCCGCAACATCGGTGACGAATATTTCGGCGCAGACGAGGGCGTACAGTTTGCCGATCTCGATGTGCTGGCCGTTGGCACGGTGGTCGGGGACGTGTCTGCCGACTTCGATCGCTACTGGGCCAGCGACTCCTCGTACCCGGTCGCCCTGATCCTCCCCGACGTTGACGCGCAACGACTGCAGGCGCTTGCCCGCACGGCAGCCAGCATCGCCAGCGCCCCCGCCGCTGTCGAGTATGTCCGGGCGATCCGCGAATCGGCTTTCATCGCGAGCCTGTTGGAGGGCGAACTCACGTTCGAATGGGCCTCGACCCGCATGGTCAGCGACGACCCGGCCAAGGGGCTCGGCAAGGCAGAGTCCGAAGGCCTGCTGTTCCGCCAACTCGGCGAAATCCTCGGCGAGCCGCAACGCCACGTCGAGCTGATTTCGCCGTATTTCGTTCCAACCGCAGCCGGTACCGAAGCCTTTGCCGCCATGGCGGAGCGCGGTGTGCGGATCCGTGTGATGACCAATTCGCTGGCGGCCACCGACGTCGCCGCCGTGCACGCCGGCTACGCCAAGCGTCGCAAGGATCTGCTCGAGGCCGGCATACGGCTCTACGAGATGCGCAGCACGTTGGCGGAGAACGCCCACAGCCCAAGCCATGGCCCGTTCGGCAGCTCAGCCGCCAGCCTGCATGCCAAGACCTTCGCCGTGGATGGATCGAGAGTGTTCGTCGGGTCGTTCAATTTCGACCCGCGCTCGGCCAACCTCAACACCGAACTGGGGTTCGTGATTGAAAGCCCACGCATGGCGCTGGCCATCGAACGAGCCTTCGAGGACACTATTCCCGCCAGCTCTTACGAAGTAGTGCTGGACGATAAAGGCAAGCTCCAGTGGCTGGAGCAACGAGACGGCCAGCCGCTGCGCCATGATGTCGAGCCACGAGCGAGCCTGTGGAAACGCGCAAGCGTGTCGTTTCTGTCGTTTCTTCCCATCGAGTGGATGCTTTGAAGCCAGACAGCCTGCCACCGCGCCCCTCGGCCCAGGCCCCTGATCGAGTGTCAGCGCCACGCCTGGCCCCATCCGCGCGGGCGCACCTGATCATCTGCGAGCATTGCGATTCGGTGTATCGCCGCGCGCCACTGGCCCGCCGCCAGACGGCCCATTGCCTGCGTTGCGGCGCGCTGCTGGAACGCGCGCGGCTGCTCGATGCCGACCAGCTGCTGGCGCTCACGCTGGCCGCGGCGATCCTCTTTCTGTTCGCCAATGCGTTCCCCATCATGCAGATAGGCCTGCAAGGACTCAGTAACGAGGCGACGCTCTGGGGGACGGTCGAGGCATTGGCTCACGGCCGGATCACACCCATCGCCCTGGTCGCCGGCCTGAGCATCATTTTCGCGCCAGCGCTGCAAATCATCCTGCTGGCGTGGGTGCTGGTGCACGCGCGCAATGGCCAGATCGCGCCGGGCTTCTGTGCCTGCATGCGCGCGCTGGAGCACCTGCGCCCCTGGAGCATGCTCGAGGTCTGCCTGCTGGGGATACTCGTCGCCATCATCAAGCTAGGCGGCATGGTCGATGTGCATCCGGGAATCGGACTCTGGGCGATGGCGATACTGACCATTCTGATCCTGCTGATCGCCGGCCGCGACGTGCGCGACGGCCTGTGGGACGACCTCGGCGTATCGGCACGATGACGCCGCCTCCCTATGCCTCGGAGCTGGGCCTGCAGCTTTGTCATGACTGCGGTCTGGCGTGCCGTTTGGAAGATCGCGAGTGCCCACGCTGCGAATCGCCGCTGCACCGGCGCAAACCGAACAGCCTGGGGCGCACCTGGGCATTGCTGGTGGCCGCACTGATTCTCTACGTACCGGCGAACCTGGTGCCGGTGATGTATACCGACATGTTCGGCAGCGGCAGCGAGAACACCATTCTGAGCGGCGTGGTCGAGTTCTGGAAGGAAGGCTCCTGGGACATTGCGCTGCTGATCTTCATCGCCAGCGTCGGGGTGCCATGCATGAAGTTCTTCGTGCTCGGCATGCTGCTGATCAGCACCCAGCGCCGTAGCCGCTGGGCCATGCGCGAACGCGCAAGGTTGTACCGCTTCATCGAAACCATCGGCTACTGGTCGATGCTGGACGTCCTCGTCGTCGCGCTGGTGGCCGCACTGGTGCAGTTCCGCGCACTGAGCACCATCGAGCCACGCCTGGGCATTCTATTCTTCGGCCTGGTCGTGGTGCTGACGATGATGGCTTCGATGAGCTTCGATCCGCGATTGATCTGGGATGCAGAGAAAGACGATGTCAGATAACCCCCATCACCCTGAATCACCCGCCGGCACGCCTGAGATCAGGCAACGGCGTTTCCGCGTCTCCCTGGTATGGCTGGTTCCGATCGCCGCCGCGCTGGTGGGTTTCTCCATGGTCATGCAGAGCTGGCTGTCCGCTGGCCCGCAGATCACCGTGAGTTTCGAGACAGCTGAAGGACTCGAAGCCAACAAGACCCAGGTCAAATACAAGAACGTGGTGATCGGACAGGTCACCGCGATTGCCCTCAGCGAGGATCACACCCGCGTCATCGCCACGGTGGAGCTTGATCAGCACGCCGAGCCGTTCACCCGCGAAGACACCAAGTTCTGGGTGGTGCGTCCACGCATTGGTGCCAGCGGCGTGTCCGGGGTCGACACCCTGCTGTCCGGCGCCTTCATCGGTGCGGATGCTGGCCGCGCAGAAGAAACGCGACGCGATTTCGTCGGTCTGGAAGCGCCCCCGCCCGTGACGTTCGGCGCCGAAGGCAAGCAGTTCACGCTGCGCACCGATGACCTGGGCTCGCTCGGCATCGGCTCGCCGCTGTACTTCCGCCGCATTCAGGTCGGCCAGGTGATTTCCTTCAAGCTTGCCGATGACGGCAAGGGCGTCCAGGTCCAGGTATTCGTCAACGCCCCGTACGATCAATTCGTCACCGACGACACGCGCTTCTGGAATGCCAGTGGCGTCGACGTATCCATCGCCGCCGATGGCCTGCGCGTCAACACCGAATCACTGTCAGCCATACTCGCTGGCGGCATCGCGTTCCGCGCACCCAGCTACAGCCCCGACGCTCGACCGGCCGCGCAGGACAGCGAGTTCTCACTGTTTCCCGATGCGCGCCAGGCGATGGCGCCGGCCGATGGCCCCGCGCACTACGTGCAGATGCGCTTCGACCAGACCTTGCGTGGTCTGAACGTCGATGCGCCAGTAGAGTTCCTCGGTGTACCGGTCGGGCGCGTGGTATCGGTCAAGCTCGACTACGACGAGCGAAACAAGAGCTTTCCCGTAGTGGTGGGCGCGGTGATTTTCCCGAATCGCCTGGGCGCCGCGCACGACAAACTCACCCAGACGCTCGGCGGCGATAGCGATCAGCACACTGCCCGCCTCATGCGGATTTTCGTGGAACGAGGGCTGAGGGCGCAGGCACGAACGGGCAACCTGCTGACCGGCCAACTGTACGTTTCGCTGGACTTCGATCCACGAGCGCCCAAGGTCGCCTTCGACCCGAACGCCCGCCCGATGCTCATCCCCACCATAGCCGGCAGTTTCGACAAACTGCAGGAACAGCTGCAGGCCATGGTCGACAAACTCAGCAAGCTGCCCATCGAAGCGCTGGCCGAGAACCTCAACGGCAGTCTCGGCGAGCTGCGCCAGACCCTGAAGCAGGTCAACGGCGAGGTGCTTCCGCAGCTCCAGCGGACCCTGGAGCAATCGGAACAGACCTTGCAGAACGCCAGCCAGACGCTGGCCGAAGACTCGCCGCAACGTCAGCAGTTGGGCGATACCCTCGACGAAGTCCAGCGCGCGGTTCGCTCGGTGCGCACCCTTTCCGATTATCTCGGGCGCCACCCGGAATCGCTGATCCGCGGGCGCAGCGGCGATGAAACACCGGGCACCTACAAAGGCCAAGCCAAGTCCCGCGCACTGAATCCGGAGCCCCAGCCATGACCCTGCGTCCGTTTTTGCTCATGCTTTGCAGCGCGCTGATCCTGAGCGCCTGCAGCGCGACACCGACTCGATACCACACGCTCATCGCGGCCCAGCCGGGGGCGCCGGAAACGGTCGAGCCCGCCCGGTTCCAGCTCAAGGTGCTGCCTGTGCGCATCCCGGTCCAGGCCGATCAACCCAGCCTGGTGGTCCGTGAAAGCGATGGGCGCCTGGCCATCCTGGAGACGGCACTCTGGGCGTCGCCGCCCGCCGACGAGTTCCACGACGCGCTGGCCATCGAGCTGGAACAGCGCCTCGGCGTACGTGACCTGGCAGGCCTGCCGGGCCGATCGGGCGCACCGGTGGTGAGCCTGCGCACCGACATCCGCCGCTTCGACTCGCTGCCTGGACTGCATGCGGCGGTGGACGTCGTGTGGAGCCTGGAACTGAGCGAGCGCGGCCGGGAAAACCGGACGCTGACCTGTGCCAGCGTGATCCACGAACAGGCCGGCGTCGAACTCGACAGTCTGGTACTGGCCCATCAGCGCGCCATCGCCGGGCTCGCCGATACGATTGCCCGGACCGCCCGGAACTGGGCGGAGAATCCGCGTGGCGACTGCCCGGCGCCGTAGCGGTTCGGACCTACCCACCCGTGCGGTCCCGACCACGCGCGGGTGCCCGGCACCGCCAGCCGGCGCCTATCGACTTCGGGGCTGAGGCGAGCCACGGATTTTTCCGGTAGCATCTGCGCACGTTTTACCCGCCTGGAAATCTGCATGTCTGACCGACTGACCCTACTGCGCCCCGACGATTGGCATATTCACCTGCGCGACGGTGCCGCATTGCCGTACACCGTGGCGGACGCCGCGCGCCAGTTCGCGCGCGCCATCATCATGCCGAACCTGGTTCCGCCCGTTCGCAATGCCTCGGAGGCACAGGCTTACCGCCAGCGAATTCTCGCCGCTCGCCCAGCCGGGAGCGTCTTCGAGCCATTGATGGTGCTCTATCTCACGGATGGCACCCAACCCGACGACATCCGCGCGGCCAAGGCCAGCGGCTATGTATATGCGGCCAAGCTTTATCCGGCCGGTGCGACCACCAATTCGGCGTCCGGCGTGACCCGCATCGACAATATCTTCCCGGTCCTGGAAACCATGGCCGAAGTGGGCCTGCCGCTGTTGGTCCACGGCGAAGTGACCCGCTCCGAGATCGACATCTTCGACCGCGAAAAATACTTCATCGACGAACAACTGAGCCGGGTCACCGAGCGCTTTCCGACCCTCAAGGTGGTGTTCGAGCACATCACCACCCGCGATGCGGTGCAGTTCGTCGAAGCGGCTGGCAGTAACGTCGGCGCGACGATCACCGCCCATCACCTGCTCTACAACCGCAATCACATGCTGGTTGGCGGTATTCGCCCGCACTTCTTCTGTTTGCCGATCCTCAAGCGCAACGTCCATCAGGAAGCCCTGCTCGATGCGGCGACCGGCGGCAGCCCTAAGTTCTTCCTTGGCACAGACTCCGCACCGCATGCCCAGCACGCCAAGGAAAACGCCTGTGGCTGTGCCGGCTGCTATACGGCCTTCGCGGCGATCGAGCTGTACGCCGAAGCCTTCGAACAGCGCAACGCACTGGATCGCCTGGAAGCCTTCGCCAGCCACTTCGGCGCCGACTTCTATGGCCTGCCGCGCAACACCGAGCAGATCACCCTGGTGCGCGAATCCTGGAGCGTGCCGGCCAACCTGCCGTTCGGCGAGCACAACCTGGTGCCCATTCGCGCCGGTGAAACCCTGCAATGGCGGCTGGAGACACGCGCATGAGTGACGAGCAATTCGACGAGGAGCTCGAAGGCAATCTCCCCGGCAAGCCGCGCTCACCCATGGCCAGGCGCTTCCGGGGCTTCCTGCCGGTGGTGGTTGACGTCGAGTGTGGTGGATTCAACTGCGCCACCGACGCGCTGCTGGAAATTGCCGCCGTAACCATCGGGATGGATGAACAAGGACTGCTCTACCCGCAGGACACGCTGTTTTTCCGCGTCGAACCCTTCGCCGGCGCCAATATCGAGGCGGCCGCGCTGGAATTCACCGGCATCAAGCTCGACCACCCGCTGCGTATGGCCGTCCCCGAGTCGCAGGCACTGAACGAGATCATCCGCAGCGTGCGCAAGGCGGTCAAATCGGCCGGCTGCAAGCGTGCCATCCTGGTCGGCCACAACAGCAGCTTCGACCTCGGTTTCCTCAATGCGGCAATGGCCCGCTGCGACATCAAGCGAAACCCCTTCCACCCCTTCTCCAGTTTCGATACCGCCACCCTTGCCGGCCTCGCCTACGGCCAGACGGTCCTGGCCAAGGCGTGCCAGGCCGCGGGTATCGATTTTGACGGACGCGAAGCCCATTCGGCCCGCTACGACACGGAGAAAACCGCCGAGCTGTTCTGCGGCATCGTCAATCGCTGGAAGGAAATGGGCGGCTGGGAAGAATTCGACGAGTGAGTCGACCATCGACCGGCTGATGGCCCTCGGGGCCAACGGCCGGCCCATCGCCTGGCCAGCGCATAACGCGCCGGTATCCAGCGCGCTATGCAGTCGTTCCCTCAGGCCAGCGCCTGCTCCAGCACCCTCGCCACGTGGAGGGCCTCACGCTGCGCGCCATCGTGAATCTGGTGGCGACAACTGGTACCGTCGGCAACGATCAAGTCGTGCGCTTGCGCCTGCCGCACCGCTGGCAATAGCGCCAGCTCGGCCATCTGCATCGAAGCGTCGTAGTGTTCACGTTCGTAACCGAAGCTGCCGGCCATTCCGCAGCAGGAGGTTTCAATCGTCCTGACCTCAAGCCCAGGTATCCAGCGCAACACCTGCTCCACGGGTCGCAGCGCATCGAATGCCTTCTGATGGCAATGTCCGTGCAACAGCGCCCTCGGCGTATCCAGCGCTTTGAGCTTGAGTTGCAGATCGCCTGCAGCCTGTTCCCTGACCAGAAACTCCTCGAACAGAAAGGACGCCTTCGACAACGACTTGGCCTGCTCGCCATACCCGTAGCGCAGGAATTCGTCGCGCATCGTCAGCAAGCACGAAGGCTCGAGCCCGACGATGCTCACGCCACGCTCGACGTAGGGCAACAGATGATCGAGGGTTCGCCGGGCCTCCTCCTTGGCCTTGTCGACTTGCCCGGAAGCGAGATAGGTGCGCCCGCAGCATAATGGCCGCTGCCGGGGCGCCTGGTTGAAGTGGACCCGATATCCCGCGGCTTCGAGCACACGACAGGCCGCTCGCGCATTCTCGGGCTCCATGTAGTTGTTGAAGGTATCGACGAACAGCAGGACTTCTTTCGTATGGGTGGCGCGACTTGCCGGTGCGGTCGCCAGGAAGTCGCCAGCAAAGCGCGGTAGAGCGCGTTGTCCGGCCAACCCGAGAGCCTGTTTGAGCCATTGCGACAACAGTGGGATGCGGTCCACGGCCCCCGTCACGCCGGCCAGGCGGCGGGCATAGGGCGCGTAGCGCGGCATTTCGGCTACCAGGCGCTCGCGCAGCGCCAGCGGATGGGTTTTGGCCCAGGCGGCGCGCGCCTCGATCTTCATCTTCGCCATGTCGACCCCGGTCGGGCATTCGCGCTTGCAGCCCTTGCAGGACACACACAGATCGAGCGCGGCCTTGACATCCTCGCTGGCCAGTCCATCCGGGCCCAACTGGCCCGAGAGCGCCAGCCGCAGCGTATTGGCGCGTCCCCGGGTCAGGTGCTGCTCGTTGCGCGTCGCCCGGTAGCTCGGGCACATGGTGCCAGCGTCGAACTTGCGACAATGGCCGTTGTTGTTGCACATCTCCACAGCACCGATGAGCCCACCCGTCGGGTCGGCGCCACTGCCGGGCGCGCTCTGCTCGCCGGTCAGGGGATCGCGCAGCACGTTCCAGTCCGACCAGTCGAGCACCGGCGTCACCGGGATCGGCTGGTAGGTACGGGGGAAGCGGAAATAGCTGTGATCGTCCATGCGCGGGGTATCGACGATCTTGCCCGGATTGAGCAGGTTCTCCGGATCGAACAGCTGCTTGATTTCCTTGAACGCCGCGTTGAGCTGCGGGCCGAATTGCCATGCGACCCACTCGCCCCGACACAGGCCATCGCCATGTTCGCCGGAAAAAGCGCCCTTGTAGGCGCGGACCAACGCGGAAGCCTCTTCGGCGATGGCGCGCATTTTCTGCGCGCCATCGCGACGCATATCGAGGATCGGGCGTACGTGCAGGGTGCCGACACTGGCGTGGGCGTACCAGGTGCCTTCCGTGCCGTGCTTGTGAAACACCTCGGTGAGCTTGGCGGTGTACTCGGCCAGATGCTCCAGCGGCACCGCGCAGTCTTCGATGAAAGACACCGGTTTGCCGTCACCCTTCATGCTCATCATGATGTTCAGGCCGGCCTTGCGGACGTTCCACAGCGCCGTCTGCTCTGCAGTCTCGGTCATCCTGACGACGCTGCCAGGCAGGCCGAGGTCGCCCATCAGCTCGACAAGCCTGTCGAGCTGTCCATGCAGGTCCGCAACATCCTCGCCGGCGAACTCAACCAGCAGCAAGGCCTCGGGCTGGCCAATCAGCGCCTTCTCGATCACCGGCCTGAACGATGGGTTTTCCATCGACAGATCGATCATCGTGCGATCGACCAGTTCGACCGCCGTCGGGTCGAGCGTGACGATATGCTGGGTCAGGTCCATGGACTGGTAGAAGGTCGGGAAGTTGACCACGGCCAGGACCTTCTGCCGGGGCAGCGGCGCCAGCTTCAACCTGATCCGTCGACTGACGCCGAGCGTCCCCTCTGAGCCGATCAGCAGATGGGCCAGGTTGACCTGGCCAGTCGCGTCGTAAGCGCGCGGGTTCTGGCAGTCGAACAGGTCGAGGTTGTAGCCGCCCACGCGCCGCAACACCTTGGGATAGTGCTCGCGGATATTCGCGCGCTCGCGCTCGGCGATACGCTGCACCTCACGCGCAATCCGCTGCACCCGATCGCCTTCCGGCAACTCGTGCAGCAGACCGAAACGGGCTTCGCTGCCATCGGCCAGCAGCGCATCGATACCCAGTACGTTGTGCACCATGTTGCCGTAGCGGATCGAACGCGATCCGCACGAATTATTGCCGGCCATGCCTCCCAGTGTGCATTGGGCGGACGTCGACACATCCACCGGGAACCACAGGCCATGCGGCTTGAGCCAGCGATTCAAGTCATCGAGCACAACGCCCGGCTCGACCACCACAGTCAGCTTCTGCGGGTCGAACTCGACGATCTGGTTCAACCAGCGGCTGGTATCGACCACCAGGGCGTCGCCGACGGTCTGCCCGCACTGGCTGGTCCCGCCGCCGCGTGCCAGCAGCGGGACCTTGGCGTCCCGGGCGATATCCAGCGCGACCTGCAAGTCATGCTGGTGACGCGGGATGACCACGCCGACCGGGGTCACCTGATAGATCGAAGCGTCGGTGGCATAGCGGCCCCGCGATGCCGGATCGAACAGCACATCGCCTGCGATCTCGCGCCGCAGCCGCTCAGCCAGCGCCGAAACACGCTCTGACGGCACGCTGCTCGTCGTTATTTTGGGTTCGGTAAACGAAGTCATCAGGACCTCCCATGTCTGCCGTCAAAAGGGGCTGCTGTCAGCGCTCGTCCAGCGGGTTCGCTGCGAAATACTCCAACGCGGCGAGTACACCGCTGCCCGCGAGCGACACACCGGACATCTTGAGACCGGCTTCGCAACCGCCGAGGGTGGCGATCAAGGTGAGATCGTTACAGTCGCCGAGGTGCCCTATGCGAAACATCTTGCCCTTCGCCTTGCCGAGCCCGGTACCCAGTGACAGGTCGAAACGGCGGTAGATCAGGCTGCGGACCTCGTCGGCATCGACGCCTTCAGGCATCACCACGCCGGTCAGCACCGGCGAATAGACGCTCGGGTCCTGGCACTGCACCTCCAGCCCCCAGCTCTCGACGGCGGTACGCACCCCGGCAGCCCAACGCTGATGACGCGCGAAGACATGATCCAGGCCCTCGCCCAACAACATGTCGAGCGCTTCGTTGAGCCCATACAGCAGGTTGGTATTGGGTGTGTACGGCCAGTAACCGCTGCGATTGAGTTCGAGGATTTCGTCCCACGCCCAGAAACTCTTCGGCAACCGCGCGCTGCGGCTGGCTTCGATCGCCTTTTCCGAGACTGCGTTGAAGCTGATCCCCGGCGGCAGCATCAGGCCCTTCTGCGAGCCGGAAATGGTGACGTCGACGCCCCAGGCATCGTGCTGATAATCGGCGCAGGCCAGGCCGGAGATGGTATCGACCAGCAGCAGTGCCGGGTGCCTGGCGGCATCGATGGCACGGCGCACCGCCGCGATGTCGCTGGTCACGCCGGTCGACGTTTCGTTGTGCACCACGCAGACGGCCTTGATGGTGTGGCTGCTGTCCTCCTTCAGGCGTCGCTCGATCATCTCGGCCTGCACGCCCCGGCGCCAGCCTTCGTAGCCCGGCAACCCGAGGAACTCGGGTTCGAGCCCGAGACGTCGAGCCATCTTTTCCCACAGCGACGCGAAATGCCCGGTTTCGAACATGAGCACCCGGTCGCCCGCCGACAGGGTGTTGACCAGCGCCGCTTCCCAGGCGCCAGTGCCGGACGCGGGATAGATGACGACTGGCTGCTGCGTCTTGAAGACCGTGCGAATCTTGTCCAGCACTTCGCGCCCCAACGCGCCGAACTCCGGGCCACGATGGTCGATAGTGGGCAGGCTCATGGCACGCAGGATTCGATCCGGTACCGGAGAGGGGCCCGGAATCTGCAGAAAATGACGACCGGATGGATGAAAATCGAGCTTCAACATGCGAATTCTCCAGTGTTGTTCTTGTATTTTGCGTTTTGAATTCAAACTGGCACGAAAGAATCAGCCAGCTGTCAGCGGATGCAGCCCTCACTGCGCAGGCTTCCGATCACCTCGTCGGTCAGGCCGATCTCATGCAGCACTTCGTCGGTGTGCTCCGCGAACAACGGCGCCGGTCGGCGGATCTGCAAGGGCGTGCGCGAGAATTTGGTCGGGAAACCGACCGTTTTCATCGTGCCGATCACCGGGTGACTGACCTCCTGGACCATCTCACGAGCCAGGTAATGCTCGTCGTGCATGGCTTGTGCGAAATCATTGATCGGCCCGGCGGGCACCCCGGCGGTGTCGCACAGATCGAGCCAGTGCTTCATGGGGCGCTGGGCCAGTATCTGTTCGAGAATCTCTTCGAGCACTTCGACATTTCGGGCGCGGTCGCTATTGGTGGTGAAGCGCTCATCGTCCAGCAGGTCTTCGCGAGCGATCACGTCGCGACAGAGCCGCTCCCAGGTTCGCTGATTGGCACACCCGAGCATCAGATAACCGTCCTCGGCCCGCACCGCCTGATAGGGGGCCGAGACGCGATGGCGTGAGCCGGTAGGCTGCGGCACGGTGCCATCGGCGAAGTACGCGGCCGCCTCCCAGGCGAACCAGGGCAGCCCGCATTCGGTGATGGCGATGTCGATGTGCTGCCCCTCGCCGGTGTTCTGCTTATGAATGTAGGCGGCAAGAATCGAGTAGATCGCCGTGATACCGGCGCCGATGTCGTAGACGGCGATGCCAGTCTTCAGTGGCCGCTTGCCAGGCTCGCCAGTCATCGACATCAGGCCGCTCATGCCTTGGGCCACCAGATCGAAGCCGCCCTTGCTCCGGTAGGGGCCGGTCTGGCCATAGCCCGAAATCGAGCAATAGATAATCCCTGGGTTGATCGCACGTATCGTTTCGTAGTCGATCTCCAGCGACTGGGTCACACCCGGTCGATAGTTCTCGACGATGACATCGGCGTCGGCGGCCAGTCGATAGAAAATGTCCCGGGCCCGTTGCTCCTTCAGATTCAGCGAGATGCTCTTCTTGTTCCGGTTGATTTGAAAGAAGCACGTGGACTCGCCATTGACGTACGGCCCCATTTGCCGGCTGTCGTCACCGCCATTGGCTTTTTCCACCTTGATGACATCAGCCCCGAGGTCGCCAAGCACCATGGTGCAATAGGGGCCCGCCATGATTTGCGAGATATCCAGGATTTTCACGTTACTGAGCGGAAGCATGGTTGGCTCTCCAGAAAGGGGTCGGCGAGACGTCACTCACCGGTCCATTCGAACGGGGTCTTGCTGACGAACTTATCGACGGCGGCTTTGAAGTCGCGGCTGCCGTAACAGGTCCGTATCCAGTCATCGCTGCCATCGGCCGGCGTGCGTCGGTGTGCCAGGACGCGGTTGATGACGTCCTTGGTCGCCTGGACGGTCAGGGGCGCACGCCCGGCGAACGCCTGCGCCTTGCGCTCGACCTCCTGGCGAATCGCATCGGCCTCGAACACCCCACCGACCAGACCGGCGACCAGCGCTTGCGGCGCATCGATCAGCTCGGCGGCCATCAACACTTGCTTCGTCCGGGCAACGCCGAGCAGGTCCATGAGACGCGACAGGTTGGTTACCGAAAGGCAATTGCCGAGCGTCTCGGCGATCGGCACGCCAAATTTCAAGGTCGGCGTGCAATAGCGGAAGTCGCAGGCCAGCGCGATGGCCGCACCACCTCCCACACAGAAGCCCTCCAGCATGGCAATGGTCGGCTTGCGCAGGTTTTCCAGGCCCGCGATCACGCTGTCGATGCGGCGTTCGTAGTTCACGCCGGCCTCCCCGCCCTCGAAGTCCGCGAACTGCTTGATATCGGTGCCGGCGACGAAGGCCTTGCCTCCACAGCCATGAAACACCACGGCGACCACCTGGGGATCGGCCTCCAGTTCCCGGCACAGGCGTTCCAACGCGTCGTACATGCTCCAGGTCATCGCGTTACGGCTCTCCGGCCGATTGAACCCGACCCAGGCGACGCCTTGATCGATTCGACAGTCGACCTGCCCTTGAGACACATCAGTCATCTTCGTCTCCTTGTGTGCGGTGCCGCCGGCATGGCCGCGGTCACCCATCAGCGGCTCAGGCGCCATAGATGAGATTCACCAGCGACAGGGCGAACGCCGGGATATAGGTGTTGATCAGCAGAATCGCGAAGAGCACGCCGAGGAACCACAGGTTGGTACGCGAGGTGGCCCAGATATCGGACCGGGCGATCGAGCAGGACGCGATGAGCACGCTGGCAACCGGCGGAGTCTGCTGGCCGATTGCCAGGTTGAGCGTAACGATCAGACCGAAATGAATCGGGTCGATGCCCACCGCAAGCACCAGCGGCAGTACGATCGGGACGACCAGGATGATCGCCGCAGCGGAGTGCAGGAACACGCCCAGTATCAGGAAGATGATGTTGAGCAATGCCAGGATCACGTACTTGTTGCTGGTCCACTCACTGATCGAGCTGGCCAGTTGCTGCGGCAGCTGTGTTTCGGTCAGGTAAAGGCCCACCACCGCCGAACTCGCCACCAGCAGCATGACCACGGCGGTCTGTACGCCGGCATCGAGGCAGGCCTTGTAGAAGGTCCGCAGGGTGAACTCGCGATAGACGAAGGCGCTTATGAAGATTGCCACCACCACCGCCAACGCAGCCCCTTCGGTCGCGGTGACGACCCCGCCGAAGATACCACCTAGGATGATGACCGGAATCGACAGCGCCCAGATCGCCCCTTTGAAGGCTTCCCACAGCCGCTTGGTCTGGAACGCCCCTTCCGAAGGAAAGTTGTTCTTGCGCGCCAGGTAGTAGCACATGCCCGCCAGACCCAGGGCGCCGAGCAAGCCGGGGAAGATCCCGGCAACGAACATTTTCACCACCGACTCGCCCGACATCACGGCATAGAGAATCATCGGAATCGATGGCGGCAGAATGATCGCCAGGCTGGCGGCGGACGACGACAGTGCGGCGGAAAATTCCTTGGAATAGCCCTTCTTGGTCATCGCCGGGATCATGATGCTGCCGATGGCCGATACGCCCGCCACGGCTGAACCGGAGATTTCGGCAAAGAAGATCGAGGCACCGATGGTCACCATCGATAACCCGCCCTTGATGAAGCCCAGCATGGCCGAAGCCAGGTCGATCAGTCGTCTCGAGATGCTCGAGGCGTTCATGATCGCGCCGGCCAGTATGAACAGCGGAATGGCGATGAGCGGAAAGCTCGTCGTGCCGTCGTACATCACCATGCCAATGTTGGGAAGCGCCAGCGCGCCGTAGCTGAAATAGATCGCCACCGCACCGACGATGCCCAGCGAGATCGCGACAGGGACATTGATCAGGATGAGCAGGATCAGCCCCAGAAACATATAGAAAATTGTCATGTGGTCACTCCCGAGCGCCGTAGCCGGCACTCGCTCTGAATAGTCCCGGTCATGCCTTGACGGGCTTGACGCCCGCCTCTTCAAGCTCGTGGTCGATGAAGCCGTCGCCCTTCGCGCTTTCAATCACCTCCGGCAGCCGCAGGATCTCGGCGATGATGAACAGCACCGACCCGATCGGCAGCACCGATTGCGTCAGTTGCAGCGACACGTTGGTGAGGCTGACCAGTGATGAGCCCTCCAGAATGAGCACCACCTGCATGCCGGTGTAAGCCAGCAACACGAAGAACGCGATGGTGATGGCCTCAGCGAGCAAGGCGATTGGCAGGCGCAGCCTGGGCGAGAAGTAATTGATGACGCTGGGGCAACCGATATGGGCGCCCTTCGCTGCGGCCAACGCCGCGCCGTAATACGTAAGCCAGGCCAGGCCGACGGATGCCACCTCGTCGTACCAACTGAACGGTGATCCGGCCAGCCGTGACATGAAGCCGACCGTAACGACCAGCGTCAGGGCGACTACGTTGATGACCACGATGATTTCCAGAAGCCTGGAAAAACCTTTTCTGAAAGCGGTGAAGGATCCCATCGGCTCTCTCCGATCGGCCTGAAGCACCGGGGTGCTCAGGCGTTAGTCAGATTGCGTCTCGCAGACATGAATGCGCTTACATCTGGCGAAGCTGTTCGACCTTGTCGAGCATGGCCTGCCCGCCCTCGACTTCGTCGGCGAACTTCGCGTAGATGCCGGTGGAGCCGTCGATAAAGGCTTGCTGGTCGACCTTGTTCACCTGCATGCCGGCCTCTTCCATTTGCTTGACGAGGCTTTCATCAAGCTGCTCGCCCTGCTCAAGCGCATAGGCCTCGGCTTCCAGCGCAGCATCACTCAGGACCTGCCTGACGTCTTCGGGGAAACGTTTCCAACTGGCGCCGGCGAGAACGAACGCGGGGGTATAGACGTGGTTGGAAAGGGAGAGGTATTTCTGGACTTCATGGAAGCGCTGGGAATAGATCTGCACCAACGGGTTTTCCTGGCCGTCCATGGCTCCGGTCTGCAGCGCCACGAAGGCTTCGGAAAGCGCCATCGGGGCCGGGTTTGCCCCGTAACTTTTGAACATCTCGACACGCCAAATGCCGTTGGGCGTGCGCAGTTTCAGACCCTTGAGGTCTTCCGGCACGACGATCGGCCGCGCGTTGTTGGTGATCTGCCGGACACCGTTTTCCCATACGCCAATGATCCGGTAGCCCTTGTCTTCGGCGACCTTGTACATCACATCGCGAACCAGCTCGTCACGCACGCGCGCCATGTGCGCCCGGTCGGTAATCAGGTACGGCATCTCGAACAGCGAAAACTCGGGGGCCACACTGCTCATGACCGTCGAAGGCAGGGCCAGATCCAGCGACCCCAGTTTGAGCTTGTTGAGCATCTGGGAGTCGCTGCCCAATTGGCTCGAGCCATAGGTCACGACCTTGGCCTTGCCCTTGAGCTTTTCGTTGACTGTCTCGGCGAACTTGTTGGCTGTTATCTCGAACAAGGAACCCGGCCCACCCACGTGGCCGAACTTGATCTGAAGTTCGGCTGCCTGCGCTGCGGATGTGGCGAGACCTAACAGGGACGCGATCAAGGCTGTCTTCAAGACTTTCATGCTGACCTCCACTCTTGTTTTTATTGAGGCGTACCGCAAACCCTTCTTCACAGTCGAGGGCTGACGCGATGCCCCCGGCTGGACCGCCGGCAGCGGCTGAAACCGGCTAACGGGTGTAGGCGAGAAAATGAATTCATTATTCATAACCCGAAGCAGACGTTAGACCAGCTTTGTGCGGTGCGCCAGAAATCGGGGGATAAAAAAGGTGACCGTCCGTCCCTATTTTTTTGGAAAGTGACGGCGGCAAGGACATGGACGCAACGGCTGCCGCCGACGCCGTGGGTCAATCGAAAGGGATCAAATGATGGGGCAAGCGCGACGACCGCCGCGGCTGATAATCGGCCCACCGGCCACCGGCTCCGGTGGGCCCGCAATGCTGATCGACACGCGGCGATCCGCCAGACGGGTCCGCCGAGCGCGCCGATCGAAGGTCAGGCCGGAACGATGCCAGCGCGCAGCCCCGCGGCCTCGATTCCGACAATGGCCGCTTGTTCGTCCTCATCGGAGGATGCCCCGCTGACGCCTACGGCGCCGATCACTTCATCGTCGGCCGAGAGGATCAGTACCCCACCCGGCACCGGCACGAAGTGCCCATCCGAAGCCGCGGCCACAGACGCAAGGAAGGCGGGTCGCTGCTCGTTTCGCTCGCCGACGGTACGGCTGGACACGCCATTGCCCAGCGCGGCGAACGCCTTGCCCCTGGCGACCGGCAAGCGTAACGGCGCGCAGCCATCCTCGCGCTCGGCGGCAATGAGGTTGCCGCCTGCGTCCATGACGAATAGGGTGAGTGGCTCCATGCCCCGAGCCTTTGCCTCGGCAAATGCAGCGTCGATGATTCGCCGGGCTTGCGCGCGTGGAATGACGACGCTCGAACGATATACCTTACCTGCCATGTCCTATCCTCCAGAGGGCCCGGTAGGGAACCAGGCGAAATTGATCGGCGCGTCGCGCAACGCCTTTCAACCATCAGCGCGACCCAGCCCTGCTTGTTTTGCGTTCGACCTTTCGCTTATGTCGCACTTTTGGCCTATTTTGTATTCTTAATTCAAAACGCTAGCAGACCTTTCGCTGATATCAATAACAACGGACGTGATCAGGTAACGGCGCGGGCCATCAAGGAAAAACAGCCTTGGAAAAAATCCAGCACAAAATTCTGTATCAGGAAGCCGCCAACCGGATTCGTGAACTGATCGAGCACGGTTCATTGGTTGCCGGCGAAAAGATTTCCGAGAAGCAGCTTTGCGAGACGTTCGGCATTTCCAGAACGCCGCTTCGCGAAGCGTTGAAGGTCCTGACCTCCGAGGGCTTGGTGGAGATCCTGCCGAATCGAGGCGCGCGCGTGAGCCGCCTGTCCTTGAGCGATGTGAAACATACTTACGACGTCATGGCCGCGCTGGAAGGGCTCGCTGGGGAAGCCGCCTGCGATCGCCTGAGCGACGACGAACTGGCCAGCCTCTGCGAGTTACACGAGCGGATGGTCAGTTACTACGAACAGAAGGATCTGCCGGCCTATTTCCAGGCCAACCAGCAGATACATGAGCGCATCCTGCAGGCATCGGGAAACCCGATTCTGCTGGAGATGTATAACAATCTCAGCCAGCGTGTGAAACGGATTCGCTACACGATGCAAATGAACGAAGATTTCTGGCGCAAGGCGATGAACGATCACGGTGAAATGATCGAGGCGTTGCGCGACCGCGACGGCATGCGCCTGGGCAGTATCCTCAGGGGTCACCTCAGCCACAAGCTCGAAGCGGTCAATCTGGAGGGGGTCATCGTCGCGGATTGAGGCACGATCGGGCTGGACGCACCGACCTGAAGGAAACCCGCTCGGGCAGCACCTGCTCGAGCGGGGACGACGCCGCTAGCGTTGCGCCAGGGCTACCGACGCACCCGATGACCAGGCCGGCGGCTGACACTCACAGCGGTTTGCCGCGATTGCCGTGCTCACCGACGAAGGCCTGCATCGCCTTGAGGTCGTTGGCCAGTACCGTGCAGCGCTCAGGCCGCTCGAACAGGTCCGTTAAGTGAGCCGGAAGCTCGAGCGCCTTGCCGACACCCGCCTTTTCGACCGCCTCGGGGAATTTCACCGGATGGGCGGTCGCCAGCGTCACCATCGGGATCGACAGGCTGCGGCGGCATTCACGCGCCGCATGGACACCGATTGCGGTGTGCGGATCGAGCAGCTCGCCGGTGGCGGCGAAGACCTCGGCGATCGTCGTGCAGGTCTGCTCGTCATCCACGGCCAGCGAGTCGAACAGCTTGCGGGCCTCGGTCCAGCGCTCTTCGGCCACGGCCAACTTGCCGCTGGACTTGAAGGTGCTCATCAACTCGGCAACGGCCGCTCCGTTACGCCCGTGCAGATCGAACAGCAGGCGCTCGAAATTCGACGACACCATGATGTCCATGGAAGGCGAAAGCGACGGGTGCAGCGTGTCCTTGTCATAACGGTTGCCGCTCATGAAGCGGTGCAGGATGTCGTTGCGGTTGGTCGCGACCACCAGCTGACTGATGGGCAGCCCCATGTTGCGTGCCAGATAGCCGGCAAAAATATCGCCGAAGTTGCCGGTCGGCACGGAGAACGCCACCGAACGCGCCGGTCCGCCCAGCTGCAGCGCCGCATGGAAGTAGTAGACGATCTGAGCCATGATCCGCGCCCAGTTGATCGAGTTCACCGCAACCAGCCGAGTGCCCTTGAGGAAGCCCTGATCGGCAAAGCTGTCCTTGACCATCTCCTGGCAATCATCGAAGTTGCCTTCGATCGCGAGGTTGTGAATGTTGTCGCCGAAGATGGTGGTCATCTGCCGGCGCTGCACTTCCGACACACGGTTGTGCGGATGCAGGATGAAAATGTCGACGTTGTCGCAGCGTCGGCAGCCTTCGATCGCGGCCGAACCGGTATCGCCGGAGGTCGCACCGATGATCACCACGCGCTCACCACGCTTGGCCAGCACGTAGTCGAGCAGGCGTCCAAGCAGTTGCAGCGCAAAGTCCTTGAACGCCAGGGTCGGCCCATGGAACAGCTCCAGCAGCCATTCGTTACCGTTCAACTGACGCAGCGGGGCGACGGCACTGTGGGCGAACACACCGTAGGTTTCTTCCAGAATCTGCTTGAAGTCCGCGTCGGGGATACTGCCGGCAACGAAGGGGCGCATCACTTTGAACGCCAGTTCGTGATAAGGCAGCCCGGCCCAGGATGCGATTTCCTCGACCGTGAAGCGTGGCAGGTTCTCCGGCACGTACAGACCACCGTCGCTGGCCAGCCCGGTGAGCAGGACATCTTCGAAATTCAGGGCCGGCGCTTGGCCACGGGTACTGATATAGCGCATGTTTTCAAACCTTCGGTTTGAGCCAGAAGCCTGGCGTGCGAAGCCGAGCGACCGCTTCGGCTTCAGGTTCGGCTTCCAGCTCCGATTAATTCAGCTGTTCTACTCGGATCCGCACCACGCTGCCAACGACGTCGCTCAACGATTCCAGGGCGGCGATCGCATCGTCGATGCGCTGCTCGACCACTCGGTGAGTGACAAGGATGACCGGCACCAGCCCATCATGGACCTCGGCTTCCTTCTGCATGATCGATTCGATATTGATTCCGCGCTCCGAAAGGATGGTCGCTACCTGTGCCAGCACGCCCGGATGATCCTTGGCCTGGATGCGCAGGTAATACGCGCTTTCGCAGGCGCCTATCGGCAGGATGGGATGGGCCGATAGCGAGTCGGGCTGGAACGCAAGGTGCGGGACGCGGTTGTTCGGATCGGTCGTCAGCGCACGGGCCACGTCGACCAGATCCGCAACGACGGCCGATGCCGTCGGCTCCATGCCGGCGCCAGCACCGTAGTACAGCGTCGAGCCGACCGCATCCCCGTTGACCATGACCGCATTCATCACGCCGTTGACATTGGCGATCAGACGGTCGGCCGGTATCAGGGTCGGATGTACCCGCAGTTCGATGCCCGACGCGGTGCTGCGCGCGACCCCCAGGTGCTTGATACGATACCCCAGCGCCTCGGCATAGTTGACGTCGGCTGTGGTCAAGCGGGAAATGCCTTCGGTGTAGGCCTTGTCGAACTGCAGTGGCACGCCGAAGGCGATCGACGCGAGGATCGTCAGCTTGTGCGCGGCGTCGATGCCTTCGACGTCGAACGTCGGATCGGCCTCGGCATAGCCCAACTCCTGCGCTTGCTTGAGTACGTCCTCGAAGGCACGGCCCTTCTCCCGCATTTCGGTAAGAATGAAGTTGCCCGTGCCATTGATAATGCCGGCCAGCCAGTTGATCTGGTTGCCCGCCAGGCCTTCGCGGATCGCCTTGATGACCGGAATGCCGCCAGCGACCGAGGCTTCGAAGGCCACGATGACACCCTTCTCACGCGCCTTGGCGAAGATTTCGTTGCCGTGCACGGCGATCAGCGCCTTGTTCGCCGTGACCACATGCTTGCCGTTCTCGATGGCCTTGAGCACCAGCTCGCGGGCCAGCGTATAACCGCCGATCAGTTCGACGACGATGTCGATCTCAGGGTTGTTCGCCACCTCGAAAATATCGGCGGTAATGGGCGTGTCACCGGTGTTGCACCTGGGGTTCTCATGACGAGCCGCAATCTGCGCGACTTCGATTCCACGCCCGGCACGACGGGCGATTTCCGCCGCGTTGCGCTCGAGCACATTGAAGGTACCGCCACCGACGGTCCCCAGCCCACAGATGCCAACTTTCACCGGTTTCAAGCTGCACTCCCCCTACCCAGCGAACGGCCCTGCACTGCGGCCGAACAAAAGAGTCGCACATTACGAAGCGCACGGGATTTAGTCAAATCGGCGGCAACCGCCAGGCCTTGCGGCTAGCCGGGTTCACTCTGCAATCCCAGGCGCTGATGCCACTGGGCGAGCGACTCGTCGGGATACTCATCGAAACAGCGATCGTCGGGCCCTACCTGCGGTTCCACCCACGACGCCTTCGACGCCAGCATGAGATGCGTGGACTCAGGGGGCACGGGCAGATCGGTATCGATGGCCGACGCGTGCGGGTGGACCAGATCCGGCCAATTGGGGTCCCACAGCCAAAGCGCACTGCCACACAGCTTGCAGAAATGGCGCTGGCCGTCGCTGACCCGGCTCGCCCCGGTCGCCGGATCGACCATCCTGGCCTGATAGATGCCCAGATTCTCTCGCCCCTCGACAGCCAGGGTCCGATGATCGGCGCCCAGGTTGATCGCATAGCCACCGCCCCCAGCCGTCTTGCGGCATATCGAGCAATAGCAACGCATGAACGGATAGGGCTCGGCCGATTCGAGCGAGAAACGCACGGCCTTGCAGTGACAGGAACCTTCAAGCTTCATGTTCGCACCTCCTCGGTATGCCTTCAGGCTTTGAACGCAAGGAGCCGAACAGTTCGGGTGGCGACAGGCAGGACAGCGACTTCAGGACCGAAGGTACACTGTCCGGGCCGTTTACTCGGCTTGCAAGGCGAGGGCCGCGAGCTGAGGTGCCGGCTGATAGCCAGGAATGATCTGGCCATCGGCGAGGATGATGGCCGGGGTCCCTTGGACGCCGATGAGCTGACCCAGCTCGTACTGTTCGGCGACCGGATTGTCACAGCTGGCAGCAGGGACGTCCTCGCGCGCCTTGGCCTTGTCCATCGCTGCCTGACGATCCTTTGCACACCAGACGCTGGTGAGTGTGTTGGCGCCGTGGCTGGCCATCCCCTGACGAGGGAATGCCATGTAACGGACTTCCACACCCAGACGGTTCAACTCGGGGACTTCGCTGTGGAGTTTCTGGCAATAGCCGCAATCGGTGTCGGTGAACACCGTAATGTGGGTTTTCGGCTTTTCCGGTGCGAAGACCACCATCTTGCTGGCGGGAACCGCTTCGATCATCCTGGCCACTGAGCGACTCTGCGCCTGCTCGGTAAGATTGGTGGCCTGGCCATCCTTGAACTGGAACATGTATCCCTGGATCACGAATTGCCCATCGGCGCTCGCGTAGAGTTGCCGGCCGCCTTTGAGCTGGACCTGATAAACGCCATCCATGGGGCTCTCGGCAATCGCTTCGATCGGCATGCCGGGCTGTATCAACTGCAGTGAATCACGGATCGCCTGTTCGGCATCGGCAGCCAGGGTAACGGTGCTGGCCAGACCGATGGTCGCGGCAGCAAATAAACGAATCACGCGCATGGAGTCTCCGGGCGACTTCGATCGAGGAAGGACTCGCAGATTAACATAGCGACCGCCTCCGAGCGCAGGGAGCGGGGCCTGGGAAGCGTACTTTGTGGGCTGCCGCGCACCCCGCGGGCGAACGCCTTCAACCACGCGGATGATGCTGCGCATGGAGTTCCTGGAGTCGCGCGCGGGCAATATGGGTGTAAATCTGCGTGGTGGACAGATCGCTATGACCGAGCAGCATCTGCACGGTCCGCAGATCGGCGCCATGGTTGAGCAGGTGCGTGGCGAACGCGTGACGCAGCGTGTGCGGGGAAATCGACGCCGCGATTCCAGCTTGCCGGGCATGCAGCTTGATCCGATGCCAAAACGTCTGCCGCGTCATCAGATCACCACGTCGACTGGGGAATACTACATCGCTGGCCTTGCCGGCCAGCAGCACGCCACGAGCGTCACGCAGGTAGCGAGCCAGCCAATGCAGGGCCTCCTCGCCGAGCGGCACCAGACGCTCCTTGTTGCCCTTGCCGAATGTGCGCAATACCCCTTGGCGAAGGTTGAGCTGTTCCAGGCTGAGACTCACCAGCTCCGTCACCCGCAAGCCGGTCGCATACAGGACCTCCAGCATCGCTCGATCGCGCATACCCAGCGCTTCGCCGATATCGGGGGCCGCCAGCAAAGCGTCCACATCCGCCTCGGACAACGCCTTGGGCAACGGCCGCCCGAGTTGTGGCAGTTCCACCCGCAGCGTAGGGTCTGCCGAAATATCGCCCTCGCGAAGCAGAAACCGGTAGAAACCACGGAGCCCGGACAGCAGCCGCGCGGTTGAACGCGCCTTGTAGTTATTGGCCAGACGCCAGGCGAGGTGATCGAGGATGGCCTCTCGACCCGCCCCCATCAGCCTCACGCCACGCTCATCGAGCCAACCATTGAACAACGTCAGATCGCTCCGATAGGCCTCGCGGGTGTTGTCCGACAGGCCTTTTTCCAGCCAGAGGGCATCGAGGTAGCGGTCGATTACAGGGTCGTCGAGTGCAGGCATGGGGCTTGATCGCGCTTGGAGAGCGCATCAGTGTTCCACAAGCGGCGCCCGCCGCGCCACACCGGCACCCGGGATCGCGCTGTGCTGCTGGCCATTCACCCGACAGCCGAACAGCCAAAAAAAAAGCAGCCCGAAGGCTGCCTTTTTTTCGAGGACGCTTTGCTCAGGAAAGCTTTTCCTTGATACGGGCTGCCTTGCCGGACAGCGCGCGGAGGTAGTACAGCTTGGCTTTGCGGACATCACCACGGCGCTTGACGCTGAGGCTGTCGACCATCGGGCTGTAGTACTGGAACGTACGCTCCACACCCACGCCATTGGAAATCTTGCGAACGGTGAAGGCGCTGTTCAGGCCGCGGTTACGCTTGCCGATCACGACGCCTTCGAAGGCCTGCAGACGCTCACGGTCGCCTTCCTTTACCTTCACCTGGACGACCACGGTGTCACCGGGGGCGAACGGAGGCAGTTCTTTGGTCATCTGCTCGGCTTCGAGCGCCTGGATAATCTTGTTGGTCATGCTGTGCTCCTAAGGCAGGCCCTCATGGCGTGCCATCGATACGTTAACTATCGTCCCGCTGATGGATGTATTCCTTCAGCAGCTTTTGTTCTTCCCCAGAAAGCGAGCGGCTATCCAGAAGATCAGCGCGGCGTTCCCAGGTCCTTCCGAGGGACTGCTGCAAACGCCAACGCCGGATGTGTTCATGGTTGCCGCTCAGCAGCACCTCAGGAACACGTTTATCCGCATACACTTCCGGTCGCGTGTAATGCGGGCAGTCGAGCAGGCCGTCGGTAAACGAATCCTCCTCGGCGGAATCAGCATGACCCAGTGCTCCGGGAAGCAAGCGAGTCACCGCATCGATCAGCACCATGGCCGGCAGCTCACCACCGGACAACACGTAGTCGCCAATCGACCATTCCTCATCGACGTGCGCTTCGATAAAGCGCTCGTCTATCCCTTCATAACGACCGGCGATGAGGATAAGCGCCTCCTCCTTCGCCAGGTCGCGAACGTCGGCCTGCTTCAGCTGACGCCCCTGCGGCGACAGGTAGATCACCTTCGCCTTTGCGCCAGCGGCTCGCCTGGCATCGGCCAATGCAAGCTCCAGCGGCTTGATCTTCATCACCATGCCGGGACCACCACCGAAGGGGCGATCATCTACCGTCTGGTGACGATCTTCGGTATAGCTCCGGGGATTCCAGCAACGCAGCTGGAGCAGCCCCTGCCTCACTGCGCGACTGGTGATTCCATAGTCGCGGACGGCAGCGAACATGTCCGGGAACAGACTGATCACTTCGACGCGAAAGTTCGCCATGTCGCTCAGAAGTCCGCGTCCCATTCGACGTGCATCTCGCCTGCGTCCAGATCGACCTTCAATACGCAGGGGTCGGTGTAGGGCAACAGACGCTCGCGATCATCCAGGCTGCCGTCGAACGGCTTGACCACCAGGACATCGTTGGCGCCGGTCTCGAGCAGATGATCCACCCGCCCAAGCACTTGCCCGAGCTGGTTGATGACCGTCAGGCCCTGGAGCTGGAACCAGTAATACTCCTCGCCAGTCAACGAAGGCAATTCGCTGCGCGGGATGCAGATCTCGAAGTCGGCGTAGGTACGCGCCTCTTCCCGATCCGTCAGCCCTTTCAACGTAGCCACCAGGATCTTGCCCTGCAGGCGACCCTTGACCAGCTCAACCTGCTTGACCTCCTCGCCTCGCCTCAGCGTCCAGCGACGATAGTCCAGCAAATTGTCGATCGGATCGGTAAAGGAATAGACCTTTACGTCACCTCGCACGCCATGCACCGAAACGATCTTGCCGATGACGATCAGGTCTTCGGCCGGAGCTGACGTGGCGTTCATGTGTTTCAGGCAGCAGCCTTGGCAGCTTCCTTCAGCAGCTGAGCAACGCGCTCAGACGGCTGTGCGCCCTGACCCAGCCAGTAAGCGGCACGCTCCTGGTTTACAGAGAGCTTCACTTCCGCACCCGAGGCGACCGGGTTGAAGAAACCGATGCGCTCGACGAAGCGACCATCGCGCGGGTTGCGGCTGTTGGTCACGGTCAGGTGATAGAAAGGGCGCTTCTTGGAGCCGCCACGGGCGAGACGAATAGTTACCATGTGAACATCGTTCCTGTAGTCGGTACAGCAAATCTGAATGCAGGGCCCAAGGCCCGAAAGGCCGCATATTCTAAGGATTATCCGGACTTTTGCAAATGGCTTTTTAAAAAACAGCTGCAAGGCTCGGCAGCAGGCCCGCTCAACGCGAGCGGCACCCCCTGGAGGGCACCACTGCAAGGCCAATGGACTAGAACTTCGGCATCCCGCCGCCACCCGGGAACATGCCTCCCATGCCGCGCATCATCTTGGCCATGCCACCCTTGCCCGTGACCTTCTTCATCATCTTCTGCATTTGCTTGTGCTGCTTGATCAGCCGGCCAATGTCCTGCACCTGAGTGCCGGAACCCATGGCGATGCGACGCTTGCGCGAGCCACTGATGATGTCCGGATTGCGCCGCTCGACGGGCGTCATCGAATTGATGATGGCTTCCATCTGCTTGAACTGCTTCTCGGCCGCGCCCTGCGCATTGCCCATCTGCGAGAGATTCACCCCGCCAATGGACGGCAGCTTGTCCATCAAGCCGCCAAGGCCGCCCATGTTTTTCATCTGCTGAAGCTGATCCCGGAAGTCTTCGAGATCGAAGCCCTTGCCCTTCTTCAGCTTTTTGGTGAGCTTCTCTGCCTTTTCCCGATCCAGCGTCTGTTCGGCCTGCTCGATCAGGCTGAGCACATCGCCCATGCCGAGGATGCGCGAGGCGATCCGGTCCGGGTGGAATGGCTCGAGCGCGTCGCTTTTTTCGCCCATGCCGAGAAACTTGATGGGCTTGCCGGTGATGTGACGCACCGACAGCGCCGCGCCTCCGCGCGCATCACCGTCGACCTTGGTCAGCACCACGCCGGTCAGCGGAAGCGCATCGCCGAACGCCTTAGCGGTATTGGCGGCATCCTGGCCCGTCATGGCGTCGACCACGAACAACGTCTCGGCCGGATTGATTGCCGCGTGAACGGCCTGGATTTCGGCCATCATCTGCGCATCGATGGCCAGGCGGCCTGCGGTATCGACCAGCACCACGTCGATGTACTTGAGCTTGGCTTCGCGAATGGCGGCCTGCGCGATCTCGACCGGCTTCTGGCTGGTGTCGGAGGGGAAGAAGGTCACACCCACTTCGGCGGCCAGCGTCTCCAACTGCTTGATCGCGGCCGGGCGATAGACGTCGGCGGACACCACCAGAACCGACTTTTTCTTGCGCTCCTTGAGGAACCTCGCCAGCTTGCCAACAGTAGTCGTCTTGCCCGCGCCCTGCAGGCCGGCCATCAGCACCACCGCCGGCGGCACGACGCTCAGGGCGAGGTCTTCATTGGCCGCGCCCATCAGCTCTTCCAGCTCGGCGCGAACGATCTTCACGAACGCCTGGCCAGGCGTCAGGCTCTTGGAAACCTCGGTGCCCACGGCCCGGTCCTTGACCTTGGCGACGAACTCCTTGACCACCGGCAGCGCAACGTCAGCCTCCAGCAGCGCCATGCGCACTTCGCGCAAGGTGTCCTTGATATTCTCCTCGGTCAGCTTGGCCTTGCCAGTAACGTGGCGAAGCGTCTGGGAGAGGCGGTCGGTTAGGTTTTCAAACATGTGCCGTTTCCACGCTGGGTGTGGTTAAGGCAGCGATTATAGAAGCTGAGTGGCCCAGGCCGGTACCCCGGGCCGGATGCTTTTCATCGCGACAGCCTGGCCATGCCCGACGAGGATGGCCGCGACGTATCGACACAGGCCCGCAGGCGGCCCGCCCCGGTAACCCTCACCTTTTATTGGCACGCTTTTGTGCATCCGGTGTTTGTGCCACACTCAGCGCCTTTCGAGCCTGCTTAAAAGACCTATGCACCCTCTGCTACCGAGCCTAGCTGCCGCCTGCCTTTATGCAGGCGTCACCGGATACCAAGGCCTTCGCCTGGCGCAACGCACCGTGCCGGACAAGCGTCTGCTTCTTATCCTGGGCGCCCTGGCGCTCGTCGCGCACGGGGTGAGCCTGTTCATCCAGCTGCTGTCACCAAGCGGCCTGCACCTTGATTTCTTCACCGCTTCGAGCCTGATTGCCGCAGCGGTGATCCTGCTGATCCTGCTCGCGCTTCATCGCATGCCAGTCGAGAATCTCCTGCTGCTGCTTTTCCCGCTCGGCTGCCTGACGGTGCTGTTCGCCCAGTTCGCGCCGTCGGGCACGGCACCTGCAATCGATGAGCAACCGGGCATCCTGGCGCACATTCTGTTCTCGATCCTGGCGTACGGGATGCTCACGATCGCGGTTTTCCAGTCACTGCTGCTGCTGTTGCAGGACCATCACCTGAAGCACAAGCACCCGTCCGGCCTGATCAAGAACTTCCCGCCACTGCAGACCATGGAAAGCCTGTTGTTCGGCTTCCTGCTCGCCGGCTGGCTGTTGCTGTCGGGGTCACTGATTTCCGGCTGGCTGTTTCTGGACAATCTGTTCGCCCAGCACCTGGTGCACAAGACGCTGCTATCGGTCCTCGCCTGGGTGGTCTTCGGTTTACTTCTATGGGGCCGCCACCAGCTCGGCTGGCGCGGCTACAAGGCCATCCGCTGGACGCTTGCCGGCTTCTGCCTGCTGATGCTGGCCTACTTCGGCAGCAAGCTGGTCCGCGAATTCATCCTGCATATCTAGGACCGACACGTGGAACATCTACACCCCGGCTTTCTGGTCGGTATGCTGGTCTTTCTGCTTCTGTGCTCGGCCTTCTTCTCCAGCTCCGAAACCGGGATGCTCAGCCTTAACCGCTACCGCCTGCGCCATAAGGCCAACGACGGTCACCGTGGCGCGAAACGCGCAAGCGCGCTGCTCGAACGCCCGGACAGGCTGCTCGGAACCATTCTGGTCGGTAACAACTTCGTCAACATCCTGGCCTCGTCGATCGCCACGGTGCTGGCAATCAAGTTGTGGGGTGAAGCGGGTATCGCCATCGCGACCATCGGCCTGACGATCATGCTTCTGATATTCGGCGAGATAACCCCCAAGACGCTCGCCGCCCTGCGCCCCGAGACGGTCGCCTACCCGGTCAGCCTTCCGCTGCTGCTGCTGCAGAAAGTGCTGTACCCGCTGGTGGCATCACTGAACTGGATCAGCAACGGCTTGCTCAGGTTGCTTGGCGTCGACCTGTCCACCAAGGGCAACGACAGCCTCTCAACCGAAGAGCTGCGCAGCGTGGTTCACGAATCGGGCAGCGACATGCCGATGAACAGGCAAAGCATGCTGCTTGGCATCCTGGACCTGGAGCGGGTTACCGTCGACGACATCATGATCCCTCGCAACGAGGTCGCTGGCATCGACCTAGAGGACAACCTGGAAACCATCGTGACTCAGCTGCGCACGACGCCCCACACACGCCTGCCGGTGTTCCGCAAGGACATCAACCAGATCGAAGGCATCGTCCACATGCGCCAGATCGCGCGGCTGCTCAGCCATGATCAGTTGACCCACGAAAGCTTGCTCGAGGCCTGCAACGATCCCTATTTCATCCCTGAAAACACGCCCCTTTCGACCCAGCTGGTCAATTTCCAGAAGCAGAAACGACGCATCGGCATTGTCGTCGACGAATACGGCGACGTACTGGGAATCGTGACGCTTGAAGACATTCTCGAAGAGATCGTCGGTGAATTCAGCAACCAGGATGCCCTGCGCAGCCCGGATATCCACCCGCAGGACGACGGCACCCTGGTGATCGATGGCGCGGCCTATCTGCGCGAGGTCAATCGAGCCCTGGGCTGGCATCTCCCCTGTGACGGACCCAAGACCCTCAACGGCTTGATCACCGAGGCGCTCGAGCATATTCCAGACAGCAGCATTTGCCTGCAGATCAACCAGTACCGGCTCGAAATCCTGCAGGCCGCGGACAATCGCGTCAAAAGCGTGCGTGCCTGGGTCGTCGAAGACACACAGGACACGTCGTCGGCCGACGCATCCTGAGGCCACCACCCTCGCCCGGCCGAAGCGCTAGAGACGGGTATCGATTGCCGCGGCCGCCCGCACGGCCTTGGCACGCGCGGCGGCAATCGACTCGTCGCGCGCCAGCGCAACCCCCATGCGCCGCTGACCACTGACGCCCGGCTTGCCGAACAGCCGCAGCGCGGTGTCGGGCTCGTCCAGCGCGGCCGCCAGGCCACCGAAGCTCACCTGATCGGATTCCCCCTCGACCAGTACCACCGCCGAAGCGGACGGGCCGAACTGCCGAATCGCAGGGATCGGCAGCCCAAGGATTGCCCGCGCATGCAGGGCGAACTCGGAGAGGTCCTGAGAAACCAGGGTCACCAGGCCCGTATCGTGCGGCCGGGGCGAAACCTCGCAGAACCAGACCTTGTCGCCCTTGACGAACAGCTCGACACCGAAGAGGCCGCGCCCGCCCAGCGCGTCGGTAACGGCAAGCGCAATACGCTCGGCTTCCGCCATGGCCGCAGCGCTCATGGGTTGTGGCTGCCAGGACTCCTGGTAATCACCTTTTTCCTGACGATGCCCGACCGGCAGACAGAACGAGGTCCCTCCCGTATGCCGCACGGTCAGCAGTGTGATTTCGTAATCGAAATCGACGAAGCCCTCGACGATGACCCGGCCCTTTCCGGCACGCCCACCGGCCTGGGCATACTCCCAGGCCGGGGCAATATCGGCCTCGCTACGCAGGACCGACTGGCCTTTACCGGACGAACTCATCACCGGCTTGATCAGGCAGGGAAACCCGAGCACGGCGATGGCCGAGCGGCAATCTTGCAGCGAGTCGGCGAAGCGGTACGGCGAGGTCGGCAACCCCAGTTCCTCGGCGGCCAGTCGGCGGATGCCCTCGCGATTCATGGTGAGCTGCGCGGCCCGCGCGGTCGGTATGACCGTATAGCCCTCGCCTTCCAGCTCCACCAGTGTCGCCGTGGCGATCGCCTCGATCTCGGGCACGACATAGTGTGGCTTTTCCTGCTCGATGACAGCGCGCAACGCGGCGCCATCGAGCATGTCGATCACATGGTGACGGTGAGCCACCTGCATCGCCGGTGCGTTGGCGTAACGGTCTACCGCGATGACCTCGACGCCCAGGCGCTGAAGCTCGATGACCAATTCCTTGCCAAGTTCACCGCAGCCGCACAGCAGCACGCGGGTAGCGCTGGCGGACAGCGGCGTACCTATTCGGGGCATGAAAGACCTCGTTATCAAGACAGTGACGGACGCCGATCAGCGGCCCATTCATTCACAGGTTAAAACACCAATCCGGCTGCCTGTGCGCGCTCATGGCAACGCAGCAGCACCTGGCGCCGCTGCGAATCGTCCATTCGGCCCCAGCGTCGGATTTCGTCGATGCTGCGCTGGCACCCGGTGCAGATATCATTCTCATCCAGGGCGCAGATGCTGACGCAGGGTGAAGCGACCGGCTTCCGTTCAGCGGTCAATCCTCCTGCTCCACAAGATCGCCCGCGTAGCGCTGAGCATTGTGAACATAGTGCGCGGCACTCGCTTCGAGCATTTTCTTCTGCTGCTCGGTCAGCTCACGAACCACCTTGCCGGGCGAGCCCACCACCAGCGAGCCGTCAGGAATTTCCTTGCCTTCGGCGATCAGGGTGTTGGCGCCGATAATGCAATACCTGCCGATCTTCGCCCCGTTGAGGATGACCGCGTTGATCCCGACCAGGCTGTAATCACCGACGCTGCAACCGTGCAGCATGGCGTTGTGGCCGACGGTCACGCCTGTGCCCAGGGTCAGCGGATAGCCCATATCGGTGTGCATGACGCTGCCATCCTGCACATTGCTGTTTTCACCGATGTGGATCAACTCGTTGTCGCCGCGCAGCACGGCACCAAACCAGACATTGGCGCCCGCCTCGAGGCGGATCTTGCCAACCAGCGTGGCGTTCGGTGCGACCCAGCTTTGTGGATGGGTTTCAACGCGGGAATCACCCAGGCGATATTTCACGGTCATGACCTCTTCTGGCTCAGATCGACGTAGGAAACGGGCGGGCGGCGCATCTCGATCCCGGCGTCATATATCAGGTTCACCAGCTCGACGATCATGATGGCCGTCAGCCCCCAGATCTTGTATTCGCCATACCGGTAGGACGGGACATACCAGGCGCCGCCCTGGTAATCGATACGATGGGTAACCTCGCGCACGTCCTGGCAGAAGAACTCCAGGGGCACGGAAAAGACCGACGCGATTTCGGCATCATTGGCGCGGTATTCGACATAGTCCGGCACGATGCCAACGTACGGCGTGACATGAATGCCGTGCAGCGAAACCAGGCTGCTCAGCGGCCCGACGACTTCCACCATGCCCGGCGCCAGCCCGACTTCCTCTTCGGCCTCACGCAAGGCGGTATGGATAAGGTCCCGATCTTCCGGGTCACGGCGCCCGCCGGGGAAGGCGACCTCTCCGCCATGGGTGGACAACCCACTGGCACGCAGCGTCAGCACCAATTCCGGCGAATCGCTGCGAGTGATCGGCATCAGCACCGCCGCCTCGGGCATCCGGCCTTCCGGCTCCAGGAGATGCGGGGAATAGTCACGCACCCGTTGGAGAATCTTGTCCAGCATGAAACGTCTCTTTCTGTCTTTGACAGGCATCATGGCATGAATCACCGAGGCGCCCAAGACAGACGAAGACAAAATCGACAGCCCCGCTGTCGCCGACAAACTTTTCGCGGCAGACTGGTTCTCAGCAATGGCCAGCCCGCGACAGCGCCGGGCTATCGAATGACTCGCCAGGAATGAAGCACGATGAAATTCTGCAGCCAATGCGGCGGCGCGATCGCCGAACGGGTGCCCGAGGGGGACAATCGGACGCGATTCGTCTGTGCATCCTGCGACACGGTTCATTACCAGAACCCGCGGATCGTCGCAGGCTGCCTGCCAGTCTGGGAAGACCACGTACTGCTGTGTCGGCGTGCGATCGAGCCACGACGCGGCTATTGGACGCTGCCGGCCGGCTTTATGGAAAACGGCGAAACCGTCCGGCAGGCAGCGGAGCGCGAGACATTGGAAGAGGCTTGCGCCCGGGTTACGGACTTGCAGCTCTATACGCTGTTCGACCTGCCGCATATCAACCAGGTGTACATGTTCTTTCGCGCCGAGCTGGTCGACGCAGATTTCAGCGCGGGCGAGGAGAGCCTGGAAGTCCGGCTTTTCCGACAGGCCGACATCCCTTGGTCAGAGCTGGCTTTTCCGACGGTTGGCCGTACCCTAGAATACTTTTTCGCCGACCGGGTGCAGCAGACCTTCCCGGTGCGCAACGAAGCCATCGAAGCAATGCGGGTGGCGCGCAGACAGGTCTGATGCCGTAAGGATTCAGGAACGCTTCAATGCGCTGGCTGTTAGCAATCTTCTGCTTCACGTTCGCCGCCCTCTCCCACGCTACGGCCGCTCCAGTATTCGATGACGCCTTCATCGACAAGGTCCTGGTGGTCAAGTCCGAGCGTCAGCTTCACCTCATCAGCCGTGGCGTCACGATGAAAAGCTATCGCGTGTCGTTGGGCAAGCAACCGGGCCCCAAGGAGCGCGAAGGCGACCAGCGAACACCCGAGGGGTTCTACTGGATCGACTGGCGCAAGACGTCCGAGAAGTACAACCTGGCGATGCATATCTCCTACCCGAACGCCAAGGACCGGGCGCGGGCCAGCCGCGAAGGCACACGGCCGGGGAGCATGATCATGCTTCACGGCACCCCGCTGGACGAAGAATATCCGGAGTGGTTCTTCCACACCCTCGACTGGACCGAAGGCTGCATCGCGCTGAAGAACGATGACATGCGCGAGATATGGAATCTGGTCAAGAACGGCACGCTGATCGAGATTCGTCCCTGAGCAGCAGCGTCGAGCCTGGCAGCGCGTTAACGTGAGAGCCTGTTGCGCGTCATCGGCTCCCATGACGAAGCGCGCGCGGTAATCGATGTGCGTCTGGAGCGCCAGCGTCTTAGCGTCGCCGCGCGAGCAATAAAAAACCCGAGTGGCCAGCGGCGACTCGGGTCTGGTTGCCTATCGTTCGATCAGAACTGCATGTCGGATAGCCGCCACACTTCGAACGCCGGCGTCTCGTATGGATGGGCCCGTTTGAGCGCTTTGACGCTGTCATGAATCAGTTCGTCGGCCACCACCAGCTCGACCTTCCACTCCGCAACCACCTGCACCTGGCCGAGCTGACCCAGGAAAGGCTTGCTGCCCTCCAGCGGCCGATACTGGCCGTGCCCCAGCATCTGCCAGCAGCAGCTGTCGTAAGCACCGATGCGCCCGGCACCTGCGCCCAACACAGCCTTCTTCACGGCATCCAGATGGCTCTCGGGCACATAGAAACACAACTTGTACATCTGCATCTCCGCATAGAACTGACGGCGGAGCACCTTCTCCGCCGCCGCAACCACCAGGCTTGCCGGGCCGCGTTGCCAACATCAGACGTTGCCAAAGGTGCTTGGTTCAGCAGCCAGGATCGACCGAAAGACAATTGAAAAAAGCCCGGGGGCGTTCGCACGCCACCGAGCTTTTCGGCACCATCGCCAAGGTCAGTCGACCCAGACCCGCGCGTTGCGGAACATGCGCATCCAGCCGCCATCCTCCTGCCACTCATCCGGACGCCAGGAGTTGGTCACAGCCCGGAATACCCGCTCCGGGTGCGGCATCATGATGGTTACACGACCGTCACGCGTGGTCAGGCCGGTAATACCGCGTGGCGAGCCGCCCGGGTTGGCCGGGTAGCGCTCGGTGACTTTGCCGTGATTGTCGATGTAGCGTAGCGCGACGGTGCCGGACAGATCGGCCTCGAGCAATGCCTCTTCGCTTTCGAACTCCGCATGCCCTTCTCCGTGCGCAATGGCGATCGGCAGGCGTGAACCGGCCATGCCCTGCAGAAAGATCGACGGCGAGTCCTGCACCTGGACCATGGCCACGCGCGCCTCGAACTGCTCGGAGCGGTTGCGCACGAAATGCGGCCAGGATTCACTGCCAGGCACCAGTTCGTGGAGGTTGGAAAGCATCTGGCAGCCATTGCAGACGCCAAGAGCGAAGCTGTCCTTGCGCTCGAACAACGCGCTGAAGTCTTCGCGGGCGCGGCTGTTGAACAGGATCGACTTGGCCCAGCCTTCGCCGGCGCCCAGCACGTCGCCATAGGAGAAGCCGCCACAGGCGACCAGCCCCTTGAAGCGTTCGAGGCTGATGCGTCCGGACAGGATGTCGCTCATGTGGACATCGACCGCGGCAAAACCGGAGCGGTCGAACGCGGCCGCCATCTCGGTCTGACCGTTGACGCCCTGCTCGCGCAGAATCGCCACTTCAGGGCGAACGCCACGCTTGATGTACGGCGCTGCGATGTTCTCATTGACGTCGAAGCCCAGCGTGACACTCAGGCCGGGATTGTCTTCTTCCAACAGCGCGTCGAATTCCTGATCGGCGCAATCGGCGTTGTCGCGAAGACGCTGGATCTGATAACTGGTTTCGGACCACTGCCGCTGCAACAAACGGCGATCACCGGCAAACACGTCCGTGCCGTCGAACTTGATCGCTACATGGCCGTTATTGACCGGCTGGCCAATGACCGACACGCAGTCGGCGAGGCCCGCGGCACTGAACTGTGCGAGCACGACTTCCGTATCGCCCTGGCGAACCTGAATCAGCGCGCCCAACTCCTCATTGAAAAGCGCCGCCGGGATTTGCGCCGCACTCTCGACCAGACCATCGAGGTTGAGACTGAGGCCGCAATGGCCGGCAAAGGCCATCTCCAGCGCCGTGGTCAGCAAGCCGCCGTCCGAACGATCGTGGTAGGCCAACAGCAGGCCATCGGCATTGAGCCCCTGGATCACCGCGAAAAACGCTTGCAGGTCTTCGGCGTCATCCACGTCCGGAGCCTGACGCGCCATCTGGCCATAGACCTGCGCCAGGATCGATGCGCCCATGCGATTCTGCCCGCGGCCCAGATCGACCAGCACCAGATCGGTTTCGCCCTTGTCCAGGCGCAACTGCGGTGTCAGGGTCTGGCGGATGTCCACCACGGGCGCGAAACCGGACACCACCAGCGACAACGGTGACGTCACGCTCTTTTCGCCGCCCTCGTCCGCCCAACGAGTCTTCATCGACATGGAATCCTTGCCCACCGGAATGGTGATGCCGAGCGCCGGGCACAGCTCCATACCGACGGCCTTGACCGTGTCGTACAGGCGCGCGTCCTCGCCCGGATGACCGGCTGCGGCCATCCAGTTGGCCGAAAGCTTGATATCGGAAATTTTCTCGATACGCGCAGCGGCCAGGTTGGTCAGGGTTTCACCGATCGCCATGCGCCCCGATGCCGGGGCATCGAGCAGCGCCAGCGGCGTGCGCTCGCCCATGGCCATGGCTTCGCCGGTATAGACGTCATAACTGGTGGCGGTAACGGCACAATCGGCCACCGGAACCTGCCAGGGACCCACCATCTGGTCACGCGCCACCATGCCGGTGATGCTGCGGTCGCCAATGGTAATGAGGAAGCTCTTGCTGGCGACTGCCGGGTGATGCAGCACGCGGTTGATCGCCTCGGACAGCTCGACCTGATCCGCGGCGAAATCATCCCCCAGTTCGGCTTCGCGAACAGCGCTGCGGTGCATGCGCGGCGCCTTGCCGAGCAAGACATTGAGCGGCATGTCGACCGGATTGTTGCCGAAATGACTGTCGGAAACGGTCAGATGCGGCTCGGCGGTCGCTTCACCGACAACGGCGAAGGGGCAACGCTCACGCTTGCAGATCGCCTCGAAACGCTCCAGATCGACCGCGTCGACCGACAGCACGTAGCGCTCCTGGGATTCGTTGCACCAGATCTCCAGCGGCGCCATGCCCGGTTCGTCGTTCGGCACTTTGCGCAGCTCGAAACGCCCACCGCGCCCGCCGTCGTTGACCAACTCCGGGAAGGCATTGGACAGGCCACCGGCACCGACGTCGTGGATGAACTTGATCGGGTTCCTGTCGCCCAACTGCCAGCAGCGGTCGATGACCTCCTGGCAGCGGCGCTCCATTTCCGGGTTGTCGCGCTGCACCGAGGCGAAATCGAGATCTTCCGAACTGCTGCCGGTCGCCATCGACGAGGCCGCGCCGCCGCCGAGGCCGATCAGCATCGCCGGACCACCCAGCACGATCAGTTTGCCGCCTACCGAAATCTCGGCCTTCTGCACGTGGTCTTCGCGGATATTGCCCAGCCCACCGGCGAGCATGATCGGCTTGTGGTAGCCGCGCACTTCTTTCCCATGCAGGGTATCGATCGACTGTTCGAAGGTACGGAAGTAACCGCTCAGCGCTGGCCGGCCAAATTCATTGTTGAATGCCGCGCCACCCAGCGGACCCTCGATCATGATGTCCAGTGGGGTCACGATGCGCTCGGGTTTGCCATAGGGGACTTCCCAGGGCTGCTCGAAACCCGGGATGTTCAGGTTGGACACCGTGAAACCGGTAAGGCCCGCCTTCGGCTTGGCGCCACGGCCGGTGGCGCCCTCGTCACGGATTTCACCGCCCGAACCGGTGGCCGCACCGGGAAACGGGGCGATGGCGGTCGGATGGTTGTGCGTTTCAACCTTCATCAGGATGTGCACCGGCTCCTGATTCGCGGCATATTCGCCGGTCTCGGCATCCGGATAGAAACGCCCGGCCACGTTGCCGACGATCACCGCGGCGTTGTCCTTGTAGGCCGACAGCACACCCTCGCCATGTAGCTGGAAGGTGTTCTTGATCATGCCGAACAGCGACTTGTCCTGGTTTTCACCATCGATGTCCCAACTGGCATTGAATATCTTGTGCCGGCAGTGCTCGGAGTTGGCCTGGGCGAACATCATCAGTTCGATGTCATGGGGGTTGCGGCCCAGGTCGGTGAAGCTGGCCAGCAGATAATCGATTTCATCATCGGCCAGCGCCAGCCCCAGCTCGAGGTTGGCCTTCTCCAACGCCGCGCGACCACCGCCCAGCACGTCGACCGCCGTCAGCGGTTTCGGCTGGGCATGGCTGAACAGGTTGGCCGCGTCTTCGAAGCGCTCCAGCACCAGTTGCGTCATGCGGTCGTGCAGAACGGCAGCGATCTGCCGGGTGTCGGCCTCCGAGAAGTCGCCCGCCACGTAATAGGCGACCCCGCGTTCGAGACGCTGAATCTTGTCGAGTCCGCAGTTACGCGCGATATCGCTGGCCTTGCTCGACCAGGGCGAGATGGTTCCGAAACGCGGGACCACGAGCATTAGCCGACCGGCTGGTTCCTGTACCGGGACGCTCGGACCGTACTTGAGCAGCCGGGAGAGCACGTGCTCCTCGTCCGCGCCAAGCGTGCCGGATACTTCGGCGAAATGAGCGAACTCGGCGTACAACCCGCTCACGGCGGGGACCTTCGCGGTCAGTTGCGCCAGGAGCTTGCCGTGACGGAAGGCGGAAAGAGCGGGAGCGCCGCGCAGGATCAACATCGTCGGAACAGCCTCGGAGGGGGGAGCAGTCGGGGCGCGTATTCTAGCCCATGACGGCGTTCGAGGCTAAGGCTGCAAGCACATCGACTCCAATGCGCCGTTCCGCTGCGCCGGCGGGCCCGGATGGCGATGACGAGCGACACCATCCAGCCGGGCACGCTGGCCTCGAAGCCCCTGACTCAGTGCAATATCTGACTCAGAAAAAGCTTGGTTCGCTCATTCACCGGATGGGTAAAGAAGGTCTCCGGATCAGCCTCTTCCACGATCTCGCCCTTGTCCATGAAGATCACCCGATCGGCGACGGTGCGCGCGAAGCCCATTTCATGGGTCACGCAGAGCATGGTCATCCCGCTTTCAGCCAGACCGACCATGGTATCCAGCACTTCCTTGACCATTTCCGGATCGAGCGCAGAGGTCGGTTCGTCGAACAGCATGATTTTCGGCTTCATGCACAGCGCCCGAGCAATCGCGACCCGCTGCTGCTGGCCGCCGGACAGTTGTCCGGGAAATTTGCCGGCCTGCTCCGGAATCCGTACACGCTCCAGGTAGTGCATGGCGATTTCCTCGGCCTGGCGCCGCGGCATCTTGCGTACCCACATGGGCGCCAGGGTGCAGTTCTGCAGTACGGTCAGGTGCGGGAACAGGTTGAAGTGCTGGAACACCATGCCGACCTCGCTGCGGATCGCTTCGATCTGCTTCAGGTCGTTGGTCAGCTCCACGCCATTGATGACGATACGGCCCTGCTGATGCTCCTCAAGACGATTGAGGCAGCGAATGGTGGTGGACTTGCCTGAACCCGACGGTCCGCACAGGACGATGCGCTCGCCCTGGGTAACGCTGAGGTTGATGTCCTTGAGCACATGGAACTGCCCGAACCATTTGTGCACGCTCTGCATCTGGATGACGGGCTCGCCTGGCTGTTCGGACCGATCGGTTCGGAGTGAGTTTTCGTTCATGATGTTTCCCTTAGTTCCGGTGGCCGGTGTCGAGCTTGCGCTCCAGGTGCATCGAATAGCGCGACATGCCAAAGCAGAAAATCCAGTAGACCAGCGCCGCGAACACGTAACCCTCGGTCGACATGCCGAGCCATGCAGGGTCGGAGGTGGCGCGCTTGATGCTGTTGAGGAAGTCGAACAGGCCGATGATGATCACCAGGCTGGTGTCCTTGAACAGCGCGATGAAGGTGTTGACGATGCCGGGAATGACCATTTTCAGCGCCTGCGGCAGGATCACCAGAACCATGCTGCGCCAGTAGCCCAGGCCCATGGCCGCTGCCGCCTCGTATTGGCCCTTGGGTATCGCCTGGAGCCCACCGCGGACCACTTCGGCGATATAGGCCGCCTCGAAGAAGACCACCATCACCATGGCACGCATCAGCTTGTCGAGGTTCATCCCTTCGGGCAGGAACAACGGCAGCATCACCGAGGACATGAACAGCACGGTGATCAGCGGCACGCCGCGCCAGAATTCGATGAACGTCACGCAAAGCACTCGAATCGCCGGCATGTCCGAACGCCGACCGAGCGCCAGCAGGATACCGAGCGGCAGAGCGCCCGCGATGCCCACGGCCGCGATGACGATGGTCAGCATCAGGCCGCCCCAGCGGCTGGTCGGCACCGTTTCGAGACCGAAGAAACCACCGTGCAACAGCCAGTAGGCCAGCAGCGGATAAACCACCAGATAGACGATGCCGTAGCGCGCCTTGTGAGGCATCTGGCGAAGGAACAGCGGGGCGGCGCCGATGATCGCGAGCCAGGCCGTCAGGTCCACGCGCCAACGCAATTCTGCCGGATAGAAGCCGTACATGAACTGGCTGAAGCGCGTCTGGACGAACACCCAGCAGGCGCCCTCGCGCGTGCAATCGGCACGTGTCTCGCCGGTCCAGTCGGCCTTGATGATCGCCCACTCGATCACGGGCGGGACGATCAGCCAGATCAGGTACAACCCGACCAGCGTCAACAGGGTATTGATCCAGCTGGAGAACAGATTGGCCCGCATCCAGCCCAGCACACCGATGTTGGTGGAAGGCGCAGGCAGGTCCGGTTTGAAAGTATGGGTCGTCATGCGCTCGTCCTCACCGCTCGATCAGCGCAATGCGCTTGTTGTACAGATTCATCAACAGCGAAATGCTGATGCTGATGGCGAGGTACACGCTCATGGTGATGGCCATGGTCTCGATGGCCTGTCCGGTCTGGTTGAGCACCGTGCCGGCGAACAGCGACACCATGTCCGGATAGCCGATCGCGGCGGCCAGCGAGGAGTTTTTCGCCAGGTTCAGGTACTGGCTCGTCAGCGGCGGGATGATCACCCGTAGCGCCTGTGGAATGATGACCAGACGCAGTACCCGCCCCGGACGAAGTCCAAGCGAGGCCGCCGCTTCGGTCTGGCCGTGGCTGACCGACTGAATTCCCGCGCGAACGGTTTCGCCAATGAACGCCGCGGTATAGATCGACAGCGCCAGCACGATCGACACCAGCTCGGGAATAACGACCCAACCCCCGCGGATATTGAAGCGCTGGAGCTGTGGAACCTCCCAGATGAAAGGCGCACCGAGCAGCAGCGCGCACAGGGTCGGTATGGCAATGAACAACCCGAGACTGCCCCAGAACACCGGAAAGGTCTGCCCGGTGGCATCGCGCCGGGCCCGCGCCCAACGGTTGAGCATGACGATTGCTACCAGCGTCAGACCCATCGCGATCCAGAACGGCCAGAAGCCCTCTCCCGCACTCGGCGACGGCATCTGGACGCCGCGGTTGTTGATGAAGATGATGTCCCACAGGCTCAGGCTGTCTCGCGGCCCAGGCAGCGGGCTGAGCACGGCGAAGTAGACGAAGAAGATTTGCAGCAGCGGCGGAATGTTGCGGAAAACCTCTATGTAAACCGTTGCGATCTGGCGGATCAGCCAGTTCGGCGATAACCGCGCCACCCCCAGAATGAATCCGAGGATGGTCGCCAGAATGATGCCTATGACGCTGACCAGAAGGGTGTTGAGCAAGCCGACCCAGAACACTCGCCCGTAGGAGTCGCTTTCGCTGTAATCGATCAGGTGCTGGGGGATGCCGAAACCGGCGGCGTTATCGAGGAAACCGAAGCCTGACGTGATGCCCCGGTGAGCGAGATTGGTCTGGGTGTTGTGGAACAGAAACCAGCCGAACGCGACGACTGCGATGACGGCGATGACCTGAAACAACCAGGCACGCGCCTGCGGATCCGTGAGCAGCGAGCCGCGCGCTGCTCCCGTATTGGCGATGGTTCGCATCAAGAAACCTCATACGGCGCCGCCGGTGCAGACGCACCGGCGGCGCTCATCCTTGAAACAAGGCCAGCGTCCCGCTGGCCCGGCTCGGTCAACGCACCGGTGGTGCGTATTGCAGACCTCCATTGGTCCAGAGCGCATTCAGACCGCGTTCGATCTTCAACTCGCTGCCGGAGCCAATGTTGCGCTCGAACACCTCACCATAATTGCCGACCTGCTTGACGATCTGCACCGCCCAATCCTTCGGCAGTTTCAGGTCCTTGCCGTATTCGCCTTCCGCCCCGAGCAGACGCGCCACGTCAGGGTTCTTGGTGGTCCTGGCGGTTTCTTCGACATTGGAAGTCGTGACACCCAGCTCCTCGGCGTTGACCATCGCCAGCAGCGACCAGCGCACGATATCGAACCATTCTTCGTCACCCTGGCGCACGGCCGGGCCGAGCGGCTCCTTGGAGATGACTTCAGGTAATACGATGTAGTCGTCGGGATTGGCCAGCTTGATGCGCTGAGCGTAGAGCTGGGACTGGTCGGAAGTCAGCACGTCGCAACGACCGGATTCCAGCGACTTGGCGCTTTCGTCGGACGTGTCGTAGGTGATGGGGGTGTACTTGAGGTTGTTGGCGCGGAAATAATCGGAGAGGTTCAGTTCAGTGGTGGTCCCCGCCTGGATACAGACGGTGGCGCCGTCGAGTTCCTTGGCGCTGGAAACGCCGACCTCCTTGTTCACCAGGAATCCCTGGCCGTCATAATAGGTCACCCCCGTGAAGTTGAGCCCCATCGCCGCGTCCCGCGAGCTGGTCCATGTCGTGTTCCGCGAAAGCACATCGACCTCGCCCGATTGCAGGGCAGTGAAGCGCTCCTTGGCGGTCAACGGGCTGAACTTAACTTTGCTCGCGTCGCCAAATACCGCAGCCGCCACGGCGCGACAGACATCCACATCGATTCCCTTGTACTCGCCCTTGGCGTCGGTGTAGGAAAAGCCTGGCAGCCCGTCGCTGACGCCGCACTGCACAAAGCCCTTGCTCTTTACCGCATCCAGGGTCGCCCCTGCCTGCGCCAAGCCGCTGGTGCCCAAAAGTGTCGCGGCACCAAGCACGGCCAGTGTGGATTTAACCCTTATCATCGAAACCTCCAGTTTGCTTTTATTCTGTGGGGTCGGGGCCTTCGGCTGCGTCGCAGCCTGCCAGTCGGCACGCGTCGACCGTACGGCAGAAGAACCTGACCTGAGTCTAGCCGCCGATTGATTATCGGCAACTCCTCCCGATGCGCTCGTCTGCCGGGATGCAGAGGGCACCGGCACATGGGACGCGAGATACAAAGCAAGCGGCATACCAGATTCACCAATACGCGCGCCGAGCGCCTCCGGACCTTCATCGACGGCGTCAGTAGAGGTAACCTCGCCGCATATTGCCGCACCCACCCCCGCGTTCGCCCCATCATGAAGCGAGCGCCACTGACGGAGCCCGAGATGAGCGCCCCCCTGATCATCGAACCCGCGACAACCGCCGATTCATGCGTCATCTGGCTGCATGGCCTCGGCGCCGATCGCTACGACTTTCTGCCGGTGGCCGAGGCCCTGCAGCAGCGCCTGCTGCGCACACGCTTCGTTCTTCCCCAGGCACCGACCCAGGCGGTCACCATCAATGGCGGCTGGGCGATGCCAAGCTGGTACGACATCCTGGCCATGAGTCCGGCCCGGGCAATCGACCAGGCGCAGCTCGAACAGTCGACGCAGGCCGTGATATCGCTCATCGAAACGCAGCGCGACGGCGGCATCGATCCTCGACGCATTTTTCTCGCGGGCTTTTCACAGGGCGGCGCCGTGGTCTATCACACCGCCTTCATGCGATGGGCGGGGCCGCTCGGCGGGGTGATCGCCCTGTCCACTTATGCCCCTACCTTCGGCACCACCCTCGACCTGTCGCCAGAGCAGCAGACGCTTCCGGTCCTCTGCCTGCATGGCCGGGAGGACAATGTTGTCCTGCCCTCGATGGGACGTGCGGCTCATCAATGCCTGACGCAAAGCGGCGTTGCAGCCGAATGGAAGGAGTACCCGATGGCGCATGAAGTCATGCCGGAGGAAATCAGAGACATCGGCGACTGGCTCGCCGCGCGTCTCGATTGACCGACACGGCGCGGGCGTCTTCGAAAATGTGACGCCGCGCGCCTGCCCCACCTACCGATTAAGGCTACGCTTCACTTGGGTGGAAATAACTCGATGCACCTGCTGCTGTAGCGCGCATCGCGGCCAAGAGAAGCCGACCCAGCCAGCAATGACGGGGCCTAGCGAATGTCATGACGAAGAAGTCATCCGACTGGATGTTGCAGTCATGAAGCGTGCCGAGTGGCGAGTCGGGATGCAGCATCTCAGGCAGGCTCGCCTGCTGGATCATGTCGACGAACCCTGTCTTCGCCTGCTACAGGAAGTCTTCGAGGCATGCCTGATCGAGACGGGCGACATCCTGCTGTCGCCGCTTGAACACAACCACTACCTTTATCTGGTGCTCGACGGGGAGCTGGCCGTCCACCTCGATTCGATCGATGCCCTGCCGGTGCGCGCCATCGGCCCCGGCGATTGCGCCGGCGAGATCAGCTTCATGGATAATCTGCCGCCCTCGGCCTATGTCGTTGCGCTCGAACCCTCGCAACTGTTGCGGCTGCACCGCCGTTCACTGCCGCTGCTCACCCGCTCGCCCAGACTGATGCAGAACCTGGCCGAACTACTCTGCCAGCGGGTGCGCCTGAGCGACCGCCTGATCATCAACAGCGAACAGAACGCCAACGTCGACACCCTGACCGGTTCGTTCAACCGACGCTGGCTGGAACACATCTATGCCCGCGAGAGCACCCGGTGCGTCTTCAATGGCCAGCCCCTGTCGATCCTGATGCTCGATGTCGACCGATTCAAGGACTACAACGATGAACACGGACATCTGGCCGGCGACCATGCGCTTTGCCTGGTTGTCGATACCCTTGGCAAACTGCTCCGCCCGACCGACAGCCTGGTGCGCTACGGCGGCGAGGAGTTCGTGATCCTGCTGCCCGACATGGCCCTGGCCGATGCACGCAGTGTCGGCGAGCGCCTGCGCCAGAGCCTCGACGAGATCACCTCGTTCCGATCGCCGATCGGCATACTCCCCGGCGTGACGATTTCCATCGGCGTTGCACCGATGCAACCCCATGATGACTTGAAGGCGCTGATTCAGATTGCCGACCAGGCGCTTTATCAGGCCAAGGCACGAGGGCGAAACCGCGTATGCGGCTAAACAACGGCCTCACGCGCAACTGCTATGACGCCTCCGAGCAAGTCTTCGCCGTATCTGCTTCTTGCATTACACTGGCGGGCGAATCTTAATAAACAGAGACGAAACCGTGCTCAAAGCACTCAAGAAAATTTTCGGCAAAGGCCCGGCAGAGCGACCAGCCGCCCAGCCGGCCAGCGACACCTCGGCCCAGAGCGACATCGTTCACTCTGAGCAGCCCGCACCGACCGCCGTGGAATCGGCGCCTGCGACAGCGACAACCAAGCCTCGCCGTGAGCGATCCCGCAAGCCGACGCCACCGCCCGCGCCCGCCTGGAAGCTGGAGGACTTTCAAGTCGAGCCAGCCGAAGGCAAGACCCGTTTTCATGACTTCAAGCTTGCCCCGGAGCTGATGCATGCCATTCACGACCTGGGTTTTCCCTACTGCACGCCGATCCAGGCCCAGGTGCTGGGGTTCACTCTCAAGGGGCGCGATGCGATCGGACGCGCCCAGACGGGCACCGGCAAAACCGCGGCCTTCCTGATTTCCACCATCACGCAATTGCTCCAGACGCCGCCGCCCAGCGATCGCTACATGGGCGAGCCGCGCGCACTGATCATCGCGCCGACCCGAGAATTGGTCGTGCAGATTGCCAACGACGCGCTGGATCTGACCAAATACACTGGTCTTAACGTGATGAGCTTCGTCGGTGGCATGGACTTCGACAAGCAGCTCAAAGCACTGGAAAGCCGCTACTGCGACATTCTCGTTGCCACGCCGGGCCGGCTCCTGGATTTCAATCAACGCGGCGAAGTGCATCTGGACATGGTCGAGGTACTGGTGCTCGACGAGGCCGATCGCATGCTCGACATGGGCTTCATTCCTCAGGTCCGCCAGATCATTCGCCAGACCCCACCCAAGAGCGAACGCCAGACGCTGCTGTTCTCAGCCACCTTCACCGAAGACGTGATGAACCTGGCCAAGCAGTGGACCACCGACCCGGCAATCGTCGAAATCGAAGCGGAACACGTGGCCAGCGACACCGTCGAACAGCACGTCTACGCGGTCGCCGGCAGCGACAAATACAAACTGCTCTACAACCTGATTACCCAGAACGATTGGACCCGCGTCATGGTGTTCGCCAATCGCAAGGACGAGGTGCGTCGCATCGAGGAACGTCTCACCCGTGACGGCATCAGCGCCGTCCAGATGTCTGGCGATGTGCCCCAGCACAAGCGCATCCGCGCGCTGGAAGGCTTTCGCGAGGGCAAGATTCGCGTCATGGTGGCGACCGATGTCGCGGGCCGAGGCATTCATGTCGACGGAATAAGTCACGTGATCAACTTCACCCTGCCGGAAGTGCCCGATGACTATGTGCATCGCATCGGCCGTACCGGCCGGGCCGGTGCCACCGGGACGTCCATCAGCTTTGCTGGCGAGGACGACGCCTTCGCCCTGCCCGCGATCGAAACCTTGCTTGGCCGCAAGATCAGCTGCGAGATGCCCCCGGCCGAGCTGCTGGCACCGATCCCACCCAGGCAGCGCTGAGTTCGGCTGGCTGAAAAGGCGAAACCGGGGATGGCTTCGCTTTTTCAGAGCCGGATTTTCATCGCTGTCGCCAAACACCCCGTATCTGCTGACGCAGATCAGACACCGATCCATGAAAGCGCCTAGAGTGAAATGAAGTCATTCACAACAGGAGCCGCTCATGTTTCACCTGAATCTGATGGTGGTGCTGCTCATCCTGAGCTTTCTGCTGATGGGAACCGGTTTCAATTTTCGAGAGCAACCATGGGGCCTCGCCCTGCTGGGGCTGGGCATACTGACGATCGGCTCGGCCCTGCTCTACAAGCTGCAGATGACCTTCGGCTGAGCACGCTACGGCTGGCGCCAGCGTTGCGCCGCCGCCTGGTCGCTGCAACGACCCTCGACCCACCGCGGCCCCGACGGGGTATCTTCCTTCTTCCAGAACGGCGCCCGGGTTTTCAGGTAGTCCATGACGAAGCGGCAGCCATCGAAAGCGGCCTCCCGATGCGCACTGGCGGCGCCAACGAAGACGATCGGCTCCCCCGGCTCGAGCCGTCCGACCCGATGCAGGATTTCCAGCCTGAGCAACGGCCAACGCTGGGTGGCCTCCTCCACGATCCTTAGCAGCGCCTTCTCGGTCATTCCAGGCGCATGCTCGAGAAACATCCCTGCAACATCCTGCCCATCGTTGAAATCACGGACGTAACCGACGAAGCCAGTGACCGCACCGACACCGAGGTTGGCCGCGTGCAACGCGTTGAGTTCAGCGCCTGGATCGAACGGAGCCTGCTGTACACGCACACCCATATCAACCCCCGGTCACGGTGGGAAAGAACGCCACCTCGTCGCCATCAGCCAATGGCTCGTCCAGGTCGCACAGCTCCTGGTTGCGCGCGCACATCAGGTTCTGTTCACCCAGCACCGCCCACTCGTATCCACGGGCCAGCAGTCGCAGTCGAAGATCGTCGACCCGCCGAAGCGACGAATCCCACTCCAACGACTCGACCTCCAGCCCAAGGGTTTCACGGTAGCGCGCGAAATAATGCACCTGGATCATGCGGACACCTGCCAATGGCCGCTCTTGCCGCCCAGCTTTTCCAGCAACCGGACGGTTTCCACGACCATGCCTTTGTCTACGGCCTTGCACATGTCGTAGATCGTCAGCGCCGCGACGCTCGCCGCGGTCAGCGCTTCCATTTCCACGCCGGTCTGTCCAGCCAGCTTGCAGCGCGCCTCGATCCGTACGCAATCGTCACCTTCCGGCTGCAGCTCGACCTTGATACTGGTCAGCAGCAACGGGTGACACAGCGGTATCAGTTCATGGGTCCTCTTGGCCGCCTGGATGCCGGCGATGCGGGCAACGGCAAACACATCGCCCTTGGGGTGTCCGCCCTGCTGGATCATCTGCAGGGTTTCGGGCCGCATGCGGACCTTCGCCTCCGCGACCGCCTCTCGTGCCGTAACGGCCTTGGCCGTGACATCGACCATGTTGGCCCGCCCCTGGGAATCGAGGTGAGTGAGCATTTGCAATCCTGCTAAAACTGTGGGGTCCCGAGTTTAGCTCAGCTGGAAGCCTGCGTGCCTGGATGCACCCGCCCAGGACGTGCGTAGCCTTGCACGCGTGGCTTCCAGCTGGCCGCGGCCCGTTACATGTGCGCCTCGGCATACTCGGCCAGGATCGAGCGGGGTACGCCTTGCAGTGTGATGTGCATCCCGTGCGGAAAGTCCTTAAAACGCTCGGTGAGGTAGGTCAGGCCAGAGCTGGTCGCCGACAGGTAAGGCGTGTCGATCTGCGCGAGATTGCCGAGACAGACGACTTTCGACCCACTGCCGGCACGGGTGATGATGGTTTTCATCTGGTGCGGGGTGAGGTTCTGGCATTCATCAATCAGGATCAGGCTCTGCTGGAAGCTGCGGCCACGTATGTAATTGAGGGATTTGAACTGCAGCGGGACCTTTTGCAGGATGTAGTCGACGCTGCCGTGGGTGCTTTCGTCGTCCATATGCAGCGCTTCGAGGTTATCGGTGATGGCGCCGAGCCAGGGCTCCATCTTTTCCGCTTCGGTGCCAGGCAGGAAACCGATGTCCTCGTCCAGCCCCTGCACGCTGCGCGTCGCGATGATGCGGCGGTATCGCTTGCTCACCACCGTCTGTTCGATGGCGGCCGCCAGCGCCAGGATGGTCTTGCCGGACCCTGCCGCGCCCGACAGGTTGACCAGATGGATGTCCGGATCGAGCAGGGCGAACAGCGCCAGGGCCTGATGAATATCTCGTGGCCGAAGGCCCCAGGCTTCCTGGTGCAGCAGCGGTTCCTGATGCATGTCGAGCAGCAGCAACTCGTCGGCCTTGATGCCCTTGATCCAACCGACGAAGCCCTGCTCGTCGAGGATGAACTCATTGATGTGTACCGCTGGCAGGTTATCGATCAGCTGGACGCGATGCCAGGTTCGTCCATGCCCCTGATGCGTATCGACCTTGCTGACCCGATCCCAGAACGACCCGCTAAGACTGTGGTAGCCGCGCGACAGTTGGCCCACATCATCGACCAGCTTATCGGTGTGGTAATCCTCCGATGCGACGCCGCAGGCACGCGCCTTGAGCCGCATGTTGATGTCGTTGGTCACCAGCACCACCGGAACGCCGGCGGTACGCCGCTGCAGCTCCACGACCTGGTTGATGATCTTGTTGTCGTTGAGATCGTCCGGAAGGGCACTGGAGTCGGCGCCCTTGCTCATCAGGATGGACAGACTCCCACAGGGCCCGCTCTTCTCACGCTGGATCGGCACGCCGAGTTCGACTTCCTCGGGCGTGGCATTGCCCAGTACCTTGTCGATCAGGCGAATCGCCTGGCGGCACTCAGCGGCGACTGAGTGTTTACCGGTCTTGAGCTGGTCCAGCTCTTCCAGCACGGTCATGGGGATCGCGACCTGGTGCTCCTGGAAGTTCAATAATGCGTTGGGATCGTGAATCAGAACATTGGTATCAAGAACGTAGAGCGTGGGCTGAGTTGCGCGGGGTCTGCCGTAGTCATCCATACGCGATCACCTTTTCGGAGCCGGAACGACGGAGGGCCGAAGCGCTCCGCCGAAGAAAAACCACCGTGCGCAAGGTGAGCGGACTTGGGAGGCAGGGGCTTGGGGCCACCCAGAGGCCGCCACCTGTGAGTGCAGGTTTCGGCGGTCTTGATGAGGTAATACCGCAAAACAGATGACAGGAAAAAGTCTTTTTCCACCAATCGAGGTTTTTTTATCTAAACGACGAATTACCTTGGCCGGCCGATCGCAGGCGGCTAGGCTCACTAGTCGACCTGGCCGTTCGCGCCGCACCGATTGACCTCCGCCGTCACGTGGACCAATTCGGAGAAGACTGCCAGTTCGGCCTTGTAGCGATCCGCCGAGTACGCCTGGTGGGTGACGATGCTGACGATGCATCCGTACTGCACGCGGCCTACTCGCCACAGATGCAGGTCGGTCACTTCGGTATCGGGCACAGCCTCCAGTCTCGCTCTTACGCGCTGCACCAGCGGATCGTCCATTTCCCGGTCCAGCAGCGCCTTGGCGGTTTCGCGCAGCAAGCCTTTTGCCCAGATCAGAATGACGACCGCCCCGATGATGCCCATCAGTGGGTCCAGCCAGTTCAAGCCCAGATACTTGCCGCCCAGCAAAGCGACGATGGCGGCGACCGAGGTCAGCGCGTCGGTCAGCACGTGAAGGAAGGCGGCATGACGGTTGAGGTCCCGCCCTGGCGCGGCAGACGCTCGGTCATCGTGGGCGTGATGGTGATGATGATGATCGTGCCGGTCACGTAACAGCCAGGCCGAGAGCAGGTTCACCGACAACCCGATCACCGCCACCCACAGCGCTTCGTCGAAGCCGATCTGCGCGGGGGTCCAGAAGCGCGTCAGGGACTCGAGGATCATTACCACTGCCACGACCACCAGCAGCACCGCGCTGGCGAAGCCTGCCAGGACTTCGATCTTCCAGGTCCCGAATGCGAAGCGTCGGTCATGGGCATAGCGGCGCGCCAGCACATAGGCCATCGCCGCCATACCGATGGCGACCATGTGCGAGGCCATGTGCCAGCCGTCGGCAAGCAACGCCATGGAGTGGAACACATATCCCGCGACGATTTCCGCGACCATGGTCAGGCCGGTCAGTACCACGACTGCCCATGTCTGGCGCTCGGCGCTCTGCTCGAGAGGGCGATAGTGGTGCGATGGCACCCAATGCGAGTGATTACAGTCGGTCATAAGCGCTCCTTTATCCTTGCCGCCAGCTTGCCTGCCTACCCCATGGCAAAGTCAAACCTGCCGGTTAATCGAGGCCATAGGTGGAGCCCGGCCACGCTTAGCGCCTAAAATCGGCTCACCTTAAAGGAGACCGATGCATGCTGATGGTGATTTCCCCGGCAAAGACTCTGGATTACGACACCCCACCGACGACCGAACGCTTCACCCACCCCGAACATCTCGACCACGCTCAGCAGTTGATCGATCAATTGCGGGCGATGTCGCCGCAGCAGATCAGCGAACTGATGCACCTCTCGGACAAGCTCGCGGCGCTGAACGTCGCCCGCTATGGAAGCTGGACCGTACCCTTCACACCTGACAACGCCAAGCAAGCGCTGCTGGCGTTCAAGGGCGACGTCTACACGGGGCTGGATGCCGGCGATTTTTCGGTGCACGATTTCGATTTCGCGCAGCGCCACCTGAGGATGCTGTCAGGCCTTTATGGATTGCTGCGACCGCTCGATCTCATGCAACCCTACCGACTGGAGATGGGAACCAAGCTACCCAATGCCCGCGGCAAGGACCTGTATGCGTTCTGGGGCGAACGCATCAGCGACTGGCTGAACCAGGCATTGGAGGCCCAGGGCGACGATGTGCTGCTCAACCTGGCTTCGAACGAATACTTCGGGGCGGTCAAGCGCAGCGCTCTGAAAGCGCGGGTCATCAATGTCGACTTCAAGGACATGAAGAACGGTCAGTACAAGATCATCAGCTTCTACGCCAAGAAAGCGCGCGGTCTGATGAGCCGCTACGTGATCAAGGAGCGCATCGAGCAGCCCGAACAGTTGAAGGATTTCGCCTACGAGGGCTATTGCTACAGCGCGGCAGACTCCTCGGCCGATCGTTTGGTCTTCCTGCGCGATGCGCCTGTCTGAACCCAGACCCGCCCGCCCCCTCTCGTATCCGACCGAGGGGGCTTGCCGTTCGGCTCCCGCCTTCGATGGCGCCACCAGGGCGCCCTCCATCGCCTCATCGCCACGCCCATGACCCCCGCACGCCGCCTGCCTCGCGGGCCGGCGGGCCGCATGGCTGCACAGACAAAAACTCTCCGATCAGCGGCATTCGGCCGGGGAACTATCCGAAGGCCTCGGCAATCATAAGCGCGTACCGGCATTTCCAGATGGAAAAGGACGTCGCACATGAACGTGCTATGGAATTCACCACAAGGTTCTTTTGATTTCAGCCAGGGCGGCTCAGCAGCGTCGCCGGGCATGCTCCCTCGAGGTCAGGCATGTCGAATCCGGGCAATGTCGGCACCGACCGCACGTTGCCAAATTCATCAACCTCAAGCAGACGGAGCGCGGTCGAAGGCGCCGCAAGCCAATCTGCACGGGTTCGATAGAGGTTTTGCAGCCACTCATATCAGCACGACGACAGCGCCCCGAATGCATTTGGCGGCCATCGACCTATTGGCAATACCCCGAGTTCAGGCCCGGCGCATGCAATTCGCGCCGACGGCAGTTCCCTGTTGGAAAAACGGAGCTTGACGGCCCGCGGTGCCTAAGGCCCGACCCAGAAGCGCACGGCGAGCACGAATTCTGGCCGCCCAAATGGACAAGAAGAAATCCCCTTCTCAACGATTCAGGAGAAACAACATGATCCCGGTCATCCTTTCAGGCGGCAGCGGTTCCCGGCTCTGGCCTCTCTCTCGCAAGGCATTTCCCAAACAGTTCCTCGCACTGACAGCTGAACAGACCCTGTTCCAGCAGACCATCGAACGGCTCGCTTTCGAAGGCATGCAGCCGCCGCTGCTGGTCTGCAACAAAGAGCACCGCTTCATCGTCAAGGAACAGCTGGCTGCACGCAAACTGGTGATCCAGGGGCTCATGCTTGAACCCTTTGGCCGTAACACCGCCCCGGCCATCGCCATCGCTGCCATGAAGCTGCTCGAGGATGGCCGTGACGAATTGCTGCTGGTTCTACCCGCCGATCATGTGATCGAAGACCATAAAGCGTTCCAACGCTCCCTTGCCCTGGCCACCAACGCCGCGGAAAACGGTGAAATGGTACTGTTCGGCATCCCGGCGACCAGCCCGGAGACCGGTTACGGCTATATCAAGTGTGACCACAACGAGCGCAACGGCCTGCCGGAAGGCGTCAACCGTGTCACCAACTTTGTCGAGAAGCCCGATGAAGCGCGCGCGCAGCAGTACGTAGACTCCGGCGACTATTACTGGAACAGCGGTATGTTCCTGTTCCGCGCCAGCGTCTTTCTCGAAGAATTGAAAAAACACGACCCGGACATCTACGACACCTGCGCCGCCGCGCTGGAGCGCAGCGCCAAGAATGGCGACGAAGTACTGATCGATCCAGCGACCTTCGCCTGCTGCCCGGACAATTCCATTGACTACGCAGTAATGGAAAAGACCGAGCTTGCGTGCGTGGTGCCGATGTCGGCTGGCTGGAGCGACGTAGGCTCCTGGTCCTCGCTCTGGGACGTGCTGGAAAAGGACGAGAACGGCAACGTGTCCCGTGGCGACGTGATCGTCGAGGACAGCCGCAACTGCCTCGTTCATGGCAATGGCAAGCTGGTGACCGTCGTAGGGCTGGACAACATCGTCGTCGTCGAGACCAAGGATGCGACCATGATTGCCCACAAGGACAAGGTCCAGGACGTCAAGAAGCTCGTGAACAAGCTCGACGCCATGAAACGCTCGGAAACCCAGAATCACTGCGCGGTCTATCGCCCGTGGGGCTGGTATGACTCGGTCGACATGGGCGGTCGTTTCCAGGTCAAGCGGATCTGCGTCAATCCGGGAGCGCAGCTCTCCCTGCAGATGCATCATCATCGCGCCGAGCACTGGATTGTCGTCTCCGGTACCGCCCAGGTCACCTGCAACGACAAGACGTTCCTGCTCACTGAAAACCAGTCGACCTATATTCCGGTGACATCGATCCATCGCCTGGCCAACCCGGGCAAGATCCCGCTGGAAATCATCGAAGTACAATCAGGCAGTTATCTCGGCGAAGATGACATCGAGCGACTGGACGACGTATATGGTCGCGCGCAAGACTCGGTAGCGAGCCAATCGGCGCGCTAAATAGCACGCCGTTGAAAAACCGCGCCGGACTGTGGCGCGGTTTTTTTATGGAAACCAGAACGCGCTGGAACCAAGCGAGCCCCTAGCGCAATCTAACGGTCGGCCGTGAGACGGGATTACAACCGCCCGGTCCAGTGCGCTCGATATGCTCCGTAACCTGTATCCCAAACGTACAGCGATACCATCGCCCGGTCCGCCTGCATCAGCCGACTGTTAACGTGTGCATACACTTGTGCGCACCGCCGGCTTGCAATGGCGCCAGCCAGACCATTAAATAAGCAATCGCCAGACATTCTCCAACCGTGCTGCTTTCGGCATTGCCGTTTGCAAGCAACTGGCATCGGATTATTGAAAAAAGGAAACGATCAAGCGTGACGAAAGAAGAATTACGCGCCGAACTGGAAAGGCAAGCCAACCGGTTCAAGACGGTATATGGAGGTGAAGTTACCACCTATGCCGCGCAACCCGATCCCGAGCGCAAACCCTGGCGTAAAAAGCAGACGATCCACGACCAGGTTTTCCAGAAAGAATTGGAAAAGATTGAGCAAGAGATAGCGAAACAGGCGACCGGCGAGCAATTAACAGAGCGCTGATAATTCAACTCGTCCGCGCGTCGTATGGCCCGCCAGTATCGACAGTTTCGTTCAGCGCTTGCCACCCAGCAGGGACCCCATCAGCCCTCTCGCCAGTTGCCTGCCCAGTTGAGACGCCGCCTGGCGCATGGCGCTCTTCAATGCCCGCCCGGCAAGATCACCGAACGTATCACCTTGATCGCTTTTTGCGGGCCCCGCTTTCTGCTGGGGCTCGGCGTCCTTCGCGCGGTTCGCTCGCTCCAGCAGGATTTCGTAAGCGGACTCACGATCGACGGCCCTGTCGTAGCGTCCGCGCAACGACGAGCTGGCGATCAGCGCACGCCTTTCATCCTGGTCCAGCGGCCCCACCCGCGACCGTGGCGGGGCGACCGACACGCGCTGCACCATGGCGGGCGTTCCTTTGTCTTCGAGGCCACCGACCAGCGCTTCACCAATGCCCAGGTCAACCAGCGATTGGTGTGTAGAAAACGCCGGATTGGCCCTGAACCCCTCGGCCACCGCTCGTAACGCCTTCTGTTCCCTGGTCGTATAGGCCCGCAACCCGTGTTGGATGCGCAGGCCAAGCTGCGCCAGTACCTCATCGGGCAGATCGGACGGAGACTGGGTGACGAAATAGACGCCAACGCCTTTCGAGCGGATCAGCCGAACGACCTGTATCAGCCGATCCTGCAACGCTTTGGGGGTGTCGCTGAACAGCAGGTGCGCCTCGTCGAAGAACAACGCGAGCAGTGGACGATCCGCGTCGCCGCGCTCGGGAAGTTGCTCGAACAGTTCGGCCAGCAGCCACAGCAGGAAGGTCGCGTAGACTTTGGGCGCTTGGTGAACGAGCTGTGTGGCATCGAGCAGATGAATCCGGCCTCGGCCGTCGCCAGCCGGCTGCAGAATGTCTTCGAGCGCCAGCGCCGGCTCACCGAACAGCGCTTCGGCCCCCTGTTGCTCGAGGGTCGCCAGCCGCCGTAACAGTGCCTGCGAAGAGGCATGAGTCAGCAATGCCGCATCCTCGCCGAGTACCTCTGGGTTCTGTTTGAGATAGCCGAGCAGCGCCTTCAAGTCCTTGATATCCAGCAGCAGCAACCCTTCACGATCGGCCACCTTGAAGGCCGCGTAGAGTGCGGCCTGCTGGCTATCGGTCAGCTCAAGCAGGCTGCCCAACAGAAGTGGGCCCATTTCGGTGAGCGTGGTGCGCAACGGGTGCCCGCTCGCACCGTATACGTCCCACAGCGTAACGGGGTACGCCTGCGGAACATGGTCGAGCCAGGGCATGCTGGCGATGCGCTCGGCGATCTTGCCTTGGGGAACACCGGCCGCTCCCAGCCCGGACAGGTCACCCTTGATATCGGCTGCAAATACAGCGATACCCGCTTCGCTGAACGCCTCGGCAAGCCGCTGCAATGTAACCGTCTTGCCCGTCCCGGTCGCGCCAGCGATCAGGCCATGTCGATTGATCAGACGAAGCGGATGAGTATTGGGTTCGCCGTTGGCCTCCGCGCCAAGCACGAAGCGATCGTTATCTGTCATCAGGCCATCTCCAGTACGCGAGGTGCGGATGAACCGGCGGCACCCAGGGGGCTTCGTTGAAGGTGGATCAATCGCTATCCAAAGCCCTCTGGACAACGCCTTCGACTTTCTTCGCAACAGCGCCTTGCCGCTGCTTCCACAGCGCCTCGGCACCCGGGAAATCGGTACCAATCTCCGGACCGAGGTGCTCCGGATCGTAGCGCTGCGTACAGCCATTGCCAATGATTGGCGGCGCGGTTGCGCCGGCCTTTGCCAAGGGATCGCTCATGACGCTGCCCTCCCGCGCCGAAGCGACGGTCAGTTGAAGACCATCGTCTTGTTGCTGTGCACCAGTACACGGTCCTGCAAGTGATAGCGCAGACCGCGCGACAGCACCATCTTTTCCACGTCCTTGCCCAACCGAACCATGTCTTCGATGCTGTCGCGGTGGCTGACGCGCACTACGTCCTGCTCGATGATCGGACCGGCGTCCAGTTCCTCGGTAACGTAGTGGCAGGTCGCTCCGATCAGCTTGACGCCCCTCAGTGACGCCTGATGGTACGGCTTGGCGCCCGCGAAGGATGGCAGGAAGCTGTGGTGAATGTTGATCACTCGCTGGGCGAATTCCTCACACAGCTCGGCGGGGAGGATCTGCATGTAACGGGCAAGTACGATCACATCGGCGCCGTGTTCGCGCACCAGGCGTGACACTTCGGCAAACGCCTCATCCTTGCGCCCCGCCTCGACCGGCACGTGGAAATACGGGATGCCGTGCCACTCGACCATGCTGCGTAAATCGTCGTGGTTGGAAATGACGCAGGGAATATCGCAATCCAGCTCGCCGCTGTGCCACCGGTGCAGGAGATCGGCCAGGCAATGCGATTCCCGACTGGCCATCAGCACGACGCGCTTGCGCTCTTGCGAGTCGGTGATACGCCACTCCATGGAAAACTCGCGCGCAATGGGCGCGAATGCCTGGCGGAAGCCCGCAAGATCGAACGGCAGCGAGTCGGCACGAATCTCGTGCCGCATGAAGAACCACCCGCTTTGATGATCCGAATGGTGATTGGCTTCGGTAATCCAGCCGTTGTAAGTGGCCAGGAAATTGCTGACCTTGGCAACAATGCCAACGCCATCGGGGCACGCAATAACCAGCCTGAACGTGCGCATCAAAACTAACTCCAGCTTATAAAAAAGGTGGCGCATTCTAGCGCAGCGAAGAAAACGGCAACCAGATTATTGAGCCAGATCAGCGGCGGGCGCCGGATGGTTCCGATCGGCATAGGGTGGCGCGCGCCCCAACCGTGCAAACCCATAACGACGAGAGGGTTATTCAGGCGAGCAACATGACGCACACATCCGGTAATAGGCTCGTCCCGCAAAGCAGGCCTGACCAATGCTTACAGCAGAGCGGTCGGATTCGATATAAAAAGGCGGCATTCGGTACTAATTCCCGAGCGAGTTCTTCAGTGCCGGTTCATGGAACTAACTGAATGCAGTTTTTCAGACGAAGCAACCCTGCAAAGCGTGTTGATCTTTATTCGAGGCCATATTTACTTGTCCACTGTGTCTGTCTATGATTGCTGACACTTGCGTTCAACCTATACCAAGGAAGTGACATGTCGCTGATCAATGAATACCGCGCCACTGAAGAAGCTATCAAGGAACTCCAGGAACGCCTGAAGTCTCTTTCGGCAGACGACAAGCTGAAAAAAGAGCTTGAGTTCGAAGGCAAACTGCGTGAGCTGATGGGCGAATATCAGAAGTCGCTTCGCGATATCATTGCCCTGCTCGATCCGGATGCCCGAAACAGCAAGGCTCCGCGCACTGCAAAGGCGCCGGCGGCCACCAAACGCGCCCGCCGCGTAAAGCAGTACAAGAATCCGCATAACGGCGAAGTGATTGAAACCAAAGGTGGCAATCACAAGACTCTGAAAGAGTGGAAAGCGCAGTGGGGTTCGGACGAAGTTGAAAGCTGGGCCACCCTGCTCGGTTAAATACTCAGGCCTCACGCCGAGCCATCCGACGCTTCATGCCAGGCATGCTGCGTCGGATGGCTTTTTTGTAACCGTTGTTAAAGCGTTCAATGCATGTAGCGCTCACGCAAGCGTTCAGCATGCGCCGCCCATTGTCGTAACAACTCTGCCTGTTCCTGACTGGCCGAGGCGAGCAACGCCTGTAAATGGCCCTCGAACTGCTCCAGCGTATTGGGCGCACCACACGCTGGCGTGGTTAAACGTTGCCGGCAAAAGGCTTCCCACTGCTGCCGTTCGGCTGCAGAAAGGCACGCCGGAAAATTGCGCGCGCGGTAGCGAAAATGCAGCTCAGGTAGACGCGCATCATCGAACGGCGGCGGTGCGCTCGAACCTTGCAACGCCACGAGATCGCGGACCTGCTCGCACAGGCGCCGGTCACGCTCGCCAAGGAAGCCGTCATACAGCTGCTGCTCCGGGTCCGTCGAGCCGGCAAACGGCTGCTCCTGATAGATGTCCGCGAGTTTCGCACTCCACGCTGCCTGCCGGCTGCGCATATCCCGCGCCCTGGATTCGCAACGTTGCAGGTCCAATCCCAAGCGCTCGATATCCGACTTGCGCAAGACATTCATCGGTACGAGTACCGGGCAACGGTTCACATGCACCAGTTTGAGTGGCGTCGCCAGTCGCTCGCCGAGGTCCTCCCGGCGGGTATACAACCGTTCGCGCAGCTCCTCGGCCGTTTCACTCCACAACGGCGAGCACTCGGCGCTGAGGTCGCACACGATCAATGCATTGCGATTGCGGGGATGCCAGGCCAAGGGCAGAACCACCGATAAATAATGACGTTCGGCAGAGAAACGACCTGACACATGCACCATGGGCCTCAGTAACTCGACCTGCTCGACCACGGCACTCTTGCGCCGCAGCTTGTACAGATAGTCATAGAGCCTCGGCTGGCGGTCGCGAATCAGTCGAGCCAGGGCAATGGTCGCTCGCACGTCAGACAGGGCGTCGTGCGCCTGCAGATGCTCGAGGCCGTTGGCCACGCTGAGGCGTTCCAGCTTGAGCGACACACGCCCATCGACCTCCGGCCAGACCAACCCCTCCGGGCGCAGCGCGTAAGCCGTGCGAACCAGATCGATGAGATCCCAACGGCTGTTACCGCCCTGCCATTCACGCGCATACGGGTCGAAAAAATTACGGTACAGGCTGTAGCGCAGCACCTCGTCGTCGAATCGCAGGGTGTTGTAGCCAGCGCTACACGTGCCGGGGCGAGCCAGTTCCGCATGCAGACGGGTGATGAACTCGGCTTCACACAGCCCTTTTTCGGCCAGCGTAGCCGGGGTGATGCCTGTCACGAGGCAAGCGGCCGGATGCGGCAATATGTCGTCGCTGAGGCGGCAGTAGATGTTCAGTGGTTCACCGATCTCCTCCAACGCCTCGTTAGTGCGGATTCCGGCGACCTGCAGCGGCCTGTCGCAACGCGGGGAAATGCCGGTCGTTTCAAAGTCATACCAGAAGATGCTGGATGTCACTGGAGTCTCCCTCTCGTCGTCGCATCCAGTCTACCGCGCCCGGCCGATCCTTGACGCCATCGCCTGAGCACCGGCGCACCCCAGCGACGCGTCCGGGCCGGATGCCGGTATTTTCATCCGTTATGACGAGCGGGTTCTGGTCGAGGGGCAGATTCGATGCTTTCATAGCCGCCATGGCAGTCCGCCCGGCGCAGGCCGACGCGGATCAGTCACGAATATGGGCCCCAGCCCACCGGAAACGATCGTCGAGCACAGCCCTTGTCAGCCACCTCGTCTGCACCATTGGACAATACGTACCGCGTCGAGACGCCGGAGGGCATCGATCTGCTGCTTCGCCCAGCCGGCCTGGTGCCCCGCGCCCTGGCGTTTGCCGTGGACCTGTTGATTCGAATGGCACTTTTGCTGGTCCTGGCGCTGGGCCTCGGCTCATTGGGCACCTTCGGCATGGGCGCAGGCGCCCTGCTGCTGTTCGTTGTTCAATGGTGGTACATGGTGCTGTTCGAAGTGCTCAATGAGGGTAGGACGCCCGGAAAATATTGGCTGGGGCTCAAGGTGATTCACGACGACGGCACGCCGATCGGTTGGGCGTCGTCGCTGACCCGCAACCTGCTGCGCTTCGTCGACATGCTGCCGTTCGGCTATTTCCTGGGGGCCCTTTGCTGCCTGTGGCAGCCTTCCTTCAAACGCCTGGGCGATCTGGCCGCCGGCACGCAGGTTGTGTACCGCGAGCGCGGCAGTGCACCGGCCACCCTGGTGGTCTGTGATCCCATAGCGTCGCCGTTCGCGCTGGAGCTGGCCGAGCAACGCGCACTGATTGGCTTCGCTGAACGAAGCTCGAGCCTGTCGCCTGAACGTCGGCAAGAGCTTGCGGCAATCCTGGCAGCCCCCTTGCAGGTCGCCCCTGACCAGGCCGAAGCACAGCTGCACGGGATTGCCCGCGGCCTGGTGGGTCCCGCATGAAGCAGAGCCAATTCGAGCGCCATCATCAGCCCGAATGGCAGGCGTTCGAGAAAACACTCGAGGCCCTCGAGCACCGAAAAAAACCGCCTGCCTCTGTGATCCGCGAATTCCCTGCAGCCTATCGCCGCATCTGCCAGTGCCTCGCGTTGGCCCAGGCACGCGGCTATAGCACACAGGCGACCGATTATCTGCAACGGCTAGTACAGCGTGGGCACCAGCAGTTCTATCGCCACCGCAGCCCCCTGGCGGGTCGTTTGCTCGGCTTCATGCTTGGCGGTTTTGGACGTCTGGTTCGCGAACAATGGCGGTACGTGCTGGCCGCCAGCCTGCTGTTCTATATCAGCCTGCTAGGCATGGCGGCGCTGGTGCTGATCGTTCCGGAGTTGGTCTACAGCCTGATCAGCCCGGAGCAGGTCGGGCAGATGGAGGCGATGTACGACCCCGATGCCAGCCGCCTCGGCCGCTTCGGCGAGCGAGGGTCTGGCGATGACTGGGTGATGTTCGGGTACTACGTAATGAACAACATCGGCATTGCCTTCCAGACGTTTGCCGGCGGCCTGCTGTTCGGCCTGGGCACCCTCTTCTATCTACTGTTCAACGGCCTGACCATCGGTGCGATCGCCGGACACCTGACCGCGATTGGCTACCACCAGCCGTTCTGGTCGTTCGTCGTCGGCCACGGAGCCTTCGAGCTGACGGCGATCACGCTGGCCGGAGCGGCTGGATTGAAGCTCGGCGGCGCACTCGTCGCGCCCGGTCGCCTTACCCGTGCAGAGGCCTTGCGGCTGGCGGCCACCAAGGCGGTGCGACTGATTGCCGGCGCAACCTTGATGTTACTGATCGCCGCCTTCATCGAAGCCTACTGGTCATCGATGAGCTATCCCTCCGCGTCGGTCAAATACGCTGTCGGCGCGCTGCTCTGGGTGCTGGTCGTGCTTTATTTCCTGCTGAGCGGCAGGGACATCCATGCGCCTGAGTGATGCGAGCCTGGCGATTCGACCGCGCAGCGCCTGGGAATCGCTGGATCTGGGCATCCTCCTGGCACGCCGGCACGCTCGCTTGTTGATGGCCAGTTGGGCGCTGCTGACCCTGCCGATGTTCGCGCTGCTCAGCCTGGTATTCTGGCAGCACCCGACGCTTTCGCTGTTGCTGTTCTGGTGGCTCAAGCCGCTCTACGAGCGCCTGCCGCTGTTCATCCTTTCCCATTCCTTGTTTGGCGATACGCCGACCCTGGGCCGCAGTCTCAGGGCGCTGCCGGGCCTGCTGCGCTCCCAATGGCTCGCCAGCCTGACCTGGCGCCGTTTCAGTCTGACGCGCAGCTTCGACCTGCCAGTGCTGCAACTGGAGGCGCTCTCAGGCTCAGCCAGACGTCAGCGCCTGATGGTCCTGAAACGACGCGACACGGGCGCGGCACGCTGGCTGACCGTTGTCGGCATACACCTGGAAAGCGCCTTGTGGATGGGCGCGCTGGCATTGCTCTACCTGTTGATCCCGCCACAGCTGCTCGCCGACTGGACCTGGCACGACCTGCTGAAACTGGAGGGTGAATGGCTCTGGTTCGACCATCTGACCAACCTGCTCTACGCCCTGGTGCTGGTGGTCTGGGAGCCGATCTACGTCGCCAGTGGCTTCAGCCTTTATCTCAACCGACGCACCATCCTCGAGGCCTGGGACATCGAACTGAGCTTTCGTCGATTGCAGGAACGCCTGACCGCTTCCTTGCCGGCGGTGTTGCTTGGCATCAGCCTGTTGCTGACTTGGCCGGTGGAGGACGCGCGGGCGGCCCTTCCGGCATCACTGCCCGTCGAGCAGCCGGCTGCTACCGAACCCAGCCCGGAAAGCGAACGCCTGCGCAATCAACCCCTGACCAGCCGGGCCGCCAGCGAACGAATTCGCGCACTGCTGGATCAACCGCCGTTCCGAAACCGCGAAACGGTGACTCGCTGGCGCCTCGGCGGTGAACAGGACGATGCCCAACCCGGTTGGCTGGAACGCCTGTTCGACGCACTGTTTCGCGGCGCAAGCCTGCAACGCAGCTTCGAGCAGATCGTCACCGCTATCGAAGTCATCCTCTGGGCACTGATGTTTGGCCTGATCGCGCTCGTGTTCTGGCGCTATCGCGAGTGGCTGGCCGTTCATGTCGGGCGATCTGGAACGCGTTCCGCCATCGCGCGCCACGATGCGCCAGCCGCCCTGTTCGGCTTCGACAGGCTTCCCGAACGCCTCCCGCTGGATGTCGCCGGCGACGTGGAACGGCTATGGGACAGTCAGCCGCGCGAAGCGCTCGGGCTACTCTACCGAGCCTTCCTCAGCCGGCTGTTGCACGAATCCAGGCTGCCGCTGGGAACGGCCGATACAGAAGGCGAAATCCTCACGATGCTGCGTCGGCAAGGAAGTCCGGAACTGGTCCGCTATGCCGAAACCCTGACCGCGTACTGGCAGAATCTCGCGTACGGCCACCAACTGCCTCCGAGCGCCGCGCGAAACGAGCTGTGCGATGGCTGGCGTGCGCTGTTCGACGCGAAGGCGAGCGCATGAGTCGCCGACGCATAGCCGGCCTGACCGTCGCGGGCATCGTGCTCGTCGCGCTACTGGCGTTCGCCGCGAGCACGCTAACGCCGTACCAGGAGGTCATCGAGCAGGGTCCCGCCCCGCAGGTTCGCGGCAATCCTTATCTGGCGGCCGAGCGTTTTCTACTGGACCAGGGCAGAGAGGTCACCCACGCGCAAGGCTTTGCAGGGCTTGGCGATGAGCCATCCGACGATCAGATCCTGCTTCTGCTGGGCGAGCGTGCACACATGACGCCGAGCCAATCTGTTCGCCTGCTTGAGTGGGTCGCCGAAGGCGGCCATCTGGTGTTCGTCGCCGAGCGACTCTGGGACGAACGCACCGGCAAGAGCGGCGATCTGCTGCTCGACGCCCTCAATCTGCAACAGTACGAAACCACCGACAACGAAACCGGTACGCCCGCCGAGCCAACCGCCACCACCGACGCGCGCACGCCCCTGACCCGGTTGTTTCTGGAGAACGAAGACGCACCTGCGTATTTCGCTTTCGACACCGCGTATCATCTCTATGACGCCGGCAAACGGGCCCACGCCTGGGCCAACAGTGATGGCGCGACCCACATGCTGCAATTGCGCCACGGCAACGGCCTGATCACAGCGCTCACCGACAGTTGGATCTGGCACAACGATTCGATCGGCCAGTACGACCATGCCTGGCTGCTCTGGTATCTCACCCAGGATCGCGACGTGACGCTCGCCTACCGCACCGATCACGACAGTCTGCTGCGACAGCTGTTGCGCTATTTCCCCGAAGCACTGGCCGCACTGTCGTGCATGCTGCTGTTCGCCGCCTGGCATCTGGCTGCCCGCCAAGGTCCGACCGTCGAGGCGGCAGCGCGCGACCGTCGGCAACTGCAGGAACACCTGCGGGCAAGCGCGGACTTTCTCTACCGTCACGCCGGGCAACGTCATCTGCTGCTGGGCCTGCAGCGAGACATACAGCGCCAGGCGAGCCGACGTCACCCGACATTCGACACGCAGGCCTTCGCCGAACAGTGCCAGGTGCTGGCGAAGCTCAGCCACCTGCCGCCCGAACACATCGACCAGGCCATGCGCCCGCCGGGCGAAAAGCCTGCCAGGGCCGCTGAATTCACCCGCCAGATCGCCCGTCTGCAAAGCCTCAGGAATGCCCTATGAGCGAGACCACCCGCGAACAGAACGACGCCGCGCCCATGACCGACGCAAGCGTCCAACGCCAGCGCGCCAGCCAGCTCGCCCTAGCGTTACGCCAGGAACTGCACAAGGCCGTCATCGGCCAGCAGGAGGTGGTCGACGGCGTCCTCACCGCCCTGATTGCAGGCGGTCATGTGCTGGTCGAGGGCGTGCCGGGTCTCGGCAAGACCCTGCTGGTGCGCGCCCTGGCGCGCTGCTTCGGCGGTGAGTTCTCGCGCATCCAGTTCACACCCGACCTGATGCCCAGCGATGTCACCGGCCACGCGGTCTACGATCTGGCGAGCGAACAGTTCAAGCTGCGCAAGGGACCGGTGTTCACCAATCTGCTGCTCGCCGACGAGATTAACCGAGCGCCAGCGAAGACCCAGGCGGCGCTGCTGGAGGTCATGCAAGAACGCCAGGTCACGCTCGAGGGCCGTGCGCTGGCCGCGCCGCAACCCTTCCTGGTGATGGCCACGCAGAACCCCATCGAGCAGGAAGGCACTTATCCGCTGCCGGAAGCCGAGCTGGACCGCTTCATGCTGATGCTGCGTATGGATTATCCGCAGCTCGACGAGGAACGGGCGCTGGTCCGCCAGGTTACGCGGTCGGCGCGTACCGATACTCTCGACATCAGCGGGTTGCGCGTGCTGTTGCAGGCAAAGGATGTCCAGGCCTTGCAGAAGATCGCCAGCGAAGTGCCGCTGGACGACCAGGTCCTCGACTACGCGGTACGCCTGGCCCGTGCCACACGCGACTGGCCGGGCCTGTCGCTGGGCGCCGGCCCGCGCGCCTCGATCGCCCTGGTTCGCTGCGGCCGAGCGCGCGCCCTGCTGCGCGGCGGAGCGTTCGTCATTCCGGACGATATAAAAGGCTGCGCGCTCGCCGTGCTGCGGCACCGGGTCAGGCTCTCTCCCGAACTGGACATCGAAGGCATTTCGGTGGATCGGTTGCTGCAGCAGTTGCTCGACCAGGTGGCGGCACCGCGACTGTGACGCCGCTTATCTCACGAGGCCCGCGATGAGCCCGTCACGGCGACACATCCACCTGTGGGCCACGCTGTTCGGCCTTGCACTGCCAATGGGCCTGCTGTCGGCGCTGGGCCATCCGCTGCCGGCCGCTGCGCAGCCGGCCTGGTGGGGATTGTCGCTGTGCCTGGGCCTGATCTCGATCCTGGACGCTGTGCGCCTGCGCCGGCTACCCTCGCCCAGCGTGCAGCGCCACATGCCTGGCAACCTGGCATTGGGCCGCTGGCACGACGTCCAGCTTCGACTTCACGCCTCGCTGGCCCGCCCCGTGCGCCTGGAGGTCTTCGACCACGTGCCAGCCGGGATCGCCGTTGAACACCTGCCGCAGCCCCTGGCGCTCCCGCCGGGTCAACATTGCGAACTCGGCTATCGAATCTGCCCGGAACGCCGGGGCCATTTCCGCTTCGAGCAATGTGAAATTCGCCTGTACAGCCCGCTGGGGCTATGGCGCGAACGCCGCCTGCTGCCGCTGCCAGCGCAGACACGCGTCTATCCAGACTTCGCGCGCCTGCACGGCGCCCCACTGATGGCGGTGGAACGCTGGCTGAGTCGCCTGGGCGTGCGTCAACAGCCGCGCCGGGGACTGGGCCTGGATTTCCATCAGTTGCGTGACTTCCGTGAAGGCGACACGCTGCGGCAGATCGACTGGAAGGCCACCGCGCGCAAACGCACGCCCATCGCTCGCGAATACCAGGATGAGCGCGATCAGCAGATCCTGCTGATGCTCGATTGCGGAAGACGAATGCGCAGCAAGGACGACGCACGCTCGCACTTCGATCACGCGCTTGAGGCCAGCCTGCTGCTGGCATACGTCGCGCTGCGCCAGGGCGATGCGCTGGGACTCTACAGCTTTGCCACGCAGCAACGCCGCTTCCTGGCGCCCGCCAAGGGCCAGTTGCAGCTCAACGCCTTGCTCAACGGTGTCTACGACTTGGTCGAAAGCCGCCAGCCGGCCGATTTCATGCGGGCGGCGAACGAGGTCCTGGCGTTGCAGAAGCGACGCGCACTGGTGGTGATTCTCAGCAACCTGCGTGACGAGGACGACGAGGATCTGCTCGGCGCGGTCCGCCAGCTCTCGCGCCGACACAGGGTTCTGGTAGTGAGCGTGCGCGAACCGGTTCTCGATCGGTTGATCCATCAACCGGTCAGCAGCCTCCACGACGCGCTGGGCTATTGCGGTACGCTCGATTACCTCAACGCCCGCACGCGCCTGCACGAACGCCTGCAGGCCAATGGCGTACCGGTTCTCGATGCGCCTGTGCACGCGTTGGGCCCCGCACTGATCAGCCGTTATCTCGCATGGAAAAAAGGCGGAACGCTGTAACGCACCGGCCGCTTTCGTCACCCGGCGCGAAACGCATCGTGCAGGTTCGATCAGGTTCCGTGGCAACGATCCTGGTCGATGGCCCTGCTGGGCGGGTTATCGCTTTGTGGCAGGCGCGCCGGCGGGATGCCGAGCATCGGCCGAAAACTGAAATAGTGATGCAGCGCATCGATCATGTGACGAATCTCGCTCGGAGGCGTGATCAGTACGAAACCGGAATCGTAGCTGCCGGGGGTAACGTCCTCGCGGGACCAGCGGCAGGTCGCGCTGAAATCGATGTAACGCAGTTGACCATGCTGGCCAGGGATTTTCAGGCGCATCTCGAAGCGCGCATGGGTCATCATCGGATACGGGCTGATGAGCATCAGTCCCGTTTCCGAAAGATTGCCGATGAAGCCCAATGGCTTGTCGGTGAAACGATTGAAAACATTGAGGTAATACGGCAAGTGGTGCCGCTGGATGCTGCGCTGATTGAGCATGTTCATGGGTTTCCGGGCCTGCTGCCAAGGGAGTCGCTGCTGCCGTGACCGGCTACTCAGCTGCAGTTTTGACTGATACGACTGGCCAACTGCCGCCGCGCCGCCCCTATCTCTTCATCACTGTAGTAGACCCGCCCGTCATTTGCATCGGCGCTGAAGTAACGGCCACCGTGCGACAGACGCGACAGCCGCTGACGCCATTCGCGGCACGCCTGCTCACGCCTGGACCGCGCTTCGGATGCGGCTTGCTCGGCGGCCTGTTGCTCCTCTCGACGCGCCTCGAAGAAGCGCTCGGTACGCGCTTCGCGTGCCCGTGTCGCGTCGTCGCGCTCGATGACCTGCGGCCGAACCTCGACCGACTCGGCCCCAGGGCGCGGCTGCGCGTCGAAATGAACGTTACCCTCGGGGTCTACCCAGCGGTAGATCGCTGCCGTGGCCAACGGCGATGCCAACAAGACCACGAATAATATCGGTGCGACGCGCATGGGCTCCTTCCCTGCCGGTTTCGAACAACCGGCTTCGCTCAGGGTTTGACGGCGTGGGTGACCACCTGTTCCTCCGGCTGATAGTGCCCCAACTGGCGCAACGTCTCCAGTCTGGCGCGTCCACGAAAGGCATATTCGCTGGCTGGATAACGGGCCTGGATGAACCGATAGGTCTGCGCCGCATCGACGTACAACCCCTGGCGCTCCAGGCACTGCCCGCGTAGCAGCGAAACTTCGGGCTGAAGATGATCTCGCGGGCGAATACGGCGTTCGGCCTGCGACAGAGCGAGCATGGCCCTGTCGCAGTCGCCGGCGTGGTAATGCTGGTAGGCGGCGTCAAGGTAGCGATCGACTGCGGTTGTGCTGCTGCAGCCTATGCTGAGTGCGGCCAGGCCAAGAATGATAAGGGTACGCATGGGTTGATCCTCCGATGCCCGTTTATCGACCACGCCTGGAAAAACTCCAGCCCGCTCGACGGTTGCACGGCAGCCCCGGCTCGCTCGCGACCCGGCCAAAGAGTAGTGCAAGCCAACGATGACTACAGCCGCCCGGCATAGTAGCCTCCCGGGCATTCTGAAAAAGGAGCATTGAATGATCTCGCGCCGTACCAAAATCGTCGCCACGCTGGGCCCGGCCAGCAGCGCACCGGACGTACTGGAAAAAATGATCCTGGCGGGCCTCGATGTCGCCCGCCTGAACTTTTCCCACGGCGCTCCGGATGAGCATCGTGCCCGCGCCCAGCTGGTACGCGATATCGCCGCGCGCCATGGCCGTTTCGTTGCCCTGCTCGGCGATCTGCAAGGACCGAAGATCCGCATCGCCAAGTTCACCGGCAAGCGCATCGAATTGGCCGAAGGAGACAGCTTCCGCTTTTCGGTGACGCATCCGCGCGATGCCGGCACGCAGGAGGTGGTGGGTATCGACTATCCGGACCTGGTCAAGGATTGCCGCGTGGGTGACGAGCTGCTGCTCGACGATGGTCGTGTGGTCATGCGCGTCGACAGCGCCACGGCCGATGAACTGCATTGCACAGTGCTGATCGGCGGCCCGCTGTCGGACAACAAGGGCATCAACCGCCGTGGCGGCGGACTCACCGCGCCTGCGTTGACCGCCAAGGACAAGGCCGACATCAAGCTGGCCGCCGAGATGGACCTGGACTACCTCGCCGTGTCCTTCCCGCGCGATGCCGCGGACATGGAACTGGCCCGGCGCCTTCGCGACGAAGCCGGCTCCAGCGCCTGGCTAATCGCCAAGATCGAGCGTGCCGAAGCGGTCGCCGATGACGAGGCGCTCGACGGTCTGATCCGCGCCAGCGACGGCGTGATGGTCGCGCGGGGCGACCTGGGCGTTGAAATCGGCGATGCCGAACTGGTGGGCATCCAGAAGAAAATCATTCTTCACGCGCGCCGCAACAACAAGGTGGTGATCACCGCGACCCAGATGATGGAGTCGATGATCCAGAACCCGATGCCCACCCGCGCCGAGGTTTCCGATGTAGCCAACGCGGTCCTGGACTACACCGACGCGGTCATGCTGTCGGCCGAAAGCGCCGCGGGTGAATATCCGGTCGAGGCCATCAAGGCGATGGCGCGTGTCTGTGTCGGCGCCGAGAAGCATCCCACCAGTATCAAATCCGGCCACCGCCTCGGCCAGCGCTTCGAGCGCAGCGACGAGAGCACGGCGCTGGCGGCGATGTACACCGCCAATCATTTCCCCGGTGTGAAGGCCATCATCAGCCTGACGGAAAGCGGCTACACACCGCTGATCATGTCGCGCATTCGCTCCTCCGTACCGATTTTCGCGTACTCGCCCCACCGCGAAACCCAGGCCCGCGTGGCCATGTTCCGCGGCGTGCAGACCATCCCGTTCGACCCCGCCGCACTGCCGGCGGACAAGGTCAGCCAGGCGGCAGTGGACGAGCTGCTCAAGCGCAACATCGTCAACGTCGGTGACTGGGTGATCCTGACAAAGGGTGATACCTACCACGGTACGGGTGGCACCAATACGATGAAGATCCTGCGTGTCGGCGACTCGTTGACCTGACCCTTGTGGGAGGCGCCAGGTGACGACCTACTGGTCTCGTACCTGGCGCTTGCGTCACACGTCCCCGCCTCTCGACGCGCCTGGCGTGTCACTCCCTTTCAGGTGCCCGGCTGGCGCACCACAAAGGTATCGCTCAGTACTTGCCCACGCGGCAGGCCCGCCAGAAACATGCGCTTGGCGCTATCCTCGACAAATTCGGCCCCACCGCAGATCAGTGCTATTTCCTGGCGCGACGTAATGCGTATGGATCGAACACGGCTGCGTGCCAGCTGCGAATCGACCCATTCGACGTTCAGGTTGTGATGCCGGTCCACGAGTCGCTCCAACGGAGCGCGCAGATAGGCGTCACCTCGACAGAAATGCAGCAACCGTATCGTCCCGGAATGTCCTTGGCGCAGTGCTTCGCGCAGCAGGCCCCAGAGCGGCGCGAGCCCCGTACCGGCTGCCAGCAACAGCAACGGCCTCGCCTGCCATTCGGGGTCGTAGTGCAGCGCGCCTGCGTGCTGTTGGCCAAGGCGCAGATGGTCTCCGACGTCCAGCGCGCGCGCCGCATCGCAGAATGCGCCAGGCGCACGGCAGTCGATGTGGAATTCGAGCCAGGGATCTTCGCCGGGTATGCTTGCCAGCGAGTAGGGTCGGGCAACGCCGTGGCCGTTCCACAGCAGCACGTGTTCGCCGGCGCGGTAGCGCCAGGGCCGCTCGGGTAACAGCCGCACCCGCAATACCTCGCCCAGCCAATCGAGTCCTGCGACTTGCGCGGATACGCCGTCCTGCGCCGGGTCGTACGGCGCGACGCTGAGGTCTTCGGTGACGCTGCATTGGCAGGCGAGTCGCCAGCCCTGTAACCGTTGCCCGCTGTTGAGCGCCTCCGGGCGGGCATCCTGCGGTTCGCCTTTCTCGCAGCGCACCAGACAGGCATGACAGCTGCCCGCCCGGCAACTGTAAGGCACCTGCAACCCGGCGCGGTTGAGCGCATCGAGCAGGTTGGTGCCGGCGGGCACGGTCCAGCTCAGCGTCCCGTGGCGGATCTCAGGCATCGGCGGTCGCCCAGCTTGCCTCGCAACGATTGCGACCGTTGTCCTTGGCCCGATACAGCGCGGTGTCGGCGCGCAGCAGCGACTCGTCCAGGTCGTCGCCGGCGTTGAGCAGCGTAAGCCCTACCGACAGGCTGAGGTGCCCCGCCTGCAGTTGCACATCCAATGGTTGAGCATTGGCGAACGCCTCGCGCAGGCGTTCGCAGCAGGCACTGAACTGCTCGGCATCGGTATCCGGCAACAGCAGCACGAACTCCTCGCCACCGTATCGGGCAAGAATATCGCCGTCGCGCAGGCAGGAACGCGCCACAGAGGCGAAGGTCTGCAACACGCGATCGCCGGTGGCATGTCCGTGGAGATCGTTGATCCGCTTGAAATGATCGAGGTCGATCAGGGCAAGCCCCGACTGGTGCCCCACCCGCAATCGGCTCAGTTCCGCCTCGGCGCGGCGAATGAAATGTCGACGGTTATACAACCCGGTCAGCTCATCCGTGGATGCCAGGTCCTCCAGCTGTCGCATCATGCCGCGCAGCGTCTCCTGGTGCGCCTGCAAGGCAAAACGGCGTTGGCGCATCCGCTGGCGCAACCGGTAGACGTAACCGACGAACAGGCACATCCAGATCAGCGTCACCAGCAATACGCCGGCCTCCAGCAACGCGGCCTGCGGATCACCGAGACGCCCCAGGTGCGCATCGCACAGCGAGAGGCCGACGAAGCTGACGAAGGCCAGCACCGCGTAGCGGATGAATACTTTCGGTGGCAGAAACACCGCGAACATCAACACCAGCACGTAGAGCACCAGCAACGAGCCGCGATTATCCCCGAGGTTGAACAGGAAGAACGTCAGCCAGGCCAACGCCACCAGCACCTGCGGCTCGGTCAGGCTGGGGTCGCGAAAACGCAGGTTGTAGCCTCGGTAGAACACCCAGAAGAACGCCAGCTGGCTGGCCAGAATCATCGCCGAGCTGGCTATCGCCGTATCCACGGGGGCCTGGTAGAAGCCACCCGCCACGGTGACCCACGTCAGCAGCAAGGCGAGCCCATAGGTTCCGGCCGCCATGCCGAAGCGCCTGATGACCAACTGCTGAAGCGCCTGCTGATCGCTCTCGTCACGACTCACGCGCATGGAATCCTTCCCATAGTAGCAATCTGGCATACTTTACGCGGGCCACCTGCAAAAGCCCACACGTCTCACGCCGCTCGTCGGATCGAGCCACGTTCAGTCCCGACCGTGGCGCTTCTGCCGCTTTCTGGCCGCTCATCGTAAGCGCCATCGGCTTGCGCAACGCAGCTGCTCCATCGACAGCGGGCTTTTGATGGCCGGCTTCGGCACGCCAGTTTCGAAGTGCATCCCTTCACCTTTAGTCCGTCTGTGTACCCTGCGGCGCCGCAGGTTATACTGCCGCGCATTTTTTTAACTTGAGCGCGTCGGCGACTTCTCCGCGCGCCTTGTCTCCGCCCCGCCAAGAGGACGCGCTGCATGACCGTGATCAAGCAAGACGACCTGATACAAAGCGTTGCCGACGCTTTGCAGTTCATTTCCTATTACCACCCCGTCGACTTCATCCAGGCGATGCATGAAGCCTACCTGCGCGAAGAATCGCCCGCGGCTCGCGACTCCATGGCCCAGATTCTGATCAACTCACGGATGTGCGCAACCGGCCATCGGCCGATCTGCCAGGACACCGGCATCGTTACCGTCTTTGTCCGCGTAGGCATGGACGTGCGCTGGGATGGCGCCACCATGAGCCTGGACGACATGATCAACGAGGGCGTTCGCCGCGCCTACAACCTGCCAGAAAATGTCCTGCGTGCTTCGATCCTCGCCGACCCGGCTGGTTCCCGCAAGAACACCAAGGACAACACCCCGGCGGTCATCCACTATTCCATCGTTCCCGGCGACAAGGTCGAAGTCGACGTCGCTGCCAAGGGCGGTGGCTCGGAAAACAAGTCGAAGATGGCCATGCTCAACCCATCGGACTCCATCGTCGACTGGGTCCTGAAGACCGTTCCGACCATGGGCGCCGGCTGGTGCCCACCGGGCATGCTCGGCATCGGCATCGGCGGTACCGCCGAGAAGGCCGCGGTAATGGCCAAGGAAGTGCTGATGGAATCCATCGACATCCACGAACTCAAGGCCCGCGGCCCGCAGAACCGCATCGAAGAGCTGCGCCTGGAGCTGTTCGAGAAGGTCAACCAGCTCGGTATCGGTGCTCAAGGCCTGGGCGGCCTGACCACGGTGCTCGACGTGAAGATCATGGACTATCCGACCCACGCGGCCTCGCTGCCGGTGTGCATGATCCCCAACTGCGCTGCCACCCGTCACGCGCATTTCGTGCTCGACGGCTCGGGGCCTGCCGAGCTGACGCCGCCGCCGCTGGACGCCTATCCGGAGATCGTCTGGGAAGCTGGCCCGAGCGCGCGCCGTGTCGACCTCGACAGCATCACACCCGAAGAGGTGCAGAGCTGGAAGCCGGGCGAAACCGTGCTGCTCAACGGCAAGATGCTCACCGGCCGCGACGCCGCGCACAAGCGCATCGTCGACATGCTGAACAAGGGTGAAGAGCTGCCCGTTGACCTCAAGGGTCGCTTCATCTACTACGTCGGCCCGGTCGATCCGGTCGGTGACGAAGTGGTGGGTCCAGCCGGCCCGACCACCGCGACGCGCATGGACAAGTTCACTCGCCAGATCCTGGAAAGCACCGGTCTGCTGGGCATGATCGGCAAGTCCGAGCGCGGCCCGATCGCCATCGAGGCGATCAAGGACAACAAGGCCGTCTACCTGATGGCTGTCGGCGGCGCCGCCTATCTGGTCGCCCAGGCGATCAAGAAGTCCAAGGTGCTGGCCTTCGCCGAACTCGGCATGGAGGCCATCTACGAGTTCGAGGTCAAGGACATGCCGGTCACCGTGGCCGTGGATACCAACGGTGAATCGGTACACATCACGGGACCTGCGATCTGGCAGAAGAAGATCGCCGAGAACCTGGCGGTGGAAGTGCAGTAACCGACCGCGACACGAAAAAGCCCGGCTCTTGCCGGGCTTTTTTATGCGTCCTTCATGCCTGGCGTGACGATCGACGCATCTGGACGAACAGCGCCTCGACTTTGGCACGCGCCCAGGGCGTCTTGCGCAAAAAGGTCAGGCTCGACTTGATACTGGGATCGCTCCGGAAGCAGCGAATATCGATCCGCTGCGCCAGCCCGTCCCAGCCATACTGCGCGTGCAGCTCGACAAGTATGGCTTCGAGCGTCATGCCATGGAGCGGGTCTTTGGTGGATTCCTGCACAGCGGGCCTCTGGGTTCGCAACGCCGTCAGCCAGGACGGCTGACAGCGAAAGGCCGGGGGAAACGACCGGGCCTTTCATCCTGCCGCCATCTTACAGGGTGATTCGCGTGCCAAGCAGTTCGAGAAACGCCGCCAGCCAGGCCGGATGCGCCGGCCACGCCGGCGCGGATACCAGGTTACCCTGGGTGTGCGCCTGATCGACCGGAATATCGACGAATTCACCACCCGCCAGTTTCACCTCCGGCGCGCAGGCGGGATAAGCGCTGCAAGCCTTTCCCTTGAGCACGTCGGCGGCGGCAAGCAACTGCGCCCCGTGGCACACCGCCGCGATGGGCTTGCGCGCCTCATCGAAGGCACGAACAAGGGCACGCACCCGGTCATTGAGCCGTAGATACTCGGGCGAACGCCCGCCAGGCACCACCAGCGCATCGTAGTCTTCGGCGCGCACCGCGTCGAAGTCGAAGTTCAGGGCGAAGTTGTGGCCCGGTTTTTCGCTGTAGGTCTGGTCGCCTTCGAAGTCATGGATCGCCGTGCGTACCGTGTCGCCGGCCTTCTTGTCCGGGCAGACCGCATGCACGGTGTGACCGACCATCTGCAGCGCCTGAAACGGCACCATGGTTTCGTAATCTTCGACGTAATCGCCCACCAGCATCAGGATCTTTTTCGCAGCCATTGGAACACCCTCCCAGTCGGGTAGAACATGCGGCCGTATCAGCCAGAGCCGTCAGCCACTTCGGTTGAAGATATTGATCATGAGCCGGTCGAGCAGGCCCCACATACGCTGATAGATGCGCTGGCTCAGCGGACGGGAATGCCACTGCTGTAAATCGATTTCGAGGCTGCGGGAAAAATCGTGTTCGAAGCTTCGCGCCACGGACGCACTGAACTGCGTGTCTACCGCTTCGAGGTTGGCCTCCAGATTCCAGCGCAGATTCCAGTGGTCGAAATTACAGGAGCCGACACTGACCCAGTCATCGACCAGTACCATCTTGAGATGAAGGAAGTGTGGCTGATATTCGTGAATTCGCACGCCCGCGCGGAGCAGCCGAGGGTAATAGCGCTGGCCTGCATAGCGCACCGAAGGGTGGTCGGTATTACGGCTGGTCAGTAGCAGTTGCACATCGACACCGCGTCTCGCCGCGTGCATCAACTCACGACGAACACGGCCGGTGGGCAGGAAATACGGGGTGGCCAGCCAGATCCGACGTTCCGCACGCTGCAGGTTTCGCAGCAGGCTATGAAGGATGTCGCGATGCTGTCGCGCAGCCGAATAGGCCACTCGACCCATGCCATCATCGAAGGTAGGGTTGGCCGGAACCCTGGGAAGTCGTTGCGGTAATGGCAGTTGCCAGATTCTGCGTTTCAGGCATGACGCCCACTGCACGTCGAACAGGCGCCGCCAGTCCTCCATCAACGGACCGCTGATTTCGACCATTGCCTCGTGCCAGTGCTCTTCAGGGTTTTCCGGGTTCCAGAACTCGTCGGTGGCCCCGGTCCCGCCCACGAAACAGTGGCTGTCGTCGATCAGGATCAGCTTGCGATGGTCGCGATGAAGATTGCGGAACTTCAACCGCAGTTTCAGCGGGTTGTACTGGCGCAGATCGACACCGGCGTCAGCCAGCCGCTGCCGCGCCCTCTGGCCCAGCTTGAGGCAGCCGAAACCATCGAACAGGCAACGCACCCGCACGCCGCGCCCAGCGGCAGCCACCAGGCTCTCGATCAGGCGCTCCGCACAGTGACCGTCCTCGACGAGGTAGAGCTCGATATCGACCCGGCGCTCGGCGGCGTCGATGCTCGCCAGCATCCTCGGAAAGAAATGCGGCCCGTCGATCAACAACTGGAAGCGGTTGCCTGCTCGCCAGGAGAAGACTTCCCCGGCCAGCATCATGGCTGGGCACTCCTCACGGATTCGGCATGCTTGGCGAAACTGGCGATACAGCTATAAGACATTGATATCCCTGTCCGGGTGAATACTGAATGTCGCCCCATCATGAGCGCCGCTGAACCTGCAGGTGAACCGCGCCTTGCGGCACGCCTGTATAGGTCCGCACTGCAACAAGGAGTTCCCAGGATGCCGCCGCGACATCATTACGCCGGATGTCGACCGGGGGCCAGCCCAAACACTGCCGCTGCCTGCTCCAGGCGCCTGGCTTGAGCGCCCCGCGCCAGTTGCAGCACGCCGCGGTCGCGCCGCCAGAGCTGCAGCCACTGTTGCGGACCGAGCGCCAACGCGTCGTCCACCTCATCGCCCAGCGACGCCAGTTGCAGATTCAGCGAGGCCAGTAGCAGATGCGTCGCCGACTCGGCAGGCGATAGCCGTGAAACTTCGGCCGCGCCAGCCAGCAGTCCCAACAACCGCAATTGCAGTGGCTGCGGCCAGCCACATTCCAGTCCTATTCCGTACAGCCAGCTCGTGAGCGCCGCCAGCACATGCACATCTTCGAGCGTGCGGAACGGCTTGACGTAATCGTCCCAGCCATCGCCCGCGAGCCGGCGACAGCTTGCATCCTCAAGCCTCAGGCGACCATGTGGGATGTCTTGCAGCAAGGGTAACGGCGGGCCCGCCTCGATGATCACACCCCGCTCACCGCAGCCCACCACACACAGGCTCAGCCGCGGCGGTTGACCCGGCGCCTCGTCGCGCGCGGGCACCAGCAGCCAGCTCGCAGCCGGACCGGCGATGACGAAATCCTTGCGCCCCGTCAGCGACAGCCCGTCCAAGCGGGTTTGCATATCGGCCGGGCGCAGCGCTCGATTCTCTGTAGCGCACATGGCGCCCAGCCCTTGCGGAGCGGCCGGCCACAGCCGTCGAAGCGCCGCCTGGTACCCGGCCAGAAACGCCAATCCGGGCGTGGCCGCCAACCGCCCGCCCAGTACCGCCAACCTGAAGCCGCTTTGCGCGCCATGCGCTTGCAGGCCAGCGAACCAGTCATCCAGCGCCGTCGGTTGCGGTAAACGGTGCATCGGGCCGAGCAGTTCATGCCAGGACATTGAAGTCACTCCATAGGGTCAGCGAAGCGATAGCCATTGGCGATCACCGTCATCCAAGCATCATCGATCCGTAACCGTCGTGACACTGCCTCTGCCTAGCCTGAGCCGGCATCACCGATTGACGGAACGCAACCATAACAATCAAGCGCTCCGATTGCATTGCCACGCCAAGGCCGACCAGGAGACAAGGCATGACCACCATCGCTTTTCCTCGCACTACACGGCGCCTGCAGGCAGAGCGCTTGCACGGGCAGGCTGCGCTGCACGAAGCCCAGGCCCTGCGCTACAGGGTCTTCAGCAGCGAGTTCGGCGCGCGACTGCAAGGCGCCGAAGCCGGACTGGATCGCGACGATTTCGACGCGCATTGCAGCCACATCGGGGTACGTGATCTGGACAGCGGGGAGCTGGTCGCCACCACGCGGCTGCTCGATAACCTGACGGCACGCGGGCTCGGGCGCTTCTACAGCGAAGAGGAGTTCAACCTCCAGGGCCTGGCGGAACTGGACGCGCCGATTCTGGAGATCGGCCGCACCTGCGTGCACCCTGCCTACCGTAACGGCGCAACCATAGCCGTGCTCTGGGGTGCGCTGGCAGACGCGCTGAACCAGGGCGGCTACCGCTACCTAATGGGCTGCGCCAGCATTCCGATGCGCGACGGCGGTGTCCAGGCCCGAGCGATCATGCAGCGCCTGCGCGAGCGCTACCTGTGTACCGAACTGCTGCATGCCAATCCGCGAAACCCGCTGCCGGCGCTCGAACTGCCGGACAACGTGATTGCCGAAACCCCTCCGTTGCTCAAGGCCTATCTGCGGCTGGGGGCGAAAATCTGCGGCGAGCCCTGCTGGGACCCGGATTTCCAGGTGGCCGACGTCTTCATCCTGCTCAAGCGTGACGAGCTGTGCCCGCGCTACGCACGTCATTTCAAGGCGGCCGTCTGATGGCCAGGCTGCGCTTCTACCTGCGCCTGGGCCGGCTATGCGCGGTCGTCGCGGCCGGCCTTTCGCTTGCGAGCGGGCTCAAGCTCGTGACCCTGCTCGGGGCGAGGCCATCGCCCATAACGCGCCAACGGCTCTGCCGCTGGTTTCTGGCCCGACTGGCCTCTGCCCTGCCATACGAAATTCGAGTGACGGGCACCCGCCCCGAACAGCCCATGCTGTGGCTCGCCAACCACCTGTCCTGGACTGACATACCGCTGCTCGGGATGCTGCTGCCCATGACCTTCCTGGCGAAATCGGAGGTACGCCAGTGGCCTCTCCTCGGCTGGCTCGCCGCCGAGGCCGGCACGCAGTTCATCCAGCGTGGACGCGGCGACAGCAACGCGCTCAGCCAACTGTTGGGCGCCGAACTGCTGCAGGGTCGCCATGTCCTGATCTTTCCAGAGGGCACCACGACCGACGGCACAGCGTTGCGTGCCTTTCACTCGCGCTTGTTGGGCTGCGCGATCGAAACCGGTACGCCGATCCAGCCAGTGGCCATCCGTTATCGGCGCGACGAACAGGCCGATCCCATCGCGCCATTCATCGGTGACGACGATCTGCTTTCGCACCTGTTCAGGCTGCTGGCCGCCGACACCGCAATCGTGGAGATTCAGTTGTTAAAGCCGATCGCGAGCGGCGCCATGGATCGCAACCGGCTTGGCCGCACCTGCCACACCGCCATTGCCGAAGCGTTGCGCGGACGCGCCGCGCCGTTGGTCCTGGCCGCCTGATGCGAGCCGAACGAGCGCAAGCACTGCTAGACTCGCCGCATGAACTATCTCGCTCATCTGCACCTCGGCGGCACTCGGCCCGGCGAACTGCTTGGCAGTCTCTACGGAGATTTCGTCAAGGGCATTTTGCAAGGGCGCTGGCCCACCGACATCGAGGCCGGAATCCGCCTGCACCGCCAGATCGATGCCTACACCGACAGCCATCCGCTGGTGCTACAAGCCAAGCAGCGTTTCCCCAGCGAGCGGCGGCGCTACGCGGGCATACTGGTCGACCTGTTTTTCGATCACTGCCTGGCCGCACGCTGGCACGACTATGCCGACGAACCGCTGCCGGTTTTCACCGCGCGGGTCTATCAGGTGCTACGTGACGAAGCCGCGCTCCCTCCCAAGCTGGCGCTGATCGCGCCACGCATGGCCGCTCAGGACTGGCTCGGCAGCTATCGGCATTTCGAGGTGATGGAGCAGGTGGTCGCCGGCATGAGTCGACGCCTGTCGCGCCCGGAAGGGCTGGCCGGCGGCGTCGCCGAACTGGAACGGCTGTATGCACCGCTCCAACAGGATTTCAGCGAGTTCTATCCACAGTTGCAGGCCTTCGCCCGTCGTCATGCCGTCGATCCGAGGCGGGCCGACCAGACATGACCGGCGCCCGCCATTCGGGCGGTCAGTCGCGCAGCGCGGCCGCGAAGCGTTCCAGCCAGGGTTCGGCGTCGCTCTGCGGCGTGACCGTTTCGCTGGCATCCAGACGCAGCATCTCCTGAACCTCACGCACCCCCAGCTCGGCGTACAGTTCCCGGACCTGCTCACCCGCGCCGCAAAACGTATCGCCATAGCTTGCATCGCCTAGCGCGATGACGCCGCCCGGCAAGCCTTGC